>JBNKKB010000079.1:0-20058 GCA_050291605.1 Desulfobacteraceae bacterium | reverse complement strand
TGATGATAGCGGCCAGGGCCACTGATCCGGCACCCACACCAAATGCAGCCAATGAGCCGCGCCAATCCGGGCTTCCCAACCAGGGGCGGCAACCATAGTGCATGGCGACCGCCGGCGCTGCCATTATGAAAGTGTTGATGCCCAGCGTGGTGATGCCGCCATATTGAAAGAAGACGCCTTGCAGCAACAGGGCAACCAATATGGCGGGAAAGGCGCCCCAACCCAGCAGCAACCCAATGATGCCGTTTAAAATCAAATGGGCGTTGGAGGGCCCGATGGGCACATGGACCAGGGAAGCCACAAAAAATGCGGATGCTAAAATACCGGCCTGGGCGATGCGCTCGTAATCCAGCTTTTTTAAACCGATGGCGGTACCGGCTGCGGTTAAAGCCGCCCCCGAGAGCAACACCGGGCCAGACAGGTAGCCTTCAGAAATGTGCATGTCGATACCTTGTTCAGGGATCTGGGTTAAGTGTCGCAGGCTGGAAAACGCAGCCGGCAACGTCTCGCTTCCCGGCATTGATTTGCCGTGCCTTGCCGTGTGGCCGGGACAGGCTTGGGTATTTTAGTGCCATGGATGAAATTTGACCCATATGACCGCACCCAACTCAACATCCTTATCTTTTCCATTGAGTTTAATCTTCTGGTCGGAAGCATTCAGCGCCGCAAATCCCCACCACCCGGCAGCGGGCACTGCATAAGTAAAGACGCCGTTTGCGTCAGCCTTGAGGGTTTGGGTCACCATGTAATCGGTGGGTGCATGGGCGGTGTGATCCTGGTTGTAAAATTCCACTTCCACTTCGGAATAGGGGACGGGCTGCCCGTTCATCTTTACCACCCCTTGGAACACATTGCCGGTGTAGAGGCCGAAGGGTTTGGCCAATGGTACAATTTCGGTTTTAAGGCCCACCTCTGCATCCCATCCTTCATCATCTCCAAAAGCGGTGACCACCGCTTTGGTGTAATGCACAATAAAGGCATCTTCCGCCGGCTCCCAATAGGGTTGCGGCTCCATATAAAATACATAAACGCCCGGGCGTTTGATGGTGTAATCCATTGTCCATGCCGGCTGGTTCATGACGCGGACCGGGTTAAGCTGTTGGCGGATATCCACATGCCGGCCGTTGGCCATCACTTTGGCCACCTTGGGCCGCACCAGGGCCATGCCAACCATCTCCATGGGGTGCGAAAAACTAAAAACGACCTGAATCGTACGGGCATCATTTTGCATGACCATGCTGTCTGAAGGAATCACCATGCCGAAATGCGCAACTGCCGGGGTGGCACAAAAAAGCGCAAACAAAACAACGGCTAAGGCGAAGCATTTTTTATTCGTCAACATCTTTCCTCCTTTTGGGCCATGGTATAAAAAAACCACGACAGTTTGGTGTCATTTGGACGCAAACCTTCGTGGTTTAGTTGACAGGGTCAATGCGGATTTTTTTGGAGCTTCAGGCTTCTGCCTGAGTTGGGTTGTTAAATAGTAAAAGTGAGTGTGAATGTCAAATCGGTTTTGTGAGGGGCAGCGATTCTATCCGCACAAGGCCGAGTTGTCGCAGCGATTCGCGAAAAATGTGTTCCGGCAAAAGCCTTAAAGCTTATTAGATGCGATGAATCAAATTCAGTCAGAATCGCTGTGTGCTGGGTGTTTCATGTTTGGTAATTTGTGTTGAGAAGGTCCAATCATGTAAGGTTTAATGAAACTTTAGGGCCGTAATTCGAAAGCATGGATGGGCTCGCAATTCTGTGGTTATGAGGCCACCGGGGTGTCCAACCTTTCTTGACTTGGCGGGGGAAACCCTCTATTAATCTTAAGTTTAACCGTCGTACTCAAGGCGTTGAGAAAAAGACACGCTGCATTGCCCATAGCCATATGATATTTAAAAGGAACCCCCGGCATTCATGAAAAATTACATTGTCCAATTGGTCGCCAACGCGGCCGCTAAAGCCTATGCATCCGGTCTTTTGCCATCCGACGCTTTCCCCCCCGTGGAAATCGAAGTCCCCAAAATGGAGTCCCACGGCGATTTCGCCACCAATTTTGCCATGCTTTCCGCCAAGGCCCAAAAGATGGCCCCGCGGCTGATTGCCCAAATCCTTGTGGATTGTCTGCAAGATGATCAGGACCGCCTGGACCGGGTGGAGATTGCCGGCCCCGGGTTTGTCAACTTTTTTGTCAAAGCCTCGGCCTGGCCGCAACTGGTGGCGCAGGTGTTGGCCCAAGACCGGCGATTTGGTCAATCCGATATGGGGCGGGGCCGCAAAATTCAAGTGGAGTTTGTCAGCGCCAACCCCACGGGTCCCCTGCATGTGGGGCATGGCCGGGGCGCCGCTGTGGGCGACGCCGTCGCCAACCTACTCGAATTTTGTGGCTTTGATGTTCAGCGCGAGTATTATATCAACGATTCGGGCCGCCAAATTCAGACTTTGGGCCGCTCGGTTCTATTGCGCTGTCACGAACGGGCCGGTCGTGACATTGATTTCCCGGACGAGTGTTATCAGGGCGACTACATTCGAGCGCTGGCCCGCCAGGTGATCGATGCCAAAGGCGAAGACTTTTTAACCGGCCCGGAAGAAGAAGCCCTGGCTTATTGTGCCCGCTTTGCGGCCGATGCCATCATTGCCGGTATCCGCCGGGACCTGGAAGCCTTTGGCGTGGAATTCCAGGAATGGTTCAGCGAGCAAACCCTTTACGATACCCATCAGGTGGAACAGGTGCTGGATGATTTGAAAAGCCGGGATGTGGTTTACGCCAAAGAGGGTGCCTGGTGGTTTAAAAGCACGGCTTACGGCGATGAAAAAGACCGCGTCGTGGTGCGCCAAAACGGTCAGACCACCTATTTTGCTTCAGACATCGCCTATCATCAGAACAAATACCAGCGTGGGTTTACACGGGTGATTGATGTGTGGGGGGCGGATCATCATGGCTACATCCCCCGCATGAAAGCGGCAGTCCAGGCCGGTGGGCAAGCGCCGGATCAGTTCGAGGTGATTCTGGTGCAACTGGTCAATTTGCTGCGCGATGGACAGCCCGTGGCCATGTCTACACGCGCCGGTGAATTTGAAACCCTGCAGGATGTGATCAACGAGGTCGGTAAGGACGCGGCCCGCTTTATCTTTCTGACCCGCGATTATGAAAGCCCACTGGATTTCGATCTGGAGCTGGCCAAGCAAAAAACCAATGACAACCCGGTCTATTATGTTCAATATGTGCATGCCCGCATCGCCAGTATTTTACGCAAGGCCGCCGAACAAGGCCGTGCTTCCGTGTCATGGCAGTCCCCGTCGGGCGCTCGCCTGACCACGGTTGAAGAGATTCAGCTGATCAAGACCATGGGCCGGTTCGGGGAAGTGGTTGAGGCCGGTGCCCAAGGCTTGGCACCCCACCGGGTCACCTACTATCTTATGGAGTTGGCGTCCCGATTTCATACTTACTATAACCGGCATCGTGTGCTCAGCGATGACCCGGAATTGGCCGATGGTCGGCTTGCTTTGGTGCTGGCCGTGCAGAAAGTGATCCGCAACGGATTGGCGTTGCTGGGGGTTTCAGCCCCGGATCGGATGTAAAAGGGGGTCACCATTGGCCAAAAAGAGCAAAACGGTTGTTAAGATTTCACGCAAAGGGTTCATCATCTGGGGCGCCTTGGCATTGTTTATTTCCGGATGGATGTTCGTCCTGGGTATTTTGGTGGGGCGCGGGACTGCGCCCATAGGCTTGAACGCCGGCAAGCTGGAACAGGAGCTTAAAACGCTCAAAGAGGCCATGGCTGAAAAAACCCCGGCCAACGCTAAGGACAAGGATGCAGCCGACCCAATTGAAAGGCCGGAATTGGGTTTTTATGAGGCCCTGAAAGAGAACAAAGGGCAGCGCCAATACAAAGTGCCCGCTGCAGCGAAGCCCAATCCGGCAGCCAAAACACCTGCCGTGAAACCAAAGCCGGTGGCCAAGCCATCGCCGCCCCGCCCGTCGGTGACAAAGCCGGCGCCTGAAAAAAAGAGCGCACCCAAGCCGGCGCCGGTAGCGCCGCCCCAGCCGGAACGCGCCCAGGGCCGCTTTACCATCCAGGTGGCAGCGGTTAAAGAGACCGCCAATGCCAAGCGTTTGGTTGACGATCTGCGCAAAAACGGCTATCCCGCCTATCAGGTGCGCGTTATGGTGCCCGGCAAGGGGGTCTGGCACCGGGTTCGGGTGGGGGCCTATACCAGTCGGGATGCTGCTGAACAGATGCTGAAAAAACTCAAAGCCGGCAAGATTAATGGAATGGTGGTTGGGACAAATTAGGTTTTTATATTCATTGGGGCCGATGCAAACAATGAGATATTTATTACCCTTTAAGGCTGATTTTAACTCAAGTTTAAAGATTAAAGTGTGAAGTTTAAAGTTAAGGTATTGTGTCTATTTGAAATATGTTTAGTGCTGGCTCGATAAATGATCCGCATACCTTCGCTAACAACACCTTTAATCTTTAAACTTTAAACTCAATGTCATTAACTTAAGGTTTATTTGAGTTGTGTGGGAGCGCTTAACACCGGCCCCTTAAGTTAATGGCATTGACTTAAAACTTTAAACTGTGGCGTCGCATAATAAACAAGTTCATTTTACATTGATATTTTAGAACGGAACACAATTGGCGGATAAAAAATTAAAGGAGTCACCCATGAAACTGAGCCCGGATGAAGTCATACACGTGGCCCAATTGGCGCGATTGGAGATTGATCCCCAGGCCGTGGAAAAACTGGCGACCCAACTGGCCGCTATTTTGGGCTACGTGGAACAATTAAGCGAAGTGGATACCCGGGATGTGGTGCCCACATCGCATGCCATCGCTTTGACCAACGCGTTTCGTGAAGATGTGGTTCACGACCATCTGCCTCGGGAACAAGCCCTGCAGAACGCCCCCTCCCATGAAGAGGGGGCCTTTGTGGTGCCCAAAGTTATTTAATGCTTATCCTTTTGTGGGAGCGGCGCTTGGTTGCGATCTGCTTTGGTGATGATTTTAACTTCACGGGGAGAGACCGCTCCCGCACAATTGAAAATGGTGAGTTGAATTGAGAAATAAATAGGTGATCCGATGGCTTACAAGCATTGCCCGGCTTGCAATTATGAATGGCTTAGCCGGGAAGCACTTCTTGGCGATCCTGATATCGAATTGATCGGGTACCAGTCAAATTTTAGGACGTTATCCGCCGGCATTATGTTGTTCAACCACAGTTGTAAAGGCACCTTGGGTCTTTCTGTGGAGGATTTTGAGGACTTGTACAAGGGGCCCATTTTTGAAGAGCGATACGACGGGGGGCCGGATTGCCCAAACCATTGTATGCATCAGGGGAATCTGAAACCCTGCCCTGCCCAGTGCGAATGTGCCTACGTGCGCGAGATTATTCAAATCCTTAAAACCTGGCCCAAGTTCGACAAAAAAGCCAAATGCAACACAGGCTAATTCAGTTTAATGGATCATCGATTTACTTTTATCTAACCCGAAACACCAAATAACTATCCTTCTGAAGTCCGAACAGGGGAGTTCAAAAATGCAACCATATACCCTCACCCTTGCCCAAGCCCAGGCAATGCTTCATGCAAAAGAGATATCCGCCGTGGCCCTCACCCAATCCATTCTCGACCGTATCGTTGCAGTGGAACCGCAAATCCAGGCATATATCAGCGTCACCGCAGATGAGGCTCTGGCGGATGCCCGCGCGGCGGATCAGGCCATTGCCCGGGGTGAGATCGCCCCTTTGACCGGCATTCCGCTGGGCATCAAAGATGTGCTTTGCACCCAGGGGGTTCGCACCACCTGCGGGTCACGCATGCTGGTGGATTATGTACCTCCTTATAGCGCCTTTGTGATCCGGCGGCTCAAAGCGCAACAGGCGGTGATGGTGGGCAAACTCAATATGGATGAGTTTGCCATGGGATCCAGTACCGAGCACTCTGCTTTTCACGTCACCCGCAACCCATGGGACCTCGATTGTATACCCGGCGGTTCCAGCGGTGGGTCGGCAGCGGCGGTGGCCGCTCAGATGTGCCTGGCGGCTTTGGGATCGGATACGGGCGGCTCCATTCGCCAGCCGGCCGCCCACTGCGGTATCGTGGGCTTAAAACCCACCTACGGCCGTGTATCGCGCTTTGGCCTGGTGGCATTTGCCTCTTCGTTGGACCAGATCGGCCCCATGGCGCACACCGTTGCCGATTGCGCCGTTATCTTACAAGCCATCGCCGGCCATGATCCGGCGGATTCGACATCGGTACCGGATGCCGTGCCGGATTACAGCGCCGCGTTGAAGCAGGATATCAAGGGGTTGCGCGTGGGTGTTCCCGAAGCATATTTTGACACCCCCGGCCTGGACCCGCAGGTGGCCGAGGCGGTCAAGGGCGCCATCACCACCCTGACGGATCTGGGGGCGCGTACCGTTTCCATCGAGCTGCCTCATACCCGATATGGGGTTGCCGCTTATTATCTGATTGCCCCTTCCGAGGCCAGCTCCAACCTGGCGCGATACGACGGCGTCAAATACGGACTGCGCGAGACGGACCCGGGCGATTTGCTGGAGATGTACCGTACCACGCGCTTTAAAGGCTTCGGCGATGAGGTGCAACGGCGTATCCTGCTGGGAACCTATGCTTTGTCGGCGGGGTACTACGATGCCTATTATCTGAAAGCCTCCCAGGTGCGCACTTTGATCATGAACGATTTTAAAACGGCTTTTGAGCAATGCGATGTGATCGCATCGCCGGTGGCCCCCACACCGGCCACCCCCATCGGCGCCCATGCGGACGACCCGCTGGCCATGTACCTGTCCGACGTCTACACCCTCCCGGCCAATCTGGCCGGCATTCCCGGCATATCGGTGCCTTGCGGATTTTCCAAAAGCGGTCTGCCCATCGGCTTGCAGCTCATGGCCGCCCATTTCAATGAGGCAGTCCTTTTAAAGACCGCCCACAATTTTGAACAGGCCACGGCATATCATAAGGCCCGGCCGCAGTTGTAGGAATGCAGAGCACTAATCTGCTGTACGTTCATTGTGGATTGGATATTTTTGATTCATTACATCGGCCGGATGTTTAAAGGGTGAAGTTTAAAGTTTAAAGTTGAGGTATTCTACCAAATATAAAAAGGTGAATAAAATTTTCTGGATGCTTGGTACTGTCCACGAGGAATATCCCTCAATATGGGTATGAATCGTTTATATCAAAATCGGTCTGATCCTTCACTTTAAACTTAACCCTCTAAACTTTAAACTGGGGGGGATAGGAAACGTCGGATTAAGTCCCATTGTAAAATCATTATCATATTCAGGCAGGAGAGAACATGTCCATCATCCCCCCCGGCGACGACATACGCAAAGCGGTCAAATGGCTTTCCGATATGCGCCAAAGCGAACCTCAAAGCGACCCCCAAAAATTGGTGGAACTTGCCTGCCTGAAGTTCAACTTGTCGCCCCTGGATGCGGCCTATTTGGAACGTTGGGTGAAGGGGGAGGGGTAGGCGGTTGGTGTTTCGTGTTTGGTGTTATGGGTTTTGCATTCGCCATTCGCTGCCGTCAGGAAGGAAATGGGGTAATGTGATTTTGCCGGTTTGAAGATTTGAAGGTCTTTAAATTGTCTGAGTCATTGGGCGATCAAATTTGGAATGTCGTTTCCGGGTGGTCCCCTTTTGCAAAGGATACCATTGGCAAACAATGGGTAAGAGCTGCTGATAGCGTCGGGGCCAATATCGCAGAAGGTTCCGGCCGTGGCAGTCCCAAGGACAACCAATGATTTGTGCGAATTTCCAGGGCATCCATTCATGAATAAAATAAAGATTTTACCCGAAATCCTAGCCAACAAGATCGCCGCCGGCGAGGTGGTGGAACGGCCGGCCTCGGTGGTCAAAGAGCTGGTGGAAAATGCGCTGGATGCAAAAAGCAGCCGCATTGTCATCGACATTGAAAAGGGCGGGCGCCGTTTGATTCGCGTGGGGGACAACGGCTCGGGCATGCGGCCTGACGATGCCCTTTTGGCCCTGGAGCGCTTTGCCACCAGCAAACTGCATACGGATGATGACCTGTTCGCCATTCAGACCTTGGGCTTTCGCGGTGAAGCGTTGCCCAGTATGGCGGCGGTCTCAAAAATGACCCTGGTCTCCCGGCACCATGCCGCCGACAGCGGCGTCAGCGTGCAGATCCATGGTGGCAAAATCATCCAGGTCAACGAAACCGGGGCGCCCCGAGGCACCCTGGTCAGCGTGTCCCAACTGTTCTACAACACACCGGCCCGGCGCAAGTTTTTAAAAACCATCCCTACCGAGATGGGGCACATTGCCGATACCGTCGCCGGTATGGCCCTGGGGTGGCCCCGGGTGCATTTTAAGCTCACCCACAACGCCAAGCAGGTGCACCAATGGCCGGCTGTGGCCCACAGCGCCCAGCGGGTGGCTGATGTGCTGGGCCAGGCGGCGCCCTCCGATATGGTTCGCCTGGATCTGGCTTCCGGAGAATTGAAGATCCGCGGCCATTTGGCGCCTTCGCGCCTGTCGCGCAGCACCTCCCGGGGGATCTATTTGTATGTCAACGGCCGCCGGGTGCGCGACCGGGTGGTCCGGCACGCCTTGCTGGAAGGATATGCCGGTCGTTTGATGAAAGGCCGGTTCCCCCTGGCGGTGGTCTTTCTGGAGCTGCCCTTTGACCAGGTCGATGTCAATGTGCACCCCACCAAACACGAGATACGTTTTGTGGATCAGCGTCTCGTGCACGATCTGCTGCGCGACGGGGTGGCCCAGGCCCTGGCTCGGGACGAGCGCCGGCTGTGGGGGGGCAACGCGACATACCCGGACCCACCCGAAAAGGTGGCTGAAGCCCCCGTGCCCTATAAGATCCAGAAGCGGCCCGGCCCGCATCAGGCGGCAGGCGCTGACGAATTTACATACCATGGTCCGGCGGCCCCTGCCCCCGGGTCACCGCCGGCGCCGCAGGCCAGGCCGCGCCGGCCGCCGGACACATTGCCTGCACCTGCGCCGGCGGCCCCTATCGCCATGGGGCGGCAGCAAACCCTCTGGGACGCCGCCCGCTTTGCCGACCTGACCGTCATCGGCCAGTTCCATGGCACTTATATCCTGTGCCAATCCGAGCAGGCGCTGATCCTCATCGACCAGCATGCCGCCCATGAACGCATCGTTTTCGAGCAGCTCTCAGCGCGGGACAACCGGATCACCGCCCAACGCCTGCTCGTTCCTGAAACCGTAGAGCTGGGATTTGCCGAGGCCGATGCCCTGGCGACCCTGATTCCCAAACTGAACGCCATGGGCCTTGAGATTGAACCCTTTGGCGGCGCCACCTTTGCCGTTAAAGCCGTGCCCACCTTTTTGGATGACCGCGCCATCGCCAAAGTGGTGACGCAGATTGCCGAACGGGCCGTGGAACTGGGCCTTTCCCAGGGCCTGGACCCCGTGCTGGACGCCTGCCGCAAGGTCATGGCGTGCCACAACGCCGTAAGGGCGCGTCAGAAACTCAGCACCGATCAGATCCGGCAGATGCTGACCCGGCTGGACCAATGCCAAAATCCGGCCCACTGCCCCCATGGCCGCCCCACCTGGATTCAATACACGCTAAAAGCGCTGGAAAAGGCCTTTAAGCGCGTAATTTGAAATAATTGTACAACATATTGAATATAAATAAAAATAGAGGATTTTGGCCTTTACGTTATTCGCTTGACAATGGAGGAACCACTTGTTAAAACAGGCCTAATCTTTAAGGTTGCCGAATTTAACAGGTCATCCACCAAATTCTGAAGTGAGGCGATGATTCCATTTGGAGCGAAGTCACCTTATGTTGCACAGCGTTGCAGGGAAATGGTCGACACATTTTTTGGAAAGATGATCGGTTAGGTTTGGCTTTTTTTTGGGGGTTTGGCGATTCCCAAATTCAACTTTCTGTTAAGGAGGACAACAGATGAAGAAATTATTGGTAGTTGTACTAGTACTCGGCCTGATTATTCCGGTCGCGGCAACGGCGGAAGAGCGCCTCTCCATGTCCGGCGCGATGCGCGTGCGGGCCTTTGACTTCAACAATGTCACCGACCTCGGTATCGACGGTCTTTTGACGGACGGCGGCGTAGATGCGAACGATGCCGACCACCTGCAGTACTGGGATCAACGCTTCAGAGTACAGACCGTTATCACCCCGGCCGACGGCGTCAAAGCCGTGTTGCGGACGGACTTTTCCGAGAACACCTGGGGTACCTATCAAACTCGCCCGACAGCCGGCACCAATGACCAGTTTCAGGTGGACCGCGCTTATCTCGACGTGACCAAGGGTATCGTGAATGTAAAAGCCGGTCAGCAGCATTTCGGACTGGGCAACAACTTTGCCTATGACAACAATGACACCGGTATTCAAGTGGCCATCAAGACTCCCGTGACGATCAGACTGGGTATGGTTAAAGAGACGGAAAGAACCCAAACCATCGACGGCCCCCTGACTTTTACCAACGACGAAGAAGGTGCTGAAGACGTCGACGATTACTTCATCGATCTGGGTTTTAAAAACGACATGCTGGGGATCAACGTATTTTACGCCATGCGCAGTGATGGCGTCAGCAGATCAGCTACCCAAGCTACCAGTGAGCCCACCCTGATGGGCGCCATGGCCACCTTCGCCATCGGACCGGTCAACATCTTTACCGAGTTGAACATGTTTGGCGGCGATACCGGCGTGTCAGGCGCTGAGGTCGATTATGTCGGCACCCAGTGGGTCGCTCAAGGCACCATGAAGATGAGTGATGCCCTGACCCTGGGCGCCCACCTGATCTACTCCGATGGCACCAATAAAGCCGATGAAGTGAAAACCTGCCGTTTCCCCGGCGCTTTCTTCGGCAGCACCTATTACTCTGACTTCGGCCCCTTCAACACCGACTTTGCTATGATCGGTACCGGCGATGTGTTCGATCCCAAAGACACCGGAGCTGGTGCCATGGGCGCAGGCGTATTTGTCATCTTTGCCCCCATGCCCGATCTGACCGTGTACGGCGCACTGCACTATCTGACCGGCGTGGAGGATGATTTGGCGCTCTATTTCGACAATGCCATTGATTTCAATATCGGTGTCCAGTATACGCTGGTTCCCAATTGCCACCTTGCACTGGCTTACAACTACATCGATGCTGATGTGGGCACCAATGTATCCGGCGCAGGCGACATTGATACATCCGCAATTACCGGATTGGGTGCACGTATGCAAGTTAGTTTCTAAAACTTAAGCTGTATGGTTTAATTGTTTGATCCAAAAAGACCCGTCCTTTCGGACGGGTCTTTTTTTTTGAGTTGAGCGCCATGGAAGGATTGGTTTTAGTGCGGGTCGCGGGTGTGGCCGATAACATCCCGCTTTTCAAAATTGCCCTGAAGTGTTATTGAGGGCGGGTGCATCGATTGCAGACAGATGACAGGAGGCTTTGAAGATTTTGAAGAATCATAGGGGTTTTAAGGCGATCGCCTTGCAGGCGGTCCTTTTTGGATGGGTGCTGTTGCGGCCGGTCTATGCCCAGAACGGTGCCGAGGTACCCAAGATCCTGATCCTGCCGCCGGCGATCCAGGCGGTCCAGGAGATGGAGTTCCTTCGGGCAGGGGTGGTGGACATGCTGGCCAGTCGATTGGCCCATGCGGACCAGCTGACGGTCATACGCGCCGATCCGGCGCAAACGGCGCTGCCGTCGGATGACGCCGCCGCCGTGGCGCTGGCCCGGCAATCGGGGGCCGACTATGTGCTGCTGGAGAGCCTGACCCTGTTGGGCGACAGCGTCAGTACGGATGCCCGCATGCTTGAGACGGTGGATGGAAAAGTGGTCCTGAACTTCGGCAGAGCCGGAAAGGCCCAAGGCGACGTGATCGCCCATATCGACGAGTTGGCGGCCCGGATCAATACCCGACTGTTAGGCCGCCCCGGATCAGACACCACAGACCCGGCCGCGGTCGCAGCACCGCCGCCGAAAACCGATTCGTCCGGTCAGGCGGATATCCACCGGCATCCTGAAAAATTGCTACCGCCCATCAGCCGCGACCACCGGGAGTTTGTGGGATTCGATTCCGGGAGCAGCCCGGCCCTGAAAGCCGGTCTGCTGATGCGCACGGCACGCATCGATCGCCAAATTCGCGGCGTGACCGCCGGTGACGTGAATGGCGACGGCAGACCGGAGCTTATCTGTATCGACGCCATGGCGGTGCTGGTGTTTCGCGAGGCCCGGGGCAGGCTGGTCAAATTGAGTGAACGCCGTGCCGGTGCCGGCAATGTCGGCGTGGATACCGCCGATCTGAACCACAATGGTCGGGATGAAATATTCGTCACCCATTTCGATGCGATCAACGGACGGGTTTACTCCTATGTCCTGGAGTGGGACGGCAAACAGCTTCAGCGGATTGCGGAGCAGCTGCGCTGGTATTTTCGCAGCGTGGATCTGGCGGAGCGCGGCCGCGTGTTGGTGGGCCAGCGTCAGGGTCTTGATGAGCGATTTTCCGACAGCATTTTTGAAATCGGATTTTCCGCCGGCACCTATGAAGGAGTTCAAAAATTGAACATACGCCGCGGCGGCAATGTGTATGGTTTTGCCCAAGGGACCGTTCGTACCGCCGACCGGCCCGACCTGGTGGATTTCGGTCCCAGCGGTCATCTGCGCTTGCTGGACCCCAGGGGCGCGGAGGAGTGGAGCAGCGTCGATGATTACGGCGGCACACCCATTGCCCTGAATATGAAATCCAAGGATGCGCCTAAGGAGAAGAATTATTTTTTTCTGCCATCGCGTTTACATTTGCTGGATCTGGAGGGTGACGGGGTTCAGGAGGTCGTTACGGTCAAAAATGATAATCGCGCCGGCGTATTATCCCACACCAGAGTTTTTAAAAGCGGGCAGCTGCAGGTCCTCAAATGGGACCAACTGGGGTTTGCCCCCATCTGGCGCTCCAGTTCCATATCCAAGTATATCGGTGATTTTACCCTGGTCGATATGGACGGCGACGGCCGGCCGGAACTCGTGGCGGCGGTGGTGCAAAAAACAAGAAATGTGTTGGGAAAGGGCAGAAGCTATTTGGCGGTGTTTAAACTGGAGTCGGCCCCTAAAAAAGAGCAATAGTGTGGTCTTCGATTTTGGATATGCGCTTCAAACGCCTTTTGCCGGTGCCCATTACCGCTTTACATTTAAGATGCGCTGCTTAATTTTACCTTCAGGCATTGCCGCCCATACGGGTGACAGGCGCTATTCAATGTCAAAGGAGGTGAAGGTCATGGCGCAAAATAGGACGCTCACTCGTGTTGGGCTTTGGGTGTTGTTTTGTATGGGTGCTTTTGGGCTGGCCGCTTGCACGGCGGGCGCCTATCACTTTCAACGTTCCGCAAAGGTGACCGACGCGTTTGAAAAGTTTCGCATATTAAACGATTATCGTTATTATTACAGCGGCAATGCGTATAAACCCACGGCCCTTGTCGGTGTTCAAAAGGGCTATACCCTGACTTCCCCTCACTGGCACCCTGTGGATTTGGATGAGCAACAGCTGCGGGTCTGGATGGGGCGCATGATGATGCAAAGCGGGGCTGAATACAATGTGGATCCCAACGGGGCTTATATTCTGGATGACCACGGCAACCGGATGGGTATATGGTATGCCGTCTGGAAACTGCCCCAATTAAAATTTATCTCGGAAAAAGAGATCGCCATCTCAAACCCGGTGACGATTTTTCCCTTCAACAACCGGGAAAATGACGTCATCGAGTATATTCCTGCGGATTAGGGGTTCAGTTTGCGGCCCAATATCGCATTGACCATTTTCGGATTGGCCTTGCCCTGGGTGGCCTTCATCACCTGACCGACGAAAAATCCCATCAATTTCTTGTTCCCGGCCTTAAACCGGGCCACTTCATCGGGGCTGGCTGCAATGACCCTGTCGATGGCGCTCTCCAGGGACTTTGTGTCCGATACCTGGGAGAGGCCTTGTTCATCCACGATCTGCGCGGCCGGCTTGCCGGTAGCGGCCATCTCCTCGAACACGGTTTTGGCGATCTTGCCGGAGATCACGTCGTCATCCATCAGCTTGATCAGGCCGGACAGATTTTGAGCTGAAATGGGGGCTTGTTCGATGGTTTTACCTTCGGCCTTGAGCAGACCCAACAGGGGGCCCATGATCCAGTTGGCGGCTTGTTTGGGTTGTTTAACGTGTTCAACGCAGGATTCAAAATAGTCGGCCAACTCCCGGCTGGCGGTGAGCACGCCGGCATCGTAAGCGGTCAACCGATAATCGGCAATAAACCGGGCCCTGCGGGCATCGGGCAATTCGGGCAGGCTGTTTCTGACCGCATCCACCCAATCTCGATGGATGATCAGCGGCAACAGATCCGGATCGGGAAAGTAGCGGTAGTCATGCGCTTCTTCTTTGCTGCGCATGGAAAGCGTCACTCCCTGGCCCGGGTCCCACAGCCGGGTCTCTTGCACTACCTTGCCGCCCTCCAACAAGAGGTCGGTCTGGCGGGCAATTTCATATTGGATGGCTTTTTCCACATTTTTAAACGAATTGAGGTTTTTAATCTCTGTACGGATGCCGAAGGCGCCGCTGCCTTGGGGGCGGATGGAAACGTTGGCATCGCAGCGGAAGCTGCCCTCTTCCATGTTGCCGTCACCTACTCCGATCCAGCGGATGATGGTGCGCAGCATGCGCAAATAAGCACCCGCCTCTTCGGCTGAACGCAGGTCCGGTTCGCTGACGATCTCCATCAGCGGGGTGCCTGTGCGATTAAGGTCCACTAAACTGATGGGTCGGGCATCATCATGGATCAGCTTACCGGCGTCCTCTTCCATGTGAATGCGCGTCAGGCCGATGCGTTTGGTGTCCCCGTTCAGGTCGATATTCACATGGCCGTTGATGGCAATGGGCAGCTCGTATTGGGAAATCTGATATCCTTTGGGCAGATCCGGGTAGAAGTAGTTCTTGCGCGCAAAGCGGCTCTGTTCGGGGATGGTGCAATGGGTGGCCAGCGCCATGCGCAAAGTATATTCAACCACCTTTTTGTTTAACACCGGCAACACGCCGGGCATGCCCAGGCAAACGGGACATGTATGGGTGTTGGGCGGCGCGCCGAATTCGGTGGAGCAACCACAAAAGATCTTGGTGGCGGTTTTAAGCTGGGCGTGAATTTCCAGGCCGATCACAGGTTCGAATTGCATAATTACCTTTGAGTTTAAAATTGAGGGTAAGGGATAAGCATGCCCTATGGATTCATATAACTGACCCGTTGGTTTTAAGTTTTAGGCTTTAGGTGTAGGATTGGGTCGATTGAATGAAACAAATTGTCAAATGAGATGAAGGGCAAGTCCTTTTTTGGTCATAGCTGCCGGTAGTCTTTTTATCAATACAATCGGAAGAATACATTAACCTAAAACTTAAAACTCAAAACTTAAAACTTTTATTAGCTGGCATTCAACACCAAGCCGGCATGGCCGTCAAGAACTTTCATTCATGGATCCCCACCTTGTAAAGTTTACAGCGATGGTGTACCAGGTGAGTCCGGGCATGGTTCGGATCAAGCCGGTTGGAGGGGAGGCAATGCGCTATTTTTTATGTGTGATCGGCATGGTGATGGTCATCGAGGGACTGCCCTATTTTGCCTGGCCGGATAAAATGAAAACCTGGCTGCAGAAGATCGCGCAAACCCCTGACAATGATCTGCGCAAAATCGCGGCAGTGCTGATGGCGTTCGGGTTGTTTCTCGTTTATTTGGGCCGGCCCTGATGGGTAGAATCAAGAAAAAAGAGATCGCATGTATTCTCTGACCGATTACGATTACCATTTACCTGAATCGTTGATTGCCCAGGAGCCCTTGGATAGGAGGGATCAATCGCGACTGCTCTGCCTCAAGCGGACATCGGGTCGAATCGATCACCATCGTTTTAGCGATATTCTGGAAATTCTAGATCCCGGCGATGTTCTGGTGCTCAACAACACGCGGGTGGTCAACGGCAGGTTGCTTGGCCGTAAAGCGAGCGGCGGCAAAGTTGAGGTACTGATCCTCGATTATGCACAAGGAATGCACCACAACCTGTTTGAATGCATGGTGCGGGCCTCCAAACGTCCCCGGCCGGGCAGCCGCATTTTGTTTGGCCGGGGTTTGGAAGCCCGGGTGAAGAGCGTCAATCCAACCACTTGTACGCTCTCTTTTAGCAACGCGACGCCATTGGATCAGGCCCTGGAGACCATCGGTCATGTGCCGTTGCCGCCCTATATCCATCGTGACGATCTCCCCCGGGACCGCAATACCTACCAAACCGTTTATGCCCAAGAAAAAGGCGCCATCGCTGCACCCACCGCCGGATTGCATTTTACACCGGAACTGTTGCATCAATTGAAGGCAAAGGGTGTTGTGGTGGTTTGTTTGACCTTGCATGTGGGCTATGGGACCTTTGTGCCGGTGCGGGTGGCTGATATTCGCGAGCAC
This sequence comes from Desulfobacteraceae bacterium, assembly GCA_050291605.1. Classification (GTDB taxonomy): domain Bacteria; phylum Desulfobacterota; class Desulfobacteria; order Desulfobacterales; family Desulfosarcinaceae; genus JARRKU01. The sequence continues at coordinate 3,612 of JBNKKB010000079.1, read as the reverse complement.
CAAATGCACGCAGAGGGGTTCAGTTTGGGCGAGGATGTGGCCAGTGCGGTTCAGTGTGCGAAAAATCAAGGCAAGCGCGTGGTCGCCGTAGGCACCACCTGTGTACGCACCTTGGAGTTTTGCACCGCTGAAAACGGACGAATTAAAGCCCAGCGCGGCATGTGCGACCTGTTCATCTACCCGGGCTATCGGTTTAAAACCGTAGACGGCATGATCACCAATTTCCATCTGCCACACTCGACACTGCTCATGCTGGTATCCGCGTTCGCCGGACGGAAAAGGGTATTGTCTGCATATGCCGAAGCCGTTAGGGAAAAATATCGGTTCTATAGTTATGGGGATGCGATGATGATTTCATGAAATGGGTCCATTTCATGAAATCATAGTTTTAAGTTTAAAGTTTTAAGTTTAAAGTGGTGGAATTCTGCCTTTTTATTGGAGTTGCGGGTATGGGTTATGGTTCCTTTGAACAATTGGAGGTCTGGCAGCGGGCTTGCCGATTGGCAGTTGAAGTATGTCGGCTGTTGAAAGATTGCAGAGATTGGGGACTAAAAGACCAAATGACCCGGGCAGCGATTTCCATTGCCAGTAACATCGCAGAGGGTTCCGAAAGGGGATCTAAAGCTGATTATAAAAGGTTTCTCTATATAGCCAAAGGATCTGCGGCAGAATTGCGTACCCAGGTGTATATTGCTGCTAAACTGGGTACGGTTTTGCCTGAACAAAGTGCAAAAGAGCTAATTTTTGAACTGAAAGAACTATCCAATATGCTGTATGGGCTGATCAAATCTATAAAATAGAGATCCTCCTCAACTTTAACCTTTAAACTTTAATCTTTAAACCATGGGCGTTTTTGAGTTAGAAAAAAAATGTGATGCCACATCGGCCAGAGCAGGCGTTCTAAATACCGGTCACGGTCAAATCAAAACGCCCATCTTCATGCCCGTAGGCACACAGGCCACGGTCAAGGCGGTTACCCCCGAGGAGCTGGATGCTCTGGGCGCTCAGATTATCTTGGGCAACACCTATCACCTGTATTTGCGTCCAGGAACACAGATTATTGCAAAATTCGGTGGCCTGCACGATTTTATGCACTGGCAGGGCCCCATTTTAACGGATAGTGGTGGATTTCAGGTTTTTTCGCTGGCCAAATTGTCCCGGATCACAGAGCAAGGCTATACCTTTCAATCCCATATTGACGGCGGCGCCCGCCACCTGCTCACACCGGAAAAATCGGTGGAAGTGCAATTGGCCCTCAATAGTGACATCCTCATGTGCCTGGACCAATGCATCGCCCATCCGGCCGATCATGAGGCCACCGAAGCGGCCCTGTCACTGACTACCCGTTGGGCACAGCGGTGCAAGCGGGTGTGGCGCGATCTGGGGAGCAACAACAGCCTCTTTGGCATCGTGCAAGGCGGCATGTACAGTGATCTGAGGACCCGCTCCGCCCAGGAGATTGTGGCGCTGGATTTTCCCGGTTATGCCGTCGGCGGTCTCAGCGTGGGCGAGCCCAAGGCGTTGATGTATGAAATGGCCGCCCACACCCTGCCGTTGCTGCCCGAGGCGTTTCCCCGCTATGTGATGGGCGTGGGCACGCCGGCCGACCTGGTGGAGATGGTAGCCATGGGAGCCGATATGTTCGATTGCGTTATGCCCACCCGCAATGCCCGCAACGGACAGCTGTTTACGGCATCGGGAACCCTCAATATCAACAACTCGGTTCACAAGGATGCCACCGGGCCCGTTGATGCGACGTGCGCGTGTTATACCTGCCGCCATTACAGCCGGGCCTATTTGCGCCACCTTTACCAGGCCAAAGAGATTTTGGCGCATCGGCTCAATACCGTTCACAACCTGCATTTTTATTTGAACCTTGTCAAACAGATGCGGTTGGCTATAATAGAAGGTAAATTCGATCAGTTTCGGCGCCGTTTTCATGCCCAGCAGCAAACCCCGCCATCTGAAATTTGTTGGTAAGAACCCATGCGATAGGAGTGGATTATGAAGGAATCCGTGCAAGCAGCCATTGAAAAAATCCGTCCCATGCTTAAAGCGGATGGCGGCGACGTTGAGTTGGTAGGCGTTTCGGATGAGGGCGTTGTCCAAGTGCGCCTGCAAGGGGCTTGTTCCGGATGCCCCATGTCTCAGATGACCCTGAAAAACGGCATCGAACGCATTATCAAGCAAGAGGTGCCGGGCGTTAAATCAGTGGAATCGGTATAGTGCGCGGGGGGTTCCGGTTTGTGGTTGTCTTTCTTTTGATGTGAGGAGATCCTTGTTATGACCATCGCTCAAAAAGTTCGGTCCGTCATGCAGCAGTCCTCCTGGATCCGCAAGATGTTTGAAGAGGGGGCGCGCTTGAAGACCGAGCACGGTGCCCGGAACGTGTTTGACTTCAGCTTGGGCAATCCTAACCTGCCCCCTCCGGATGCTTTCGGCCAAGCTTTGTTGGACACGGTTTCCACCTGCGGGCCGGGGAGCCATTGTTACATGCCCCAGCCCGGTCATCCGGCGGTATGCGAATCGGTGGCCGCTTACATTTCCCGGGAGCAAGGGGTGGCCACACAGGCCAAGGACGTGATCATGACCTGTGGTGCGGCCGGCGCGCTCAATGTGATGCTCAAAGCCTTGCTCGATCCGGGTGATGTAGTCATTGTACCGACACCTTGTTTTGTGGAGTATCGCTTTTATGTGGACAATCATGGGGGTGAATTCCGCACCGTCCCCTGCCATTCCGACTTTACCCTGGATTTGGACGCCATTGCCGGCGCCATATCGGCCAAAACAAAAGCGGTCTTAATTAATTCACCCAACAACCCCACCGGCCAGGTCTATTCTCAAGCCGGCCTGGCGGCATTGGGTGAGCTGCTCGCGGCAAAAAGCAAAGCGTTGAATCGGACCATCTATCTGTTGTCCGATGAACCGTATCGCAAAATTGTGTACGATGGACATGTCGTGCCGAGCATATTCAAAGCCTATGCACAGAGCATCATCGCCAACTCCTATTCCAAAGACCTTTCCATTCCCGGTGAGCGCATCGGGTTTGCTGCCGTTCACCCTGCGGCAACGCATAACGCCGATATCATGGCGGCCATGGCCCTGACCATTCGCATCCTGGGGTTTGTCAATGCGCCTTCGTTGATGCAGCGGGTGGTGGCCGATTTGCAGGGATTGAGTGTGGACATTAATGTTTACCGACGCAAGCGGGATATGCTCTGCGAAGGTTTGGCCGATGCCGGTTATGAATTCGACACGCCACCCGGCGCATTCTATCTTTTTCCCAAAACACCCATTGAAGACGATGTGGCCTTTGTCGGGGAGCTGCAAAAGGAGCTGATCTTAACCGTACCCGGCAGCGGCTTCATGGGTCCCGGTCATTTTCGCATCTCGTATTGTGTGGATGATGAGACCATCATCAATGCTTTGCCGGGATTTAAAAAGGTGATGAAGCGATATAAATAAAGAATAGTTTTAGGTTTTAACTCAACTTTCGGCTTTCGCCACTCCTGCGCAATAGGCGCCGCCAGCGGGTGGTTTGCGTCATGTCGGCAGCGAGTTTTAGTGTCACTTAGGCGCAGCGAAGGAAAAGTGCCCCGCACTGTTTGAGCA
>JBNKKB010000078.1:0-2784 GCA_050291605.1 Desulfobacteraceae bacterium | reverse complement strand
GGTATCGAGCCCAGCTCCGATTCCATAGACCGGTATCGTTAGTTTTTTGGAGATAAATGAGGACAGTTCAGGTGGAACGGCTTCCAACAGTATCAGCTGGGCACCGGCTTTCTGAACGGCAAGCGCGTCTTTGATCAGCATTTCGGCTGATGCCGCAGTACGGCCCTGAGCTTTGTGACCGCCCAGTTGGCCCGAACTCTGGGGGGTCAGGCCGATGTGGCCGCAAACGACGATACCCGCGTCGACAATGGCCCGGATACGTGAGACGGTACGCACCCCGCCCTCGAGTTTGATGGCATCGACATTGGCCTCCTTGAGAAACCGACCGGCATTGGCCACGGCCACCTCGTCCGACTGCTGATAGCTCATAAAAGGCATATCACCGATGACAAAGGCAGTCGGTGCGCCACGACGGACCGCCTCGCTGTGCACAATACACTGGTCCATGGTGACCGGCACGGTGCCCGGATAACCATAGACGCACATGCCCATGGAATCGCCAACGAGGATCATCTCGATACCGGCCGTTTCCTGGAACTGGGCCGTGGGAAAGTCATAGCAGGTCAACCAGGTCACTTTTTCGCCGCTTGCTTTTTTCTGATAAAGGTCGTTGATGGATATCTTTTTTCTGGCCATAGAAAACCTCCTTAGAAAAATCGGTCGATCTGCTCAGGATTAGATTGATAAAATTGGCGCGATTTATCTTTTACAATGCAAGCTTTTTTACTTCCTGCATTTCAGAAGGATCCGACAGGCTGCAAGGCACATGCACCTGGCATTTGGCGCAGCCGTGGGTTCGTTCTCCGAGGCCGAGTTTGATGCGGTTGTCCGAGTTAAAATAAAGACGCTTATTACAGCGTTGCCGGATGATGCCTTCATCGATGGTTACTGCCTTCACCGGGCAACGGGCGACACACTGAAGACACTCTTGCCCTATTTTGTGCAAGCACAACTCTTTTTTGGAAACCAAAGGATGATTGCCGATATCGGCATCGGTCACCATACTTCCCATGCGGCCGGCACATCCTGAAGGCGTGATAAACTGTGCGTTTACACCGAAACGCCCCATGTCGCACAAATAGCCCAGGTGCTTGTGTGACCAACGGGCAGCCATTGTATCATCATCCTCATCGGAATCAGGGTTTGAGGTTGAAGCCGTCAGTGCGCATTCGTAACCTTTCGCTTTAAGCACGACCTCCATATGCACCAGGGTCTTATCGATGAGGTCGTTCGTCACCTCGTAGGCGATGCCCCAATTGGGACAGGGAAACTTGCCCGGATGGTTCTCTCTTACCAACGATTCCTTGAAGGGAATAAAGAGAACGATCACTGTTTTGGCCGTGGGCATCAGATCCTCGGGCATCCAGTGGTTCTCAGCGGCCATTTCACGCAACTTCTTAAAACGGGCATCAACTGTAGCGGTGCAAAGCAACGGCTTGCGCCACCAGTGCGTTTCGTTATATTTTTGTGGGTACTCGTCTACGTAGCGCTCAACTTCTTGCCTCAGTTCATCGATGCTTACCTGCATTTTTAAATCACCTCCATGGTGCATTTTTTCTCGGGTTAGGCCAACTAAGATTGACCCTATCCGAAAAAAATGAATGGGCTCAATCGATCTTTTTCAAGAATTTCAGGAGCGACTCGATCTCCTCCTTCTGATAGTCCTCTGCATCCGTCAAGGGTGGCATGCATCTGGTTGATTCAATGATGCCCAAATGCTGCAACGCGATTTTATGAACCGCCTGCCAGCAGTTGTAGAAGCCGAGGTCGTTCCAGTAGATCAGGGTATTGCGGTAAACCTCTCTGGCTTTTTCGATCTGTCCATCGTTAACAGCCTGCACCAGTTGGCTGCACTCTTCGGGGAAAATCGCGGACGTGGCGACCGAGATCCCATTGGCCCCCATCATCAGATGCCTGAGGATAAAGGTATCCGCACCGGCAAAGATAAACAGCTCGTCGCCCACGGCGTCGATGATGCGCTGAAGGGTGGCACAATCATGGGGCCCATACTTCATGTGGCTGATGAGACCGGCTTCGACCAGGTGCTTAATAACGTCGAAAGGGATAGGGTCGTCCAACTGAGAATAGGGCGCCAAGGGGATCTCCACCGCCTCGGCCATGGCGGTATAATGCGGCACAAGATGATCAAAACCATATTGATCGAACCCCTTGTACTTCGGATTGAAGGCCAGGATCGCATCGGCGCCCCAATCCTGGGCTCTTTCGCACGCCTCGACGGCACCCACGGTACTCATGGCGGGGCAACCGACGATCAGGGGGCCCCTATCGCCTATAGCGTCAACGGCCGTGCGCACGATCTGCTCCTGGTCATTCTCGCCGAATAGATACCCTTCGCCGATGGCGGCGAGGACACCAATACCATCGCAGCCTTTCTGCATATCAAAATCGATCAATTTGCGAAGACCTAGTTCATCAACCTTGCCTTCATCGGTCAGCGGCGTGGGAATAAGTGCGATGGTTCCTTTCAGTTCTTTCATCTTTTACTCCTTTTAGGATTTTAAAAATTGAGATAATAGTTGTTATAGGACTGTGCCCCATTGCGTCTCCGTGTCGGACAAATCAAATCTTCCCCAGCGAAACGCGCTCAGATCCAGTGAGCTTTTCCCATCCACCATCAACTCGGCCATCAGCTTTCCGACAATGGGACCTAAAGCGAAGCCGTGGCCGGAAAAACCAGCGGCAATGAATAAATTTTCAAAACCAGCGACTCTGTCGAGAATAGGGATCTTATCCGGTGTGGTATGGATGATACCACCCCATGAC
>JBNKKB010000077.1:0-1588 GCA_050291605.1 Desulfobacteraceae bacterium | reverse complement strand
CAAAAGTGACTCGTTTCATGTTTTCCTCCTTTGGGGATTAATATGCGTGGATGTGACCGTCCTATCAAATTTTCCCTGATAGGATCTCATCAAACCGTCTTCTTCACCCATTTCTTAATTGTGCTCCGCCCTTAACATATGGGTGGCCTGAACACACTGCTGTCCAAAATAAATAGAAATTCGGAGTTGCTCATTTAAATTTCAGTTGGTTAGGCAACCAAAAGCACAAATTTGAGAATTAGGTTGCCATTTTCAGCTGGTGCTGTCCAATTCCCTTAAATGGAAGTTGATATTGGACAGACGGAGTCGTTCCGGGAAGAACATCGAACGGTTTGTCGATCCATTCCCACAAGTCCCTGTAAGTAAAAAGGTTCCATCTGAGAAAAGCAACCAGGTTTGACAACGACCAATTGAATCGGGATCTAAATTTCAGGTACTTGATCAGCAGCATGGCAATCAATGCTGTCCAAATCTGGATATACAACGCGTTCTCGCTGGTTCCGACAAAGGTTTTCACCTTCAGATTCTGTTTGAGCGCCTTGAAGAACGACTCTATTTGCCATCGGTCTTTGTAAATGGCGGATATCGTGGTGGCCCCAAATTCAAGATGATTGGTCAGCAATACGATCTCACGGTCCTGTTCTTTATCCCAGACGGTTACCTTCCGTAATGTGTGTGGACAATTCTTACGAGCGTAATGGCCGTTAAACTGGATCAATTCGTCGGCCAGGATATTTCGATTGAAAGGGGGCTTCCGTTCTTCAAGCACCGTGTAATCGGCGTTGTTCTTTAATCGGGTAACAAAGTAGATCCGATTTTCTGTCCAGTACGCATATAGTCGATAATCATTGTATCCGCGATCCATGGCGACGATCGAATACGGTGCCAGATCAATTTTACGGGCGATGGTGACATCATGCTTTTTGCCGTTGGAAATATAGGCATAGGTCGGCAGATACCCGTCATGATCCAATAGCAGGTGAAGCTTGACAGCGCCTTTGGTCCGGCGGAACTTGGCCCACGGAAAAAGTGAAAGACACAGTGAGATGGTCGAACTGTCCAGCGACAGCAGCTTGTTTTTGAACCGGAACCGATGTTTTCCCGGGCCAGCCATCTTGCACACGGCAAGCGTCTGATAGAACAGGTCGCGATACATCTGCCAGGGGCGATGGGCATTGGCATAGGACAGGGTGGATTTGTTGGGGGCCTTTTTCACCCCCAGATGACGAAGTTTTCCAAGACAGCAGGACAATCCACCACAGATTTCACGTAAACTTTTGGCCTGAGCGAGTTGACAGAAAAGCATGGCTACAAAATGATCCCAGCTACCGAAGCCTTTGGCGTACCGTTCGGCTTGATGGCGGAAAACCAGATTGAAAAAGGGACCTCGATGAAACAAAGCAACCAGTTGACTGAACAAGCTTGCATGGCGTACCATCTGTTTGCCTCCTTTGTTTGGCTAACGGTTTCTTTTGGCGATTAAACCATGATGCCTTACAAGGAGGCTTTTTATCAAGTGCTCACAGAATTACTTTTATTCAAATCTGTTTTTGGACAAGAGTGTAATCAATTATTTATGAATTTTCTT
>JBNKKB010000076.1:0-3703 GCA_050291605.1 Desulfobacteraceae bacterium | reverse complement strand
AGTTTTCGATCCAACAGTTGTTCCAATTTTTCTATGAATGCAACATCTCCCATGGGTCGACCGGTTCGCTCATGTTTTCTGAACAGCGTTATTTCCGATTCCTGGGCATCTACGGATAGAAACTTTTTCCAGGGTGATTTTGCCATTTCCAGCAATGGTTTTGTTTTTACGGGAATGTCATCTTCATCATTGAATAAGATTTGCTGGCGTCTGTTCCCCCGCTGTGTCACATGATGCGGAATTCCGGGCGCTACCGCTCTTGCTATTCTCGCCATTTGGAAAATAAATCAAACATTATGAATATTGTCAATAAAAAAGTAAGATGTCCCCGGAATATGCAACCAATCAACTTTAACAGTAATTTCATAGGATCGAGGCGACAGATTAAATGAGATTGTCTCATCATTCTTAATTTTACCCACCTCATTTCCATTTATCCGAACCGAAAATTTTCGGAATGAAAATTTCAAATTAGAAGGTCTATTGATTATGAGTTTTCCAGTATTTTTCATTGAGACTTAACGGAATTTTCACAGGCGCCTGCTGTTTGGCGATCTGTGCATAATATGGTTACATGCTTTCAGGCTGATTTAACAGCATTATTTAACCGTGGTCCTAAAACATTTTTCAGCTTTAAAAGCTTATCAATATGCCAATTTTTTACAGTTTCTAACTCTGCAGCCGAATTTTCAATACTCCCATCTATATAGAGAGCAAGCCTTGAAGCTCTTTTATCATCAAGACGTTCCCAGCTAATATTGTCCCCAAGTTCAGTTTCAATCGAAGTTGATTCATGTTGTAGTAAATCAAAGACCTGTTTATTTTTATCTTGGTCACCAAGATCAATATAAACTTCTGTTCTCGCTTTTCCTCCTTGGCTAAAATTTGCACCATAGGTAATTCCTGATATCCCTGAAGAAAACGAATACCAGTTTTGAGGCTGACCAGCCTTGGCTCCTGTAAAATGATGTTTTTCTCTAAGCTCATCAATTAGCAATTGGAAATAAGACCGATATTTTTCACCTTTTGTAGATATTGATTCTCTTGGCGTTCTTGAGGTTTTACTTTTTTGCCATTCATTTGGGGAGGCAACAATCTTAAAATTAAACGCTGGCTTTGATTCATCAATTTTTATTACTTCAACCACTACGCCGAAAAAAAAGGTATCACTATCGGTTCTTTGGTTAAGCCAGTCAAGCGCTTGACGATGCTCCTCTCTTATTGCTTCGGAAACCCAAATGACAATTGATGCGCTAAAACCAGCAGCATAAGTGAGTAGCTTCCCAAGATGGTCATGATCTGTTTGAGTTAATTGATTTTCGATAATAACTGTTTTGGTTGAACCTAAATCTTTTGCTAACAAATCTAATGAGAAATCACCACAGCTTGCTTCTTGCTCAATTAATTCGAGTTCCATACCAATTGCTAATCCAAGCTCTTCAATATTCGCGGCAAGCCATGGTGTAAAATTCGATGCTTCATGTGGCCACATTTCTCTCAAAGGTACCTTCTTTAATTTACCAAACATACTTTTCTCCGATTCTATTGTGACATGCAACGCTGAGCTGTCGGGCGGCGTGGTCCTCGCCGTCCAGACCAGCGTGTTGTTGGGCCATTTAGGTGTTTGCGTGCATAGCTTCCGCATGGAGTTTCAAGCCAAGAGCGCCAATAACCTTAAGTATTGTATCAAACCCAGGTGTGCGTTCTCCTGAAAGGGCTTTGTAAAGGCTTTCACGAGACAAACCTGCATCCCGCGCCACTTGTGACATGCCCTTAGCCCGGGCAATATCCCCAAGCGCTTTAGCAATAAATGCGGCGTCACCATTCGCTTCCTCAAGGCAGGCCTCAAGATATGCGGCCATTTCCTCAGGGGTGCGAAGGTGTTCTGCGACATCGTATCTCGAAGTTTTGGTCTTTGCCATGATTGACTCCTACAAATTACGTGATAGCCGCAAGGCGGTTTTGATGTCCTTGGACTGGGTATTTTTTGTCTCCGCCAGCCAACAAGATTACCACCTTTTGCCTGATCTTTTTAAAGTAGACCCGATAGCCAGGGCCGTAATCAATCCGCATTTCCGATACCCCCTCGCCAACTGGCTTAACATCTCCGGGTTACCTGCCGCTAATCGTTCAATTCTGACAAGAATGCGAGCACGAGCGCGGATGTCTTGCAACCCATCGATCCATTAGGCGAAAATCTCGGTTTTACGGACTTTAATCATGGCAATATTGTAGCCACTGGGCTACACATGTCAAGAAATTTGTGATTTGCGGGTGAGGCCCAACGAAAAGCTCAGCCGACCGGGGCAAATTGCCAAGCACGTTGTAAAAGCCAAATCTTTTCAAAAACCAAGGACTTTGAAAAAGCCGGTAGCCCCCCGGGTCGGATAGAGCGTTTTGTTAAACGGCCCTTGCTTTGAGTAAATCAATTAAGATTACTTTCAAAGTTCGTAATCAACTCATTTATTAATGAATTGAACAAAGCTGGTGGCAGATCATGTCCCATGTTATCAAACCATTTTGTCCTTGAATTTGGAATGATTGATGCCAATTTTTTACTGTGTTCAATGGGAATAAACGGATCATTTAAGCCATGAATTATTAATGTTGGAATTCGCATTTCTTTTAACCGGGCATAGCGGGATCCCGAACGATATACGGCTTCATGATGTTGTTGTGATGCTTCAGAATTATATCCGTTTCTTTTTCTCAAATTATACAATACTTGCGCAGCAGTTCCTCTAATGTCTATATCATAATTTGCATCACCACGAAGTATTATCCTGGCTGCAACATGAAGTTTGATCGTCTTCCTCTCTGTTGGAAAAATACTATATTTGAGTCCGGTTTTAATCAGGTCAAATGTGGTTTGCCGTGATATTCCGGGTAGTTCTTCGTCGACAATGTCCCCTGATGACATAATCGAAGTTAAAGTTAGAGTCCGTTTAGGATGATTTAAAGCAAATTCTTGGGCTACCATTCCTCCTAAGGAGATGCCGACTAAATGTGCACGCTTTATTCCTAAAGTATCGAGTATCGCAACAGCATCGCTGGCCAAATCCGTGAGGGAGTAAGGATTTTTCCTCCAGCCTTCAACCCAATCGGACATCCCTGTCCCTCTATAGTCAAAACGGATCACTTGATAACCGGAACCTACTAATTGCTCAACGAATCCTTGCGGCCACCCCAAGGCATCATTCGATATACCCATAAATAAAAGAATTGAACCTTTCTCCATACCACTCTGACCAATAGATTCAAACCATATGTTGGTATCCCCGGATTGTACATATCCTGTTTTCCCTTTGAGTAATTCAGGCAAATCCGATTTGATGATTTCATCAATTCTTTTATCAATATCATCAGGAAGCTTAGGGCCGGAAAAGTAGATTAGGGCACCAGCAATAAAAACCACTGCAACAATAAATATTCCGGTAATCTTTAATACTTTTAATAATACTTTCATGAGATTTTAATCAAAATAGTATGCCTCTTAAATTTCATAAGGCCGTTTAACATCAAACTCACAGGCGCCCGCTCTTTGGCGTCCTGTGTAGTTGTTGGTTGTGTGCCGGGCACGGCACACGTTCTTAAAAGTGAGCCAAGCATATCAAACGGTTACGCTGCTTGGCAAGTCTTAGACCCAGCCGGATGGAGGCGAAGGGTGTAGCGGCATCACAACGGGGCATCGGCGACGATGCTC
>JBNKKB010000075.1:0-43802 GCA_050291605.1 Desulfobacteraceae bacterium | reverse complement strand
CACCGGTGAGTGATGTGCCATAAATAGCCGGGCAGATGATGTCGATTCGCACGGGCCATAATATAAGCAAGGTGATTGTTTTTGTCTGGGGAAGACCTGTTCTAATCGCTAAATTTGCTTAAAACCCTCATTTTGGGGCTCCAAAGGTGGTTTTAAGGCCAAAACTACCTCTACTTTTTGCATATATTCGAAGACTTTTCAAGTGGTTAATTTGGTCCGACAAGGCACGATCATATGTCGATGCCAATATAAATGGTTTTTGCCTTGAAACTGTTTTTGGTTTTGTTTACTCTGATTGCCATGGGAAGTCCCTCCTTTTTTGATGTTGACCTTTTGGGCTTTGTAGCCCTTTAGGGGCTTCCCCTTCAATCGGAATCTATCATAGTCTCTATCTGTATCTGTTTAGATGACGTGTCGATGGCTGCTTGCTGCAAAGGATGTTGACCCCATGGATGCCACTGAACCAGACCCAAAGGCCACCCCCATCGGAAAAATCACCTGCCCACGGCACTCGTCGGTGATCTTACGCCATCGCCTGTTCGATCGGCTTGACCTTGCGCGCAAAACCCGGCCCATCGTCTGGATTGCGGGTCCCGCAGGATCCGGCAAGACCACCCTGGTCGCCGGCTATGCCCGCGAGAAAAGACTGCCGTGCCTCTGGTACCAGGTGGATGCGGGCGACGGTGACGTGGGCTCGTTGTTCCACTACCTGTCCCTGATGGCCAAAAAAGCCGCGCCCCGTCGCCGTAACCCCATACCATCGTTCAAACCCGAATATCTGGTCGGACTGGCCGCCTTTGCCAAACGTTGCTTCAGAGATCTCTTCGGTTGCATCAAATCACCCGGTATCCTGGTGCTGGACAATTACCAGGACGCACCTGCCGATTCACCCTTCGGTTCCATACTTCAGCAGGGGCTGGCCGAAATCCCGGAAGGGATCAACGTGATGGTATTGAGCCGCGAAGCGCCGCCGCCGTACATGGCCCATCTTCGCGGGAGCGACAAGATCGGCCTGATAACATGGCCGGATCTTCAGCTGACCATGGCGGAAACCGTCGAGATCTGCACCGCCCGTATGAAAGCGCCCCCCTCTAAAACCACGCTGGGGAAGATATACCGACAATCGGGGGGTTGGGCGGCCGGCCTGGTGCTCATGCTGGAACACGGCGCCGATCCGTCGACAGCAGACCCCCCGACGGCGGGATCCGATCAAAACGTCATCTTCGACTACTTCGCCGGCGAAGTCTTCCAAAGGACCGACGAAGGAACCCGACGATTCTTGCTGACCTCCGCCCTGCTGCCCCGTTTTTCCGCGCCCCTTGCCCAGGCCCTGACCGGGGTGCCGGAAGCGGGTCGCATCCTGGCGTCCCTCACGCGGCGAAACTACTTCACACTCAAACTTCCCGGCCCCGAGCCCTGCTATGAATACCACCCCCTGTTTCGCGATTTTCTGCTGAACCAGGCCCGGCAAACCATCGATTCCCAGTCCCTGAGAAACCTTGAAAAAGAGGCGGGGCGTCTGTTGGCCCAAGCAGGGCAGGTGCGATCGGCGGCGGAATTGTTCTGCGGCTCACAGGATTGGGAGGCCTTGGAAAAACTGATTCAAGGACACGCCGCAGGCCTTTTCGCCCAGGGCAGCAACTTGATGGTCGTCCAGTGGATCGGTGCATTTCCGGAGCCGGTGCTTGCGCAGCGCCCCTGGCTGGCCTACTGGCTGGGCGCCGCCACCCTGATATTCGATCCGCTGGGGGCAAGGACGCACCTTGAAATGGCCTACCGGGGCTTTGCCTCGCAACACCCCCCGGATCGGGCCGGCATGTTCCTGGCGTGTGCAGCGGCTTGCGACAGCTTCATCTATCTCTGGGGCGATTTCACACCTGCCGATCAATGGATTGATCGCATCCAGAAACTGATGGACGAGGGGCCCTTTCCATCGGCGGACATCGAAGATCTGGTAACGGCGTCCATGTTTACCGTACTGGTGTGGCGGGCACCGGGTCACAAAGACATGCCGCTCTGGCATCAGCGCGTCTCCGCACTGCTGCAACGCACCGAAAACAAGCAACAAAAAGCATCCCTGACCACAGCGCTGGTCGATTATGCCACTTGGCTCGGGAACCCCGCGGCAGCCACATTTTTTTTGGAAGCAGGCCGCGTGGGCATGGGCGCAAACAACCTTTCACCGATCATACAGCTCTGGACCCGTATCGCCGAATCGGTGCATGCCTGGATCACCCGGGATGCGGCACGCTGTCAAGACGCCGTTTCCCGAGCTCTGGGCATCGCCCAGGCCACAGAGATCCACATCTTTGATGCCGCCATTCTATCCAGGGGTGTCTATGGCGCCTTAAGCCACGATGATGTGGCAACCGCCGCCAGCTATCTGGAAATGATGGCGCAGCATCTGAAGCAACTGCGCCACCTGGAGGTGGCCCATTTCCACTATTTGCGCGCCTGGCAAGCCGCCGTCCAGGGTGAGACCCGCACGGCGCTTGCACATGCACGCAATGCCGTCGAGACCTGCACGCAGCAGGGCACACCGTATGGCCTTGCCTTGGCCCACTTGGGCCTGGCACAGCTGCTCTGCGAGCTGGGCGAATACGCCAAGGCCGACCCCAGCCTTGATGCGGCCATGGCCGTTGCGAAGAATATGCAGAGTTTGATGCTGGAATACATGGCCCTGATCATTCACGCCCGCTATGATTCCGAGCGGGGCCGGCCCGAACAAGCCCTGGACGCTCTGCAACAGGCCTTTGCCATCGGCCATCGCCAGGGGCTTTATGTTACACCTTGGTGGCGCAGCGACATCATGGCCGACGTGTGCGTTCGGGCCCTGGAAAACAACATCGTACCCGAGTATGCCCGGGACCTCGTTCGCCAGGCCGATTTAACGCCGGCTGACCCGCCCGTCCACCTGGAAAACTGGCCCTGGCCTTTGAAGGTGTATACCCTGGGCCGCTTTGCCATCCATCATCATGATACGCCCATCGGCCACGGCGGCCGAAAGGCCCAGCATCGCCCGTTGGCACTGTTGAAGGCCCTGATTGCCTTCGGCGGCCGTGACGTGAGCCAGGCGCGGCTGATGGAGGCCCTGTGGCCCGATGCCGACGGGGATGTGGCCCATCGGTCTTTCGATACCACCCTGCATCGGCTGCGCAAGCTTCTCGGCAACGCGGAAGTGCTTATTCTCAGTGATGGACGACTCAGCCTGAATGACCGTCTCTGCTGGGTCGATACCTGGGCCTTTGAACGCCTGACCACCCAGGCCGAAGAAGCATTGGCCGGGACAGGCACGTTGGACCCGAAGGGAGCTTTGCATGCCGTTGATGAGAGTAGCGGATGGGTCCGCAAGATCCTTTCCCTCTATCGCGGTGTCTTCCTGTCGGGCAGCGATCACGCCTGGTCCTTTTCACTGCGCGAACGCCTGCAAATGAGACTCCAGCGTTGCATCGACCTTATCGGACGATCCTACGAAGCCCATCAGGCATGGGAGCAGGCGGCGGACTGCTATCAAAAGGGACTGGAGACCGATGCCCTGGCCGAGGTTTTTTACCAACGCCTGATGGTCTGCTACGGGCAGCTGGGCCGGTGTGCCGAAGCCGTGGCCGTGTACCAGCGATGCCGCCGGGAACTGCAGGCGTCCCTGCATGTGGCGCCCACCAGTGAAACCGAGGCCATCTACCAGTCGATCCGCTCCGGCAACTAGGCCTTCTATAACGAGGCGATTTCAATACATCCCCTCGATCCAACCCACACTTTGATATTTTTTGACAATCCGTAAGCTATTCGTAAGTCGTCTGCCTGCATACTGATCCTTAAAGTCGTTTGCCACAGATAGCCATTCTCCATCATACAATTTTGTGGAATAGGTCCCCAATCAGGCTTCATTATCTGGATCTGGAGATGATGACATCATTATCCATGGAAACGAAACAGGGAGGAACAAAAAATGGGGTGGTTAGCTAATAGAAGTCTTAACAAAAACAATATAAAAACCGTGCATTCATTCGGTCTTTCGGTCGGCTTGGGTTTGATTTTATTCCTCATGATCATCTTGTTCGCAGGTTGTTTTGAGAATCCTGAAGATGGTCCGTCGGACCAAAATAACCGCTATACCATCACCAATAATGTCCCCCGCATTGCCATGGGCGGTGACGGTCATGGGGTCATTGTCTGGACCCGCGAAAACCACTATTTTTCTTCAGGTCGAGGTGGAGCTGGGAGCATTCACGAGTTGTGCACTGGAGGCCTGGCCGTCACCTACTGTTCGCCGTTGACTGAAGATAGGAATATTTGGGGCTATGAATATGAAGCCGCTGTGGATTCATCGGGCAACACCATCGTGGTTTGGGGAGATAGTCAGCTTGCAGACACTGTCTTTATGAACCGGTTCGATGCGGCAAGCGGGGCTTGGCAGGGCAAAGACACCTTGACGAGCCCTGACACAGGTGGCCTCAGTCCGCGGGTGTCCATGAACCCATCCGGTGTTGCCATGGTCACATGGCTTGAAACAGTAGGTGAAAATGCCTTCACCTTAAAAAGCCGATATTTCAATGGCACCGAGTGGGTGCCGGGGGGGGATGTCAGCTCTCCTGCAGCAGTTGCAGCTCCGATTGGCGCGCAATCCACTCAAATGGTGGTTTTTTCCGATGGATCGGCCCTGGCTGTATGGACCCAGGGGACGAGCGGCAATTATCATCTTTTTTCAAACAGTTATACGCCTGGTGTGGGCTGGGGGAGCCCTGAATCCCGGGGCATTGATATAACGCTAGGCCATGGGGATGTTCAGATGGCGACGAACCCCCTGGCTTCGGGGAACCGGGCCGTGGTGGCCTGGAGATCAGAAGTTCCGGAGACGACCCATTGGTGGGGGATTTATGCATGTATCTACCAACCGGGAGGGTGGTCAGATGTTGAAGCCCTTTCGGGTGGTACCGATAGTAATAAGAAACATCAGGTCGCCATGGATGCCGACGGCAGGGCCATGGTTGTCTGGGAGGGACATAGTGATTATCTTTTCAACCGCCATATTCCCGGAGACGGCTGGCAAGGCATGGAAATCCTGCCCGGCATGGGTGACGTCACGGGTATCACCCCGCTCCGTCTGGCCATGGGCAACGATGGGACGGCCAGAGTCGTCGCTGACCACTACACCGTGTTGTTTGATCCGGACGAGGGTTGGGGCGCCCTGACGACCTTTGATTACCCAGCGGACGATACAGTGATTGCCACCGATGCCACCGGCCATTTCATGGCGGCATACTGCACCCCCTTTTCGTCAACCAATCCGGACAACCACGTAACCCGAGTTATACGGACGCATACCTGGGGAGTGCCACTGGCTTATTTTTATGCGAATACGTATAACCCTCAAGCCGGTTATCCTGTTTCTTTCGACGCCGGCGCCAGCCGGGATGATGACGGGACTATTGAGTCCTACGAATGGGATTTCGGGGATGGCGGTACCGGCACGGGAGAGGAGATATCCCATATCTTCAGCGCGGCAGGCACCTATGTTGTCACCCTCACGGTGACCGACGATGAGGGACAGAGCCATTCAACCAGCCGAACGGTGACCGTCGCCCTTTCCCCGCCCGTGGCGGAATTCACCTTTTCACCGACGAATCCGCACTCACAGGAAGACGTATTCTTCGACGCCAGTGGCAGCGATGACCCGGACGGCACCATTGTCCGGTACGATTGGGATTTCGGAGGGGACGAGGTCCTGGATGCCGGTGTGGACCCGGCGTACTGGTTCGATAACCCCGGAACCTACACGGTGACCCTGGTCGTGACCGACAATGACGGCCTGACCGCTGAAACAAGCCAGACCATCGCGGTGGGCACGCAGCCGCCCGTGGCCGGTTACACCTTTGAGCCTGCGGCCCCCACGGTGGGAGAGGAGGTCACCTTCACCAGCACCAGCACGGACGACGGGACCATTGTGGGATATCTCTGGAATTTTGGAGACGGCGCCACGGCCGACACCCAAAACGCCACTCATACTTATGGCGCGGCCGGTTCGTACACCGTCACATTGACCGTGGAGGACAACGAGGGAAATACGGCAGCAGCCGTTGGAACCGTTCCGGTTTACGGAGTAATGCAGTATACCCTAACCGTAACCTACGCGGGTGGGTGTGAGGGATATGTTGTAAGTGAACCTGGTGGTATTTCTGAAACCTCCTCCAGTGCCCAGTTTTCGCCGGGTACAGAAGTTACCTTGCATCCTGAACCCTATTCCGGTTGTGTCTTTAGTCATTGGGGCGGCGATCTGAGCGGAGCGGGAGATCAATCTCTAGTTATGGATGGTGATAAACAGGTGGAAGCATGGTTTGAATGAGGTGTCAGGCCGATGACCACATCCATGGAAAGTTACATTGTGCGCATCTATCGGCGGGACAAGAACAACCCCAACGGCCTGGTGGGTATTGTGGAGGAGACCTCATTGGGCGGAAAAAAGCCCTTCCACTGCCTGGAAGAGCTGGGACGCATCCTCCGTCGAGACGCACCGCCAAAGCCGGCTGCGGAAAAAGGGGCCGAAAAAAGATATACCAAGTGAGTTCCAAAACAATTGTTGGGACAATGCTCCGACAGAGCGCTTTTTTCGTTCCCTGAAATCCGAACGGCTGACCGCCTGTCGATTTTTAGCCCGTAAGGATGCAAATCCATCTTGGTTTGTGGCAAACCGGCAACCACGACCCGGCCCGATCCGATGATACGTATTTTACAGCCGTTGACACTGAACTGACATGCGATGACAGCTATTGGCAACTGCCGTCCATCGATTATTGGACCCAATGCATCATAATGAAGGTTATGGTTTTGCCGTCATGCAGGTAAACGGTGGTCAAAAACAGCTCATTTGCCATCTTTTTGCTTATCATTGCAGGTGGATTCCAAATAGCCCAACACACTAATATCATGCCTTTATACCCGCCGCGCCCAACCCGCCAGGAGATACCGCATGCAGTATGTCCTAGCGGGTTAACACACAATCACTCATTTGGCATATTTGGTTGCGGAAAAAGCAAGTTCTGTCTTTTTACGTACCCAAAAGCTTTTCAGCCAATAAGCCGGTAAGCAAGCCCATAAAAGATAGACAATCAACTCACTAGCATACCAGTTCACACGCTATAATACCCAGTCCGTAGGTCAGGTTGCGCCGAAGGCGTTACCTGACATTTCATAGTGCCGGTACCTTAAAAAAACGTCAGGGAACTCGCTGTACTCCCACCCTGACCTACGAAGCTTCGGGCAGGCATTGATGGATTGCTGGAATCTGTTGACGATGTGCGCAAGGGTGTGAAAAATTGGAATAACCTCCATGCCAGGAAAACCCGAAACTTGAGAGGCACAAGATGAGAATCCGGATTGAAAAACCGCTGTTGAAATCATTAACTCTGATGGCCTCGGTGATCGAGGCCCGTGATGCATATACCGGCGGGCATCTCTGGCGGGTTTCGCAATATTCTCAGCGCCTTGCCCTGGCAGCCGGATTGACTCCCGAAATGGTTTATCTCGCCGGTCTGGGTGGATTTTTACACGACATCGGCAAGATCAGCATTCCCGACCAAATCCTGGGCAAACGCGGCCAGCTGACCGACCCTGAATACGCGGTGGTTAAGACCCACCCCGGTATCGGCGCCGTCCTGATTCAGGAGCATCCCCTGGGGGATCTCGCCCTGACGGCCGTCCATCAGCACCACGAATGGGTCGACGGCAGGGGGTATCCGCAGTGCTTGCAGGGCGAGCAGATCTCCATCTATGCCCGTATCGTCAGTATCGCCGATGCCTTCGATGCGCTCACCAGTACCCGGCCTTACCGGCGGGAGACGGAAACCGAACCGGCGGTTGAAGCCCTCCGGGTCGAATATGGGACCCAGTTCGATACCTCATTGTTGGATGCCTTTGTCCAAATGGTGCAGTTGGAAACGCTCAAGGAGGTCGTGGGCTCCAGCCAGCCGGGCGTTCCCATGGTCCACTGCAGGAACTGCGGCCCGGTGATCACCGTAGCGGAAAACACCCAGGACGGCGATATCGGCTTTTGCCGTGTTTGCGGAACCCGGCATCGGCTTCACCGGGACGGCGATACATTCGCAGTGGAGCCTCTGGGCGTTAAAGCTTCAGCCGAAGAATTGCAGCCCATTCCCGAGCGGGCCGTCATCGAGGCTTTCATCGACCAGGCACCCTTGATCATTGAGGTTTAATGGTTTTATGTGTCATCGTCAGTGCCGGCCTTTTTACGCCGAAATAAACTTTTACTTATTATTTTAAGTAGATAAAAGTGTCAACCAAAGGGGCCTTTCCGAAGTATTCAACCCACTATCTCTCCCTCGACGTTCTTGTCCATATTTCATTAAATTTCCATCATTTTTTGTGGCCACGCTCAGCCCTCACAGAGACATTCCTGTCGTCCATTTTGCAATCTTGTCAAATAATTCTTGGGGATTTATCGGTTTTGTCAGGTAATCGTCCATACCTGTTTCTATGCACTTTTTTTGATCGCCAATCATAGCGTGTGCCGTCAAGGCAATGATGGGTATTTTGGGATTAAGTACCTTCGAATTTTTTTTCCGGATCTGCATTGTCGCTTGATAGCCATCCATTGTGGGCATTTGGATATCCATCAGGACTAGATCATAAGATACCATTTGGAGTGCTTCGACAGCCTCTTGGCCATCGGCTACGACATCTGCATGATAGCCAAACTTTTCTATGATATGCAGCACCACCTGCTGATTGATTGAATTGTCTTCGGCAATGAGCAAGCGTAAATTTCGTTTTTTGTTCTCTGCGAGAGTATGTTTGGTGACAATGGATGATAATTTTTTCGCGTCAGCCTTTTGTTGTGGTTTCGTGACTGTGATTAAACAGTCGTAAAGCTGTGAACTTCTGATTGGCTTTGTGAGGTAGGCTGCAAAACCGATTTCCCTCATTGCGGCCGAATCGCCTCGCAGACCCAGTGACGACAACATGACCAAAGTGGTATCTTTAATTAGGGGATCATTTTTGATACTTCTTCCCAAATTCTCTCCATCCTTTAGAGGCATCTGCATGTCTATAATGGCGATGGCAAAGGGGTCGTCAGTTTTAGCGGCTTTTCGCAGTATTTCCAAAGCTTTGATTCCGTCTGCCGCTTCATCATATTTACTACAATTCCAGGCTTTTAGTTGCTCTTTCAAGACCAGTCGATTGGTTTTATTGTCGTCCACGATCAATATGCGCTTTTTTTGAATGCTCACAGGCGCAATCGACTCGTCCATCGCTTGATGGGGTTGCTTTTTTAAAACAGCCGTGAACCAAAAGGTAGACCCTTGGCCTTCGACGCTTGTTACACCAATTTGGCCTCCCATGATCTCACATAGTCTTTTTGATATGGCCAGACCAAGTCCGGTTCCGCCATATTTACGGGTCGTGGACGCGTCCACCTGGAAAAATGATTGGAACAGGCGATCCACGCGATCTTCAGGAATTCCTATGCCAGTATCACTGACACTGAAGCGTATGGTGGCTTCAGTCGCGGTCTCATGCTCAAGCGAGGATACGATACTGACCTCTCCTTGTTGTGTGAATTTGATGGCGTTGTTGACAAGATTTACCAGGACTTGGCGAAGCCGTCCCGGGTCCCCATTCAAAAACACAGGAACATTAGAGCGCAATAAAGAAATCAGCTCGAGCCCTTTGGCATGGGCTCCTGCTGCCAGCATCTCGGTCACGTCTTCCAAAGCGTATTTCAGGTCGAAGTCCAGAAACTCAAGGTCAAGTTTATCAGCTTCGATTTTGGAGTAATCCAGGATATCGTTGATTAGCGACAGCAGCGCCTCGCCGCTAATTCGCGCGGTTTTCGCGAATTGTCGCTGTTCACGATTCATTTCGGTGTCCAACAAAAGGCCGGTCATACCAATTACACCATTTAATGGCGTACGGATTTCGTGACTCATATTGGCCAGGAATGCACTTTTTGCCTGATCAGCCGCTTCGGCCATCTCTTTGGCGTTGAGTAGTTCCTCGGCAATTCGTTTCTGTTCGGTAATATCCTCAAGAGTAATGACAACGCCGCTGAATTTTTCGCTTACATCGATGATGCGTGAAAGTCTGACATGAAACGATTTTTTTTCATTTTGCATCAAGACGTTTTTCTCAACACTGATCAACGTTTCCTGGCTGGAGATAAAATTCTTCAAATCTTCAACCAGCCAGGGAAGTAGTTCTTTAATGTTTGTCTGCTCCTGAGCCGGCATGTCGGTTCCGCTTGCGTATTTGGCCTGATGATCGAGCTGGGCCGATTCATTAATGGCATAGCCGGATGTTTTGTCCTCGATGCCCACCGAATCCAAATACGTTTTCGCGGTTAAATTAAATGCGATGATATTGCTGTCCTTATCAAGAATGAATACCGGTAAAGGATGGCTTTCAAATATGGTCACATACCTTCCTTTATCATCGGCCATAACTTGATTGCGCTGCTGCAAGTCCGCGATGATTTCGTTTTCTCCGGTTTCGGCCCATTCCAGACAGAATGCGATTTCCATGCGGTCGAAAATACGTTGGACCACTTTTAGACAAGCATGTTCAATGTTTGGAGAGTCTCTCTGTTCGAGGATCAATTCAAAATAGGCTTCCCTAAAGTATTTCATCAATCCTAAAAACATATCCAACTTGACCCCCCGGGAACGATGTCTTTGGGCCTCCATGACGGCAAACGCGGCAATGGGATCTTTGGCATAGTCTGCATTAACCGGAAGTTCATAATTGGGATAGAGGTTTAGCAATCCTTGTGAAATGGCTGCGGAGAGACCTACGATGGCCAATCGCCATGCCTCTTTGGATGTGGCTGTAAATTTTAAATAGCCTTGTTCTCTTGCATGGTCCACAGCTTTTTCAAGGAGTTGGTCTTCGCTGGTGTTTATGAGGGTGCTCAATTTTTTAATAATAGGTTTAGTTAGTTTCACAATGAATTCTCACATCACGTGTCTTTGAAATCTTTCCGGGGTTCGTCTGTTAAATCGTGATTTCAAGATGATAGGCACTGACAACAAGAAACCACACAAACTTTACAAACATATTGGCCACGGCACGATCTTGTTTCTCAGCCACTTTCTTTCATCGCCCTTATTCAGCTAATCCTTTAGTTAAAACTAAAGTTTCGTCCACTAGGGACATCCATCGTAGACCCCATTACCCAATTTAAGAAGTTACTTTTTACGCCTCCGAATATGCCTTCTTTTGATACGGCTATAAACATACAGGTATTGCATTATATTTATTGACACTCTAATAGGCCTTCTTCATACTGAAAATAGCTATTGTTAATAACGGGCGACTCTCTTTTGCTGTATGGTTCGGTTGCCATAGCTTTTGTGCCTGCTGTGTCGGCGCCTGAAGAGGTTTTGCATTGACCCGATTTAGAATTTTAAGTCTGATGACCAAAGGCTTGTTTTTCGTGCTTCTCATAGCATGGCCTACTCTGGGATTCAGTCAGAACACCACCCGCGCGAAATTGGGCATCGTTGTGGCTTTGAGCGGGAAGGCCCAGGTTTATGGCCAAGCTGTGTTGCAAGGCGCCCAGTTGGCAGTGGATGAGATTAACCGGCAAGGCGGTGTGTTGAACACACCGATGACGCTGATCGCCATTGATAATGAGAGCTCTGCCATTCATGCCAGAGAGGCGGCTTTAGAGGCTGTTTACCAAAAAGTAATAGGGGTCGTGGGTGCGGTTTGGAGTACTCACTCTTTGGCCATAGCCCCTGTTTTCCAGAAATACAACATTCCCATGATCAGCCCGGGGTCGACGGCGCCTGAAGTGACCCAAATCGGCGACTTCATTTTCAGGGACTGCTATACGGACGATTTTCAAGGCAAATTGATGGCTGATTTTGCTTTTTACAGTCTGGATCATCGAAGGGTCGCCATCTTGTCCAACATCAGCGAAACCTACAGTCAAAGATTGGCCCAATATTTTAGCACACATTTTAAATTGAACGGCGGCGATGTGATTTCTGAAGCGGGCTATATGGGCCGAGCCGTAGATTTCAGGGACATTTTAACCCCATTAATCTCGTTGAAACCGGATGCGGTATTTATACCGGGGTACTCCCGCGACAGCGGCCTGATTATCAAGCAGGCCCACACCATGGGCATCCATACGACCTTTTTAGGGGGCGACGCCTGGGAAACCACCATTAAAACCTATGCCGGCGCGGCCCTTGAAGGAAGCTATTTTTCCACTTTCTGGCACCCCAGTGTGCCCTATCCCCGCAATAAGGCGTTTCTATCGCGATATCGGTCCACCCATGGTGATCAAGGTATCAGCGCCTATGTCCCGCATGCTTATGATGCCGTATGGCTTTTTGCCGAGGCCATCAAGCGCGCGAAAAGCCTGGACCCTAAAAAAATTCGTGAGGCACTGGCCGCCACCCAAGGGTTTGAAGGTGCCACGGGTCGCATTGCGTTTAATGCATATGGAGATCCCGTAAAAAAGAGCGCCAGCATCTTACAATATTCCAAGGGGCGATGGCAGTTCTACAAAGCTTATGAACCCAAGTAGAATGAATCATGCCCGTTTCTTTCAGTAAAACCCAACGACTCAGTTTGCGCATCAATGTATCTATTTGGGCGGTGTGCGCAATGCTGTTGCTGCTATACGGCATCATATTTTATGGATTCGAGAAACAACAGCTTGATGCCCATGTCGACCAAGCCAAAGTCCTCCTGGACTCGGTCTATCAACAAAAAAAAGAAGACCTGGCCAATGAACTGTTTGCGAACCATTATGAAGCGCTAAAACACACCTTATGGGAAATCAATTCCGTAAAAGGGATTGCTGCGGTGAGCGTATTTGGTACCCGGGGGCGTTTGTTGGAGTGGTCGGGTGGCGGTAACCGGGCCGATTTGCCCCTCGACACCCGCCAGAAAGTAAAGTCCGCACCGCTATTCCAAAAGATGATTTTGGACAATCATCACTACTTGACGTATACCACCGCTGTTGCTGTGATCGATGAGCATTATGGCTACATTCGACTGTTTTTTGACCTGATGGATTTAGAACGGGGATCGCACCAGCGCATGCTGCTGATTGTCGGGGTATTTGGTGTGTTTCTGATGGTGCTATCCGCGCTGCTGCATCTGTTGCTCACACGCCTGGTGGTCCGGCCTGTTTCCCGAATTCGGAGCGCCATGGACAGGGTGATGAACGGTGAGCTGGGCGAACAGGTCACGTTGGATCGCCGGGACGAAATTGGCGAGGTGGCTGCGGCATTCAATGGCATGTCAGCCCAACTCAAGGATCAGCGGCAGCGGCTGCTTCGATCCATCGAATCACGAAATACTTATTCGCAGCAATTGGAGGAGACCAATCGCGAATTGGAGCGCCTCAATGCGGATTTGGAGAATGTGGTTGAAGAACGCACCCGTGAGCTGCGCACCAAAAACGAGATGTTGCGGTCCCAAATTCAAGAGCGTGTTCGTGCAGACCGGGCCAGACAGGCCTTGGAAGAACGTTTGGCCAGATCTCAAAAAATGGAAGCTTTGGGATTGCTTGCCGGAGGTGTGGCCCACGACTTAAACAATGTGCTGTCCGGCATTGTCAGCTATCCGGAATTGATCTTGATGGATCTGAAAGCGGACGATCCTATCTTTAGCATGGTTGCCAACATACAGAAATCAGGACAAAAAGCGGCAGCTATTGTGCAAGACCTGTTGGCATTGGCCCGAAGGGGAGTGCCACATACCAGTGTGCTGAACATCAATCATGACATCATCAAGGACTACCTCAGTTCACCGGAATTTCAGAAAATGCAATCTCATCATTGCGATGTTGAGATTGAAACCCACCTGAGCGAGGATCTGATGAATATCCGCGGCAGTGCCATTCATCTGAAAAAAGCGGTGATGAACCTGGTGTCGAATGCTGCTGAAGCCCAGCCCCAAGGGGGGCGTATTATTGTATCCACAGAAAATCGATACGTGGATCGCCCCATCCAAGGTTACGAGGAAGTGGTTGAGGGCGATTATGTATTGTTGCGGGTGCAGGACCTGGGATCCGGCATTGCCCCTGAAGATTTAAATCGAATTTTTGAACCCTTTTATTCAAAGAAAAAGATGGGCCGCAGCGGCACCGGCCTCGGCATGGCGGTGGTTTGGGGGACGGTTCAGGACCATAAAGGCTATATCAATGTGGATAGTTGTCTGAATGAGGGCACCACATTTGATCTTTACTTCCCCGTCACCCGCGAAGAGATCGATAAAAAAGATAAAATCGTCGCACTGTATGATTACATCGGCAAAGGCGAAAAGGTATTGGTCATTGATGATGTTGAAGATCAGCGTGAGATTGCCGGTGCGATGCTGACCCGACTCCAATATGATGTGGCTTCGGTGGAAAGCGGAGAAGCGGCCCTGGAATATTTAAAAACGCATGTTGTGGATATATTGGTGCTTGACATGATCATGGATCCGGGTATGGATGGACTGGATACCTACACCGGCATTTTAGAGATTTGCCCCGGCCAAAGAGCCATCATCGCCAGCGGTTATGCCGAAAACGAACGCGTCAAACAAGCCATGGCGTTGGGTGCCGGCGCCTATATCCGAAAGCCCTACACCCTGGACAAGATCGCCATAGCCGTGCGTGTTGAATTGGACAAGCCGAATTAACGGCCCACATCACGACTTGAATTTTATCCCCGCGCTGCGGATTGGGGTATGGTCTGAACCGATGCAAATGCCGGCTCATGCAGCGGCAGCAAGATATCCGCACGCTTTTTAATTTTCAGCATCATATCATAGGCGTCATAAGTGTTCACCAGTGTACCAGGGGGGATCACGTCCATCTCCATGGCTTTGATCTCCAAGGGTGGGTCGAAGTTTTGCTGAATGACGCAAAAACCGGTGATAATGGCGTTGCCCCGGCAGGTGTTGATGACCACACTCAAGCCGCCCTCGGTATGCACGGGGGTGTGCAGCACTTCAATACCCGGCACGATCTCCCGGTCCTGGGCAACCGTTTCGATCTGGCCGTTCGCTTCGACCTCCTCGATGTAGTCTTCCAGATAGCGAAAATCCAGCGGATGGGGATTATGAATGCGCGTGAGCTCATTTTGATGGACGTAGACGGCGGCGTTTTCACACTTGTAGTCATTTTCACAATGGTCGTTGTGCAAGTGGGTGTGAATGATGATATCAACATCCGCCGGTGTCAGTCCCCATTGGGCCAAACCCTCCTCAAACGTGTGTATCTTCCCATTGATAGCCTTTTCGCGGTCGTCCGATTGGATGGGGTTCATCTCCCCGGTATCCACCAATATTTTTTGATCGCCGCCCTCAATATACCAACTGTAAATGGGAATGGTAAACGGTTTGCCGTAATTGTATTGGTAGGTCATCATGCCGTGGTCGAATACTTTGGTACCCACCACGATCGGGTGAATGCAATAGGTCGTCATGGTTCAGATCCTCAGAAAGGCCGACAGCCCGATTGATAATTATATCTCAGCATCTTTTCTTGAAGCGCCACTCGGCCGAACGACAGCGGCAGGGTGGATCCGGTGAAGCAGGCGTACCGCCGCCTGATGGATGTTAGCGTTCGCATCGTCTAGAAGCGCGCGTATGGTGTCTTCAAAGGCGATCAATTGGTTCCGTTCAAATGCCGCCATGCGAATCAGGGCCAGTTCGCGAATTCTTTTATCGCTGTCGTTCAGTAGATCATTATAGAGAGGGATGTGGTCCGTTGGTTCGCTGACGGTATGCAGGATCACCAGGGCATCATAACGCAAATCCGCATCCTCATGGCGCAGAAAGGCTTTGCATATCATGGCAACGTCATCATGGCGGGATGCAAAATGGCCCAAATTATACAGGATAGCGCGTTGTTGCGCTTTGGGGCTTTTTTGCAAGCGTTCAGCCAAAACCGTAAAGATATTATCTTCCCCCAAACAGGAGAGAGCATTGACCGCTGCTTGCTGTACTTCCGTGTCTTGATCAAACAAACATTCGATTAAAAAAGGCGCGGCCCGCCGGTTGCCCTCCCAGCCTAAGGCGAAAGCCGCATTGGCCCGCTCAAAGGGCGTCTGGTTTTGTAGTTCCTCCAAAAGCTGGTCCACCAGCGCATCGCTGTCATTTAACATGCCGCCCACCACGCTGAGTTGAATGGCCGCAGCTTGACGGATCGAATCACCCAGGCGACTGTCTTGCATGATGCGCAGCAATGGCGCCACTACTTTTGGATTGGCCAATGCACCCAGCAGGAGGACAATTTTAATTTTCATATCTTCGTCCGCTACCGCAAATGCGGCCACCAGGTGGTCAAAGGCCGCATCACCATTGCTCACCAGCTGATCCACCGCGCTGAGGTAGTGGTTCACTTTGGCCAGCAAGCGCTCCGGAGCATTAAAGGGGATGATATTTTCAGACATGGTCGTTGGGTCCTTAATGGTTCATATTTAATTATTCATGCCATAAATAACCGGATGGATAAACAAAAAAGACGACCTTGACGACGATGCCGCCTATGCGTTGGCGCAAACTGTTGGTGCCGCACAAGACCCAGCGGGGGAAGGATTATCCGGTGCATCATAAATTGGGTATCAAGCCCGTGGCCGGATAGGTGGCTGATGATTCGGTATTCATCAACGGTGTCGGCCCATCGGGCTATTGAAGGCATACTTTGCCGAATTTTTTTGACAAAATGGTATTAAAACGGTTTAAACCTTGCAATGATTCCCCTCAAAGACGACAACCCGACCCGACGTTTCCCCTTTGTCAACCTGCTGTTCATATTCAGCAATCTGGTTGTGTTTGGGTATCAATTTTACTATTTTCACCAAGGACCGGCCTACCTCATCAACACCTTGGGATTTATTCCCCATGAGGCTTTCGCCCTCACGGATG
The DNA here is from genome assembly GCA_050291605.1 of Desulfobacteraceae bacterium. Taxonomy (GTDB): domain Bacteria; phylum Desulfobacterota; class Desulfobacteria; order Desulfobacterales; family Desulfosarcinaceae; genus JARRKU01. The sequence goes on along the minus strand of JBNKKB010000075.1, from coordinate 26,912 downwards.
CGCCTCCGCACAGCCCCATTCCCTTGCCGTTGACCCTGTTTTCGGCGATGTTTCTCCATGGGGGGTGGTTGCACCTGCTCGGCAATATGCTTTATTTGTTTATCTTTGGCGACAATGTGGAGGACCGCCTGGGCCATGTGCGCTATTTTTTGTTTTATCTGGCATGTGGTGCGCTAGCCGGTTTGACGCATGCCTTTCTGTTTGCCCACAGTACCGTACCATGCGTGGGCGCCAGCGGTGCCATTGCCGGCGTTTTAGCCGCCTACCTTCTTTTTTATCCCAAGGCCAAAGTGGCCACCCTCTTTGTGATATTTATTTTTTTTCGCATTATACGTCTGCCGGCAGTGGTGGTGCTGGGGCTGTGGATAGTGCTGCAGGTGGTCAGCGGTATAACCGAGCTGTCCGCCAGGGCCGGCGGGGTGGCCTGGTTTGCCCATATCGGCGGGTTCACGGCCGGGCTGGTGTTGGCGATAGCCATGCGACCCAAGCGACCGGCATGATCATGCCGGTCAATGGAATTGGGCAATTAACTCCCGGCCAACCCGGCCGACTTCCTTGGCCAGTATATCAAAATCATCTTGTTTGCTGCGGTGATTGGCTATGGCCACACGCAAACAGTACCGGTCATGTAATGTCGTATACGATGGCGCTGCAATCCCCCTCTCCTGTATTTGCATCAGAATCTCTTTGTTCAGTGTGTTGAGGGTCTTTTCATCCAGCCCGCCCGGATTATAGCGGAAGCACACAATGTCCAAACCAATCGGAGCAAGCAGTTCCATGTCCGGTGCATTATCAATCCGCTGCCCAAAGTAGTGCGCCTGATCCACATTGCGCGCAATCATTCGCCCTATCCGATCCAGACCATGCTCTTTGATCGACATCCACACTTTAAGCGCACGAAACTGCCGTGACAACTGCAGACCGTAGTCGCTGAACCAGAGATGCCCTGCTGCCAATCCACGCGTTTCACGTTCCAGGTATTCCGGCGTCAGTGAAAACGTATGGCGATGGGCCTCTGAATGTCGCACAAGGATGCAACCCGCCTCAAACGGAATATGCATCCATTTGTGAAGATCAAGCGCAATCGAATCCGCCCGTTCAATTCCGATGAGTTGAGGCTTGACATTTTCCGCAAGCACGGCCACGGCTCCGATGGCGCCATCTACATGAAACCAAAGGTCCTCCCGTTGGCAAAGGGTGGCCAACGCGTTCAGATCATCAACCGCCCCGGTGTTAACGGTACCCGCGCTTCCAACAATGCAAACCGGCAGGTAGCCCGCTGCGCGATCATCCGATATGGCTGTTTCCAGAGCATCGATGCTGATCGTGAAATCATCATTCACAGGCACTTTTCGCAGGCTATTGCTGCCCAGTCCGAGAAGTTCAACTGCCTTCTGGTTGCAACTGTGTACTTCAGTAGATGCATATACCGTCAACTGTTGGGGCGCCGCCTGCAGACCCAGCTCTCGAACGTCGAATCCTGCTTTGGTATTTCGAGCGACGGCGATGCCGACAAAGTTAGCCATTGAACCGCCACTGACCAGCAAGCCACTAGATTCCGATGGAAAGCCAAGCATGGCCTTCATCCAGTTGACGACCTGTCCTTCAACCAGATTGGCAACGTGATTGCCTCCGCCAAGATTGGGATTCATGATCGCCGCCATGAAATCGGCAAGGGCGCCAAACACGGTTCCATTGCCCATATACCACGCCCAGAAGCGGGGATGGATATTGCCCATGGGATAAGGAAATACGTTCTCCAGAAATTCCTGATACACGGCATCTGCACGGGTCGGTGCATTTGGCGCCGGTGCATCGAACCGGGTGGCGACACTCTCCGGCACCGCTTGCCAGACCGGGCGTTCGCGAACCGTTTCAAGATAGGTGATGGCATCATCAACCATACGGTGCGCCAGCGCGCGCATATCACCCCAGTCATCCGGATCAAGCGTTTCATACGGCTTCTGACTATTCATAGACCCCCTTCGTGGTAGACCTGTGAATTAGATGTTGGCAGCCCAACGGTAAACAAACAGGCAAGCGATGCTATCCAACGACACCAAAATTATCACCTAATCCAAGATATTGGATTTTAGACGGCATCCTTAACCGGGGGGCGCTCCAATACATGCTTCTCTGTTTCATTGTGGCATAGCGCGCCGATGGCTTTAATGGCTTTGTCTACGCGTGGATTCCAATAACCGGCACTCAATCGCATAAAATGGGTGTATTTGGGTCTTAATGAAAAAAGGTGGCCCGGTGCGATCAAGATCTGCTGTTTCAAGGCCTGGTGGTAGATTTTTTCCGTATCAATTTCTTTCGGCAACTCGATCCATAACAGGAAGCCGCCGGTGGGCTGTGTCACGCGGGTGCCGTGGGGAAAGTACTTTAAAATGGCCCCTCGCATGGCAGAGACCTGCCTGGCCAGCGTCTTTCGAATGGATCGCAGGTGTCGCTCATAGCCGCCGTCTTTTAAAAAACGGGCCATTGCCAATTGGTTGATCGAGGCCGTGGAAATATTAAGCAACGTTTTTGCTTTGACAATTTGATCATAATATTTCCCAGGCGCGATCCACCCCACCCGCAACCCCGGTGCGATGGTTTTGGAAAAAGAGGAGCACAGCAGGACATTGCCGTTTGTATCATTCGATTTGCAGGGGCGCGGGCGTCGTTCAAAACCCAAGTCCCCATAGATGTCATCTTCGATCAAGGGGATGGCGTATTGATCCAACATAGCCACCATTTTTTGTTTCTGGGTTTGTGGCATGGAAAAACCCACGGGGTTGTTAACGTTCGAAATTGAAAAAACAGCATTGACCCGATGATTGTCCAGCACAAAACGCAGCGTGTCGATACTGATGCCATCGTTTTGAGAACTGGGGATTTCGATTATTTTAAGCTTAAGGTGCTGGAGCAATTGCAGCAGGTTGAAATAGACCGGGCTTTCCAACACCACGGTATCTCCGGGTTGGCAGACGGCCATGAGCGCCAAAAAGATCGCTTCGTGACAACCGTTGGTAATGACGATCTCTTCGGGTGAGAGATCCAGGTCGCATGAAAGTCCCAAGCGTGCGATTTGCTCGCGAAGCTCCAGGTGCCCCGGCGTCATCAGGTAACTGAAGCTTTCCATCTCCTGATCGCGCAGGGCCTGCTGGAAAAAACGGCCCAACTTGGCCGTCGGCCGCAAGTCGGGGGCCAGTTCGGCGATGGCCAGCGAAATCTCGGGCGTGCATTGCCCCAGATTTTGAAAAGCACCGTAAATGCGACACAGGCTGACATCCTGGGGGTCCAGATGATGGGGATCGTCGCTGTCCTGGGGGGCGTTGAAAGCAGGTTGCCGTTTCACATAGAAACCCGATTGAGGAACGGCCACGATATAGTTACGGCTCTCCAGTTTCCAATAGGCGTCTTTGACGGTATTGATGCTGACATGGAGTTCACGACTCAGTTGTCGGATGGAAGGAATTTTGTCGCCTTGTTTCAGTACGCCCTTGCGAATCAGATTCAAGATGCGTTCCGCCACCATTTCATTGCGATGGGTATTGGGATTTGATTGTGATGGCATGCGTTCGACCTTCTTTGCATGTTCGTGTTCGCCGAATATCATTTCACATCATGTCTGTAAAAAATAGACACAATTCCAGGTCAAAACAAGGGTACAGTCTTTGTAGAAAACGCATTGGGGGCGGAAATAACAAATAATTGCCCCTGCTCACCTTCCACGATTTGCCCTATTTTACTACCTACCATGTTTCAACCATGGCGACAATATCACCCATCACCGTTAGGATGGGATTCAATGCGCCTGACAGGAGGAGCCATGAAACGGATTAACATGAAAACCCCCAACGCCCGACGATCATTTCAGCTGCAGGCCGATCAAGTTGTATCGCTGGAAGCACGCGCCACCCAAATCGATTGTGTGCAAGGATTGATCTGGGTGACGTGGCCGAATGGCAATGAGCGGATATTGCGCAAAGGGCAGTCTATGATGGCACGCTCAAAAGGATTGATCTGCGTGCAAGCGTTTGTCGCCAGTACTCTGGTCATTCGTAAGATTAAGAAGCGCGCCTCTTTTTGTGCCCCTGAATATATGGCACCGTGCCCTGAGGGCCGTTAACTTTAAACTGGTGCTGTTCGCAAACCGCATCAGAAGATAGACTTCTCTCAGGCCCGCCGTACTGAGCCCGCTGTTACTAACTTTGCACGAGAATATCCGCCAGGTATCGACCGGTATGGCTGGCCTGATTTTTGGCGATTTTTTCCGGGGGGCCCTGGGCGACGATGCGGCCCCCGCCATGGCCGCCCTCGGGACCCATGTCGATGATCCAGTCGGCCGTTTTAATCACGTCCAGATTGTGTTCGATGACGATAACGCTGTTGCCTGCCTTTTTAAGGCGTTGGAGAACCGCCAGCAGCATTTCGATGTCCTGGAAGTGCAGGCCGGTGGTGGGCTCATCCAGGATGTAAAGGGTGCTGCCGGTGTCGGCCTTGGACAGTTCGCGTGCCAGTTTGATGCGCTGGGCTTCGCCCCCGGACAGCGTGGTGGCGGACTGGCCCAGTTTGATATAGCCCAGCCCCACATCCATGAGCGTGTCGAGGATGGTGCGGATTCTACGCTGGTTGGCGAACAGCGCCCTGGCCTGGCGCACGGAAAGATCGAGCACCTCGGCTATGGAGTGACCTTTGAAGGTGACCTCCAGGGTGGCGGCATTGAAGCGTTTGCCCTTGCAGGCCTCGCAGGGGACAAAGACATCGGCCAGAAAATGCATCTCTACTTTAATGTAGCCGTCTCCCCGACAGGCCTCACAGCGGCCGCCTTTCACATTGAACGAGAAACGGCCTTTGGTGTAGCCGCGCATGTTGGATTCGGGCAGCAGGGCAAACAAGTTGCGAATGTGGTCAAAGACCTTGGTGTAGGTTGCCGGATTGCTGCGGGGGGTGCGTCCGATGGCCTTCTGATCGATGTTGATCACTTTATCCAGATGCGACAGCCCTGTGATGCCGGCATGACGGCCCACTTCGATAGGGGTGTTGTGGAGTCGGCGGGCCAGTACGGGGTAGAGGATTTGGTTGATCAACGTCGATTTGCCCGCCCCGGAGACACCGGTGACGGCCACCAGCAAGCCCAATGGAATACGCACATTGATCCGGGCCAGGTTGTTTTCTGCGGCTTTTTTAACCGTGACCCAGCGATTGCCGGCGCGACGTGGGGTGCAGCGTTTTTTGGGGGTTTCAATAGCGGATTTGCCGCTGAGGTAGCGGCCGGTGGGCGAGCGTTTATCGCGGCAGATTTGTCCATAGGTGCCCTGGCTGACGACTTGCCCGCCCAGCAGGCCCGCACCCGGCCCCATGTCCACAATCCAATCGGCCGATACCATGGTTTCGCGGTCGTGTTCGATAACGATCAGCGAGTTGCCGATGTCCCGCAGGTGACACAATGTCTCCAGCAGTTTGATGTTGTCACGCTGGTGCAGGCCGATGGAAGGTTCATCCAGAATATAGAGTACGCCGGTAAGTTCGGAGCCCACCTGGGAAGCCAGTCGGATGCGCTGGGCTTCACCCCCCGATAGGGTGGGGCCTTTGCGGGACAGGGTCAGGTAGTTGAGGCCCACATTGATCAAAAAACCCAGGCGGCTGATGATCTCCTTGTTCAGCTCCTGGGCGATCAACTTGCGGTTGCCCGTCAGATCAAGCCCGCTCAGAAAGGCATGGGCTTGCTGCACGGTCATGTCGGTGACGTCGATAATCGATTGGCCGGCAATGCGCACGTGCAGCACCTCGGGTTTGAGCCGGCGATCCTTGCACATCCGACAGGGTTGGGACGACATAAAGGCCGCATAGTACTTCTTCTGGTGCTCAGACTGGGTTTGGCGGTAGCGGCGCATCATGGTGTTGATAAGCCCTTCCCACGCCAGCGTAACTTTGCCCTGGATTTTTTCCGAATCCCAATCCACAGTCATCTCGCGGCCATCGGACCCATGCAGCAGAATGCGTTGGTGCTTTTTGGGCAGTTTTTGCCAGGGCATATCAAAGTCGATGCCCCATTGCTGCTCCATGGCCATCATCTGGCGGCCGCCCCAGGAACCGTTCTGGTCCTTGTTTTTATTGAAGTAATTTTTCCATGGCACCACCGCGCCCTGACGAATGGAGAGGGTTTTGTCCGGAATCAGCTTGTCGATATCCAGGTTCAATTGGTTGCCGATGCCGTTGCACGCAGGGCACATGCCCAAAGGGGAGTTGAAAGAAAAGAGTGACGGTTCGGGTTCGGGGTAAGCGATGCCGCAGCAGGTGCGCGCTTCGTTCATGGGCAGGTCTTTGCCGCCCAGGATGTGAACAATGAGGCGGCCCTGTCCCAGCTTGAGGGTGGTCTCCACCGAATCGGTGAGCCGCTGCTGGAAGGATGGGGTGGTTTTGACCACCAGGCGGTCCACCACTACTTCGATGGTGTGCTTTTTATGTTTGGCCAGGCTTTGGACATCTTCGATGGCCTGGACGACGCCATCGATACGCACCCGGGCGTATCCCTGACCCATCAGGGCATTGAGGCGGTCACGGTGCTCGCCTTTGCGGTTTTCGACGATAGGAGCCAGCAACATGATTTTGGTATCCGGTCCCAGGTCTGCAATCTGGGCGACCATCTCCTGGGCACTGCCGCGACCCACCGGTTTGCCGCATTTGATGCAGAACTGTTCGCCGATGCGGGCGAACAGCACCCGCAGGTAGTCATAGACTTCGGTGATGGTACCGACGGTGGAACGGGGATTCTTGCTGGCGGCTTTTTGCTCGATGGCGATGGTGGGCGAAAGCCCCCGGATGGTGTCATACTTGGGTTTTTCCATCTGGCCAATGAATTGGCGGGCATAGGCGGAGAGGGATTCGACATAGCGCCGCTGCCCTTCTGCAAAAAGCGTATCAAAGGCCAGGCTCGATTTGCCGGATCCTGAAACACCGGTGACAACCACGAGTTTTCGTTTGGGCAGGGTGATGTCGATGTTTTTCAGGTTGTGCTCTCTGGCACCGCGCACTTCGATGGCATCCAGTTCGACGGCGGCACGGTTGCGGCGGCGTGGTCTGCCTTGTCGTTTCAACGGCTTTTTTGCGGGCATGAACTTGCGTTTCCAGGCGTCGGTGCCATCCAAATTCTAAAGCGCTAACGCATTTTTTCATGAAATCGTAAAAAGTCACATTTCTCCTCCCCGGGCGGGAAGGGACTAAGGGGAGAGGGGATTTTCGGACTTTTTACGAATTCATCATTTTTTAAGATCTCAATTTCAGGCGCATGGCATGGTGAGATTTCGTTACAATTGCATTCTGATCCATTGTCCTTTTGTCGATGGCCAGATATAGCACGGATTCCGGCCGCCATCCAGAGGGATGGGTGTTTAATAATAAAAACAAACCGGGTCTTCACTGGCCGGGCTACCAACAGGCTTTGCCGTAACATCGTCTGCACCGGCCGGGGCAGAGCCCGGCCCTACGAAGGTCATCTGCCTGGCCACCACCGATTCAGCGCAGGGCCGGCCTCTGCGCCGGCCGGTTGGAACGCCATAGATCGGTAAAGCACAATAGCTATGGCCGGCAACGCGCTTAATCGTATCCCTTTACGGGGTTAACGCAATGCCTGGCCCCCTGGGCCAGGATAATTACTCCCAGACTATTTAACGTAGCTGATGATGGAGATAAAGGCGCCCTGGGGATCCTGCAGCACGCAAAAACGACCCACATCGGGGATATCCTTGGGCGGCATGGCAATTTTTGCGCCCATACCGGTGGCCTGTTCAGCCACACGGTCCACATTGTCCACCGTGATATAGAGGCTCCATGCCGGCGGCATGGGCGGCGCATCGGAAGGAAAAGACATGATGCCCCCCACCTCATCGTCGTTGGCTTTAAAGACCGAGTAGGTCGTCTCTCCCATGGGCATATCGTCAAATGTCCAGCCGAACAGCTTGCCATAGAATGTTTTGGCAGCCGCTGCATCGCTGGTCATCAGTTCGCTCCAGCTAATGGAGCCGTGTTTTTTAAGCTTTTCATCCATCTTTATTACCTCCTCTTGTGGTGTGGGTGCGCTTGGGTCGATTGCTTGTGCAAATAGGCCTTGCCGAGGCAAGCGAACCATTCGATTGGCACACTGCGCAAGTACCGAATCTTGAAGCTAACCATAATGATGCAGAGTGACAACCCTATGTCAGTTTGAGATGAGATAATATAAATATAAAATTTAATGATGGCCTACCAGGCACCGGGCATGCCGGCGCATGATGGTCTTGAGGGGCTCCGGCGAGACCACCTCGACACTGTCGGTAAAGCTGAGCAGCCAGCGTGAAAAATAGTCATAAGAAGCGGTAAGAAAATGCATTTCAATTTGATGCGCCAATGGTCTTTCTTCCACGAATCCGAAATAGTGCTTCTGGTCTTGAATGAAGCCCGTGACGTCATGGTCAAAACGGACACAGGCGGGGTTCAGATCCGTGGCGAAGACGATGCGGCTGATGAGGTTTTTTAAGTTGCCATGCCGGCGGGAATTAAACTTTTCTTCCAGGGCGGCAATGGATTCAATTCGATCCACGCGGAAGTCACGATAATCCTCGCGCAATCGACAATAGGCCAACAAGTGCCAATGGGCGGCATAGAAGCATAATCCCAATGGCTCGATTATCCGCTGTGTGTTCTCTTGCTTGTATCCTGAGGTATAGGCAATGCGAATCAATCGGTTTTGCCCGAGAAGGGTTTGGATTTTTAGAAGCAGATCGTTAGGGAAGCCGGCGGTTGTGGCAGGTACGGATTTTAATACTTCAATGTGTGCGGCAAGGGTTTCAAGATGGTCCTTCTGGCTTGGGTCAAGTACCGCTTTGATTTTGTCCAGCGCCATGGCATAATGCCGGTTCACCGAAAGATCGCTGAATTTTTCGATCAATTTGGCGCCCATCAGCAACGCACCGGCCTCATCCCTGGACAAAACCACCGGCGGCAGATGATAGCCTTCGGCCAGAAAATAGCCCCGCCCGACTTCAGAACCGATGGGCACGCCGGCATCTTCCAGGGCACGAATATCCCGGTAGACGGTTCGCAGGCTGATACCGAAGCGTTCGGCAATCTCTTTGCCGCTGATCATCCGTTTGGACTGCAATTGGATGAGAATGGCGCTTAAGCGATCGATGCGATTCATGGGGCCATCTCTTCCTTTAAACCGAATGCGCTAAAAAAGGGTTAATTGTTGCTGGGTTTTTTCCCGGGGTTTGCCCGGCCGGCGCAAGTGGGCCTTGAGCCGGTTTTCAATCCGGGCCACAAAAGGTGACAGTTCCCTGACTTGGGTTTGGCCGTACAGATTGCGTTTGCGCGCCCAAGAGAGAAAGAGTTGTTCTTTGGCGCGGGTCATGGCCACATAAAAGAGGCGCCGTTCCTCTTCGATATCCATGCCATCATCACCCGGTCGCCGATAGGGGATCAGGCCCTGTTCGCAACCGGCCACAAAAACCACTTCAAACTCCAACCCCTTGGCGGCATGCAGGGTCATCAGCGCCACTTTTTCCACTTCAGGCCGATAAAGATCGGTATCCCGGCCAAGGGCCATGGCCGTCAAAAATGCCCCATGGTCCCGCCCATAAGGTTCGGCCAGGGCAGTCAAGCGTTGCAGGTCCTGGGTATCACAGTGGGCGCCCAAAGGGGATTGACCGGCAAGGTGGATCAAGGTCTGCGCCGCTGTCATGGCCGCCGTCTCTTTTTTAAGTTTGTCCAACAGACGCACCAGGGAAACCAACCGCTTTTGGCGTTGGGTTGACATACCGGGGATGGGCAAGCGATTGGCCGTGTGCAGGGCGGTGGCCAGCGGCAGTTGTTTGGCATAGGCCCACTGTTTAAACAACGCCAGGCTCTGGGTGCTGAGGCCCACGCGGCTTAAACCACTTAGGTGGTTCAGGTCGACATAGGTGCCTTGGTTGCGAATCACCCGGCAGGTCGCCAACAAAAGGACCACATGCTTTTGTTCCAGAATTTTGCGTGAGGCCAATTGGCAGGGGATGCCGGCGCTGGACAGCTGTTGGGCGATAAAGTGAACCTGGCGTCCGGTGCGGCACAGCACCCCAAAATCTTTAAAACTGTGCTCAGGTTCCTTGACGGTGGCGTCCACCTTATCGAAATCCATGCTGTGCATTCCCGTGCCGCCCACCATCTGTTCGATGGTTCGTCCAATGGCGACCGCCTCAGCCCGCTCTGAAGGCGCTTCCAAAACAGAGAGTGTGGGCGCCCCCTTTATACCGGAGTAGGTGCGCACCGGCGCCCCGGTGGCGGGGTGGATCGACCGGGCTCGGATGACTTGATAGGCAGAGGCCAGGATGGTTTCGCTGGAACGGTAATTGCGCGCCAAATGAAGGATGCGTGTATTGTGGTAATCCCGTTGGAATTGGCTGAAATAGCGCACATCGGATCCGCGAAAACCATAGATCGCCTGGTCGGGATCGCCGATGACGCACACATCGGCCTTGGCGGGTGCCAAAGCCCTAAGCAACCGGTATTGGGCTGAATTGATATCTTGAAATTCATCCACAAATAAATGGGTAAATCGCCGGCGCATCTGCCGGCGATAGGCGCTATCGTGTTCCAGCAGGGCGACCACTTGAAAGATCAGGTCTTCAAAGTCATACAAATGCTGGAGGGTCAGCAGATTTTGGTAATACCCGTAAATTTTGGCCAGTTCCGCACAATGATCCATCGGCGCCACCCGGCGCAGATCGTCCGTGGGCCCGAGGAGCTGTTGTTTGGCCTCGATGATATAAGTCAGTATAGTGTCTGCCGATAGCGCCGGTGATTGCCCGATGGACCGGGTTTGCGCCATGGCATCGCCGATAAGGGCGTGACGTCCCATCTCATCGACAATGCCGCCGCTGACCTCCTGGTAGATTTCCCGCAGCAATTGCCAGCAAAGGCCGTGGAAGGTGCTCACCATGGGCAGCATGGCCCCTGGCGGGCGCATCGCCTTCAGGCGCAGGCGCATCTCCTGGGCGGCCTTGTTGGTAAAGGTCACCGCCAGGATGGCCTCGGCAGGGACCGCGCGCTGATCCATCAGGGCGGCGATGCGACAGGTAATGGTGCGGGTTTTGCCGGTTCCGGGGCCCGCTGAAATGAGCAACGGACCCTTGGTGTGATCCACAGCCGCTTGCTGATCAGCATTGAGTGAGATTTCTGGCGTCGCCGGCGCTTTCAATAGAACCGGGGGTGCATCATGCGTCGAATGCCCCGGCGTGGGTGCCGGGCGCAACGCTTCTGATCGGGGAGCCGGCCGGGTATCGGGCACCTCAAAAAGGCGCTGCTGACCCTGCAGGGTTTCGCGTTCCGCAGCGTCGAAGATGCGGACCTGGCCAAATTCGCCGTCATAACCCGGATCGAAAACAATCCGGCCTTCGCGCATGCGGTGGATGGCTTCGGCCAGCAACGGGATACCGCTTTTTTCTAAATCCGCCGGGGGGATATGGCACAAAATATCGAATTCTGCGCCATAATCCGCAACCAATTGATGGTATGCGCGGGTTACCTTTTTACTTTTCGGTCCCACCTGAAGCACCTCACTGAGCACATCATCCAGGGGAATCAGATTGCGAAATGGAGCGGCTGCGGGGGGGCGATAATCTTGGGGCCGATCGGCCAAAGCTTCTACACGGTACAGGACCCCCAGGGTTAACGGCTTGTCGCATTCGGGGCAGATCCCATTGAGGCCAAGGGTCTCGTGGGGCAAGCTGCGAAACGCGCATTTGCGATGGCCGTCCACGTGATACTTGCCCTGATCGGGATAGAATTCATACGTGCCTAAAAATTGAGGTGGTGCGCCACTCTCCATGGCGCTGCGAATGGCTGTGAAACCCAGTTCGGTATCAAAGCAATTGGCTTCGCGGCCCAACTTGGCCGGCGAATGGGCGTCCGAATTGGAGACCAAGGTATAGCGGTCCAGTGCCGATACGCGCCAATTCATGGGCGGATCCGATGACAAGCCGGTCTCCAAGGCAAAGATGTGGGGCGTCAAATCCTCAAAACACGCCTCGATCGTGTCAAAGCCGGATTTGGATCCCAAAAGGGAGAACCAGGGCGTCCAGATATGGGCCGGGATCAGGTAGCCGCCATCGGCGGTCTCCAGCACGATTTCCAGAAGGTTGCGGGCATCCAGTCCCAAAATCGGCCGGCCATCGGAGCGTATGTTGCCAATGGCATCCAATCGGCGGTTGAACTGCTCGGCGGCATCAACATCGGGCATAAAGACCAGGTTGTGGTTCTTGCGGGTGCGCTCGTCCTTTTTATAGATATTGCTGATTTCGGTCACCAGCATAAACCGCACCGGCCCTCGGCAGGCAGGCGGTACTTGTTCATCGCATACTTTGGCAATCTCGGGTTTTAGCTGAAACAAGCCCTCTTGTGCCGGCACCAGCTTCTCTTTGATCTCTTGCCACCACGCCGGATGAGTAAAATCGCCGCTGCCGATGACGGTAATGCCTTTGATTTGGGCGCTGATATACAGGTTCTCCAAATCCAGATTGCGGGCTGTGGCTCGGGAATATTTGGAATGAATGTGAAAGTCGGCGACAAATTTCATGTGGGCAACCTATCAAAAAGCGAGGCGCCAGCTCAAGGATGAAATCGAAGTCGGGCGAAGATTCCATGGTGTCAATAATGACACGATCCACGATAATCGGACCTATTATGGTCTATCTGTTTTTCCCCTCCAGCTTTTGCAGCATTGGGGTTAAACCGGCCCCTTTGAAGAAAATGGACCACCTGGTATCGGACGCTTTTATCTAAAATGATGGAGGAGTGGTTGCACGGCACAACCATAAAATCTCGCATCTCCTTCAATTTGGCGCGATCCAGGGTCACGGCCCCATCATCCGGACCGGGTAGAATTTTAGAAGAGAGGGGATTCCAGCTTTTTTCTCCGATGATGATGCCGACTTCCTCGGAGACCCGGCCAAGCTTGGAAGTAAATGGGTGGTTGCGGGTGCCCAGTTGGTTGGCGGCCGGGCCGGACATGTGGCTCAATTGCGGGAAGTTGTGATAGGCCCAGTCGGCCAATTCGCTGCCCTGGTTAGGCGGCGCCAGCATGACGATGCGGCTGCCCTCCGGAAGCCGGTGGTCTTGCAGATAGGTGCGAATCACCAAAGCGCCCAGGGAGTGGCTGATAAAGTGGATACGTTCATATCCTTGTTCTTTTGCGCTGGTCACGGCCGAAGCCACTTCTTCTTCGGCGACGGCTGGAATGGAGGAGCGGGTTGAGGCGTAATCGATGTTGATGACGCCATATCCGTTCCGAATCAGGTGAAGTTCGATCAGGGTCATGGATGCGGCTGTGCGATAAAGACCGTGCAAAAGGATGACACACTCATTGCGCGTGGAAGGAAGAGTGCGCATGTAGTGGACATAAGCCGGCAGCACACAGCCGGTGATTAAAATCAGTGCCGGGGATAGCACCCCTATCCGGCGAAAAACGGTCCTGATTCCCGGCCGGCGTCGGTGCGGATTGATTTGATCAAATCGTTTGATCATCCCTTATCTCCATGCAATTGTTGGACGATGGAGCGAAGATTGCTGGCTGTTGCCCTGCAGGGAAGCAGCTCACGTCCCACGGCCAGTTCAACGGGCGACCAGGGTTTCAGGGGCCGGCACCGCATGGCCGGACCGTTTTTGTGGCTGAAAAAACTGCCCCACATGCCCCGTACGGCCAGGGGAACCACCGGCACCGGGGTGTCCCGAACGATGCGTTCGATACCGGGACGGAATTGATCGATGTGGCCGGTACGGGTCAGGCGTCCCTCGGGGAAGATGCACACCAGACCGCCGTTGTTCAGGACGTGGGAAATTTTCTCAAAGGCCTGGCGCAGGGTGACCGGATTTTTCCGGCCCGATGCGATGGGGATCACCCGGGCCATGCGGAGAATCCAGTGCAAAAGGGGGATCCGGTAAATAGACGCATGCATGACAAAGTGCACCGGGCGCTTGCAGGCACTGGCGATGATCAGCCAATCCACATAGGTGACATGGTTGCACACCAATACGGCTGCACCCTTTTCAGGGATGTGTGCCAGTCCGCGATACTGAATGCGATAAACGGTGCGTGCCAGGATGCGCACAGCTATTGCCATCAAGGATTGAATGGACGTGGCCTGTGGATCGCGTCCTTTTGCTTTTTCCGCAAAAGCATTGCGAACAGGAGCGGGACGACCTGGGCGGATGTGAACCAGGACGAAGGCTATCAGCGCCCCCGCGACACCGCCGGCATGGCAGGCGGCCAGCGGTTGGCCGCACAACCCCATGTGGAGGAACTCGAAAAGGACGTGCCCCGACACCAGTTCGTAGGTGCTTTTGCCGACCACCGTAAAAAGCGATATCCAACCCCATCTTCGCTGGTCTTTATGCCGAAGCATTTCCAGGGCGGAGACCGCCATCAATCCGTGGGCGATGCCGGAAAGTCCTGAAAGCCCCTGGGAGTCGATGACAGGATCCATGGCCAATGCCAGCAGCAGCGACCCTGCCCCGGCGCCGGCAATATAAAGCGTCCTGGCAAACCAACGTTTTGCTTCCAGGCATCCGAAGAGAAGCAAAAAACCACCGGCATCCAGTAAAAAGTGGTACCATGAAAGATGGACCAGCGGAAAAGTGAAGATCCGCCACCATTGCCCCTGTCGAACGATATCCGGTAGAAAAAGCAAACTCGAACGGACCTCTCCCCAGGCCAGGGGAAGATTGACCATGAGTAAAAGAATCGTCCAGGCCCAAATCGAGCCTTTAATGCCTGTCGGCACAGCCGCTACACGATGGGTCGGAAGCGATCTCTGCACCAAGTCGGTTGCGTGTGACGCGGCCATACCTTACTCCTTTGCAGATCAACAGGTTGAGATGCAAGAGAGCGCGCGCCGAGGGCGGGCGCTCTCTTGCGCGGTTAAGGTTAACGGCGGTTTTTACGGCGCCGCATCCACAAGGCCAGGCCAACAAAGAGTGGCCCCACCGGCCCGGACCCGAAGTCGAGGTCAAAATCGCGACTCTGATGGCGGTCGGCCACCGGAGGTGCGGCGGGTTGCCGGGTCGGTTGCGGCACCTGCGGGCCCGACGGCATCGTAGGTTTGGATGCGGGCAAGCGTTTGGGATCGGCATTGGCTAATTTAGGCTGGGGGCCGATGCCCTGCATGGCCTTTTCTCTCAATGCGTCCAGGGATTGCTGGCGTTGGGCCTGGGCGGCGCGATCCCGCTGCAGCCGGTTTTGGTTGCGGCGTTCGATTTTCCAGCGCTGGTATTCGGCATCGTTTTCCAGGACGAGAAATGAGGTATACTCGGTCACGATGGAAAAGGATTCACCCAATCGAATTACCTCATCGACAACGGCCGGGCGATTGTTTTGTCGGTCGGCCGCTTTGAGTAACTGATCGATTTTTTTCCGGGCCCACATGCGTTCGATTTCCGGGCTGGATTCGTCTTTGTCGGGAAAAGGCAGGACGGCGGTCTGTTTCATGTCGCGCCCCTGGACCTGTCCGGTCAGCGTGATGCGGGTGTCACCAGCCGATTTGTAGCGGCCGTATACCCGCACCGGAGATCCGAAATAGAGATTGGGCAGTTGGGCCGGCACCACGTCGTAGACCTCGATGCCGTCGAACCGGAGGTCCAGACTGTCGGCCGCCGGGCGCATCAGCTTGCGGCGGAAGGCCTTGGCCTGGCGTTTGAAATCATCGCCGCCGGAGATGAAGGCCGCCAACCCGCCGGAGTCTTCAGCCATCTGTTCCAGCAGGGAGCGGTTGATCTCATTGCCGATGCCGATGCAGAAAACACGCGCACGGCTCGGTCTTTGGGCGATCAGGTTCATGAGAATGGTGCGCTCCTTTTGTTCGGTCATGCCGTCGCTGAGGATGACCACATTCAGCGGCCGGTCCGGATCGCCGTATTTGTAGGCGGTGGTCAGGGCCGGGGCCAGGATGGTGCCGCCCCGCGCCGCCTGGGAGTGCAGGAAGGCGGTGGCTTCGGATTTTGTCTGCGGAGAAGCGTCGCGCAATTGGTTAAACACTGTGTTGGGTTGAATATTGAAGGTCATCAACTCGAAGCGGTCCTTGGCGTCCAATTCATCGATGAAGGCGCCCAGGGATCGGCGGGACATGGGCAATTTGTTGCTGTTGGCCATGGAACCGGAGATGTCCAGCAGGAAGACATAATCCATCCCCAGATCGTGCGCTGCCAACTCCTTGCCGGCCGTGATGGTGAGGTAGAAAAAACCGTCATCGCCGGGGGACTTGGAGGTAATCATGTCGATGCCCGAACGCGGGCGATTCAAATCGTAGTGAAGGACGATATCATTGGCCAAGGAGCCGCTCTTTTGCTCCATGCTGGCCAGTTTGTAGCTGTCGGAGTGATCGACGATGACCATCTCCCGGCCATGGCTTGGACTTCCGATGGCGGTGATGGGAATGGCGGATTTGGTCTCCAGCTGAAATGCAAAACGTCCGGAAGTGCGTGTGTCCAGATCGCCGCGGGTCACGGTGGCCAGGGGGTAGACATAGGTGACTTCGTCATGATCCATATCCAGTTCCTGGTAGTAGGTGATCTGGACGCGCTGGTCGGCGTCGGCCGCAATGGGGAAAATGCGCATTTCAAAGCGCCTATAGTCGACCTGTTCGAGAAGGCCGGGATCTTTGCGGCGCCTTTTGTAGCTGTTGTAGATCTGCCGGGCGCGCTCTTTTTCCAGGACCTCGCCCACCATCTCCTTGCCGTTGATCCACATGCTGAAATTGGATACCGACGCATGTTTGGGTACCGGAAAGGTATAGAGGGCTTCCACTTGCCGTTTTTCGGTGTTGTGAAAGATTTGGGTGACGGTGGTCACCGCGATACCATTGTTAATGGTTACTTTGACATCGTGCGCTTTGATCTCGAGCTGGCCGCCGAAACCGCCGTCGGCGATGAGCAGGCCGGCCGCTCCGGCCGGCTTTGCCGGAACCATGGCCAGTAGCGCCAGGGCCAGAACGATCAGCGGCAGAGACAATGAATAGCCGGACTTTTTGAATAGGCAACGAATCGGGTTCATGGATATACTCCTTTTGATCGGATTACAGGTTTTATACCGGCGTTCCGGACATATTTACCGTAACGACCGGACATCTGTGATTTCGAACTAATCAAATTCCATGCCGATCAAGCCTTATGTTTAATTAAGTATTTGTTATAAAATTAAAAAATAGTTGTTTACCCTTTTCCGGCAGTGGGTTAATATCACATGATGACAGGCATTTGATGTACGCATGTTGTGCATGACATGTTTATTTGACTTTTTCGCGTAGGAGGTCGTCATGGGGCTGGAGCTGACGTCCGAGGAACGTTCTTTTTTTGAATTGGTGCGAGCGGCCATTGCCGCCAATCCGTTTTCCGAGGCAAGAAGGGCTTTGGATATCCAAATCGCAGGGCGCTATGACCGGCGGCCGTCCACACCTGTGATCGACGAGGCCATCCGCGAGGTAGGGGCGCGGATTCAGAAACTTGTCTCCCAGGAGCAGGCCCAGTTCCATCGGTACCATGGCGAAGATCGAGAACTGGTGCGCAGCGCGTTTTTATTTGATATTTTCCACAGGCTCATCCCCCAATTCGACCAGCTTATCATCGAACAGGTGGAAGCCGGCGACCGGCCACTGCCGGTCTACTTCGCAACAGAAGCGCTGGCCCGGCTTCGCAACCGTGGATTTTCCAAAGGCGAGGCACTCCGGTACTTTGAACTCTTTTTTCAAATGCGGCGCGCCTTTTACTTTATCCAGCAAAGTCTGGTGGGACAATGCCCTTGCATGGTTAAGCTACGCGAAAGCCTGTGGAATACGGTGTTCACCCACAGTATTCACCTTTACGACGAGCATTTATGGAACCGCATGGAAGATTTTTCCACCATGATTCTCGGGCCGACCGGCGCGGGTAAAGGTACTGCAGCCGCGGCCATAGGACGCAGCGGATATATCCCTTTCGATGCAAAAAAGAACGCATTCGTGGAGAATTTTACGGCAGCTTTTATCCCCATCAATCTCTCCCAGTATTCAGAAACCCTGATCGAATCCGAATTGTTCGGGCATAAAAAAGGCGCTTTTACCGGCGCCGTTGAGAACTATACGGGTGTCTTTGAACGATGCAGCCCTTTTGGTTCCATCCTTTTGGATGAGATCGGTGAGGTCAGCCGGCCCATTCAGATTAAACTGCTGCAAGTATTGCAGGAGAGACGCTTTCTTCCCGTGGGGGGACACGAGAGCGGACGTTTCTCCGGAAGGGTGATTGCCGCCACCAACCGGCCTATGGCTGAAATCCGTGAACAGCGCATCTGGCGGGATGATTTTTTCTATCGCATTTGTTCCGATATTATCATCGTACCGCCGCTTGCCCAGCGCATCGCCGAGGATGCGTCCGAGCTGAAAGTGCTTCTCGACCATACCGTCCAGCGGATATTGGGCCGGCCTTCTTCGGAGCTGGCGCACCAACTCCATGGGAAAATTATCGACCAGCTCGGCAAGGAATATCCCTGGCCGGGCAACGTCCGGGAATTGGAGCAATGCGTACGGCGGCTTTTGGTCAGCGGGTACTATGCCCCGTTTCAATCCCATAGTAAACCGGAGCTCGAACATCTGCTCAAGCAGGGAATTGCAAATGGGGACATGGATGCGCAAACTCTGATCACCGGCTATTGCTGCCTGCTTTATGCACGCCATGGTACATATGAAGCCGTATCACAGCACGTCCAACTGGATCGGCGTACCGCCAAAAAATATATCAAGCAAGGAATGGAGCATTTTGAACAACGGTCCTCAATCTTATAAAGTCCGTATATGGGGCATCTGTCTAAGCATCATTTTTCGGTGCGCTTGTTTTGTATTCACCATAACCAGAATGCGCATCCGAGGCGCGCTCGTAGTGATATGGTATCAGGGCAAGATCCTTATTATTCAGAAGTCCTACAAGAAAGGGTGGTCGATTCCCGGCGGAATTCTAAAACGGGGAGAGACATGGCAGCAGGCTGCTGTGCGGGAAACGTTCGAGGAGGTCGGTATACACCTGGAAGAGAAAGCATTGGTCTTTTTTAAGGAAGTGCCGGGCGATCTGGGACCGCGTGACCGGGCCCGCATATTTGCAGTGCAGTTGGAAAGTCCTCCCACCGTAAAGATCGATGCGCGGGAGATAGTTCACGCAGAGTTTGTTACACCGGAAGAGGCAATGCAGCGTAATCTTTACCTGCATGTGAAATCGTATCTGCAGAGCTGTGTCGGCCGATGAAGAGAGCCCTTATTCGACATCACTTTCCACCATTTGGACGGCACCTTTTTTTCCTTGGCGCCTGAAATTAAACCGAAAACTATCACTTGACGGTTCTGACATTTGAGCATTATAATCAGAAATACGCATGCAACCTGTTGAACTGAAAATCTCGGCTGCACCTGGACGTTAAAAGGAGCCATTCCTGCATGTTCGGATCCATTCCATTTCTCAAGCCCTTCATTACTATTTTCGTGATTGTGATGGTCTGTTCGGCGACGCTGGATGGTTTAAGCGTACCAATGTTCAAAAAAGCGGATAATAGCAATTTGAGCCAAGAAGTTCGAAGTGGAGCATTGAAACCACTTCTAGACAGTTGCCCTGGTCAGTTCCCGGATGATATAATTTTTGAAGATGATTTTGGAAGAATGGCTTGGATGCATTGTCTTCTATTTTCGAAAAATGACAGGGGAGGTAACATGCAGCATCACATGAATAGACGAACCTTTTTAACGATAAGTGCTGGTTTTCTTACACTTCCCGTTGTGGCACCGCTATCCGGTTGCAAAGGAAATAAAACGCCGGAATCAAGCGAAAAATTTTTTCCGGATCAAAAGTTTGAGCTCCTGGATCTGGCATTGCAACATGAGTACGGCGCCGTCGTTCAATATGGAAACCATGCGGGGATAATTGCGGCGCTAAAAAAAGATCCTGAAGGTTCCATTGGGGAGGTGATCAAGGAGATTGTGTGCCAGGAGATGCACCATGCTATTTTCCTGACAGATGTTCTTAAAAAAAGCAATGTTGAACCAACAGTAGCCGTATGGCCACCACAAACAGCAGTTGCTGCGGATCAAATGATTCAAAAGGATATTGATGCTGAAACCGGTGCAATCAAACTGTACCAGCAGATTCTGACGCTTGATTTTGATGATAAGATAAAAACGAACATTGACCATATTATTCAAGCTGAAGAAGCTCATCACCAAATGTTTGTCGATATTCTTTCTGAGCTAAGCTGAGTAAATGACAATCTTCCAAAAGAAATCACTTCGTAACCAAACTGCTTTATGGACGTTTTTAGCCACTGGTCTGCTGATTGGTTTTGTGCTTTTCTCCTACGCATTTATTGCCTACCGCATATTTCAGCATGATTATAAACAGGAAATTGAAAACCGCATGGAGATCGTTGCGACTTCTCTGGTATCCATGGTCGAACATACAGATTACATCGGCATGCTTCGACATGCCAATTCACTCTTGGTCACACAGGGTGTTGTGGGTGTAATAATTGTTGATGCGAACGGGCATCCCCTCATCCAGAAAGGAAGTTCACAAGGTTTTCTTTTGCAACATCGCATAGGGCATAAAGGCGAACCCATTGGCGTGATAAAGGTAACTTTTTCTGATACTCCCATTAAGGACAAAATCAAGGCGCTTATTTTGTGGGGGGGGATCATTGCCCTTGTTGGTGTTCCAGTTACGGCGATACTTATATGGTTCGTAAGTGGCCGCCAGCTAAAGGATCTCCAAAAACTAGCTCTGGAAGTTCAAAAAATTGGCGATATTGATTCGGAAAACATTGCCTTGACGGGTATGGATCGGCATGATGAGATCGGTTATCTGACCCGCGCACTTGCTGAAAGAAATGATTCCATCAGGGAATCAAAAAAACTGGAACAGCTTCTTTACTCCGCCATAAATCAATCCCATGACTCCGTAGTGATAACAGATGCAGATGCAAAAATTGAATATGTAAATCCCGCTTTTTCAAGGATAACAGGATATTCGTACGAAGAAGTGATCGGCCAAAATCCCAGCATTTTACAAAGCGGGAGGCATTCAGCTAAATTCTATCAAATCATCTGGAACAACCTGAGCGGAAAAAAAACATGGAAAGGGTTAATCGTCAACAAGCGCAAGAACGGGGAAGAATATCAGGAGGAGGCCACGATAACCCCGGTGGTTGACTCCAAAGGTTGCATTCATCATTATGTTGCCATGAAGCGTGATGTTTCTCAGGAAGTCGTGCTGGAAAGAAAACTTGCCAGGGCGGAAAAAATGCAAGCCATCGGCCTTATGGCAAGTGGTGTTGCCCATGACTTAAACAATATACTTTCCGGAATCGTCGGGTATCCTGAATTACTTCTATTGAGATTGCCGAAAGACAGCAACTTGCGAAAGCCCATTGAAACGATCCAGGAATCAGGGCAAAGAGCCGCGGCCGTGGTCTCTGATTTGCTTACGGTGGCCAAAGGAGCCGCCGCCTCCAGAGAAGGCCATGACCTTAACGCACTGGTTCGGCAATATCTGGATTCTCCTGAGTTCCATAGGCTCAAGTCACTTTATCCAAAAGTGACAGTCCGTCAGCATCTTGATGCCAATCAAGCTAACATTTTATGTTCTTCGGTACATATTAAAAAATGCCTCATGAATCTGGTCTTAAATGCGGCGGAAGCCATCATCGATGATGGCACCATACGTATCTCAACTCAAAATCAACAGATTGTTAAAACAGATAGTTTGGTAGGTGCCCTAAAAGAAGGCGACTACGTTGTTTTGAATGTGCAAGATACCGGCACGGGTATTTCGGATAGTGATTTAGAGCATGTTTTTGAGCCATTTTATACCCGAAAGGTAATGGGCAGAAGCGGTTCGGGGCTTGGCCTTACGGTAGTTTGGAATACCGTGCAAGACCATAATGGATACATCCATGTTAAAAGCAGTGGCGAAGGTTCATGCTTCCAACTTTATTTTCCTGTGACCTCTGAACAGGCGGATATTCAGGTGGAAGCAGAGGAAATGAAATGTCATACCAGTAAGGGGGAGCACATCCTGGTTGTCGATGACGAGGTACTATTATGTGATATAACCAGCGAGATGTTGCATACCTTGGGGTACAAAGTTGATTCAGTATTTTCCGGTGAATCCGCGATTTCATTTATAGAAGAAAACCCAGTTGACTTGATGGTAATAGATATGCTTATGGGTTCCGGAATGAATGGGCGCCAAACATATGAAGCGGCCCTTAAGCTCTATCCGAACCAAAAGGCCATCATTTCCAGTGGCTTTTCTGAAAGTGCCGATATTAAGGCCGCCCTTCGGCTCGGGGCGAGTGGATTTATCAAAAAACCTTTTTCAATCGATCAGCTGGATCAAATGATTCAAGCCGCGCTATGTGGCTGATCAAGCCAACTTTTTTATACAACTAGAGGATCAAATCAACCCGATCTCGCCTTGGTCCACCCACCCTATCTTGTCTTTGGAAAACTGAATTTTAAAGTGCGATTTGAGCTTTTTGATGATCCTGATCTTTGCGCCGGCGTGCAAGACAAACAGTTCGGTGTCAGTGTCCTCCAGTCCTGCGCGTACCGGCACTTCTGCCGTCAACACAATCCCTTGGCGCCGGTAGGCGGTCTCGTAGTAGTTATAAGCGCCGGTGAGAACAAAAACCGCGGTGGGCAGCAGCAATATAAGTGTGGCCCGCCGCAGTGTGCGACGGCCGGTTAATCGCCAGCCGATGGCCAGGCTCCATAAAAGGAAATTGCCGGCTATGGCCAGAATGAGAATGGTGCGGGCGCTGAGTTGATAGCGCCAGAAGAAAAAAATGCGCACCAGTTCGACAGCCTCCGGCTCAACGGCATCCTGTGTTAAAGAGCGGGCATAGGTCAGGTTGAATTTTAAATCCGGATCTTTGGGAA
Organism: Desulfobacteraceae bacterium; assembly: GCA_050291605.1. GTDB lineage: Bacteria > Desulfobacterota > Desulfobacteria > Desulfobacterales > Desulfosarcinaceae > JARRKU01. The sequence continues at coordinate 3,966 of JBNKKB010000075.1, read as the reverse complement.
GCAATTGCAGGGCGCGTTCATACCACAGGATGGCGTTGCCCAGGTTGTTGTTCTTCAAGTAGGCATTGCCCAGGTTGTAAAAAAGCTGGCCATTGCGCACCCCACTTTGGGCAATGTGTTCGAACGCGGTGATGGCGGCGGCATAATCAGACGCTTTATAGGCCTCAACGCCCGCAATAAACCGGCGGGCCGTATCCTGGCCCCAGCAGGGGGCAGCGCCTAGGGTGACCAGCAGCAAGGTGTAGGTGATCAACTTGTTCATGGGGCCAACCTTTTGGTCATTTTTTTTACCTGGGCCAGAAGCGCTTGCCGTTGCGCCTCGTTGAGGCGAGTACCGCTGAATTTGTTCGATTCAATGGTGGTCAGCAATGCCGCGGCTTGTTGGGCCTCGTCCTCGGTATGGCCGTTTTGTATCAGCACGGTGCGCGCCTCCTGCCAGGTCAAGGTTTGACCGGTGCGTCCCGCGGCAGCGTAAATGGCCGCGGTCAAGGCCTGGTACAGGTGGGTCAGAAACGCCGATTCATCTTCGGTACGGGCAGCTTTGAGGGCTTTTAAGGCTCTATCTTTCATCTTCGCTGCCGCACTCAGATCGCGGCGCATCAGCCGTTGAACCCATGCGGTGGCGCCGAACAGCAGGGCCGGTGCAGCCAGGCTCAGCAGAAACAGCCCCCAACCCATGGGGGCGCGATGGTCGATGGCCGTAAGTTCTTCTTTAGGCGGTAGTATATCCCGGCCCACAAAATCCACCTGCTTTTTTAGCGGCCCCAGCGGCGCCGGGGTGATGGCCACAGGCACCGTCGGTGCATTGTCGGCCGCTGCGATGGTTAACGCCGGCAAGGTGGCGCGCAGGGTCTGGTAGCTGTTTTGGGCCACATCGAAATAGGTCAGTTGCACCGGCGGCAGCACCACCGGTCCGGCTTGGACCGGCACCAAGGCGGTTCGAAATGTTTTTTGACCGCTATAGCCCGTTGGTTTGAGCGCAATCTTCTCTTCAGGGGAATCGGCATAGGCTTTAACGGTTGGGGGCAGATCCAACGCTATGGCTTGGGCATCCATGATGTTGCCCTCGCCTTGGATCGTAACAGCCAGGGTGGCCGAATCGCCCACTTTCAGCTCTGATGGGTCCAGGTCGGCCTTAAGCTCGAAACGGCCCACCAATCCTGAAAAACCTTCTCCCTTGTCGAGGGGGGGCAGGGGCCGGACCTGGATTTGGATCGCCTCGGTTTGAAAGGTATGTCTTTCGCTGGCACCCCGGTTGAAGAAGGGGTCATCGAAAAAGCGATCAAAAGCAGACCGGCGCCGGTTTCGACTGGAGGGTCGTTCGATATTCGCCTGCAGCAGGACCGCATCGATGGTGGCCGCGCCGGGCGCCAGGGGCACCAGGATATAGTAAACTTCAATGACGGCAAACTCGCGGCCGTTGATGACTTTGCGATAGGTGCGCCGGTCTTCAACCTCTTTGGACGTAAACCCGTCGAATCCGGGGGGTTGCAGCCCGGCATTGGCAATGTGCACGGCGTTATACAACCGAAAGGTAAAAGTGATTTGCTGGCCCACATAGGGCGAACTATTGGAAACTTGTGCCTCCACAAACACATTCCGGGAGGCGGAGTCCGGTCCGTTTGCCGGCTGTTCGCCGACCGTAATGGTGATGGGTTGGGTATGGTACACGCCGCCGCCGCTCTGCACCTTGAGCGGCGGGAGGCGCAACCGGCCTTTGGCCCGGGGAATCAGCAAAAAGTTGTAGGCCATCTCACGGCGGGTGCGGCCATTGACAAATTGCATGTTGCTGCTGCTGCCGCGGGAGATGACTTTGAAATCGGTAATGGCACTGACATCGACCCGGCCGTCGCCATTTTTAATGGTGACTGTCAGGTTAAGGGTTTCGTCTGCTGCCAGATGGGTGCGATCCACCTGTGCATCAACCGTTAGGGCGCCTGCCGCCGGCAGGATACCCCAAAGCAACAACCCCAGGCTGAAAAAAGCGATACGCATTTTCATTACCAATCCTTGTCCACTTTCTGCTTGCCGTAGGCAGGCAGCATGGCCTTGCCGGGCTTATCTTTGAGTCGGTTGAGCATCTGGGCAGCCGCCGGTTGATCCGCAGGATTTTGGCCCTTTGCTTTCGATGGCGCATCGGATTGTCCCTGGGGCGGCTTTTCCTGTGGCCCCGTTTGGGCCTGTGCCGGTGGGGGCGGGGTTGCATCCGCATCGGGTTGCGGGGGCGCCTGGGGTTGGCCTTCAGGTTGCCGGGATCGCTCCCCGCCGGGTTGGGGCGTCTGGGGTGGCCCGTTTTGTTCTTTTTGCGCGCCGGCGTCCTTGTCGTCTTGCTCGTTTTGACTGGGTTTGTCTTGCTGCTGTTGCAATTGTTTTTTTACAAAAGCCAGATTCTCCCTGGCTTGTCGATCTTCGGGGTACAGCTTCAAGGCGGCCTCATAGTTCTGGATGGCCTCGGGCAGCTTGCCTTGACGATAGGCGCTGTTGCCCAGATTGTAAAGCAATTTGGGTTTGAGCTGTTCATCCGCCCCTGACAAGGCATGGTCATAATGTTGGCGGGCCGCCTCAAAATCACCCATTTTATAATAGGCGTTGCCTAAATTGTAGAGCACGGCCGGGTCGTCCGGTGCCTGTAATTGGCCCTGGATATATTCCTGCAAGGCCTGGTCGTAATCCCCTTGGGTATAGTGTTGGTAGCCTTGCTGCAATGGCCCGGCCTCAACCGCCGTGTGGGCGGCGCACAGCAACAGGGCCAGCGCCATTGCCGCCAAGGGGCGCTGCACTGTCGGCAGGCCGCCGGCCAAAATGAGCAGTACGACGGCCATGGCCAGCGGCCATTGAAAGCGATCATACCACACTTGTTTGCGGCCGCTCTCCACCGTCGCGGCATCAAGTTGGGTCCGGATCTGATCCCGGTATATGGTTTCCAGATCCATGTCACCGGCCACGGATTGCACATAGGTGCCCCCGGTGGCCAGGGCCATGCGGGTGAGCAGTCCCTGGTCCAGGCGTGATAGTACGATCTGACTGTCCGCATCCTTTGTAAAGCCGCCTTGGGCATCGGGTATGGGTACGCCATCCGTGGACCCCACACCAATGCAAAAGAGTTTGATGCCAGCCTTTTGGGCCGCCCGGGACGCGGCCATTGGATCGCTGTCGCCGGTGTTCTCTCCATCGGTAATCAATATGATGGCGCGGTCGGCCTTGCTTTTAGGATCAAAGGCTTCTCGGGCGGTTTGAACGGCCGCCGCCAGATCGCTGCCGCCCACCGGCAGGTAGTCCGGGGTGAGCACATCCAAAAACAGATGAAATGCGGAGTAGTCCATGGTCAGTGGGCACTGCAAAAAGGCCGTGCCGCTGAAAGCCACCAGCCCCACCCGGTCCCCCTGCAACATGGTGAGCAGATCATAAATTTCCCGCTTGGCGCGGTCCAGGCGCGTGGGCTGGATATCGGTGGCCAGCATGCTGCGCGAACAATCCAGAGCCAATACAATATCGATACCCTGCCGTTCGATGCGCTGCCACTGGAAACCGTACTGGGGACCGGCCATGGCGGCAACCAACAGCAACATGGCGCTAAGGATCAGTACCGCTTTGATCCGGCGTCTTGCGGACATGCCGCTGGGAACGATCTGCTTCAGCGCGGCGAGCTCGGCAAATGCATTCAAGATTTTGGAACGCTTGCGCCATCCGTAAAGATAAACCAATGCCAGCACGGGCACCGCCCAGATCAAAAAAAAGTATTGCATGCGTAGAAAATTCATTCGTGTGTGTGCTAAAATTTGGCGATTAAGCGGTCGTTGTGTTCGGTAACGACCTGGTTTTAAGTATTACCTGAATTTTGCACGCAAATATCGGTTTAAGGCCACTGGGCCAAAAAAGTTTTAAATTCCTGGCGGTGGTCTTTTACTCGATCACATGGCTGCTGCTTTCTGAACGTTTAACCTACAGGCATTTGCATGGTTTGGT
>JBNKKB010000074.1:0-14101 GCA_050291605.1 Desulfobacteraceae bacterium | reverse complement strand
GGAAAAAAGCTGGTTGATCAACTGCTGTACAGCCCTGCGGGTCCAAAGCGAAAAGGGAAATTTGAGCTGATCAGGGGTCTTATCGGTAATCGCCTTTTTCAATCGATTTTCCTGCTCTTGAGTCAACGTTCGACAACTGCCTTTGGGGCGGCCTCGCTTTTTGATTTTAATTGCATTACGGCCGCCATTTTTATAAGCTTTATAGAATTGGCAGGCGGTGGAAATGTGAATGCCGACGATTTCGCTGATTTCTTTGTAGGTTTTTCCAGCTTTACGCAAACGAATTACCTGGTTGCGAAGCAGTTGTTGTGCTTCTGTTTTCAGCTTGCGTGCATCGATCTTTTCCATACATGCTTTGTATCATATTGCACCAAAAAACGAAAGCAATTATCGTGTATTTAATTGCCGTGTTAAAAATATCCACGCCATAAACGTTGTAACCTTCCTCTATAAGGCGTTTGGATAGATGAAAACCGATGAATCCGGCTGCGCCGGTAACCATAATATTTTTGAATTTGGATGTCATATGCATTTATTTTTCACTGTTTGATAGTTTATACAGCTCCGCCTGGTCAATTACATTATTATAATTGATCAAGGTTGATATTCGGACACGAGGTTTTCTGTCGAGATATACTGCATCCCTACTTATTCTGCCTGCCGAATGTGTTGCTGTGGAACTTTTTTTCTTCTCTGATGGGGGTGTTCCCCGGCCTGCCAAGTTTATCTGCCTATACTAAAAATTACCGTTTTTACTGTACGGGCCACTATCATGATATCCATCAGGATGGTCCCCCCATTTTGAAGCCTCAATGAGCAAAAGCATTTCAGCCAGCGAGGCAATTGAGAGTTGATCAAGATGATCCATAAAAATGGTCACCTGTCTGCCCTTGATCCCATATCAACGACTTGTAAAAGGGTACTGTTGGCTATCCTATCAGGCCTAAGTTCGGCACAATCGATCTTTATAGATTTTTGCTCTCCCTTTGCCTTGCTAACAATTAGTCTTGCCAGAAGTTCTTTGCCGGTGCCGGACTCACCATCAATCAACGCTGGATCGCGGGTATCAGCAATACTTGGTAGCATGTCTTGAATTTGTCTGATCGCATCAGCATGGACCACAAAAACAGGCAGGCCGTTTTTTTGGAAACCTTTCCCCCCACCGCCTCTTTTCCGTCTTATAATCAGGGCGACTTTTTCCAATAGACGCTCCCCAGTTGGTTCATGGCCATCGTATGTACAGCAACACGCAACCCTTTATTTAAAAAAGAATCGACTTGTAGGCGGTCCGATACAACCATCAGTGGTATTTCGGTATTTATCGCTTCTAGGGCAAAAAGAAATCTCCAAACAACCTCTACAGAATCGGTTTCATCTATAACTATTTCAGGTTGAATGGTGCCAAAATTGTCAAAACAGATGCTCTCATTTTCAAAGCACACTGCGCTGAACCCACCCTCACTCACGATGTTACGCAAGTAGTTGCGTATTTCCAATGATGCTGAAAATACGATGGCCGAAGCTTTTTCTATGGGTGCTCTTGTGTTCAAATTGCTGGAACCATTTCTTGAATAGAGATTTTTCCTGCCCGATCCTATTAGTATGGCAGAGTTTCGCTATAGCTTTAGCAATATATATGCCGATGGATTAAATATGATGCAAAAATCCATCGGCCACATTCGAACTATCTTTTTTTATTATTATTTCAATATATTGTCATATTTCATATTAAAACAACCATAAGTTAAAACAATGCTTTCCCTTAATTACACCTTAACATTGTGTAATACAATACCACTTTATATAAAACCATTACCACAATATGTGTAAAGATGGAAACCACACACAGATTGCTTTCAATCACGAGGAAAAGCCATTAGAGGCCAAATAGTATAGTGAGGTTTTAAACCAGGGTTGGAATTTGGCATGAAAATACAGTGCTGCCATCGTATCAGCTGGACGTTGCATTCAGCCATATCAATGGCGCATGATTAATGGCTATATGTCTCATATATTTGCCTGGCGCCAAGACAATCAGAACATTATGAGCACCCATGGCTTGCGGGCAATTATACAGGGCCGCACCTCAGCTAAAACTGCGAATCGGTTAAAGCTGCCAGCATATTATGCCTTTTCGCTCGTCGGCGTGAACATCAAACGCTGACTTGACATCTACGACAATGGGTCGTTCAGTGTCGCATAATTTGGCGATATTCTCCAAACCAATCTTTTGATACGATTTGTGCATCACAGCCAAGTAAGCGTCAATTAAAGTACACCAGCAGTTAGGCGCGGGCAGTGCTTACCATGTCCGGATCGATATACTGCGGCAGCAGTTCACGATAACCATCTTGTTCTTTGACAAGCGGAAGTTGCCTAAACAGACAGCGAAGATAAGCATAAGGCTCCAGGCCATTGGCTTTTACGGTCTCAATTAACGAAAAGAAAGTCGCGCTGGCTGCAGCTCCATTGGGATGACCGGCGAACAGCCAGTTTTTGCGGCCCACTACAAAAGGCCGGATGGCATTTTCAGCAGCGTTGTTATCCGGTTTGAGTAGACCGTCGGTAACATAAACGATCAGCTTTTCCCAGTTTTTGAGCGCATAGTTGATGGCCTTTCCCAATAGCCCCTTGGGCGGTGTCAGCGGCTCGGTGGCATCGAGCCACTTTTTGAACTGATCTAAAATCGGCTTGGACAGCTGCTGACGGCGCTGGTGGATCTGGCCAGGTGCCAACTGCTCTTGACGGATCTGTTTTTCGATCCGATACAGCGCCCTGATATACTCCAGGGCCTGGTCGGCCAACCCTTTGGGGTTGCCGCGTTTGCCGCGCTGCTTTTTCCTGACCTTGGCCACATCGAAAAATTTACGGCGCGCATGGGCCCAACAGCCAAGGTGCACAATGGCTTTCTTGTTGCCCAGATAATCGTATCCGCCAAAATCATCGCTCTGGATATAGCCTTTATAATCATCCAAAAATTGCAGCGCCGCCTCACCGCTGCGGGTAGGATGATACTGATACAGCACCGTGGGATGTTCGGGCCGGCCACCGCAAAACACCCACATGTACGATTTGCTGGTGTTTTTGCGGCCCGGCTCTTTGAGCACCTGCAAGGGCGATTCGTCCATGTTGATCAAAGGCCCGCTGCGAATCTCATTTTGCAACAGTTGAACCAGCGGTGAGCAACACCGGGCTGCTTTGACCATCCAGTTGGCCATGGTCGCCCTGGACAGATCGACACCGATACGGGAGAATATTTTTTCCTGCCGGTAAAGGGGCAGGCCGTCGGCGAACTTGGACACCACGATGTGGGCCAGCAATCCTTCAGTGGCATTGGACTTGGGGATCAAGGCCACAGGGGCCGGGGCGATCATTACCGTGGGCCCATCATCTTCAACGCCTTCACAGGCTTTGCAGGCATATTTTAAACGAATATGTCGCTGCACTTGCACCTTGGCGGGAATGTAATCGAGCTTTTCGCACTGCTCTTGGCCGATGCAATCTTTTTGCCGGCCGCAACCGCAGATTTTCTCTGCATCACTCAGATCGTGGATGATCTCAACGCGCGGCAGATGATCCGGCAGGGGCTTGCGACCACGTTTTTTGCGTTTGTGCGCGGCAATGACAACGGTATCATCGGCAAGCGGTTCAGGTGCATGATCTGATTTATCTTCAAAGATTGGCAGTTGTAGGTTGGGGTCAGGATAACTTTTTTCACTCTTGCGGCCGAACAGCTCGTTTTGCAAAAGTCGAATGCGGTCTTCCAAATAGTGGATCTTTTCCTGGTATTGTGTCGCCAGTTCAACAACATCGTGCTTGGATATAACAGCGTCATCGGGAAGGCTTGACAGATCGGCATTCATGGCGTGCTTTATAGCACAACCGCTTGATTTTGCAAGTTCTTTTCTTCTAAAAAGAAGTAAAATATCAAGCCACAACCGAATACGCAAGCCGCTGGTGAGCGCTGGTAAAATCTAGTCCGGCCAGCAGCCAGCTTAACTGCTTTGCTGCGATGGTCATAACCTCGACACGCGAGTCGGGCCATTTGAATTTGTGCTTTTCAAGGCGCTTGTGCCACAGGCAAAAGCCATTGTGGTCCCAGTACAGGATTTTGATGATCGTGCGCTGGCGGTTGTAAAACACGAACAGGTCCCCTGAAAACGGATTAAGCTCCATGGCCTGTTCGACCAGGATCGAAAGACCGTTGATGGCCTTGCGCATATCCGTGCTGCCAACGGCAAGATAAATATTGCCGCAAAAGTGCTCGGGCATCATAGGGATTGAACCACGCTGATCAGCTGTTTGAGCGCAGCTGGATCAAATCCTGCACCCACTTCGATCTTAAAACCGTTTTGGGTGAACAGGTTGAACGTCGAGCCCGTGACCGGCACCGGCAGGTTGCGGGAAAACCGCAAAGGGACAAATGAGATATCATCATTGGTCCGGCCAAATCTTTGCTTCCAATAGTGAACTGATTTGGCTTAAGCTCATGTTCACGGCAATAGCCGACCTGCATTTGCCCACTTTGTTTCCAGCGTTCAATGTGGGTTTTCCAAATCTTGCGCAATTGTTCGGGATCGGGTTCAGCTCGATGGTCGTCCTCTAGCATATGTGCACCTCCAATGAGGATTTTGGCGCATCATGCCATGGCAAGTTCAGCTTGTGAAGATGGGCTTAAATCGACGGCTACCGTCTATTGCTTGCGATGCCAATTCCAAGCCGTATCGATCATGCTTTCAATCGAATCATAGATTGACTGCCATCCCAATTCTTGTTTTATCTTCTCTGCGCTGGCCACAAGCACAGCAGAATCTCCAGATCGGCGCGCATCCTCCATGATTGGAATATTTATCCCCGTCACCTGACGCGCAATATCGATGACCTCACGGACGGAGTATCCGACACTATTGCCAAAATTGTAGATCGCATTTGAAGCACCATCCATTAGCGCATCAAGTAGACAACATATGGGCCTGTGCCAAATCCGTAACATGCACGTAATCGCGAATGCAGGTACCATCCGGTATGGGGTAGTCCGTGCCGAAAACTTTTATCGGTATGTTGGACAAGGCACCTTTCAGCAATAGAGGAATCAGATGGGATTCCGGCTCATGCAGCTCACCAAAATGGCCGGCAGCATCTGCTCCGGCGGCATTGAAGTACCGCAGGCTAAACGACTTCAATCCATGGGCTGTATCACAATTGGACAGGAGGCGTTCAACCCACAATTTGCCTACACCATAAGGGTTGGCGGGATGGTGGATGGCAATCATGTGATTCCGCAATGGGTATCTGTTCCGGTTCTCCATATACAGAAGCTGTGGATGAAAAAACAAATCGCTTGACATCGTTCCCGACCATGACGTCAATTAACTTCAAAGTTGCAGCAACATTGTTGGCATAATACTTTAGGGGGAACTTTGCCGATTCAGACACCAGGGAAAAGGCGCCAAAATACATGACTGCACAAATTTTATTTTCAATTCAATGCAAATGTTTAATTCAATCTGTTACTGATCATAGTCCTCCACGCACAGCACGTACCAGATAGGTCTCAGCCTTATCAGCCGCTGTTAAATGACCATTGCTAAAATTCACGACCCATGCGCTGGTTGTCACATTCGCGAAAGTTGTAGAGGTCCAGTATGCACTCGTGCCTGTACCTGGAAACATTATGGTATTAATAGCCGGAATGACTTCTGTGTATTCAGCGATCGTCTGCAACTCATTGCGGTTCGGCAAGCGCCAGTCATCGAGAGTCAAAAAGATAAGCGCTTCACAATATGCCAGGGCGTCCTCCCAGGTCATGGCGGCGGTTTCAGCCTGTATCCACATAAGTCCGGTTTCCGTATCCGTCACCGTGCCATCCTCATTGTCTACAAGCTCCCCAAATGCCACGGAACAAAATAAGAACAGAACGATCAATGACATGTTGATTAGTTTAAACATTATATCTCCCTTTCATAATTCCCAATAAAGGATGAATGCTACGACTTTGTCGCATTCGCAGCCACTTCCCTTTTGAATTTGTATCGAATGCCCATATGAGCCCATGACCATTTCTCATTTTGGATATCATATTATTGAGCATCGCGCACGGCGCGCACCCGACAATACGTGGTTGCATTACTATCGGTGGGCATAACAAATCCGTGGTAGAAAAATACGGTCCACATTTTTGCCGAATCCAGTTCGTATACTGTGGTGGACCAATAGTTATCCCTGACAGTCAGCGGAAAATAAGCCGTGGCTATGGCCGTACCGGCGATGGAGGCGTCCACCAGCGTTGATAACTCTTTAATGGTGGGCAACCGCCAGTCATCATAGCCTCCCAACTCGGCGGCATTTAGACCGGCGATAAAGGCTTGTGCCTCCGCGAAAGTATAAACGTTGTCGGTATCTTGGGGACCATCATCATCGGTTTTGACTTCCCAGATCAGGCCGGTCACATCGTCTCTCACCGTTGCCCAAACCAATGCAGAAGGATCCAGCGCATTTCCCGAAGCATCAAGTTTCGTGTACTGATGCGGATTGATCACGTAGTCGGAATCCTCGCCAAAGGTCGCTGTGTAATCTCCCGTTTGACCGGTATCAGGCAGATTGCCGACAATCGTAATTAAAACGCTATCGGTACCCGAGGCTCCGTCACCATCCGTAGCGGTAAGGGTAATCACATGGGCGCCGCTGGCTAACGTACCTATAGAAAAACTGTCACCGGTTCCGATATCGCCGGCCACATCCGAGCTCCACACGAGAGATGCGCCACTCAGTGTGCCGTCTTCTGTATCACTACCGGTTCCGGTAAAAGCGATCGTATCTAACGCATTAAAAGACGTGCCGTCCGACGGGCTGGTAATGCTGGCCACAGGCACAGCATTAACGGTTATATTCACGGAGTCTGTGCCCACTCCCGAGTGCGTATCGGTGGCGGTAAGGGTGATCAGATGGGCCCCGACGCTTAACGCAGCCGTGGAAACACTCGTACCGGTCCCGATCGGGCCATCCACACTGGAACTCCATACCAATGAACCGCCGGTCAGGGTGCCGTCTTCCACATCTGAACCGGTTCCGCTAAAATTGACAGTGTCGCCCGCTGTAACCACACTGCCCGTTGTCGGCGCTGTTATGGTTGCCACCGGAGCGGTGTTGAAGATGGTGATGTTAATGGTGTCCGTATCTGTCAAGCCGCCGGAATCAGTGGCTGTCAAGGTAATCACATGGGCGCCGATACTCAGGGTGCTGGAACTGGTAGAAACACCCGTGCCGATGGCGCCGTTCACATCGGATGTCCAGGTCAATGATGCCCCGGTCAGGGATCCATCCTCATTATCGGTGCCCGTACCGGTGAAATTGACGCTGCTGCCCACAGAAAAGGAGGCGCCCGTTGTCGGGGCGGTGATGGTTGCGCTGGGGGCGGTGTTGGGATTAATGGTAACATTAATGACCGCTGTATCCGTCAGACCCTCGGGATCAGTAGCCGTCAGGGTAACGACATGGGGCCCAATGCTCAGCGTGCTTGTATTTACAGATGTCCCGGTACCCATCGCGCCGTCTACATCAGATGTCCACGCCAATGCCGTGCCACCCAAGGCACCATCCTCGGGATCAATGCCACTGCCGGAAAAGGTGATGGTGGTACCTTCGACATATGAATCCCCATCTGTCGGCGCGCTGATGGCCGCCGTGGGAGCCGTGTTGGTCACGGTCACGTCGATACTCTGCGTGCCGGTGGCCCCATCGGAATCAATGGCCGTCAAGGTGATCACATGATCCCCCACGCTCAATGAGGCGACATTGATATCTGCGCCGGTTCCGAGGGCACCGTCCAGGTCCGATGTCCAGACCAGCGAAGCCCCTGTCAAGGCGCCATCTTCATTATCATCGCCTGTACCGGTAAAATTGATATTGGTATTTTTAGCCACGCTGTGGCCATTCGCCGGCGCAGTGATCGTACTGCTTGGCGCGTTATTATTGGTTGTATTGCTGCCACCGCCGCCGCCTCCAGAGCAACCAATACCAGTCAAGAAAAACAGGGACGTAATTAGTATTAAGGCGCGATTTTTCATTTTATTTCCTTTTCCCAGTGAAAGTTGTCCTTAATTATTCAGGCGCTTTCAATTAATAGCGATGCGACTTCTTATCTGGGCAATCAGTATGCAAGTTACCTGCCAAAAACACACCAATTTTTAACACATTGTATTTTTTAGATAATTAACATTTTGGGCCTCGGCAAAAGTGGTACACAATTACCGCTATTACCTGCATTACATAGATATTGGATACCTGGTGTTATAAACCGCGTTCAATCGCCATGCAAGGGCGGGTGTTCCGGAAGATCACAACGGGGGTATAATGCTCTTGCGCTTATCCGTATCGATCAACTCGATATTTAATCCAAACTTTCCAAACATAAAGGCGATATCTTCATTTTCAAACGCTTCCCCCGGCTGCGGGGGCACCAGCATACGAAGCCCCTTTTGTTTCAGCGTGTCACACTGTGAATGCAAATCACCACATTTGAAACAAAGATGGTGAAGCCCTCCGCCACGCTGGGAGAAACGATACACAGGTGATTTTTCGTCAACTGGCGCAACGAGCTTTATTGTTGTTGAGCCGGTCTTTTTCAAAAATACGACCTTTACTTTTTGTCTGGTATTGATCACGGGTTCGGTTAATTGTTCATATCCAAACATGTTGATCCAATAATCAATACCATCATCCATTGATTTTACCACAACGCCAATGTGATCAATTATCACGACATACTCCTTTATGGGTTGTTTTCAAACCGGCCGCTTGGGCCCCGGTTTTCGATCGTATAGCTGCAGGCCCATAACAATTATAAATAAGTCATCATCATTGTTGTAACCTTCTTTAATGACATCACTAAAGGCATTATGCCAGGACAAGGTTCTGGTAGGGGCAGCGTGTTAGTAAAGGCCGCAGTTATCGGACTTTTTAAGAAATTTAGCCGCCTAAAAGACAAGAAGGGGCCAGGTATGATGTTTTTACCGTCGTGGCAAGATATGGTGCAAAAATATTGTGGTGGGTTTCAACTATCGAATTCCCGGCAGATTAGCACTTTGCAATGGCACCAAACCATAACGATACCAACCCCATGTCGTATCTTTGAAGGGAAGCTCGATGGTAGAAGCTTATCCGGTGAATATCATTTTTATATTCTTTTTAATCCGTTCACTCCTGAACCTGGTTAGCATGAGATTTTTAACAATCCAGACTTGGCAAAAAACCATAACCGATGCTCCTGTCATCACTAAAAGGTATTTTAGCAAATAATGAGCCGAAATCGCCTTGATAAATATAATATGCCATAAATAAATCCAAATTGAATTTTGGGCAACGAATAAAATAATTGAGACTATGGTTTTATTCTTAGCGATGATACGCCATATTGTGTCAGAAACTAACCAGAGAAATAGTGAAATGGTTCCACCATATAAGCAGTAGTATATTGATGGGGGATGTTTATAGTCCTGCAGAGATATAAAACCACCATATTTAAGCCACATGATAGCAACAATACTCAGCAAGCCCAGTAGATTGAGCCAGAATAACCTCTTTGTTGCATGCCCTGTCAATTGCATGACCCTTAGTCCAACTGCAAACATTAGCGTATAAGGCAACATGTAAAATGCGATTAGATAGACCGCCTTCCAGTAGCCGTGGTCGATATGGGGCATTAAAAAATACCGGGTGATTTCATAAACCAAAAACAAGCTTAAAAGTGTAAGAAAATAAAATTTATTTATTTTGAAATTTAAATTAATTCTTTGGATTAAGGGGGCTACCAAAGCGACAAAAATAAACACCCTGATAATCCAGACATATCCGATCCCTCCGATGAGAAGATAGGTGCCCATAATCGTATCAAAATTCAACTCCTTGTCGATGGGCCTCAGGATGTATAGGGAGAGAAAATAGAAGGTCGAAAATATCCATACCGGCAATACGAGGCGTTTAATTCGTTTCCAAACATATTGGACATATGGTTCCCGTTTGTATACCAATCCAAATGAAGCACCAGACAGGATCACCATCAAGGGCACGTCAAAGTTTCTCAATTGAAAGATGATGCCGGCAGGGTATACATGTGCCAGAATAATCATTGCCAAACCAATGAACCGCAGAAAATCTATTTTTGAATTTCTCAATTAATAATTACCCAATTTGCGCTTTCCCGAGTGACCTAACCAGGTATCGTCTAATCTGATGCGATAATTAATGGCCGAAACGGTTTGAATCTAATTAACGTTGACCAAAGTTACGATTATCAATGCTCTTTAATTTGAAAGCTTAAAAATTACCTTTGTTTTAGCGCAACCCGCGGCTTTACAATGTTGCACTTTATTCATAACTTTTACATTCGATTATCATCCGTATTCCAGCTAATATCCCTCTTCCCTGTCAGATATTTTATCCAACCAATCATATATGCCACATTCATTAACAAAAAATGAATGCCGTACTTATTTAAGCTGCCTACCCTGCCGCCATTTTTAAGAATTTGCATTACTGCAGAAACGCAGCAAATACCAACCCCGACACTGAGTGCGACCTTTATCAATAGGGAGGACTTCATGAATAACAATGATACAGATACCCAAAGACATAAAATCCAAGGAGATAAATATCGAATCAATTTGTGTGAAATAATTTTTAATCCATAAAATTTATTTTTATATGGGGTTAATAATTCACGGTACTTGAATATTGCCAACAAGGATCGATTGGTTATTCTAATTTGTCTTTTAAATTCGTTTAAAGTATTTTTTGAACTATGCTCAGCACAAATCACGCGTTCATCGAACACAACTCTGTAATTTTGTTTTATAACGTTAAAAGGGATAACCAAATCATTAATGTCCTCATCGGACAATTGTTGATACAATTTTTTTCGCAATCCAAATATTGCCCCATCTGCGCCGACGCAAGAGCCTAATAAGGACTCATATTTTTTAATCCTTTTTTCTATAGTTGTATAGATGCTGCTTGATTCTGTTATGGATACATCCAAATCCTCAGAAGAGGTATATTGCGTGCTGCCTGTAATAAGTCCAATGGTCGTATCTGAGAACCCGGATGCAATGTATTTTACAGTATCTTTATGCAATTTTGAGTCGGCATCGGTAAATATCAATATTTCGCCGCCAGCTTTTTCTTGAACGGCGTTTAAGCCGGCGGTTTTCCCAAGCCTCACCTTTTGTTTTAGGAGCTTAACCCCCCTTTTTGCATAACTTGACACAATCTCGTCTGTGCGATCTGACGATTTATCTGAAACGACGATAATCTCCAATTTTTCTTTGGGATAGTCTAAGGAGAGTGAATTTTCTAGTTTTTCAGCAATGACTTTTTCTTCATTGTAAGCCGATATAATTAGTGTGACAGACGGCGTCTGATCTTTTTCCTTGGCCCCGGAGCGTCCAAATACGACACTTAACGCTTTTAACACCATCGGGTAGATAGTATAAGGATATACAATCAATAAAACGCAGGCGACCCATGCAATTTCTACCATTATCTCTCCTTACTTAATAACGTCGCATAATGCGGCTAGCATAAAAAATATGCGGCGCTCACTTGATTTCACTTTTAAATTTTTAGTTTTCACTAATCAGCAATGATTCGTACAAAGCCTTGTAGTTTTGTGCCATTTTTCTGCTTGAGTACTCTTTTGCCGCCTTTTGTTTTCCTCTATTTGCGATAAGTTGCGCTTCATTATTATTGGTTCTCAGCTCATTGATGGCCCCGGCGAGACTTTCTGAGCACATCGGTTTTACGAGTTTTCCACAATTGCCCTCCAACAACTGAGGAATTCCGCCAACAGCGCTCGCGATCACGGGCACCTCAGCCTGCATTGCCTCAATAACGGTTAAGGGCATGCCTTCAGTTAAGGATGGCAGAACGAAGATATCCATTAGCCCAATGTATTTTGAGGCATTTTTCTTATAACCCAAAAGTTTTATGTTTTCGGACAATCTTAATTTTTCAATCAGCGCTTCCAGCTTATGCCTTTCATCGCCTTCTCCTATCAATATCATGCCAATTTCCTGGCCCTTAAATATCGGATTTGCAATTGCCCCGATAAGGTATTCAAACCCTTTTTCTAATGACAGCCGCCCAATTGCGCCTACAACAAATTGTTTTTTTTCGCAAAATTTCCGTATGTCATCTTCCACTCCATTGTCCGTATCTGATGTTATTGATAAAGGAATCCCATTTAGTATGGTGCGAACCTTTTTAAAACCAATAATAAACTTTCGGAACCGGTTGATTTGTCTCGGCGTCACCTGAACAACGGCATTAAAACGGGATAAAAAGATGGCATCAACCATACTATATATCCATATTCTGCTAACAACACGTGTGTACGCCCAACCGTGGATGGTGCTGATCATCACATTTGCTTTGTTAAACAACGATATCAATCCAAAAACGACATCGCCCTTGTATCCATGCGAATGTAAAATATCCACATTATCAGAAATTGCAGCTTTGCACACAGATAGCAGTTTAAATATGGAATTTGTCCTTATACTTATAATTTCGCCACAACACGCCTTTGCCTCGCGCTCTATTTCCTTGGGGCCCTCATCGCTCTTACCCAAACTCAACAGGACAGGGCTCATCCCCATCTTTCTCTGCTCGTCAATTAAAGACAGCAAGACTTTTTCAGCACCATATAGTCCGGAGCTGTCGATCACGTGTAAAATTTTCATTTATATCTTTATATTTTAGTTATCCAATCAATGAAGCGCGTAACGAATTGTGATTCGTTTGTTATACTTAAGTTACCTATTGTTTTTTTAATGTAATTTAGGTGTGAGGGCTTGCAATATTCTATACCAAACCATTCCAATCGTACTCCCTATATCCTCGTGCATTGGTATTCTCGGAAGACAAAATTGTTGATTGATATTTTTAATTACGCCCATTTTCGTTGTAACGGCAGCATCATAATTTGCCTGTCTTGTAATTTCCATTGTTTCATTGTCATAGTCCCCGTTTGGGTAACTTAATATACGATCAAATTTGACCTGATATTTTTCGAGAATTTTCTTTGATTGCTCAATCTGATATTTTTTTTCATCAGAATTCAGACCAGTTAGGATCTCATGATTTGTACCGTGCGATCCAAAATATATATTGTTTTTGGACATTTCCAAAACTTCATCCCAGTTCACAACATCTTTTTCGTTTTGTTCATCACCGATAAATTCTTTATTCAAATCACTTATAATTCTTTCTCTCACTTTGGCATTTTGTCGCTTTAGCATTTCGTTTAATTTTTTTATCTCCTCATCAAAGATTTTGCGAGCTTTCCACTCAGGCAAAATATTGTTGATAATTTTTATAAACTCCTTTTCTTTATTATTTTTAATAGCAAGTTTGACAATATCCCAAATATGTTCAAACCAAAATTTCCGATTTTTTCCGATAAATGAGACCGGTAAAAATATGGTAGCCTTTGCCCTCATCTCTTTCAGCAGCGGGTAGGCATATAAATAATTATCACGCCATCCGTCATCGAAAGTAATTGCGCACATTCTTTGTTCTGAATTTATATTTCCGACTATTTCTCCTACATTTTCAAGCATAAAATGCCGGGACAGGGTTTCCAATTGCATTTTCAATGTTTTAGTTGTGACGTACATTCCGGAGTCATAGAGCACTTCTGGTTTTTGTTCTAATACGCGATGATACATCATAATGATTTTAAGGTCATTGCAACTACTGAGCCTTGGGAACAGGTGGTAAAATAATGTTCCAATAAGATGCTTTGTAATCATTTTATATTGCATTCTTTTACCTTCGAACTGCTATTTCAGCATGATTGTTTATCAGATTACCAGGAAGCCTTTCCGAATCACATACCCTTTGGAAATCAATATACTTAATTTGTATTCATTTTCACTTGTGATATAAACGATAGATTTTCGTGTACGCTTCCACCATCATACCCACTGAAAACCGCTTTTTCGCAAGTGACTTAGCCGCGTTTCCCATCTTTTTGCATTTTTCTCTTCCCTCCATCAAAACCTTAATCTTATGCACAAATTCTCCAGGCTCTCCTGTTTCAACC
>JBNKKB010000073.1:0-2390 GCA_050291605.1 Desulfobacteraceae bacterium | reverse complement strand
GATATCATCATGTTGGGGGGCTAAATTTAGCATGGTCGCTAATCATCGTTATAAATGTTGTAGCAATGATAGCGATCATCTATGGCATAATGTAAATATATATGTAAAGTTCAATGTTCAATTAAAGCCTTAACATGTTGTCCATTAGCCGTGGGCGGCGGACCAGTTCTGGCTCAGAAACAGGTTTCTTCTGGCTAGCACTTGGTTTTTGAGATGCTGAAAACGACATGTAGCTTGCCACTGTACGAGGACGAGAAAGACAAATTGCGCCGCATGCTTGCAGCAAAAAATTCGAAAGGCACCTTGGCGGCCGATGCCGCTGCATCATAACAGTCTCCGCCATGCCATTCAGGAATGGTCGATTTTGCACGAGCCCTTAGGCGGACCCTTCAAGGGGTTCGTCTTAAAGGGGGCAGGCCGCCACGCATCTCGAACAGATGTGGAATGTGTGCTCATCGAATGCAGTGATGCTCATATAGCGGGCCGCGGCTTTGGGGTTGCGCGCCCGCAGGTATAGAAACTTCAATCGCGACATCATGGGAGTGCGGGCGGTGTGGCGCAAACAACGCATGATCTTGACTTGTCGTTTTTCCGGCATAATGGCCTTGACCGGGCATGCATCGAAACAGGCCCGACAATTGGTGGGACAGCCGGGCTGCTCCTCATCCGGGTAGCGCATCGCAGGCAGCGTGGCTGTTGTGAGCAGCCCCCCCCAGCATCAGTCGTGATCCGTAGCGGGAATGGATCAGCATGCCGCTTTTGCCGATGGTGCCGATTCCAGCGATTTCAGCCATGCGAATCTGATTTCCTCCTCACACACTTCAAACCCCGCTTTTCCATATTCCAGCAAATGCAGGTCTCCTGGGAGGAACGGCACAGTTCCATGGGCTTTCCGGATACTGAGGACAGCACCAATGGATTCTTTTTATACTTTGTAAGGGTGTTGAGGGCCTTTGCCTTGCTCACCATTTCGGCCTTGCCGACCGCCGCCATGCCTTCGGCCAACTCATCCAGAAAGACCGCTTCGGTGAACTCCGCTTCAGGATTGTTCGACTGGCAGACCCGCGGTCCGACGGCGCATTGATGGGCAGCCTCTATCCGTTGCTTGGCCTCGGCCATATCGATCAACCGGGGTTGATAAGTGCTTATTTTCGCGAGCAACTGTTCCCCTTCTTGGGTACCGGTAAGTGAATCGTCCCCTGACTTCAGGAATACAAGTACCTGTGCGGCCTGTTCTAGAATTCTACCACTGGTGTAATCATCAACCGTTGCCATTGTGCACCTCCTTTGATTTCGAATAAAGATACGGTTGTCACAGCGTATGTGAGATTTCATATGTAGCATCAAGAAAAGGCGAACACATCCCCCAGTTGGGGGACATAGCTGCTTTTTATTCGATTATCTGTAGCTTGGTGGCGAGCACGGCCGCCTGGGTACGGTCACTCACGCCTAGCTTATTGAAAATATTGATGACATGACTTTTTACGGTGTGGGGGCTGATTTCGAGGCGCGAGGCGATTTGGGTGTTGGAATACCCTTTGGTCAGCAGATGTAAAACTTGGGTTTCACGTTGTGTAAGGTTATTTTCTTTGGCCCGTGCCCGTTCACTCCTCCCATTCACCGCTTCCGGAGCGACAGGCTGCAGAGGTTGTTGTATCAATCCCTGCAGCGAGGGCATCAACCGGGTGAGCATTTGATGGGCGGCATCCAGGTCGGCAACAACTTTATTGGTGATATCGATGACCATCACCAGGGTCGCTGCAATTTTCTTTTGCGGGCCGTAAATCGGAAAGGCGGTGATTTCGCCGTATTTTCGGCCACCGCCGGGAAAGTCCTTGTATTTTTGCGAAATCTCCCGGCGGCCGCTTTTTTGAACAGCCGCCACCGGGCAATCCTGGCAGGGACCGGCCTGTTTGGGTACAAATTTATAGCAGATTTTGCCCGTGACTTGCTCCGGCTGGGTCTGATAGATCCAGGCCATCTCGCGGTTCAGCCACAAATAACGGAATTCGTTGTCGATAACGGCCAGGGGGATGCGCAGGCTCTTTAAAATGTCCCCTTCCAACCCCATCGGCATATTTGCTGCGGTTGAGGCATTCATGGTAACGGTCCTGGGTGGATCGTTCATTCTGATATCGGCGCAGTGCGATCCTCAGCATGTCAAAAAGCCCCAAATGTGTCAACATGCCGGTCGATTTGTCTGAAATTACGCATAGCAGGGCGCTGCCATTTGACATGCCGTCGGGATTCAAAAAGATAAGAACTTGCTTTTTCCTCGGCCAAGTATGCCAAAGCAGCGCTTGTGTGTCAATTCTTATATGGATACAACATGTTGAACGGCGTTCAATTCAGTAGAGAATTCTCGCAAGCCCATAATTGTCTCACCCCTG
>JBNKKB010000072.1:0-7359 GCA_050291605.1 Desulfobacteraceae bacterium | reverse complement strand
CTTGCATCTCTCAGTTTGTCGAATTACAGTGAGTTTGGTCTTATTGTCGCATCAATCGGCGCTGCTAAAGGCTGGATCAGTACTGAATGGCTGGTGGTAATTGCTATTGCGCTTTCATTGACCTTTATCATGGCCGCACCCTTGAATGCAGCTTCCCATAGCATATATGCGCGTGTTTCAGGCCACCTGAAATATTTTGAGACTTCGACTCGGCTACCGGAAGACGAACCCATTGATCCGGGTGACGCTGAAATTGCGATACTCGGTATGGGCGGTGTAGGTACGAGTGCCTATGATGAAATGAGGCGTCGATACGGAAATATTGTGATCGGTGTTGATTTTAATACGGAAAAAGTGGAAGAACACCAGAAAAATGGCAGAAAGGTATTTTTCGGAGACGCCAGTGACAGTGATTTCTGGAAACGAGTCGAACCTTCCAATAGCTCGGTCTGTCTAGTTATGCTCGCCCTGCCTGATCCCAGGATAAGCATATTTGCCGCTCAGCAGATGCAGGAAAGAGGTTACAAAGGTCAGATAACCACGTCTGTCCGCTATGAGGATGAAATTCAACTTTTAAAAAATGCCGGGATTGATGCCGTATACAGTTTATATGAAGAAGCGGGTGTTGGTTTTGCAGACCATGTGTGCGAGCACATGGATTATTGCAGGCTTAAAAATGTCGAGTAGTGTCTACTGCTTTGAATTACGATTGATAGCAAAAAAACAAAAGGGATTCAACACAGCTTAGAAATTGAATTCAATTGATATGCTAGGGATCAAGATGGCTCACTTGAACTAAGATAAAAAATCGAAGTACAAACAAGAGAAATATTCAGGCAGATACAAGAAGTCGTAAAGGCTGAGGAAAGCAGTTTCGAGACAAATATCGCTTTATTCAAGAAGCGATCCAAGCTATAGTAAAGTTTTAAGATTTGTGGGTATTCGAAAGGTGGTGTGGGACAATGGAGCCGCAAGGCTTCTTGCCATCCCGATTATGCATAATGTATTGAGGACAATATGAAAAACATTTTATTGGCTGGATCAACAGGCTACTTGGGAAGCTATATCGCCAAGGAACTTCACAAAAGATCCTTCTTTTTTCGGGCGATTGCTCGAAACCCAGAAAAACTCGAGCAAAATAATATTGAAGCCGACGAAATACTTAAAGCACAATTGACCGATCCACATTCCATCAGAGAGTGCTGCAAAGGTATTGATGTAGTTATTTCAACTGTTGGTATCACGAGACAAAAAGACGGATTTACCTATATGGATGTAGATTATCAAGCCAATATGAATTTGCTGAAAGAAGCTAAACAAAGTGGAGTTAAGAAATTTATCTACATTTCGGTCCTAAACGGTGAAAAGCTTAGAAATTTGAAAATATGCGACGCAAAAGAGATGTTTGTTGAGCAATTGAAAAAGTCAGGGATAGATTATTGTATTGTTCGTCCCAATGGATTTTTCTTGGATATGTCAGAATTTTTTAACATGGCAAAAAGGGGGAGAATCTATCTCTTTGGAAATGGAGAGTTTAGCGCGAATCCAATTCACGGCGAAGATTTGGCAGTAGTTTGCGTAGATGCTATTGACAGGTCTGATAAGGAAATTGAAATTGGAGGCCCCGAAACACTTACTCAAAATGAGATTGCATCGATAGCCTTTGATATTTTGGGCAATAAACCGAAAATAACACATATTCCAGATTGGGTAAGGGTTACAGTTCTTAAAATGGTCAGGTTACTTACCGGAAAAAAGGTTTATGGGCCTATTGAATTTTTCATGACAGTCATGGCAATGGATATGATTGCTCCTGAATGTGGCAAACACACGCTTAAAGAATACTACACGATTTTAAATAATTCCAATGCATAACATTTATACTTTTCTGCTCATATAGGGTTTTTCGGAGATGTTGTGGGTGGACCTCTACGAAATTTGTTTGGGCCAGGAGTCAGTGCTGTGGCTGTCACTGCCTCGAACCTGTTTAAACGATTTACTTTGCTTGCACATCTTCCCTACTGGTCTGGAAATTTGACATCTGAATTTCCACATGATGTTTTCGATTCACTCCAAGAGCTTGTCAAGGCACTCAAACCCAATCGTCAGCGGGTTCATATTGCAAGCAAGTGCGGCATGACCGGTGTCGACGGCAAGCGGGTGATCGACGGTCGACCGAGCACCCTGGTCAAAACACTGGATGAGGTATTAGTCCGGCTGCAGACCGATCATATCGATCTATACTACCTGCACCGGAGGGATAAGAACATTCCTATCGAAGAGAGCGTTAACCGTAGTTGGTTGAACAAATACGCTGAAAGGTTGCCTTTCAAGCTTTTGATGAATCTTGCCATGGCTGCCAAAGTAAAATCAGGGTGCTCATGATGCGGAGTATGTCCGCAGTTTTCCACGGCAACCGTCGCTACCGACGCGTCCGTCTTTCTCTCGATGGCCTCCACCTGGCGCCATGTACCGTATTCGTCTTATAAGCCCTGGATGATCTGGACCGGGACTTTGACCGCCGGCAGATCCGATTCGATGTTCCAGGCTTTAAACTCGGGATGCAGCCAGACATCGTTCCACCCCCAGAAAGCGATGTCGGTATTGGGGCCATGATGATGCATGAGGCTTCGCCGAAGATTGGATGTGCGGTAGGCGTCGCCGATTCGGGCGATGATTCGCAAACCGGACGGTTCGGTGAAAACGTGGGGCGCCTCCAGCACCAGGGCTCGGATCCCATGGACATCCTTGCGGGCGGCACAAAGCAGGGCAATGGATGCACCGTCACTGTGTCCAACCAGAATGGATGATGTCAGCGTGCATTGATCTATAATCCCGGCCAATACGCCCGCTTCATCGCGCATGAAGTCTATGGGCCTTGGCAGCTTCGCCGGATCGGACCTGCCGTGGCCCGCGCGGGAATATACCAAGGCGCGCAAACCGGTTTGCCGGGCCAACCGATCGGGAAAATCACGCCACAATGAAATGCATCCCAGCCCTTCGTGCAGAAAAATAAGCGTAGGGAGTTTGGCCGAAGAACGACCAATAAAGCGACACTCTAAACGGACACCGCCTACGGTAATAAATTCCGTCACGTTCATTTACCTATGCTTTGAATGACATCAACCCCATGCTTACGAGCGTCATGTCAGGGGTGTGGCCGTTCCTATCTCAAGTTGTGTGTTCCGGTTTTACTCCGCCCCCGCATACACGGTTTCCAACAGGACAAGGTGCCTTCGAACTTTAGAATCAGAACGCATCAAAAATTATGAACTTTTTTGGTTGGGTTCGACACTCTTAATTAAAACGTTGAGAGATCAAAATTTAAATCTGCATCAACAATTCAACGTTACAAATAAAATAGGAGGTCCGAAATGAAAGCAAGAATTATTTTAACCCTTGCATGTATTCTGTTGATTTTAAGCCATGGGATGTCCGTCGAGGCGGCTCAGCACTTATCCGCTTCGCTTTCAGCCAATCCGGTCAATTATGCAGGGCGTTGTCCGGCAAAGATTACGTTCAACGGCAGAATCAGCGCCCGTGAACCAGGTCGAGTTCAGTATAAGTTTATTCGCAGCGACGGTGCAAATGCACCGGTTCAGACCCTCAATTTCACCCAAGCCGGTTCCAAGTCCGTCAGCACCACCTGGACGCTGGGCGGCGCCGGCTTGCCTTCCTATAGCGGGTGGGAAGCCATACAAATCGTTTACCCCTACAGCGTGCAATCCAATAAGGCCCATTTTAATATGCGTTGCAAAGGCAGCGCCCCCAGAAAACAGCCCGACCTGATTGTTTCCAAGATTAACTTTTCGCCCGGTAAGCCTACTACGGCCGATGAAATTACCTTCTGGGTGTTTGTTAAAAATGACGGGAGTGCCAAAGCCGGTCCATCGGTGTTGTCTTTCAGAGTCGGCGGTGAAACCACGCCTCAGCGGGTCAAGGTTCCAGCCCTTAATCCTGGAAAAGAATTTCGCCATCAACGCAAGGTTAAGCTCTCGGTAGCCCAGAACTATCAGGTTACAGCCAATGCTGATGCAGCCCATGCCGTTACGGAATCGAATGAGGGCAATAATACAACGATAAAACGCTTCCAAGTCAACCCGGCCCAGTCTGCAAAGCTGCCGGATGTGGGTATGAGTGGATTTTTGAAGATAGGAAAGCAGCAACGAGAGGTCAAATGGAATCAAACCATTGTACTGACACCGGCTGATGCTACATTGATTTCCAACGGCAAACCGGCTTTTGATCTTTATTACACTTGTCGGGAATATAACGGCGTTGCAGCGGGGACGTTTAAAAACCGAATTTATTTCAACGCTAAACTGGTCAGCTCCCAGACAAGTATTTCTCTGGCTGCATCGCAGATCAGGCCCATCCATACCCAGGCCTATTTAGGACCTCAGGATGGTAAGCTGCAGATTAAAATTGATGCGGATAATGATGTGGCGGAGGCTGATGAAGGCAATAATTTTAGTTTCTATGTCAATATCAAGTTCCAGGGATTTTAATTAAGCATTGCCCACGGCATTCATACCCTAAGGGTTCGGGCCTCCGGTCTGAACCCTTTTTTTTTGCGAAAAACAGAGGGCGTTCGTCTGATTGTAAAAATAAAGCTAAGATGGTAAATGATTATTTATGATCGACTCGTGTGCGTTGAAAAAGAAAAAAGGCATGCCAATCTTAGGCAAGGAGATTATGAAATGATAAACGTAATTGCTTCAATACACATTAAAGCGGGCCGGATGTCAGAATTCATAGACATTTTTAAATCCAATATTGCGCATGTTGTCAAGGAGGAAGGCTGTATAGAGTATGTGCCCACTATTGACACTTCTTCCGGCCTGCCTCTTCAAGAATTGAATAAAAATGTTGTTACCATAATTGAGAAATGGGCCAGCTTAGAAAATTTGAAGGCACATCTGTCGGCACCGCATATGGTTGCCTATCAAGAAAAAGTGAAAGACTTGGTTGAAAAAGTTTCACTTAAAATACTGGAGGAAGCATAAATAAATTAAAATATAAGGATACTCGATTCAATGAAGCTAGCAGCAAAAAGTTTTTTTAGAAGCCATCGCAAAATTATAATGGGGCTGGTTGTATTTGCCGGTTTTCTGCCGTCCCAAATTGTATTCGGCGCCGACGACAATTCAGTAACTTACGTCGCCAGTACGTTCGAAGATATCACTATTGCCCTTGATCAACTCCAATGGTTGGTGAAGCCATTGACGAAAGAGGAGTTGGTCGTAGAAGCCGATGCCTGGCAAGATGTGTTGAGACAAAAGGCAATGGAAATCAGCGTTGCGGAGATCGCCGTAAAGCGACAGAACGAACAAATTAAGAAATCCCAAGAAGCAGCCGACGCTGCTCGGTTAGCCAAAAACGCGGCGAAAGAAGCTGAAGCCGTGCAGCAAAAAGCGACCTCTCAAAGTAGTGCTGCCGTGACCGAACAGGCAGCCCGGGCTATGGAAGAAGCGTCAAAAAAGGCAGAAGAAGCTCAAAAAGCCGTAGAAGCCGTTAAGAAAGCCGAAGTGGAGGCCAATAAAGACGACGTCACTCGGACCGCACAACAAGTCGTCAAACAAGTTAAAGCGCAGAAGCAAGAAACAGGTAAATCCCAGCCGCTCGCTAAAGCCACGGGAGATGTTGCCATAACGGATGTGAACACGAACTCAGTGGCACCAGCTGAACAGCTGGAATCCGTCGTCCAAGTGGCCAAGGTTAAAGCGGAGGCAAAGACAGAACATAAATCCGAGCTGCTGGATACGCTCACCGAACTTCGTACCCATCGCGCCGCTTTGATTGAACGGTTCAATGTTGTGCTGGCGGAACTTAAAGCCAAAGGTGGGAAGATCGAAGGGTACGAAAAATACCGGGATGCGGTGGATGATATCCTTGTTGATGTCTCAGACACTTCGGCAGCGTTGACTTTCATTACCGGTTGGCTGGCATCGGAAAAAGGCGGCATCAAATGGGCAGTGAACCTTAGCAAGTTTGTGGGCATCCTGGTGTTGTTTTACATGCTGGCGCTGCTTGTCGGCAAGGCAGTGCAAAGGGCCACGGCGTCCGCCAAAACCATGTCTCAATTATTAAAAGACTTTATCAATCCTTTCACCCGGCGCGCCATTATAGCCATCGGTTTATTAGTCGCTATTTCCACCCTGGGCATTGCGATAACTCCGCTGCTGGCACTCATTACCGCTGCCGGCTTGGTCATCGGCCTGGCATTGCAAGGCACGTTAAGTAACTTTGCCAGTGGTTTGCTGCTGATGTTTTACCATCCTTTTGACATTGGCGATGCCATCCATGCCGGCGGTACTGAGGGAAACGTTGATTCCATGAACCTGATGTCGACAGTTATTAGAACCTGGGACAACAAAGTAATGATCGTTCCCAATAACAAAATTTGGGATGACGTCATCACCAACATTTCAGGCACGGAACGACGTCGCGTAGACATGGTGTTTGGTATCGGCTATTCCGACCCGATCGATAAAGCCCAGGCTATTCTTGAGCAGATCGCAAAGGAACATCCCGACACCTTGGAGGAACCGGTGCCGGTGGTGAAGGTGCACGAATTGGGCGATTCCTCGGTGAATTTTATCGTTCGTCCTTGGGTGCTTCCCACCCACTATTGGGGCGTGTATTGGGATATCACACGCAAAGTGAAAGAAGAATTCGATAAACAGGGGATCAGTATACCCTTCCCGCAACGAGATGTGCACGTTTATCAAGAATCGATGGAAGCACGTGGGCAAAAAACATCTCATGAGAATTTTGCACCAGAGCCTGATCGATGTTTGCCCAGCAAGGGCGTGAATAGTATTCCAAAACAAAACCAACTCGAAACCGAAGACGATAAAGACGATTGAACTGAAAACCAAGGGGTTCAGATCTCCACATTAAGCATATAGTTGTTACGTGGAGGCTTCTTCCAGTATCGTCTCAGGTTGCGCCACTAAAAATATTTCCAAAGCGATAAGGAGGTGCCACATGCTCGGAAAAACTATCGAAGAACTTAAGGTCGGCGACAGTGCCGAATTTTCCAAAACCATAGCAGAATCGGACATCTATCTTTTTGCAGGCGTCACGGGAGATATGAACCCTTTTCACATCAACGAAGAATACTCCCGGGGAACCTT
This sequence comes from Desulfobacteraceae bacterium, assembly GCA_050291605.1. GTDB lineage: Bacteria > Desulfobacterota > Desulfobacteria > Desulfobacterales > Desulfosarcinaceae > JARRKU01. The sequence continues at coordinate 220 of JBNKKB010000072.1, read as the reverse complement.
TTTCAAGGGGCGGATTGCCCATGGCATGCTGTTAGCCGGATTTATTTCCACGGTTGTGGGAAGCTACCTTCCCGGCCCGGGTGCCATTTATGCCAGCCAGAACCTGAAGTTTCTGTTGCCGGCCCGCATCGGTGACACCATCACCGCAAAGGCCACTGTGAAAGAGGTATTTATAGAAAAAAACCGGGTGAAAATGGAAACCACGTGCACCAACCAGAAC
>JBNKKB010000071.1:0-2143 GCA_050291605.1 Desulfobacteraceae bacterium | reverse complement strand
TCTGGTCGGACCCGGATACGAGGATTTGGAATTCTGGGTACCGTATATGCGAATGAAGGAAGAAGGCGCACAGGTTCAGATCATTGCCACAGAAGCTGGGGTGGCGTACACAAGCAAAAGCGGCGGATTGTGCGTTGAAAGGGATCCAAAAGGGTCACATCGTAAAACATCAATCTTCGAGCAAGCGATTTATGTCATGTTTCAAGCTTTTGTTATTCTCCATTGCCCGTTTAACCTTAGTCCAGCACATAGTAATTGTTTGGCCCTTAACTCCACCGAAAAAATGACCAAGATCCACAGCTTTTTGTCCTGTGGTCTCTCTGGAAATATAAATCGCCACATCCCGCGCAACGTTCTGCCTTTTTCCTTTGCAGATGATCTGGTCGATTGTGCAACCAAAACTAGCCGCTACCCGTCGCGCTACTTCACTAACAGATGGCCGCGGCTTCAAATCTGAAAGCCCCGAGAATTCGCTGTTATCAGGCCTGGACTGTAAAAATGTTTGTTTTACCCAATCGACAAAACCCGGGCTACCAAGGATCAAACCACCTAGTACATCAGAAGAGGGGTTTCTAATTTTCTTAATATCAATGCTTTCGGTAAAGTCTCGGTATGCTCTATTGGCCGCTTTCCTGTTTTTCCCGAACAGTTGTAGAATCCAATCGGTTTCTAACCATGCTGGAATCTTTTCTTTTCCCACGTATGCTTGATAGCTACTCCAACGGTAATTTTCAAGCTTCTCGACTATATTGCACCGAAGCGGGTTTAAATGAATATACCGGGATAATTGTTTTAGATATTCATCAGCATCAACAAGGATCGATTTATACCTGCCCTGGAATAGATGCCCATGGAGGCCGCGCTTGACATTGAAATACATGGCGTAGCTCACATTAAGCCACTGAATTGATTTAGACAGATTCGCTTCAGGGGTTTCGACCAATAAGTGATAGTGGTTGGTCATCATGCAATAACAATGCAATCGAATCCCGAATCGCTCAACAATTTTCTCAAGGTAGTAAAGAAACTTTTCCTTGTCCCGTTTGCTTTTGAAAATAGCTTGACCGGCATTGCCGCGATTGATCACATGATAAAAGGCTCCGGGATATTCAATACGCAAAGGACGAGCCATCACCCTGCCCCTTTGTCAATTGAACTGATTTTCCTTTGGTTATCTTAACTATCGCATTTGATTGGACCGTTGAATCTTTAACAAGGCCTATGACGGGTGTCAAGATTGATGATTTACGATGTGACCCTATTGGCTTCCCGGCTGTATTTCCTTGGCCGCCGGCAGGATCCGAGGCAACTGCTCGCCGGCCAGGTCGGCAATTGAGTTTCCCGATAATCGCCTGTAGTCGGCATTAATCGCAAAATACACACCCCATGGGTTGTCAGCGCTGGTGGCCTCTTTATTTTGGATCGTCATATACAAATCCGACCTCAAATACAGAAGCGGTACTACATTGATCCTGACCTATTTTCGAGCAAGCTATGGTTCGCGATGAAGGCCATGATATCGGCCGCTGCCGAGCCCGCAGTCTGATGATGAAGGCTGGAGTTGCGGTCAAGTTCCGTGATTTATGCTCGCGTAAAATAGTGGGCTGGGCGATTAATTCTTACATGAAAGCATCTTTGGTTATTGGGTACCACGAACATTCGCGCGGAAATGCACACTAATATCGAGGTAGGACTGCCGGTTATAGGTGCAGATCGCAAAGTTGACATAATGCAGGCTAACACACAATAAGTTTGGAACAATATATCATATTACCACTATTTTACAGGTATTTATAAAAGTTTGCATATGGATATTATCAGACGTTGTTAGTAAGGGCGAAAGTTTCAACTTTCTCATCATTTTCGAACTTTTCTCTGTGTGCCCGGTTTTCAAGGCTTGGCGGGCCCGGTTGCCTCAGAGGCCGAATTTCGGGCGATCAAGGTTCTGTCCATATGCCGGCATGGATGGTTTTAGCGCGTGCGTCTTTACCGGTTCACTTTCTGCCTTAATTTACCCGAACATTTGAACGTTACCACCTTGCGCGCGGACAGCATCAAGTCAGAGCCGGTGACCGGATTGCGGCCGCGGCGCTTGCCTTTATTTTTCACACAGAATTTGCCAAAACCGCTGACCAGAACGTCT
>JBNKKB010000070.1:0-14724 GCA_050291605.1 Desulfobacteraceae bacterium | reverse complement strand
AGGGGAATGGCGAAAGGATGTTGATATGTTATAGCATTACAGTGTGTTATCTGCCGCGTAGCGGCTTAGTCCAACATGGATTCGGCGACCCAATAGTCGCATTATATTACGTCTATTTAACCGACGAAATCGTATTATGTGACTAATTAGTCGTATAATACCCCTATATCCGTATTTATTGGCCTGATTAGACCCATAAAAAATTTGACATTTAGTGAAAACTAACCTATATGTGAACAAAAGTTCGTATGTCTTGCAGTTCGGGTACTCTTGCGTTGGATCTTGAGCGTATTCTATTTGAATCCCATATCGCTATTCTGTTATTATGTCAATGAAATAATTAGATATTCTAAAATCAGTGCCCATAAGGAGGAGGCTCTATGCTCAAAGATGCGCATATGGCAGGTGGCCCATCAATTGCTGATCGTAACCACTCGAATGGAAAAAACCCACGTCTGCTCGATCAGGTACGCAATATCATCCGATGTAAGCATTATAGCATCCGGACTGAACAAAGCTACGTGGATTGGATTAAACGATACATCTTTTTTCATGACAGACGACACCCGGCAGATCTGGATGAGCGGCATATCAGCGCTTTTTTAACCCATCTGGCTGTTGATAGGAAAGTGGCCAGCTCCACCCAGAACCAGGCGCTCTGTGCTTTGGTTTTCCTGTACCGTGAGGTATTAAAAAAAGAGGTTGGCGAGTTTCAAGACCTGATTCGGGCCAAAAAACCTCACAAACTGCCGGTGGTTTTCACCCGGAAAGAGGTCAAGCAGGTGCTGCTACAACTGGATGGGATCAATTGGCTCATGGGGCAGTTGCTTTATGGGGCAGGATTGCGGGTAATGGAGTGTGTGAGATTGAGGGTCAAGGATGTCGATTTCGGTTATGGGCAGATTGTGGTGCGCGATGGCAAAGGAAAAATAGATCGTGTAACGATGTTGCCTGAACTGATTGTTGAAGCGCTGCAACGGCATTTGCTAAAAGTTAAAAAGACTCATGAACTTGATCTTAAGGCGGGTTTCGGTGCTGTTTATCTGCCATATGCACTGGAAAGAAAGTACCGCAATGCCAATCGCAGCTGGTCCTGGCAGTATATTTTCCCGGCCACACGCAGGTCCATTGATCCGCGTTCCGGGATTGAGCGTCGGCATCATTTGTCTGAATCCGTGCCGCAGCGCGCGGTAAAAAATGCCATCCGATGCAGCGGAATGACTAAAGCCGGTAGCTGCCACAGTTTGCGCCACAGCTTTGCCACACATCTGCTGGAAGCCGGCTATGATATTCGAACGGTTCAGGAACTTTTAGGGCACAAGGATGTGAGCACCACCATGATCTATACCCATGTGCTCAACAAGGGCGGCAAAGGCGTGAAAAGCCCCGGTGATACACTTTTTAACGGGGAATAGACTTTTGATAGAGAGGAAGATAAAGATAATGGATACTTCGGATATCACCCCGCGTCAAAAGAGTGTGTTGGACTTTATTGTCATGTATCAGCAGACACACCATATTGCCCCTACGGTGCGCGAGATTGCCGCGCATCTGGGCTTGCAGTCGCCGGGCGGGATTCACCGCATTTTAAACGTGCTGAAAGAGAGGGGATGCATTTTGGCCGAGCCGGGTAAGAAGCGGTCGTGGCGCTTTGCCGGAGAGCTGCCCGGCCGGGGCGTGCCGTTGGTCGGTGACATTGCGGCCGGGCTGCCCATTGAAGCCATCGAGAATATCGATCAAGCGCTGAAGGTCGATCCGGCGCTGTTCGGGTGTGATCGCTGCTTTGGGTTGCGGGTGCGCGGCGACTCCATGACCGGGGTGCATATTGCCGATGGCGATATCGCCATCATCCGGCCGCAGCCGCAGGTGGAAAATCAACAGATCGCCGCCGTGCTGGTCCAGGGCATGCTGACTGAGGCCACGTTGAAGATCGTTCGCCGGAGCCGCGCCACCTTGACCTTGGCATCGGCGAATCCGGCTTTCCGCGCTTTGATTTTCAGGGGGCACATGCGTGAGAAGGTCGCGATCCTCGGCAAGTGTGTGGGAGTGGTGCGTAAAATCTAGTGTCGTGTCCCGGAAGCAACCTGCAAAATGGTAATGACGATATAATGGCCGAAGCCGTGCCACAAGATTCAGATCCCAATGTCAAAGCCCAAATGTCAAATGGCGGATGGGGACCCATCCGTGCGCCGGTGCGGACGGGCGGGTTGGTGCGGCTACAATTTTCCCGAGCGGATAATGGAGAGCACCAGCCAAAGCCCCAGCAAGGTGGCGATGCAATAGCCGGTCAGTCCCAGCAAGTCGGTGACGGCCAGGGTCTGCATGCCGAACATGTCGATGTCGAGGGTCAGCACTTTGTTGCCCGAATTGAGAATCAGCGATGCGGCGATCAACGAGGCGGAGACCACGATGCCCACAATAAAGCGGTTGATGCCGCTTTCAAATTTTTGAGAAACCTGGTCCAGGCCGCCGTGGTTCAGCTCCAGCCGATGTTCGCCGGTGGCGACGCGCTTGAAAAGATCATGGGTCAGTTTGGGCATCCAGCGCAGGTAGCCGCCGGCGGCTTTGAGGTCGTGGCCCATGTTTTTGAGCACCTGCTGGGCTTCACGCCCTTGTTCCAGCACTTTTTTGGCATAGGGACGCGTCACTTCCAGCAGGCTGGCATCCGATCCTAGTATTTTTCCCAGCGATTCGGTCTGGATAAAGGTCTTTAAAAGCAGCAATAAATTGCGGGGCAGAGTGAGCCGGTGTTTAAAAACCATATGCATGACCTGGCTGTAGACATCTTTTACCGATATGGTTTTTAGAGAGCGGCCGTAGAACGGCTCGCTGATATCTTTCAGGTCCAGGCGGAAACTTTTCAGATTGACGCTGTCGGGGCTGATCAGCCCGGCGGCTTCAAAGGCCTCCATGACCAGGTCGTAGTCGTGCTCGGCGTAGCCGAAAAACAGGTGTGCAATCTGGAGCATGGTCTCTTCATCCAAATAGCCCACAATGCCGAAGTCCACCAGGCTGACCCGGCCGTCGTACATCACGATAGTATTGCCGGGGTGCGGATCGGCATGAAAGATGCCCGCTTCCATGAGCTGGCGTGAAAAAGAGCGCAGCCCGATCATGGCCACCTCTTTGGGATCGATGTGGTGGCGTCTGATTTCCGCTACATTGTCCATCTTGATGCCGTCGATGTGTTCCATGACCAGCACCGATTTGGCCGTATACTGCCAATAGACTTTGGGGATATAGATCTCTTTGACGGATTCAAAGCTCTGGCTGAAGCGTTCGATGTGGCCGGCTTCGATGAGCATGTCCAACTCGCGAAAGATGGTGTGTTCAAACTCTTTGACCACGTTGACCACGCCGATCATCTGGCCCAATTGAAACCGTTTTTCGATTTTGTCGGCAAAATAGTACATCAGTTGAATATCATTGCGGATGCGCTTTTGAATGCCGGGCCGGATGACCTTGACGGCCACCTTTTCGCCGCTGAGCAACGTGGCCGTGTGCACCTGGGCCACCGAGGCGGCTGCCATGGATGTGGGGTCGATGTGCTTGAACACCTGGTCTATGGGAAGGCGCAACTCCGTTTCGATGACGTTACGGATCTGTTCAAACGGGACGGGCGGCACCTGGTCCTGCAGTTTGCTGAACTCTTCGATATAATCGGGTGGAAAGATATCGGCCCGGGTGCTCATCAGTTGTCCCAGTTTAATGAAACTGGGTCCCAGTTCCGCCAATGCGTGGCGAATGCGAACGGGATCCGGCAGCCCGGTTTTGGTACGGTTGCGCTGGCGACCCCACAACCGATCGCCAAACTCTTTCAAGCCGTGTTTGACCAGAATGCGCGAAATCAAACCGAAGTGCCGGATGCCGCTGATGCGGCGTCTGCTGGAAGCTATGCTCATGGTGCGATCCTTATTGAGTTGCCAAAATGTTATGGCGGAAAGTGGGAGCTGTGTCAACTTGGTGCTCAAGTTGCCATCACGCCGTTGGCAGGAGGGGCTTTTGCGCGATCGAAACATTGATAAAAAACAAACCGGGACCTCAGGGTCCGGTTGCCGACATGCGGGTTTGCCGCAATAGGGTCAGAACAGGCCGGCACAGAGCCCGGCCCTACGAAAATCAAATGCCTGGCGACCATCGATTCAGCGTAGGGCCGGTCTCTGCGCCGGTCGGTTATAACGCCATAAATTTGTAAAAACGCAATGGGCATGGCCAAAGGGGCAACGTGTTTTTTATCCATCCCCTTCCACAGTTGTTTGCCATCTTTGCGGGTGCGGTGGGTCGGCTTGTACGCGGACCGGCGTAATCACGAAACCCTTTTGAGAAACAAAATCGGTTTGATTTTTTCGCCAAGGACACAATCGCGCCAGGGAAACCTTTGCCGGGGTGGATGCCATTGCTTTCAACCCGTTATCCAGTATAATTGATAGCGTGCATCTAAAACCCGGATGGCGATCAATGCACGATATTTCTACATGTGCAAGGGTGTCAAAAAACAACTTTCATCGGAATGACCCTATGCAATACCAGTCCTTTTTAGAATTGGTGCAACAGCGCCAAAGCACCCGCGGCTACCAGACCCGTGCAATTGAAAGGGCGATGCTCGAACGGTGCCTGGAGGCGGCCCGCCTGGCGCCTTCGGCCTGCAATGCCCAGCCCTGGACCTTTGTGGTGGTGGACCACCCCGAGTTGAAGAATCGGCTGGCCGACTTGACCGCCAACCGGTTGCTGCCCTTGAACCACTGGACCAAACAGGCGCCGGTGCATGTGGTCCTGGTGGTGGAAAAGCCCAATTTAACCTCACGGCTGGGTACGGCTGTGAAGCGAAGGGATTTTGCCTGGATGGATGTGGCCATTGCCGCCGAGCATTTTTGTCTGCAAGCGGCTGCGCAAGGGCTGGGTACCTGTATGCTGGGATGGTTTAAAGAGTCCAAGGTCAAGGCGCTGCTGCAGATTCCGGCCCATAAACGGGTGGGGTTGCTGATCACCGTGGGCTACCCGGCCGATGATGCCATTCGGCCCAAGGTCCGAAAGGCGCTGGCCCGGATGGTCCGCTGGAATGGGTATGACCGCCCATGAGCCCGATGCCCCATCAGAGATTTTGCGCAAAGCGGCTGCCCTGGGATTGTTTTCGTCATGGGGCTTGCCTTTGGCGGCCGAATTGCACTAACATAAATATCTTACCAAGACCCTTTGTGGGAGGTTCGCTATGCCCAAAACCCTATACTGGCTTCAAGGCGGTGGTTGTGGCGGCGACACTTGGTCGTTGCTCAATGCCGATACCCCCGACCTGATCGAGCTGCTGGATTTTTTCGACTTGGAACTGCTATGGCACCAAGCCCTTTCGGCCAACAACCATGATGATATGGAAGTCCTCAACCAACGGATTCTGACCGGCGAACAGACCCTGGACATATTGTGCGTAGAAGGCTCGGTGATTCATGGCCCCAATGACAGCGGCGGGTTTGACATGTTGCCCGGCGGCCCCAAAAAGGACCTCATCGAAGGGCTGGCCAAAAAAGCGCGCTATGTCCTGGCCGTGGGCACCTGCGCCAGTTTTGGCGGTATCGGGGCCGACAGCGAAATCATGGCCAGCGGCCTGCAATATACCAAATGGGAGATGGGCGGGCTGCTGGGCAAGGATTTTATCACCCCCGGCGGTTATCCGGTGATCAACATGCCGGGGTGTCCCTGCCACTGCGAGGTGGTGGTGGGCACCTTGTCGGCGGTGGCCGCCGACATGCCGGTGGAATTGGGCGACTACAATATGCCGCTCAATTGGTATGGGGTGATGGTACACCAGGGCTGCACCCGCAATGAGTACCATGAGTATCGGGTTGAAGAGAAAAAGTTTGGCGAGCGCGGCTGCCTTTTTTTCTATATGGGCTGCCATGGTCCTTTGGTGACGGGTCCCTGCAACAAATTTTTATGGAACCGCCGCTCGTCAAAAACCCGCGTGGGGGTGCCGTGTTTTGGGTGCACACGCCCGGATTTTCCCCAGCAATATCCGTTTTTCGAAACACGCAATATTGAAGGGATCCCCATAGAATTGCCGGATGGGGTGAGCCGGGCCCACTACATGGCTTACAAAGGCATGGCGGCGGCGGCGGCGCCCAAGCGCTTGATGAAGCGCAAAACAGGTATTTAATGGCTAGTCGGGGTTACGTATGGGTTGGGCCATGCCGAACCCTTGCATGTGTCTTGCGGACATGTTGCCGGCATAACCTTTGCCCAGGTTGCCGGGGCAACCTGGTGTATCCTTAAACGGCGGTTGAGCTTGAATTATGAAACAGACCCAAAAAATAATTCCCCTGAATCGAGTGGAAGGGGATCTGGAGCTGCACCTGGAGTTCGAGGGCAACGTCGTGCGCCAGGCCCGTAGTGTGGGCACCATGTATCGCGGTATCGAAAATTTGATGACCGGTCGCGGGCCCAAGGACAGCCTGGTGATTACCCCGCGCATTTGCGGTATTTGCACCACGGCCCATCTCAATGCCGCCGCCAAGGCACTGGACATGGCCTATGCCGCCACGGTGCCCCACAACGCCCAGCGGCTGCGCAATGTGACCCTGCTGGTGGAGCAGTTGCAAAACGATGTGCGTCAACCCTTTTTACTCTTTATGCCGGATTTGATCCACCCGCGCTACAGCGCGCAGCCGCTGTATGGCGAGGCCTTTAAACGCTATCAGGTGCTCAAAGGCGAAACCGCCCTGCAAACGGTGGCCGAGACCAAAAGGGTGCTGGAAATCATCGCCATTCTAGGCGGTCAATGGCCGCACTCCTCTTTCATGGTGCCGGGCGGTGTGGTGACGGTACCGACGGTCAGCGACATTGCCCATTGCCGCCACATATTGCGAAATTTCCGCAAATGGTATGAGCAGCGTGTATTGGGATGCCCGATAGACCGTTGGCAGCGGGTGGACTCATGGGCGGCACTGCAGGCATGGCTGACGGAGGCGCCTGCCCATCAAAACAGCGATATCGGCTTTTTCCTGAGGTATGCCCTGGATTTGGGATTGGATTGCCTGGGACGCGGCCATGACAACTTCATCGGTGCCGGCGGACCGGACCTGCCGGCGCAAACGCAGGTGCGCGGCCTCAACGGCAACGGTCAGCTGATTCCCCATGGGTTTATTACCCCGGAGGGTGTGGCGCCTTTGAATACCCAATTGATCAACGAAGATATCAGCAGCTCCTTTTTTAAAGATGAAGCGACCGTTCGGCATCCGTTTAACGGGCGCACCATACCGGATACCGCCAACCCGGGCGGGCAAAAATATTCCTGGGCCAAGGCACCGCGCTATCGGGGTCAACCCGCGGAAACCGGCGCGCTGGCCGATACGCTGCTGGCGGGATCCCCCTTGTTTTCAGCCCTAATTAAAGACAAGGGCGCCAACGTGCTGATGCGCACCTTGGCGCGCCTGGTGCGTCCGGCCCTGGTCCTGCCGGCCATCGATCAATGGCTCGAAGAGATGGCCGGTTGCGACACGCCCTATTTTAAAGACTACTCCAAAATTGTTACCGGTAAGGGTTATGGCCTGGTGTCGGCACCCCGCGGCATGTTGGGCCATTGGTTGACCATTGAAAACGGCGTTATCGGCAATTATCAGGTAATCACGCCCACGGCGTGGAATGCCTCTCCCCGAGACGGCGATGATGTCCGGGGGCCCTGGGAAGAGGCCATTGTGGGGACGGAAGTACAAGCGCTCCACCAACCCGTTGAGGTGGAGCATATTGTGCGCTCTTTTGATCCGTGTTTGGTGTGCACCGTACATGCGATAGCCAAATGAACCGGCAACCATGAAAGCACAACAACATACAAAGAATGGAAGCACGGCTTTCAGTTGCCATTATAAGTTGGCGGTTAACGCCGATGCAGCTACGCAAACCGCACATAAAAAATGAGATGCATTAAACATAAAAATGGGTAGCCGGCAGTAAAAAAGGTAAGGAAACCATGTCCGTTGCACTTTCCGTCAAAACCAAATCCATGGGGCCGCAGACCCGATGCCAATGGCCCCATCTGTGCGCCCAGTGTGAGGATCGTGATCGCTGCCCCATTCAGGCGCTGGTGGAAGAAAACGAGCTGCTCAAAGAAGAGATCCGGGTGGCCCGGGAATCGGCGGAGATTACCGCCTCCCTGGTGGTCAAACAGTTTGAAGAGACCGAGCGCGTCTTGCGCCGTTTCCAGGTAGCCAATGCCCAGCGTAAAGCCGTACTTGATTCTGCCGCGCACATGGCCATCATGGCCACCGATGAGCGGGGCATCATTATCGTGTTTAACAAAGGGGCCGAAAATTTGCTGGGGTACAGCGTGTCCGAAGTGGTCGGACAAATGACGCCCATGGGATTTCACGATGTGAGTGAACTCAAACAGCATGCAGATGCGCTCAGCGATGAATTGAATCGCAGCGTCGCCCATATGGATGTTTTTTTTCACTATGCGGCCCATAGCATGGGCGAGCTGAAAGAGTGGACCTATGTGCATAAAAACGGCACCCTGTTTCCCGTCCAGCTCTCGATCAGTCCGTTGCGGGATCCTGAAGGCGCCATTAGTGGTTTCCTTTGCATTGCCGCTGATGTCACTGAAAAAAAACGCTCGGAGCAAGCCTTAAAAGAGAGCGAACGCAACTACCGCCTGTTGATCAACAACATCCCCAATGTGGTCTTCAAAGGGTATTCAGACGGCGCCATTGATTTTTACGATGACAAAATTGAAACCGTCACCGGCTATCCCAAAGAAGTCTTTTTAACCCGGGAGCTCAAATGGACCGATGTGATACTGGAAGAAGATCGCCCCGGCCATCGTGAGATGATTTTAACTGCGTTGAAAGGCAGCAAGCAGTATTTTCGGGAATATCGCATTCGCAAAAAAAGCGGTGAGATTGTTTGGCTGCAGGCCAGCAGCCAGATTATCTGCAATGCGGACGGGGAGATCGATTTTATCACCGGCGCATTCTTGAATATCACCCAGCGCAAAGCCGCAGAAGCCGCCTTGCACGAATCTGAAGAGAAATACCGCTCTTTGTTTGACAGCGGACCCAACCCCATTTTTGTCTTGGACATGAACACCTTGTCCATTCTGGATGTCAATCCGGCGGCCCTGGAGACATACGGTTACGCCAAGGAGGAGCTTCTGGGCCGTCAATTCAACGCGCTGGGTGAGTTTGAAAACCAGGAGCAGGGGTTGGGGTTCGATACCTCTACGGCATGGCCGAATGGTTGCTTTATCAATCAAAAGGCACGGCACCATAAAAAAGACGGCACCCCGTTTTACCTGCGGGTCAAAGCGTGCCCGACACACTATAAAAACCAGCCGTCGGTGATTGTCGCCGGTACCGATATTACCGAGTCCATTGAGCGGGACGCCCAGATTTTCCAAACCACCAAAATGCAGACCCTGGGGGAGATGTCCGCCGGCATGGCACACGAGTTAACCCAGCCCCTCAATGCCATTAAAATCGGCAATGATTACTTGCGTCGTATGGTCCGGGGCGGCAAAGCCCTGTCCTCGGCAGAACTGGAAAGTGTGGCCACGGCTGTCGCCAGTCAAGTCAAGCGGGCATCGGACATCATTAACCGCTTGAGAGAATTTGGACGTAAACCCGATTTTAAGAAAGAGCCCGTGGATTTAAATGCGGTGATCACCAGTGTGCTGGAGATTATCGGGCAACAATTGGCGTTGAACAATATACATGTCCATTATAAATTGGACGATAATTTACCTCCCATCGTGGCCAATTTTAACCGTCTGGAACAAGTGATGTTTAATTTGGTCAGCAATGCGCGCGATGCCATTGAGCTGTTGCCGAGCGACGCTTCTCCGGATAAAGATCGGGTGATCACTTTGCACACTTACAGCGAGGCCGACGACGTCGTATGCGAAGTGGCCGATACGGGGGTCGGCATTCCCCAAAGTGCCCGCGATAAAATTTTTGAGCCCTTTTATACCACCAAGGAGGTCGGCAAGGGCATGGGATTGGGGTTGGCGATCTCTTACGGCATTGCCAGGGACTATGGCGGGACCATCTTGGCCCGTGGCCGTAATGGTGGCGGCACCTGCATGACGCTCCGTTTTGCCCGGTTTGGATGACCTTTTAGGGGCTGAGGGCGCAACCTGTTTCTGTATCTGTTTGTGATAGGCCGAAAATCTGCAAATGAAAGGAAGCGATCTATGAGTGCAGCGCTATTTAATATCGAGTGCCCGCATGGTGTGATCATCGTATCTTTTACCAAGGGCACCTGCATTACCCCGGACCTGATTATCAAAGTGATTGATCGCGAGAACGCCATGTATGATGTGACGCAGTGCAATGCGATATGGGATTTTAAAGGGTGTTTGCCCAGCGACGATTTTGGCTACAATGCCCTTGAAAGAATTATCTATTACATTTCGACCCGTTCGGAGATTCAATGGAAATCGAAAATGGCCATCGTGATTGACGCCGAAGTTCAATACGGCCTGTCGCGCATGTATCAATCGCTGGTCGAAAAATACCCCACGAACGTCGGTATTTTTTATAGTCAGGACGAGGCGTTCGCATGGCTGGACGGAGAGGCAAGCGCCGTAGCCCGGGAAGATGGCATAGTAAGAAATATATAACGGCAGTGGTCGTTTTTGACCAAGTTAAAGAGATGATCCGACTCTTGAGGTAAATTTATGACAACGATTCTCATCATTGATGACGAGCAGCCCACACTGCAAATGCTCACGCTGTACTTGGAGGCCTGCGGCCATCAAGTATTGTCGGCCGAGAACGAGACCCTGGGGTTGCAGTTGTTTAAGCAGGCGCAGCCGCCCATCGTGCTGACAGACATTAAAATGCCGGGAAAAGACGGGTATGAGGTGTTGCGCCAGATTAAGCGTATTGCGCCGGAGACCGAAGTGATCGTTATTACCGGACATGGGGACAAAGATCTGGCCCAGAAGGCATTCGATATGCAGGCTAGCGCCTTTTTTAACAAACCATTGGATACCGATGCCTTGGACAGAGCCATCAATGAGATCGTGCAACGCATGACCAAAGGCACCGATACCATATGACCGCGGTCCACCTTGCCAAGCAGATAGAGGTCAGCGGTATTGTTCAAGGGGTGGGCTTCAGACCCTTTGTCTATCAATTGGCTCGGCGTCACCAACTGGTCGGCCAGGCCATTAACACGGCTGCCGGCGTCAGCATTCATGTGGAGGGACCTGAACCGCGGATACATTCGTTTTTAGCCGACCTGGCTGACGAGCCCCCACCGTTGGCCTACATTGTTGACGTAGCTGTCCAGGAGGCGCCTCTCTCCGGTGTCGCCCAATTTACCATTGAAAAAAGCAGAGGCGCTGATTTCCGCGCCACGTTGATCTCACCGGATGTGTCGGTATGCGATGATTGCCGGCGGGAGTTATTTGACCCCCAGGATAGACGCTTCGGCTATCCGTTTATCAATTGCACCCATTGCGGTCCGCGCTATACCATTATCGACGACATTCCCTACGACCGGCCCAAAACCTCCATGCGCCATTTTACCATGTGTCCCGCCTGCCAAGCGGAATACGACGACCCCGACGACCGCCGGTTTCATGCCCAGCCCAATGCCTGCGCCCAGTGCGGTCCGCAAGTCGCCCTGTGTGACCGCAAGGGCCGCCCCCTTGAAGCGGCCGATCCCATAGGTCAAACCGCGGCACTGCTCAAAGCGGGCCACATCCTGGCCATCAAAGGGTTGGGCGGCTTTCATCTGGCCGTGGACGCCACCAACGATCAGGCCGTTGAGCGACTGCGCGCACGCAAGCACCGGGAAGAGAAACCCTTGGCGGTTATGTCGCCCGATCTGGAGGCCATTCGGCGCTATGCAGTAGTGACCCCTGACGAAGCAAAATTGTTGGGCAGCATGCAACGCCCCATCGTTTTATTGACCAAAATACGGCCCGAAAAACTGGCGTTCAGCGTGGCCCCGCACAATCAATACTACGGCGTCATGCTGCCTTATACTCCCGTGCACTATTTGCTGCTGGCCCACGGTTTCAACGCCCTGGTCATGACCAGCGCCAATATGAGCGAAGAACCCATTGCCATCGACAATGATGAAGCCTTCCGGCGGCTGCATGCTATCGCCGATTACTTTTTAGTCCACGACCGCGACATCTATTTGCGCAGCGACGACTCCATCGTGCGGATGGCCGCTGGAGAATCCCGCTTCATGCGGCGTTCCAGGGGATTCGTTCCCATTCCCATTTTTTTAAAAAGCGCCGTGCCCCCCCTGCTGGCCTGTGGGGCTGAACTCAAAAATACCATCTGCCTGACCAAAGACAAACAGGCTTTTTTGAGCCAGCACATTGGTGATTTGGAGAACTTGCCCACCGAAGCCTTCTTCCGGTTGACCATCGAACACCTCAAACGTATTCTGGATATCACCCCCCAGGCACTGGTGTGCGATTTGCACCCCGATTATTTGAGCACCCAATGGGCCCGGGCCCAGGAGCTGCCGTTGCTTCAGGTCCAGCACCACCATGCCCATGTGGTGGCTTGTATGGCCGAGCACCGGTTATGCGGGCCTGTGATCGGTTTGGCTTTTGACGGTACCGGCCTTGGAAAGGACCATACCGTTTGGGGGGGCGAAATCCTGGTGGCGGATGCGGCCGGATTTCGCCGTGCCGCGCATCTGACGCCGGTGCCCATGCCGGGAAGCGCTGCGGCCATCAAAGCGCCTTATCGAATGGCGCTGGCCTATCTGGAGCTGACTTTCCCCGGGCAAGTGTGGGAACTGGATCTGCCCTTTCTCTCCAGGGTGGATCGGTCCAGGGGGGAGGTGGTGCTGGAGATGGCCCGCCAACAGATCAATGCGCCGATGACATCCAGTCTGGGAAGGCTGTTCGATGGGGTTGCCGCTATTATCGGTTTGCGCCAACAGGTCGCCTTTGAAGGCCAAGCCGCCATGGAATTGGAGATGATGGCCGATGAACATGAAGACCGGCACTATGCCTTCACATGGCAAGGCCGGCAGGTGAAACAGTTTGCGGTCCAACCGATTGTCGCCGGCGTGGTTGAAGATATTCGGGCCGGTATGCCGGCCTTTCTGATCAGTCGCAAATTTCACAATACGCTGATCCAAGGATTTGCGGCGCTTTGCAACGAAATCGGCCGGGAGACCGGTATCCGGCAAGTGGTGCTCAGCGGTGGATGCTTTCAAAACAAATTGTTGTTGGAAGGATTGATCGGCGAGCTCACCCGGCGGCAGTTTGAAGTGTTCAGCCATCGGTTGACGCCCACCAACGATGGCGGTATTGCCCTGGGGCAGGCCATTATCGGCGCCCAGGCCATCAACGGCATAAAGAGTGAGGTGACAGCTTAGAATTTTCCTTCTGCCGGAAGGAACACTGAACCTTATTTTGGTGGTAAATATCTTGAATTTTTAAAAGGGGCGTGGTTATGACGATTGCCTATGCCGAAGAGTATCGTGATCCGGCCATTGCACAGAGCCTGGTTCATCAGATTCAAACCAACAGCAAACGCCCCATCCGACTGATGGAGGTGTGCGGCACCCACACGGTGTCGATTTTTCGGCATGGGATTCGGGCCTTGCTGCCGCAAACCCTCTCTTTGCTTTCGGGTCCGGGATGTCCGGTTTGTGTAACATCACAGGGAGATATTGATGCTTTTGTGGCGCTGTCAAGGCGCAAAGCAGTGACCATCACCACCTTCGGCGATTTGATGCGTGTCCCGGGCAGCGGCTCTTCCCTGCAAAAAGAGACAGCCGAGGGCGCCGATGTGCGTATGGTTTACTCCGCCATGGATGCCGTGCAAATGGCCAAAGCCCAACCGGGTCGGGAAGTGGTTTTTCTGGGCGTCGGCTTTGAAACCACAGCTCCCACCATTGCGGCGGCGCTGCTGGCCGCCCGGGCATCCGGACTGAAGAATTTTTCCATCTATAGCGCCCACAAAACCGTGCCGGTGGCCTTGAGCGCGTTGATGGACAACCCCGACGTTCAGATCGATGGCTTTCTATTGCCCGGTCATGTGTCCGTCATTATAGGATTGGATGCCTATCAATCTTTTTTCGATCAATACCGGACCCCCAGCGTCGTGGCCGGATTCGAACCCGTGGATGTGTTGCGCGGTATTTCAGAACTGGTCACCATGATTGAAAACCAAACCCCTGCCTTGGGCAACGCCTATCCGCGGGCGGTCACCCGCCAGGGCAATACCCAAGCCCAAGCCGTCCTGGCAAAAGTATTTGAGCCCTGTGATGTGGCATGGCGTGGATTGGGCGTTATCCCCGGCAGCGGCCTGGCCATCCGCGATGAGCTGGCTGACTTTGACGCAGTTAAAAAAATGGATCTAACGGTGACGGAGGTGCCTGAACCCAAAGGGTGTGCCTGCGGCGAAATTCTATCCGGCACCAAGACCCCCCAACAGTGCGCGCTGTACGGCAAAGCGTGTACACCCATGCAACCGCTTGGACCATGTATGGTGTCGACGGAAGGGACGTGTGCGGCATACTATCGCTATTCGGGTGCCTAAGCGGGAGGACGCCAGAGCCGGTGTTGCCGAGGGTTCGCAGTAGTGTTACTACGGCTTCACCCTCGGACGCCTTGGCTCTGGCGCCCTGCTGCTTAGGCACGTTTGGCGGAGGACTCCAGATTCTGCGTTGCCGAGGGTTCGCAGTAGTGTTACTACGGCTTCACCCTCGGACGTCTTGGCTCTGGCGCCCTGCTGCTTAGGCACGTTTGGCGGAGGA
>JBNKKB010000069.1:0-16535 GCA_050291605.1 Desulfobacteraceae bacterium | reverse complement strand
GATGTCGGGGCGGGACGCCCCTCCCACAATGACCTGCCAGCGTTCACAATTGCCGGGTGCTTCAATGGGAATCGCTGCGGCGGCCCATAATGCTTTGATTAATTATGCGGTTTATAGTATGACCCTTTTTCGGCTCATTTTGCAGCGAGGGAATTTAAAATTATGACCAGAACGGAAATTCAAACGGCCATATTGGATATTTTCGAAGACCAATTCGAGATCAGCGATCCCGGCCTGGACGACGACCTGCGCGAAGCCCATGAATTTGACAGCATTGATGCCATCGAGATGCTCAGAGAGATTGAAGTGATGCTGGATTCGAAACTCACCCAGGAGGAAAAAAAATCAGCCATGGACATTCGAACCATCAATGATATCATCGACTATGTGGACAACCTGGCGGCCCACCGAGCTGCCGCTTGACGGGCCGTGCACACCAACGCCACTGCCGACACACGTAAATAGGCTACATCTGCATGGACAGAAGAGTTGTCATCACCAGTTGCGCCGCCATCTCTCCCATTGGCTGCACCCGTGAAAAAATCGTTGACAACCTGATTCAGGGCAATTCCGGCGTCAAGCGGATGAAAGACGACCAGTTGCTCACGGAGCATATCCACTCGGGGGTCTTCGGCACGGTAGATGACCCCATTGCGTATGACTTTCAGCGTAAAAACCGCAAAACCATGGGACCAGTGGCCTACTATGCCTGTCAAGTCGCCAAAGAGACCCTCTCCCAAGCAGGATTAACCGAGGAGTTTGTCCAATCCGGCCGCATGGGAGTTGCCTTCGGCTCCACCCATGGCAGCCCGACGGTACAGAGGGACATCTATCGCACCTTTTTCAGTGAGGACAGCAACAAGCTCAACAATGTCGGCGCTGTGGATTACTTAAAATCCATGGTGCACACTACTGCGGTCAACATCACCAAAATGTTCGGTATCACCGGCCGGGTGATCTCCTCATCTACAGCGTGCACCACCTCAAGCCAATCCATCGGCTTCGGCTACGAAGCAGTGAAATACGGTTTGCAGGACGCCATGCTGTGCGGCGGCGCTGATGAATACGACACCACCACCGTGGCCGTATTTGACAACCTGCTGGCCTGTTCAACAGAATACAACGACACCCCGCACAAAACCCCGCGACCATTCGACCGAGACCGCGATGGCCTGGTGGTCGGCGAAGGGGCCGGGGCGGTATTGCTCGAAGCGTATGATTTCGCCAAAAAACGCGGTGCCCCCATCCTGGCTGAAGTGATTGGCTTTGCATGTGCCAACAACGGCGGGGACATGATCCTGCCCAATATTGACGGCATCTCCCACACCATCCAAGTCGGCCTGGACAATGCCCGACTGGCACCCGAGCAAGTGGATTTTATCAGCGCCCACGCCACGGCCACCAAGATGGGTGACGTCATGGAGGCACAGGCCATCGGCAAAATATTCGGTGATCGCCCGAGGGTCAGCGGACTTAAAAGCTATATGGGTCATACCATGGGCTCGTGCGGCGCCATTGAAACCAACATCCTCCTGCACATGATGGCCGAAGGTTTTATCGCGCCCACCTTGAACCTGGAAAATATTGATGAACGCTGCAACATGATCCGCCACACCACCCAATTAACCGAAGCGCCCATTGGTATCGCCGCCATTCAGAATTTTGCATTCGGCGGCGTCAACACCATTTTATTCATCAAAAATCCTGAACGCTGATGGCCGGCCAATCCTTTGACACCGCACCCCCGCTCACCCTCCTGCAACGCACCAAAGATCTGCTCATTACCCTGATCCTATGGGGCTATTTCACCATCGGATTCTGCCTGATTTTTGCCCCCATCTACCTTTTGGCCATGATCTTCGCCCAAGATCGCCAGCGGGTGTTCCAATGGTTGAACAGTTTTTTTTTCAAAAGTTTTTTCACGCTTTGTCGCACGATGATCCCCAACCATCGCTGGCACATTGATCCGCAGGTACGCCGCATCCGAGGGGCCATTATCCTGTGCAACCACATCTCCTATCTGGACTCTATCTTGATGGTGTCGCTGTATCCGCAACATACCACCATCGCCAAAGCCCGCCTTTTCAACATTCCCCTTTTTGGCCGAAATCTGGATACCGCCGGATATATCCCCTCTACGGGGGAAGGCCGCCTGGGCCAAAAACAACAACAACGCCTGGAACGGCTACCCGATTTCCTATCTCGGGGGGGCAACCTGTTTCTCTTTCCGGAAGGCACGCGCAGCCGGAACGGCCGGATCGGCCCGCTTCAAAAAGGGGGATTTAAAATCGCACGTATGTGTAAAGCCACCATCCAGGTCGTTTCCATACGCAAGACCCAGCGTCTGTTCGAACCCGGTCGCTTCCTGTTTCATACGAACCGCGACAATATTATCGAAGTTAAACTTGAAGCCACCCTAAACCCCGATTATGACCATCCGGACTTTTCCATTGATGTACTCATGCAGCAAGTGATCGATCTGATGGCCCATAAACCCGGCAGCCTAAACCCCCCTTGAAACAATCAACGGCACCCAAACGTCTCTTGGTTGTCGCGACGACCTTCAGGTGGCAGTCATGAAAACTATAGCGCGACCCCATCTTATTTTGCAGATCCTGACGGCCACTCTTTTCCGGCTGCTGCTCAACACCGCCCGGCGATTTATCTATCCCTTTGCGCCCCTGTTGAGCAGAGAACTCAATGTCCCGCTCACCGCAATAACCTCCATGATCGCCTTAAATCAGACCACCGGCATGTTGGGTCTGGCCGCCGGCCCCATTGCCGATCGCTGGGGCAGCCGCGCCCTCATGCGTTGGGCCTTGGTATTGCTTTCTGCGGGTATGCTGATCTGTTGCCTGGCGCCCACCTATGGCTTTGTGCTTGCAGGCCTGGTTTTGTCCGGTTTGGCCAAGAGCGTATACGACCCGGCCATACAGGCCTATGTCGGCCACCAGATCGCTTATAAGCGTAGGGCCCTGGCCATCGGGGCCATCGAAACCGCATGGGCCGGCAGCACCTTGATCGGCATTCCTGTTCTGGCATTGATGATCGATCGGTTCAGTTTGCGTTGGTCGTTTTTTGGAATGGCTGTTATCGCTGCACTGGGATTCCTTTTGCTGGGCAAAGTGATTCCCCGAGACGGCGGATCGTCAACGGATCCGGCCCGCAAGGTAAGTATCATTGCAACGCTCAAACAGCTCATACGCAAGCGACCGGCAGCCGGAATGCTGGGATTTGCCTTCTGGCTGAGCATGGGCAACGATAATCTGTTTGTGGTTTTCGGCGCCTGGCTGGAACAGGATTTTAACGTCAGCCTGATTGCTTTGGGACTCAGCAGCAGCGTTATCGGCGCGGCTGAGCTGATGGGTGAATCCATGACAGCGCTTTGCGCGGACCGCATCGGTTTGAAACGATCGCTGGTGATTGGATTAATCCTGACCGCGCTGAGCTATGCCGTGCTGCCACTCATCGGTACCTGCCTGGCGGCCGCATTGAGCGGATTGTTTTTTCTTTTTTTGAGTTTTGAATTTACCATTGTGTGCAGTTTCTCATTGAGTACGGAACTGCTGCCCACTGCCCGTGCGACAATGATGGCCGGGGTCCTGGCCGCAGCCGGACTGGGTCGCATGGTCGGCGCGATGACCGGCGGCCCGTTGTGGCTGTTGACAGGGCTCTGGGGCGTCGCTCTGGCATCTGTAACGGCCACTTTAATGGCGTTGCTTTGCCTGGTTTGGGGACTGCGGAATGCCAAGCGCATTAAGCCGCCGGAGCGCCCTCGGAGATGATGCCCAACACAACGCCATACACCCTGCCGTAAAAAAGTCGGTCAAACAGAAGGCAGATCTGATTTAATCCGATGCATAAATCTTCCTGCTGCGCCATGTGAGTTGACACACAATCGCCATCTTAATATACTTAGCAAGCTTGACCAGTTGATCATTTGACCGGGGGTGGTTGTAAATGATCAACAGGAAGCATTCATGAAAATTATATCAGATAGTATCCGGTTCTATTTTTTCCTCTGTATCTAACATCCCAAAGGAATAAATAGAGCAGATATAACCCGCTATGCCGGCTGCCATAGCATGACATTGTTCTGCATTACCTTCTGGAACAGGCGTTTTATTGCATCTCTTATTGAAAGGACGAATGATGTCAAGGCAATTTCATAAGATATTTCAGGACCGCAAAGAAATGTCGGTCCGTTATGATTCAAAACAGGCCGCCATTTGGACCTATTTTAAATCCTCCAGCCGGCCTTGTTTTACACCTGCCATTTTGAAAGAATCGCTGTCCATTCAGCATGATATCATCAACTACTTTAAAACAGACGCAAAGAAGCCCTATCCGGTGCGCTATATCGTAATGGCCTCGCAGGCGCCGGGCGTTTTCAATCTGGGTGGAGACTTAAACCTGTTTATAAAGCTGATTGCCGAACAAAACCGGGACCAATTGCTCGCCTATGCAACCAGTTGTATTGATATCTGTTATCTCAATGCCGTGGCCCTTAACCTTCCGGTGACTACGATCACCCTTGTCGAAGGCTCCGCACTGGGAGGTGGCTTGGAATCGGCCATGTCAAGCAATGTGCTGATCGCCGAAGAACATGCTAAAATGGGGGTGCCTGAAATTCGCTTTAACCTTTTCCCCGGAATGGGCGCTTATAGTTTTATTGCGCGTAAAGCAGGCATGAGTGCTGCCGAAGAGGTGTTGCGCAATGGCAAAATCTACTCCGCTCGTGAAATGTACGATCTCAAAATTGTCGACACACTGGCTGAGAGCGGAAAAGGGTATGCAGCAGTCAATGACACCATTAAAAAACACGATCGCACCGCAAATGGTATGCAGGCCATCCAGGAAGTCCGCCAATTCTATGACCCCATTACGTATCAAGAACTTCTGGGCATCACAAAAATCTGGGTTGATGCGGCTTTACGGCTCAGAGATAAGGATATTCGAGTGATGCAGAAAATAGTCACAGCTCAAAACCGCGGCACATTTGACTCTCATGATAGTGAAGGGAAAATACATATGGTCCGCACCAAGCAGGACCGCCGGTTTGACAAAAGCAATAGATCTTTTCCGCTGGTCGACAGCTCCGGGGATACCGTTCCCAACGATCGCCGTAAAATCGATCGGCGCGGATTTGATAAATAGGTCCTATACGACCAAATAATATTTTTATTGCGAAATTCAATAGTCGCTTCGAACACATTTACTTATTTAGAAGTGGTTTCAAAGCCTCCAATCGGGCCCAACATCAAGGCGGGTTGCAAATTTAACCCATAGGGTAATAGTTTACTATTTCGAGGATTTAAATTTGCTGCCCAACACAGAGTTGGTGTTCGAGGGGAGGTTTTGAAACCACTTCTAGGGATACATCGGTGCTTAATGGCAACGCGTTCTTCCACAAATTTTGATCAGCAAATTTTTAGCGATAAGCTAAGCACGCTGTATTCAAGCAACTGGCTCAGCACGGCGGCCACTTTGTTGGTTGCCACGGTTTATGTGGGCGTTCAATTACCGCATCACGCCAAGCACCATCTCCTGCTATGGCTCTGCGCCCTGATCTCAATATACATTTATCGTTTTTTTTTAACCAAAAGCTATTTTAAAACCGCACCCCCACCTGAAGCACAAGCCGCCTGGCTGAATCGATTTCGCACTGCCAGCCTGGCCACCGGTATGGCCTTGGGGTCAATGGTCCTGTTTTTTTATCCCTATGACGACGTACCCAGACAAATGTTTGCAGTGTTGCTTCTAGCCGGGATGGCCGCGGGTGGCCTCACCGTTCTGGTCGCGGATCTTTTTTGTTTTACCGGCTTTGTAACTTTCCTTCTTTTTCCGGTAATCATTCATGCCGCTATCATAGAAGATACCTTCTACTTTTTTGTGGCGATACTCGTGGGGATATATCTGTTCACCATCTTACGGGCAAGTCGGCGACTCAACGACATTGTCAGCGACTCACTGCAACTGCGGTATGAAAATCTAGCGCTTGTCGCCAATCTGGAAAAAGAAAAGAGCCAGCTTGACAATCGCCTTGGGCGTATCCTCAACGACAGTTCGAATGAGCTTTACATCGTCGATGCCACATCACTGCGCTATCTGCAGGTCAACAAAGGCTCCCTGGAGAACCTGGGGTATACGGAATCAGAAATGTATGCCATGACCTTGCATCACATCATCGTCGATTTGAGCGAAATAGCCGTAAGAGAGCTTATCGCCCCCCTGCGCACCGGGACAAAAGATTTTATCACGCATAAAGCGCTGCACAAACGCAAAGGCGGCAGCACATATCCTGTTGAACTGCGATTTCAATTGTCATCCCAGGAAAACCCGCCCGTATTGGTCGTTACGGCACTGGATATCACCGAGCGCAGCGAAGCGGAACAAAAACTTTTACACCAGGCCAACTTCGACCAACTCACCCAACTGCCGAACCGCTACTATATGTTGTCCTATATTGAAAGTGCCTTTGCACGCGCCAGGCGACAGCACACCAAAGTGTCCCTTTTATTTCTGGATCTGGACAACTTTAAAGACATTAACGATACCCTGGGCCATGGTATAGGGGATGAACTGCTCAAACAAGTGGCGGACCGTATTCGCTCGCTTTTGCGGGAAACGGACACTGCGGCACGTCTCGGCGGCGATGAATTTTTGGTGCTGATAGAAGGAATGCGGCAGCAGGATCAGGCCGCCGTGGTTGTCAACAAAATCACTCAGTCCTTCAAGAAGCCATTTTTTGTCGACTCCCATGAAATCTACACTTCGGCAACCATCGGCATCAGCACCTATCCGGACGATGCCGCTTCCGTCGATTTGTTGATGCAATATGCAGACACGGCGATGTACCATGCCAAGCAGGAAGGCAACCGGCATTATCGTTTTTTCTCTCAGGAGCTGCGGGAATATATCGATGAACAGCTTACCATCGAAAAAAGACTCAGGCATGCACTTAAAAATAATGAACTGAATTTATTCTACCAACCCAAGGTCAACACCAAGACAGAACAGATCGTAGGGGCCGAGGCCCTGCTGCGTTGGAAAAACAAGGACCTGGGCGACGTGCCGCCGGGAATTTTTATTCCCATCGCTGAAAAGTACGGCCTGATTGAAGATATTGGCGCGTGGGTCCTGGAAACAGCCTGTAAAGAAGCACAACACTGGCAGACCATCCAACCGGAAGCGATACACGTGGCCGTGAACATTTCACCCCAACAATTTCGCACCCATAATTTTTTGGATGTTGTCGATACGGCATTGCGCAATAGCCGTCTGTCCCCAAAACTGTTGGAAATCGAAATCACCGAAAATCTTTTGCTTCAGGATGCATCAACCCCCTTAGAGATCTTGAATAGACTCCAGGAAAAAAGCATTACCCTATCTTTGGACGACTTTGGAACCGGTTATTCTTCATTGAGCTACCTGAAACAGTTTCCGGTGCAAGTGCTAAAAATTGACCGCAGCTTTATCAACGACATGATGAAGAATCAGTATAACAGGTCTCTGGTCGATGCGATTATCGCCATGGCCAAGGCACTGGGCCTGCATCTGGTTGCGGAGGGTGTGGAAACAGGGGAACAATTGGAGTTTTTGCGTCAACGCGAAGTAGAAATCATTCAAGGGTTCTTGTTCAGCCCTGCGGTTCCTGCCGAAGCATTTCGAGCCTTCATCCAAAATACGCCATGGGGATGAATGGACCCGCCCTAACGCTTTCTTCTGCGCAGGAATTCCAAAATGCGCTCACGTTGTTCCGGTGTCAGACGCTGCCAGCGTTGATAGCGCTTGATCAGCGCTTCTCTTTGCTCGGGTGTTAATTTTTGATATTTGCGAAGCAATTGGCGTATCTGCTGTTTCCGCTTTAAGGGCAACCGGCGCCAGCGGCGATATTTGTCGCGCAGGGCCTTTTTCTTTTCCGGCGTCAGTTTTCGAAACCGTTCGAAGTTATTGCGGATCCGCAGCCGTTCCGTCGGCGGCAGGGATTTAAATTGCCTGACCCGTTGGCGGACCAGTGCTTTTTGTTTGTCGGTCAGGGCCTCCCATCGAACAAATTGTCGGCGCAAAGCCGCTTTATCGTCTTTGCTCAGTTGCCGCCACTTGTCTAAGGCTTTTTGGGAGGGAGAATCGGCGTGGGCTGCGGCGGCGATCCCTAAAATAAGCATCGCCATCAAAAGTGTGATCAGATTTTTAGTCTTGGGATTCATGGGTATCTCCCTCCATCAAAAATTCCATGTCTTGGAACAGCGCCATGTCATCGACGATCTCCATCAGCTCCAGGATATCCAACACGGCAATCAATTGTTCATCTGCCGCGCTGATGATTTCCGGATCTGATGAATCCTGGGCGTAGGCGGCACCCACAAAGGCGTAAATGAAAATCAAAATAAATATAACGAACGGTTTGCCCATCAGGACCGCTCTTTCATGGCTTCAAGCGCTTCCCAGTTTTCCAAAATTTCCAGATTGTGAATCAATTCGTAATCATTGAGAAATTCCATATTTTCAGCCACAAAACGGTCATCGGGACTTATGCCCTGCCCCGGCCCCGCTAAAATGAACACGCCGGCCACCAGCCCGGCGACCACGCCCGCCGCCAGAGCGGGACGCCAGGTCGGCCGTAAAAAGCGGGTCCACCCGCGGGCCTCTTGCCGCTTTTCCCAACGGGCCACCTTGCGCCAAAACGAACGCTCAAAATCGGCCGAGGGTTCAAGGGTTTCCATCTCATGAACGGCTTCATCCGCTGCCGCCATCTCCGCCAGCTGTTGCGCACAAGCTTCACAGCTCTGCAGATGCCGGCGCAGGGCCAGGGTGTCCGCCTCTGAAAGCTCGCCGTCCAATAAAGCGCTCAATAAACTTTCATTTTTACATGGATTACTCATTTTTTTCTCCAAAATAGGCGGCCAGGGCCGCTTTTAAACGCATTCTTCCCCGATGAATCAATGTCTTAACATGACTCTCCGGTCGATGAATCTGTTTGGCAATCTCAGCATACGAAAATTCGCCCGCCACCCTGAGCAGCAGCGCAGCCCGTTGTTTTTTAGGTAGCCGATCAATGGCTCGGTGCACCAACTGTTGTTGCTCCTGCCACAGCAATTGATCATCCGGATGGATCGGCCGAAATGAATCCATCGCCGCGCTGGCGTGGACTTCGTTTTCCACGGCCTCGTCCAAAGCCTCCAATCGGCCGCGATAAGCCGGCCTTCGCATCTCATTTAGGCACACGTTGGTGGCAATCTTATAGAGCCACGTACTGAAACGGGCCTTGGGCCGGTAACGCCGCGCAGCTTTGTAAACCCTTAAAAAGGTTTCCTGGGCCAACTCTTCGGCGATGGCGCGGTGGCCGCAGAACCGGAAACAATAGTTGATCACCCGCTTTTTATGTCGTTCAAACAGATCGTGAAAAGCGCGCGGGTCGCCGGCCTTGAAATTGAGCATCAATTGGGTATCCGGATCAGTTTGCATTTGACTACTTAAACCCGGGTCGGGCGAAATAGTTTCATTATTCAGCCCCTTTTAAAAAAACGCTCGCAGGCCTGCCGAAAACCGCACTGCCGGATCGGGCTTTTCACCAAACAATGATGCATAATAGTCACCATGTTCAAATCGCGCCGCCTCGCAAAACAACGTGTAGCGATCACGAAAAGTGTAGCTGATGCCCAAGTCAACTTCCCACCCGTACCATTGGCTGTCGTCGGCAAGCGCCTTATCCGCATACAAGTAAATCAAAGCGGCCTCAAAGGTAAGTCCCCTATCTGAAACCAGGGTCAGATTGAGCCCCGGCGCGATCACCCCGCCGAAAAAACCGCCGCCGTAAATCAACCGCTCGGCGTCGTTGATATCTAATAAGTCCGGATCAAAAAAAATCGTTGCCCGCGGATTGTAGGGCAAAATGGATACAAAACACTCCAATTCTCCCCCTTTGAATTGATCATCGCCGCTGGCCACAAAGCAAAAAAGGCCCGCCGTAAACCAATCGCTCAAGTTTTTCTCCAAACTGATATCGCCAAAATAGGCGTGAACATCGTTTTCAGATGCACCGGTTTGACCACCCACGGTGCGATAATTGAGGGTGTAATGACCGGTTTGATAAGCGCCCACCACGGAAAGCAGCGCATCACCCACAAACAGATCGGCAGCGGCGCCGAAGTAGTACAAGGTCCCCTCACTTTTCAGATCATAAAGCACCTGATAAATGAACGGCACCGATTCGGCGAAGGTATCATCCTGGTCGCTGTACCATATGCCGAAAAGTTCAACGTGCTCGAAATAGCCGGGGCGCACACCCAACGTGAGGCCCACCATCGGCGATCGGTCCATGACCTGGGCGGCTAACAGCTCTGCGTAGGCGTTTCCCGAGTTTGCAACGATAGATGCCGCCCAGGTGTCATCCGCCAGGATGAAAGCGTTGCCCAATTGTACCGATTGCAGCCCCAGGTCCGCGGTCACGTGACGGCCTTTTAAGCTCACATAGGCGCAGGTGATCTCCGCTTCAAGTTCATCGCCTTCATCTTCGGGCACAGGGTTTTGCAAAGTCACATCCGCCCCGAGATGCCCGTACAGCCCTTTGGCGGCCTGGACAGATAGATTGGGACGTACCCGCACCAGGTTATAGGCCTGATCCCGCCTGAATTCCCAGCTGTCATACCGCTCCAAATCGTCGCGCTGCAGGTAATTTTCTTTAACGAAATAAGACTCGCTGACGTCAATCGACAGATCGCTATCCGCAGCCAATGTCACGACGGGCCAGCCGGCAGAGAGGCCCAGAAAGAGGAACAGCAATTTAAAGGTAGTTTTCAACATGGTGGATGACACAACACCGTAAAAGAAAAAGGGTTACTCCCCGTGGAAAGGGTGCGAGATGCTCCAGAATAAAATTTCAAAAAACGTACCCTTAATGAAAACAATTTGCAACTTTTTAGGCGCATGCGGGTTTACCCTCGTAAGTGCGAAATTCGAATTGCAATCCATAACAAAAACAAATCATCAACCCAACAAGGAGGAAGAGGATCATGAAAAAATTTTTCTTGCAGCGCGGGCTTATCGCGCTACTGGCGGCGGTCCTGCTGGCCATGCTCGGCATTGTCGGCTGCGGAGCCGGTGGCACCGACGGATCGTCCGACCAGGCGGGCGGCGAAGGTGAACTGGCCGTGAGCTTAACCGATGCCCCCGGTGATTTTGCCACCTATACGGTGGATGTGTTGGCGCTGACATTGACCAAGGCCAATGGCGCTCAAGTGTCCACGCTGCCTCTGACCACACGCATTGATTTTGCCCAATACACCGAAATGACGGAGTTTTTAGCTGCCTTGACCGTACCGTCGGGTGTTTACGTGGCGGCCACCCTGACCCTGGATTACAGCGATGCCGACATTTGGGTGGAAAACGAATCGGGTGAAACCATTCGAGTCGCTGCACAAAACATTGTGGACGAAGAGGGGCTCCCCCTGACTGTTTTGGATATGACCGTCCATCTGGAAGATCGCAACCGGCTGGTGATTGCACCGGGCATCCCGGCGCATCTGTTGCTGGATTTCGATCTTAACGCCAGCCATGAGGTCAATTTGGACAACCCGCCGGCGCCGGTGGTCACCGTTGATCCCTTATTGATCGTAGATCTCAACCGCATGCCGCCGAAGCTGCATCGGGTTCGCGGCGCCCTCAACACGGTTGACGTCGACCGGAGCAGTTTCTCCCTGTTTTTACGCCCGTTTTACTGCCCGCTGTCCGGCGGCCACCACCATTACGGCGCGCGCACCATCAAGACCGGCAATACAACCTTGTACGAAATCAACGGGCAGGCCTATACCGGCCTTGCGGGCCTGGAAGCCATGGACGCATTGGATCCTCTGACCGCCGTGATCGCCATCGGCGATCTCAAATTTCATCCATTGCGCTTTGAAGCCCGGCAAGTCTATGCCGGATCCAGCGTGCCGGGCGGGGAGATGGACGTGGTGCGGGGCAATGTGGTCGGCCGCCAGGACGATACCCTGACGGTCAAAGGAGCGACCCTGATCCGCGGCGACAGCCGGATAGTGTTTAACGATCAAATCACCGTGCAGATCGGCGAAGAGACCGTGGTCACCCGCCAGCTATCCGCCGATCCCATCGGCACCTTCGACAAAGATGATATCTCCGTGGGCCAAAAGGTGGTGGTTTTCGGCACCTTGAGCGGGGACGACGACCATCTTGTGATGGACGCCAGTACGGATCAAAACCATGTGCGCATGCTGCTGACCACGGTGCG
Organism: Desulfobacteraceae bacterium; assembly: GCA_050291605.1. Taxonomy (GTDB): domain Bacteria; phylum Desulfobacterota; class Desulfobacteria; order Desulfobacterales; family Desulfosarcinaceae; genus JARRKU01. The sequence goes on along the minus strand of JBNKKB010000069.1, from coordinate 4,285 downwards.
GGGAACCGCTACGGCCGTCGATGAGCCGGCCGATCTGCTGACGGTCGAGCTTCAAACCATTGGCCTGCATGGCGTGGAGGATTTTGATTTCAGCGGGACCCACAGCGATCCGGACAACTACCAGGTTTATACCGGCACATTGGATCTTTCCGTTGTGGAGACGCCCTCCCCGGTTAAGGTTCGCGGCTTTGTGGAAGCTTTTGGCGCCGCACCCCCCGATTTTAATGCCCAAACCCTGATCAGCGTCACCGATCTGCGGGCATTGCTGAAAGTGCACTGGGACCCCGCCAGCGGAGCGGCTTTTGAAAGCGTCTCCATGGACGGCCTGACCCTCAACCTCGAAAATACGGGACGTTTCCACCACATCTTTCGCGGATGGGTCGCCACCGATCTGACCCAATTGGGCCAGGCGACAGCCGTGGTCCCCCAAAGCGATAACCGGGGACTGTTCCTGCTCCGATACACGGACGGCTCGTTCCAGCTTTTTCTGGACTACGAAAACTTTGCCGAAGCGTTGATGACGGATCTGGCCGGCGGAGCGCTCGTGAAAAAGGTGCACGCCACCGGCGATTTTGACGACAGCAGCGCCACCTTGACAGCCCACTATATTGACGTCAAATTCGCAGCAGGTTCAGAATCCGACTAACAAACTCAATTTGGGTAGTGCAACGGCTACCCGCTGATGACGCGGGTATACTTAAAAAACAGAAAGGACCTGTCTTAATAAGGACAGGTCCTTTTTTCGGGCATATCGCCCCACCGATATGCCCGAAGCGGGGCGCTTTTGCAAGCTTCGTCACTCCCGGGGGACGCCTTTGCCGCGATGATCAGCCAAGCAGATATTTAAATCGCAAACATGGCGCCGCGCGCCATGAGCAATGCATTTCCCAGCATCAACACCATAAAGGCGAGCCACCACAGTTTCCTAAACATTTTTACCACCTCTTGCGAACGAGCGCCTTCATTCCGAATGACACCCACCCAATAAATCGTTGCATTGCCGCATTACCTATGATGCGCCTGCTGAGGAAAAGAGCAAAAGCCGTGCCTGAAGCCCTCAAAAAAAGGAATCGCCGGCAGATTTGATTTAATACTTCATAAACTCGGATGCTTAAATCGATAAAAATGGGGGACCCACTGTATCAGTCTATTTGGATGGAGACGACAAGTGTGAACTTTACACCTCAAATTCCGAGAATTGCAGCTAAAATAATCTGGATTGTTACTTTTTTTACATAATCGAATCATCCAATACCCTTATTTTACCATGGCATACCCTGGACACCCATCCTTGCCGATACAATGAATATGGAATATCCCGAATCCCATTGACGGGCCGCCCGCCTTACGGGCAATCTTGAGCATGAAGTCTGCTCATTGGAAGTACGATATTTAATATATCTAATTATTTCATTGACATAATGGCATGACAGCGATATGGGGTTCAGATAGAATTCGTTTCAGATCCACCGCAAGTGCTCCAGTACCACAAGGTTTACAAACTTTTGTTCACGTAGCGGGTCGTTTTCACTAAATGTCAAAGAATTAGGCGTCTAATTAGACGTATAAACCCGGAAATTAGGGTATTATACGTCTAATTAGTCACATAATACGATTCGTCGGCTAAATAGACGTAATATAATGCGACTATTGGGTCGCCGAATCCATGTTGGACTAAGCCGCTACGCGGCAGATAACACACTGTAATGCTATAACATATCAACATCCTTTCGCCATTCCCCTCTTTAAATTATACTTACCTTCGTAGCCATAATCACTATCATCTTAACTTTATACGGAGGTAAGTTATGTCAGAATTGCGCGATCAAATGATTCGAGCCATGGAGCTAAAGGATTTTACGGACAGGACCCAGGACAGCTATTTGCGGGTCGTAGCAGCAATTGCCAAGTTTTTTGGAAAGTCTCCTGAAGTATTGATCCAGCAAGAAGTAGATGACTATCTTCTTCACCTCAAAAAAAGCGGTAAGAGCACCAGTACTCGCAATGTTGCCATATCTGGTCTTCGTTTCTTTTACGAGAAAGTATTGGATAGCCAAGACATCTCATTTGCTTTTCCAAGGCGCAGAAAACCGAAGATTTTACCGGAGGTATTAAGCAGAGGTGAAGTCGCAAGTATTCTTGGTGCAACGCAGAACGTTAAACACCGGGTAATTTTAATGGCCGCCTATTCAGCGGGTCTGCGCCTCAGCGAAATTACCAAACTGAAAGTCGATCATATCAACAGCGCGCGCATGCAAATCCGGGTCGAGCAGGGCAAGGGCCGCAAAGATCGGGATACCTTGCTTTCCGAGCGTCTGGTCGAAGAACTTCGCGTCTATTATAAGGCCTATCGACCCGAAAGTTGGCTTTTTTATTCGACCAGGCGCCACACGGCCATGTGTACCGCCTCAATACAAAGGATTTACAATAAGGCTAAGAAAAAGGCCGGCGTTAAAAGAGGCCGCGGCATTCATACGCTCAGGCACTGCTTTGCCACCCATCTACTGGAAGACGGATGCGATTTGAGAAAAATCCAGCTTCTGATGGGCCACCGCTCACTTGCTACGACCATGGTCTACCTGCATGTCTCCAATACCGGCCTTTCCAATATCACAAGTCCGTTGGACCGCCTTGCGTGCCCTGAAGAGCAAACCATTCCGTGGGAGGCCGGCCGTGACAGCGGCCAATAGCCGCAACGGGGTCGAGGTGTCCGATATCTTCCGACAATACATAAGCGCCTACCGTGCCCGATATAAGATGCCGCTGTCGCATCTGAAAGTGGCAAGTGCCATCTTAAACTGCCGCACGGCTTACCTTGGCGGCCATATCGAACGCTGCGACCGTTGCCAGGCCGAGACCATCGCCTATAATTCATGCCGCAACCGGCATTGTCCCAAGTGCCAGTGCCTGACCAAGGAGCGCTGGCTTGCAGCGCGCCGGGCCGAACTTTTGCCCACACAGTACTTTCATGTCGTGTTCACCGTGGATCATGCACTGAACCCGGTGATCCTCACCAATAAAGGCAAAATGCTCAACACCCTTTTCAAGGCAGCCTCACAGACCTTGCTAACCTTTGGCCGCAATCCGGACAACGGGCTGGGCGGACAATTGGGCATCATTGCTGTGCTGCACACCTGGGATCAGAAATTGCGCGATCACTTTCATCTGCATTGTCTGGTGCCGGCCGGAGCACTTTGCGACGACAAGAGCCGCTGGCAGCGATGCAGCGGCGAGTTTTTGTTCCATGTACAGGCGCTGTCCATCGTGTTCCGGGAAAAATACCTGGACGACGTCAAAGCCGCTTACCGAAAAAACGAATTGATCTTTTGCGGACAAACCCAGGCGCTGGGCAGCGCAAGAGGCTTTGAGCGTCTGCTCAACCGCTGCTATGCCAACCAATGGGTGGTTGATATTCGCAAGCCTGTTAAACGGCCCGAGCACGTGCTCGATTACCTGGGCCGCTATACCCACCGGGTGGCGATCTCCAATAACCGCATCGTGTCCTGTGATAACGGCAAGGTCACTTTTACCTACAAAGACCGAAAGACAGGGCAAACCGGTAAAGAGACCATCGATGCCGTGGAATTTATCCGTCGATTTTTGCTCCACGTTCTGCCGCAACGCTTTATGCGCATACGCCACTACGGATTTTTATCCAACCGCAATAAAAAGGCCAATGTGGCCATATGCACAAAATTGCTCGGACAAACAGTCCCTTTGCCCGAAACAGGCAACGAATCGATCGTGCAGATGATGCTACGGCTGACCGGTACCGATATTACCTGCTGTCCGCACTGTAAAAAAGGCACACTGGTCCCAGCCGGTACGATACCCAAAGCCAAAAGCGCCGGCGCCTTTGCTATCTTGCAGCCGCCATAGGTTAAGGATTGGCGCCGGAGCACAAGTTGGCGAAATTAAATTGAAAGTGACTCAATATCAGATGGATAGGTGCGCCTGTGATTTGGAATTTACAAAATGAGAAAATCAAAAACGAGGGGTTTGAACAAAAAAAGCACGCTAAACTAAAAAAGAAGATGATCAACCGCCAGGGCCATTGCATGCCGGCATGTAAACAATCAACGCTTTTCCCAACCGAGCCAATCTTTACAAACCCCATAGATAATGCTACAAAATTATCAATAATACTTGGGGGCTAAGTCCAACAAGTTTTATCCATAATCCCGCAATCATTGATCCAACAGTTGAGATTTAAAATTATGTATTGGAATTTATCCATCACCGTGTCTTCCACACTGCGGGACAATGGATAAAACTCTATACGTTA
>JBNKKB010000068.1:0-38292 GCA_050291605.1 Desulfobacteraceae bacterium | reverse complement strand
GGCTGTTAAAAAGAAAAAGGCCCGTCCGGTTCCAATTCAAAGACCAGTGGCCTTAGCAAGATAACTATTTTAACCAAGCGCTTGTTTTACAAGCGTTTTATGTAGACTTTTTATAGGAGTATGCATGATCGTCGTCGTTGGGGAAATTCTCATTGATCGTTTTCCTGAATACGAGCGCATTGGCGGGGCGCCGTTTAATTTTGCTTATCATCTCAAAAAACTGGGCTGGCCGGTGCGTTTCATTACACGCATTGGTGACGATGCCGACGGGCGTCACATTCTGCACCAGCTTGCCGGGCACCAGTTTGATCTTGAAGATGTCCAAATCGATACCCATCACACCACTGGATTGGTCAAAATCGAATTGGACTATCAGGGTGTGCCGAAGTTTGACATCTGCAAAGACGTTGCTTATGATCATCTCGAATTGTCTTCAGTGTCGACGCTAGACTGGGCAAAAACGCAAATGATTTACTTTGGCACATTGGCGCAACGTACCCGGAACGGATTTAAGCAATACCAGCAATTATTGGCCCGAAAACCCCCCTCAACCCAAGGGTTTTGCGATATAAATCTACGGGCACCGCATGTGAACCGCGATGCCGTTAAAGCATCATTGCTGCAGACCGACCTTTTAAAGTTGAACAGCGATGAACTCCTGCGCATCGGTGCCTATTACCAGGGCCCCCAATCCAAGGATGCATTGATTGCCTGGGTCATGCAAACGTTTAAAATCCATTTAATCGCATTAACCCAGGGCGCCCAGGGCAGTTGTATTATAACTGCCCAAGAGAACATATGTACGACACCCCAAGTGGTGCAAAAAGTTGTAGACACCGTTGGAGCTGGAGACGCCTTCGCCGCGATAATGGCCGCAGGGTGGCTCAAGGGCCTGCCGCTTGCGAGCACTCTTGAGTTATCCACCGAATTCGCCGCACATATCTGTACACTGCCCGGCGCGGTACCGGAAGATGAGACACCTTATCATAAACTGCATCAACTGATCGGAAAGGAAACCGCATGACAGCCTCCCTGAACCCCTATCTTCAAATGTTTAGCCTCCACGGATTGTTGCGTGCGGAGAATATGGAACTGGGCCGTGATGCCGACACCGGTGGTCAGATCAAATATGTGGTCGAACTGGCCCAAAACCTCAGCGCGCGTGACGATATCCGCCAGGTGGACCTTTTTACCCGTACGGTGGACGATAAGCGTGTTTCTTCTGATTACGCCAAGCCAATTGAAAAAGTGAATGCCAAGCTGCGCATTGTTCGCATTCAGTGCGGCGGTCGAAAATACAGACGCAAAGAACTGCTGTGGCCTCACTTGGAAGAGTTTGTGGACAAAACCATCAAGTTCAACAAACGCGAAGGGTTAATCCCGGATGCAGTTCACGGTCACTATCCAGATGGCGGTTATGTAGCCATGCAGTTGGCGCGCATCTTTGGCTTACCGTTTGTCTATACCGGCCACTCCCTGGGACGCTCGAAGCTGGCCAAATTGCTATCGGATGGCATGCGAGAGGCGGACGTGGATAAAAAATTCAATATTCACTATCGCATCGCCGTCGAAGAGGATATTTTGGCCAATGCAGACATGATCATCACCTCCACACGTCATGAAATAGAAGAACAGTATGGCTTGTACCAAAACAAATCCGTCCCACGCTACCATGTTATCCCGCCAGGAATTGATATCGACAAGTTCTATCCCTTTTACCATGACATGTTGGAAGAAAACGATAAATCAGAAACCGCCAAATACGCCCAGGCCTCCATGCTCAAAGAGCTCAATCGTTTTTTTATGCATACGGACAAGCCATTGATTTTGGCCCTCTGCCGGCCTGACAAACGCAAAAATATTTCCGGCTTAATCCGCGCTTATGGCGAGGACAAAGAGCTGCAAACCATGGCCAATCTGGCTATTTTTGCCGGTCTTCGCAAAGATATCGATCTGATGGAAGAAAATGAGCGCGATGTACTGACCCGCATGTTGCTGATGATGGACAAATACGATCTTTACGGCAAGATGGCCATCCCCAAACGACATGATTTTGAGCATGAAGTGCCGGCTTTATACCGCATTGCTGCAGAAAAGGATGGCGTTTTCATTAACCCGGCTCTAACAGAGCCGTTTGGCTTGACACTATTGGAAGCATCAGCCACGGGGTTACCCATTGTGGCCACCAACGACGGTGGACCCAATGATATTGTGAACAATTGCGACAACGGCATTCTCATTGATCCCAATCAACCCAAAGCGATCGCCACGGCCATCCGTAAAATTATCGCCGACAAGGACTTATGGCAAACCTACTCCAAAAACGGTATCATGAATGTGCGCGAGCACTACACTTGGAAAAGCCACGCCCGCAGCTACATGGAAAAGTTGAAGCGACTAACAGCCCAAACCCATGCCACCGATATGGAAACGGTAAAACCCAAAGATGCCATCGGCCGGCGATTGCTCAAGCTCAATCGCTTCATCATCTGTGATATCGACAACACCCTGATCGGCGAAGACAATTCCCAACTGCCGGCCTTGCTAAAAATCATCAAGCAAAATAGAAGTCGCATTGGCTTTGGCGTGGCCACCGGCCGATCCATCGACTTGGCACGGGATATTCTCAAGGAACATGATGTGCCGCCCCCCGATATCATCATCAGCTCAGTCGGCAGCGCTATTTATTACAGCAACGACACCCGCTGTGGACAGGGCTGGGCCACCCACATCAATAACCTGTGGCATCGCGAAAAAATAGTTGAATTGCTTAAAGAATTTGATTTCTTGACCTTCCAGGAAGCGGCAGCCCAACGCCCGTATAAAGTCAGCTACCATATGAAGCCGAGCAAAGACCGGTTGGCCAAGATCCACAACTGTTTGCTGGGCAACAAGTGTCGCTACAATCTAATTTATTCCCATGACCGCTACCTTGATATTCTACCCTATCGGGCATCCAAGGGAAAGGCTATCCGATATCTCAGTTACAAGTGGGAAATTCCGCTAAAGAATTTTCTGGTTTGTGGCGATTCCGGGAATGATGAGGAGATGCTGCGCGGTGAACCCTGTGCGGTGGTCGTTGCCAATCACAGTCACGAACTCAGCAAACTTAAAGGAAGCCGCAATGTCTATTTTGCCAAATTGCCCTGTGCAGCCGGCATCATAGAGGGATTAAAGCACTACCGCTTTTTAGACCCAAGTAAAGGAAAGTAACTTATGAGCATTGAGAACAAAGTCAATCTGATCACTTACCCGGATAGTCTTGGCGCCAATTTGGTGGAGCTGCACTATGTCTTACGACGCTATGTACAAAATGCCATCGGTGGCGTGCACCTATTGCCTTTCTATCCGTCTTCTGCGGACCGCGGCTTCTCACCATTGACCTATGATGAAGTCGATCCGGCATTTGGTACCTGGGAAGATATTGAAATGATCGGCAGGGACTTTGACTTGACTTTTGACTTTATGGTCAACCATATTTCCCGCCAATCGACCTATTTTCAGGACTATATGGAAAAAGGACCCGATTCCGAATATGCGGATATGTTTATGCCCTTTTCCAAGTTAAGCCCGGGCGGCGAAATCAGCGAAGAGGATCTGGCCAAAGTCTATACTCGAAAACCGCGTCCGCCCTATACCGTCATTGAAAGGGCTGACGGCTCAAGAGAAAAAATTTGGTGCACCTTTGACTATGAGCAAATTGACCTCGACCTTCAATCCCCCAAAACAAAAGAGGTACTTCGCAATTTCTTGATCCGCCTGGCACGCACCAACGCCAAGATGCTTCGCATGGATGCCATAGCTTACACCACCCACCAGATCGGAACCAATTGTTTCTTTTTAGAGCCCCAGATTTGGGAAATTTTAGAGTGGCTCAAAGAGTACATCGCACCTTTTGACACCATCATGCTGCCGGAAGTTCATGAGCACTACAGCTACCATCAAAAAATTGCGGCCAAAGGTTATTGGACTTATGATTTTGCCCTGCCCATGCTTGTCCTGCATACCCTTTACCACCACACCAGCGATCGACTCAAAAACTGGTTTCGCATCTGTCCCCGTCACCAGTTGACCACCTTGGATACCCATGACGGCATGGGCGTGGTGGATGTACAAGACCTGCTCACCCCGCAAGAGATTGATGCCACCCTTGAAGGATTGTACGAAAAAGGCTCCAACACACGCAAAATTTACTCCGGCGAAGAGTATCAGAACCTGGATATTTACCAGGTCAATTGTACCTATTATTCTGCCCTTGAGTGCAATGATGATTCTTATATAGCTGCCCGCACCATCCATTTTTTTGCACCGGGAATTCCCCAATTGTACTACGTGGGTTTGTTGGCCGGCGAGAATGACATCGAATTGGTTGAGCGCACCAAAAACGGCCGCAATATAAACCGCCACAACTACTCTCTGGATGAGATTGAAATAGAGATTCAAAAACCGGTGGTACAGCGTTTGTTGCGTCTCATGGAGTTTCGAAACACCTATCCGGCCTTTAACGGACAGTTTGTCATCAAAGAAGCCCCCGACGATCAACTTGAGCTGGCCTGGACGCAATCACCCTACCATGCCACAGCGCATATTGACTTAAATACATACGCAACCCACATAACCTATTATGACAACAACAAACGGAAGACAGTCACCTTTACAGTGTGAGCGCTAAACCGATAGCATCGCGAGGCGGCAAAGCCATGCTTTATTGTTATTATGGAAATTCGGCACTTTTGTCTTGAGTCTAAGCCCGTGTTACGGTAACAGTTCATAACTGTCACGAAAGTAAAAAGCCGGGCAAACCGTAGATTTGCACGGCAATTTCACACACCCATCGTCCATCATACAGATGCCTTGTTGCCCGCGGCGGTCAGCACCAGGATTTTTGCATCTAAATGGATATACGGCACTGTGGTGACCTATATCCAATTGCACGGGAATGGTTGTGAAATTACCCGATCTGTTCAAGCCCAAGTGGCGCCACTCCAGCGCCAGTGTTCGCCTGGCTGCTTTGTCCAAAATAAGCGATCCTTTGACCCTGTACCATATCGCCACCAGCAGTCAAGACGAGCGGCTTTGCCTGGAGGCCGCCCATCGACTAAACGACCCCACCCTTCTGGCCCGCTTGGCCCACAAAGCCGTTCATGCTGAAATCCGATTTGAAGCAGCGCTATTAATTCAAGATGAAGCCACTCTGGCCGCTACGGCACTAGAGGCGTGGCACATCGAGAAAGGTGAAATGGCGGTAATCCATATCGAAAATGCATTGCTGCTGCGACGCGTGGCGCGCTCAGCCAACCAGGGAACGGTCCGCCTGGCCGCGGCTTTAAAACTAAACGATCCTGAACTGCTCAAACAAGTGGCATACTCCGTCGAAGATCTAGAAATTCGCTGGCAAGTGGCGCAGAAATTGGAAGATCCTATTCTCATGGCAGAAGTAGCCGGCAGCAAAAAAAGCGGCAAACGCTTTGCTGATTTACAGCACCAAGCTCTACATGCCTATCTGAATCACATCGAGCATTGCCGATCCCACATGGATATCGATGCCCTTTACGCAATCATTCATACCGTGCGCCATGTTCCTCGTAAAATTGAGGCCTTTTTAAAATTGCCGACTGATCGTATTTCTGCACAAATACTGACCCACCTGAGCCATCAAGATTTTCAATCCACCAGCGATGAAGCCGTGGCAGTCTTTCTTCTTAAAATTAAAAAATCCGGCTGGGCAGTGGCGCAAACTATCCAGACTGAGGCGTGCCGTCAATGTCACGGAGCCGGCAAGTTCTCCTTACACAGCATGGCATCCGAAAACGCCACCATGGCCCATGACCTCTCTTTCTGCTCAAAATGCAGCGGCTCGGGTCAACAAGGGGTCAGAGTCATCGCGATTCAACATCCGCGACACCCAGAAACCGTATTTCGTCTTCCCGTGAACCATCCTGACATGCTTAGGGTTCGCATAGAATAAACCCTGCAGTTGCATAAAAATGTGAAGTTATTTTTACGCGAGCCCTTGATAGGGGCTAAACTCCAGATCCGGTTGACATCATCTATCATGAATCGTATAAACCTCTGTTATTGCGCTGATTTGAAATCACCATCGAACCGCCTTAAATGAAACAGGTACCCTGTCGATGATTGTATGGTTTAAAAAATACTGGTTTATGCTGGGATTGCTGGTCATTACTTTGATTACCATGGTCGATTATCAGCAATATTCCGTCATAGTGGGGCTCTGGCTTAAAAACCATGGCGGTCCTGACCTGGTTATATTTTTCATTTTTTTATTTTCGGGTCTGGCACTGGATGCCCGCTTGGTGCGCAAAGGCCTGGGTGACTTCAGCGCCACCTTGGCAGCGCTATTTGTGATCTTTCTTTTGGCGCCTCTGGTGGCCCTCGTTTATTACTGCCTGCCGTTGAACATTCAAGTACTCACAGGCCTGCTGCTGGTGGCATCGATGCCTTCTACCTTAAGCAGCGGTGTAGTCATGACCCACGCGGCCGGCGGCAATATGGCACACGCCCTATTTGTCACTATCCTTGCCAATGCAATGGCGGTTTTTACCATCCCTGTGGTATTGAGTCTGCTATTGTCCATAGCGGGAATGGCCCAAAACATCACCCTGGATAAAGTTGCCATCATGCTAAAGATCACCCGACTGGTGCTACTGCCCTTGGGCGTGGGTATGGCCATTCAGGTTGGTCTTCAAAATCTGATAGCGCCTTTGCAGCGCAAAGCTTCAATGGTCAATCAACTCCTGGTCTTGACCATCGTCTGGATGGGGCTATGCCAAAGCCGCGCAACCATCTTGTCCGGGGGGAGTGCTATTGTCCCCATTGCCGTCACGGTATTCAGTTATCACTTGGCACTGGTTCTGTTGGCCATAGCGGTAACCAAGTTCGCTGGTTTCAAAGCGGGCAGGAGGGAAAGTATCATCTTCATGGGGGGCCAAAAAACGTTGCCCCTTTCAGTGATATTGCAGGTCTCCCTATTTCCTCACTTCGGACTGGCCCTTGTCGTATGCGTACTTCACCATATCATTCATCTGATCATGGATGCCTATTTAGTGGAACACCTCAAAAAATCAAAACGATAACCTAAATTAAATTTTAGACACACCATCAACCAAGAAGCAAATCGTTAGCCGGCAGTTCAATCTAGATTAAGATCAAAAAAATCTTTCAAAAGGATCGTACAACTAGCTATATCGTTCTGCGAGCCTGCATAGGGCAAAACAAAATCGGGCAACTCGAATGAGAACGAAAGGGAATTGCTGATTTTTACCATAAACGATGAGAGCATCTGCCCTCAATTAGATTTCCAGTCGCGTGACTGCTATTTTCCCATTGAAACAAATATCCACATCGCTGCCGGCATCCCGGGGTCGATTGTGGATGATCCCCTGATATTTGTAAGCGTTGGCCATCTTGGTATAGGTGTAGTCATGGGGATTTTTGTCCAAAGGGCAGATTAAGTGCTCAAGCGCCGAAGCGCCATTGACCGGATGCGGCAGGTTCACATTCCAATAGCGCCCCGGAGCCAGGGCTTTTTTTGTCAGGGTGGCGATGATCCCCGCAGCATGCCGGCGGGTATACTCCCAGGTGATGGATTGACCACGGGCAACATACTGTGAAACGGCAATCGCTTTGACACCTAAAATCGCAGCCTCACGCGCCGCAGCAACAGTCCCTGATTGGTAGACATCCGTTCCTAAATTTGCACCTGGATTGATACCGGCAATGACCCAGTCGGCATCCGGCGCCAGCTGCTTTAAAGCCAGCCGCGTGCAATCTGCCGGTGCGCCATATATCACAAAGTTTTGCGGATTAATTTTATCCACCTGTATGGTTTCTCGCAATGTTACCCGGTGACCGGCAAATGAGTGTGGCTCTTTGGGGGCGACCACCACCACCTCGCCCAATGGCGCGACTGCAGATCGCAGGGCTTCTATACCCGGTTCGCCGTAACCGTCATCATTGGTGACTACGAATTTCAAGTGGACCTCCCATTTACTGGCAAACACAGGCCTCCTGGTTGTTGGGCGGATAAGAAATCAACGAATGGTTTCACTTAACACACTTTTTGACCGTCATCTATAATTTCTGAGGCACACACAGACCCCGTACAATTCTCTTAGGCAGGTGTTGCATCAAAATGCACCAAAGCAAAACGGACCTATAACCCAAATCAAGGCTTTTCGAAACAGACCTATGGAATTCTCACAGGAGGTCAGAGGTCTGAAGCAAAATGATAATTCAATAGGCAAAATTGTAAATCGCGACTTTTCAGCGTTCGCTGATGTTAGCTTTGAGTAGCGCAAGGCCCGCTTGGCGTGCCTTAAGAATCGTGGCTATATCCAACCCATTGAATTCCGGAAGGCGCAATATAACATCAGTCAAAGTTTTGCGGTAAAGCAAATACTCATCTTTTTCACAAATTTGGGGTGCCACCGTTTGGATAAAAATGAAAGCATCAATCGGGCCATTTTTGCCATTGTGGTTGCCTTCGGTGAGGTCGACTCGAAATGTGCCCGAGGCCAAAAAGCAATGCACCATAGGCAGATAGGGCAGATTGTATTGCTTTAAAATCGATTGGGTGCCGGTAACCAGCTGCTCAGTCATGGCATAGATGCCGATCTGCTTGACCACCGGCAGATCCAGCTCCTGGGCCAGTGTCGCAATTACAGCATGCTTGGTCGTGCATGTGCCCTTGCCCTCCTCAAAAAGCAAGAACACATCATCACGATTCGAATTATAACCATACGGCATCTGATGCACCCTGCGACAGGCAGCTAAAAAGGTATCAACCTCCTGAGCTAAGAATATTTTGGAAATGTCACCCTCTTCGGTGATCTTCCTATCGGGAAGCGTATCAATGGCCTGCATGCCTTACCTCCTGGGCATCAATTGAGCACGTTGATGTCCGGTTAAATAAATATCCGGCTGAAATAGCTGTAATGATCATCACACTGAGCAAAGCGTGCACCAGTTTAGAACGAAAAATACGGGCCAATCCATTCATTTCCGGATTGGTCATGCCGGCGTCACCGATAACCAAGTCTATCACGACGCCGGCACCGACGATATTAACCATTGTGCTAATGATTTTCAATCCGTTGGCCGATAATAGATAGTGGCGTTAATGCGCTAAAGATTGATCCGCGTATCTATGTAAGGAAGGGTGATGGGGTTCAAATTTCTTACGGTCGATGATGAAATTGTCAGCAGAACAAAGATGCAAACCTTGTTGACACCTTTTGGTGAATGCCGGGTTGCCGAAAGCGGCCATGCTGCAATTGATTGCTTTAAAAGCGCCTTCGCTCGGAAGAATTGCTTCGACCTTATTACACTGGATATCAACATGCCTGATATGGATGGTGAAAAAGTACTAAAAGTGATTCGAGAAATTGAAAACCAGAACCATATCCCAGCTCAAAAGAGGGCTAAAATTCTGATGGTAACGTGCGAAGCGGACAAAGAACGCGTGCTGCTCTGTCATGCGGCGGGTTGTGACGACTACATCATTAAACCTTTTAATATTCACACCCTCCAACTAAAGATGGAACAATTCGGTTTTGTGAAAATGGACGGCCAAACCTATCGCATCAATTGATGATAAGCTAACATAAAATTTCAGAAAAAGTCTCACGGATCTCTTCAGGACTTATCTCTCTGCTCAAAACGGTTTTGGATAGCTTAAAACGCGCCAATTCAAATGCATGCCTTTTTCCCGGTGTTAAAGCATTAAGGTCCTCTATATCGTCGCCCTTATATCCCGGCCCAGAACTATGGATTTCGAAATATGCCTTTTTAATTATATCAAGCGCCATATCGGATTCCATGGATGCATGCTGCCACTTGTACATATAACCGGACAAATTGTATTTCCGGCGCTCATGTTCTTCATATATGGGGCTCAAAGGAAGCAGCATGAATGGAAATAAAATCCATCGAAACTGGCCCTGATTTCCCTTGCTTTCTATCGATTTAATAAAGTCGATGGTATCTTGAGCCGTCGCAAGGGTCTCACCAGGGTAACCGATTACAAAACTCGCTGTCACATTAATCCCCACCGCCAGCAATTCTTCAATAGTGTACCGATACCTGCTTGGATCAATCTGCTTGTTCATGTTCAGTAAAATGTCTGGATTGGCGGACTCCAAACCGAACTGGATTTCGTACACCCCCGCGCTTTTGAGCAATTTTAAGTCCATCCCTTTTAAATTACTTAGACGCATGAATGATTGCCACTGAATGGAAATGCCCGCATCAACGATTTTTTGGCAAAACGCTTTCAAGTCCGGTTTCCCCAGTCGGAAATTGTCATCGACAAATCGGACATATTTGACCCCCAGTGCTTGCAGGGACTTAAGGTCGCCTATAATATCATCGATGGGCCGCACCAAAGTCGCATTTTTATCTTTAACAAAATTGCAAAACTTGCACTGATACGGACACCCGTTGCTGGCTTGAACACTCATGACCCGGTTGGCCAGAATACGCTTGGGAAGTGCCTTCCAGTCGTTATTGATCAGCTTAAACGGGGCTTCACTCGAAAATTCAGTAAAACACAGTTTGCCGTCTTGAAAATATCCGAGATTTGGAATTTGGCTGATGGAATCATTGTTCTCAAGCGCGCGCATCAGCGTCAGCAGTGTGTCCAAACCTTGACTGCCAATGATGTAATAATCGACCGCGGGGTCATTTTCTGGGTTAAGAAACAGATAATCGTTCCGGGGCGAATCGGTATCGTAGTTTGGATCTTGCCTGCGTTCAAAGAGGCGATAAGACGATAAAACAAGCGGGCCACCAACGATAATACGGACATCGCTGCACAACGCTCTGATTTGGGACGTCAACTGCCCAAGTATTTTTTTGTTACTGATAAAAGTCGTCGAGATGATTACAACGCGTGGATTTTGCTCCAGATGTTCGATGAACAGATCTTTTTCAAGTGCAAAATTATCGATCAAGGCGCAATTGTATTGTGCCGAAGAGAGATAACTGAAAAGCGATATACCGTTTAACTTGGGTAGGTGCTGCCATGTGATTGGATGTGTGTGGTCGTTTGCATCATGCGAATCTGCATCATTTTGCAAAGAAGCTTTGATGCGCTGGATGGTGGCGATCTCTCCGCCAATTTTTAAGCGCAATGAACTGGACTGTGCAAAACTGGTATCTTCATAGCTAGAAATAATGACGGCATCTAATCCCACAAATGCTCCTTACACGACCTTTTGCAGACGGGTCTAAATTTATCATTCAAGTTTTGGCACGCAGATTACCTTATGTAAATCTAGATGTAAATTTATTTCTAAGAGAAAATGCTGCAGGGGTTTAGTCTTCAAAAGCTTGTTAGAGCTATCTTACCTTGCCACCTCATATGATATTGGCTATACAATAGATTCATGAATTGCCCGAAATGCCAAACCCGCACCGTCTCCGGACAAAAATTTTGTGGTACATGCGGCCACAAGCTGGAAGCAACATGTGTCCATTGCGGCGCGGCCAACCCGCCCGACTATCAATTCTGCGGTCAATGTGGCACCAGCCTGGCCATGGCTGGAACCGTTTCCCTGGCACGATCCGGACTGATCACCCGGATAGATCAGAAAGCACTGGATTTATTGGGTTACCGTAATGATGAAATGCAAAATAAGCCATTCTCGCTGTTCGTGGCGCGCGTTGACATGGTCATCTTCTTCTCCCATTGGAACGAGTTGTTGAGTCAATCCAAACCGCAAAGCTTTGAAATTGCACTTAAACAAAAAAACGGAAAAACCGTCTATATCTCAATAGACGGCCGGGTACCCAGCCGTTCCTCAGCAGACATCCAGCTCATTTTCAACGAAGGCAACGTCAAGCGTCTGGTGTCGGACCAAATGCAGTATCAACAAGATATGCTGAAACTTATTTTTTCAGCCACCGATAGCATCAGTACCGTCTCTAAAAAGCATTTGGATCAATCCATCGAGGACACCCTGAAAAAAATATGCCTGCTTGCCAAAGCAGACCGCTGTTTCATCTATGCTGTCAACCGCCGGCTCAGATGTTTGGAACTGAACTATCTGTGGTGTCAACCGTCATCAACTCCATTGGGAGACAGCGCAAAATTAAAGTGTATCCCTTTGAAAGCGATTAAACGCGCCATCGTTAAATTGCGTCAGGAACAAGCCTACATTGTTAACGATGTCGCTGCATTACCGCCTGCGGAGCGCAAAGAATTACAGGCATGGCACCAGATTGAACAAGGGGCGGTGATGTGCCACCTGATCTATACTGAATCCGGCACACCCCCTGTCGGTGTCATCGGCTTGACCAGGGACAGGGCCAACGGCAAATGGCAATCCGACAACATTGCATTGGTCAAGTTTTTCGGACAAATCGCCTCCGCCAGATTGCCATTGCCCGATCCGTTAAAAAATGACGCAACCCCTCCCCTGCCCGCATCTCAAAAACCACCATCCCCGAAAAAACAATCCCCAATAGAGCCACCAGGCAACGCGGTAACCATCGATCAAAAACGATCGCGATCCTACCTGACATCCAAACAGCGTGCGGCTGACGCTAAGCGTAGTCGATCCACCAGGCGCTCAAAGGTCTTGCCGGACATGAGCCGGCCCATGCAAATCGAGAAATTAGACGATCCGCTGCCGGTGGATCAGCAAACAGTATTCACCCGAGATGACGGATTGGTATTGTTAACCTGTCCCCGTTGCGGTCTTCAAGAGTCGATCCATATCGGGAAATTTGACAAATTCGGCAACGCGATCAAGGTCATCTGCCCCTGCAAAAAGCACTTTGCCGCAGTGCTTGAAAAGCGCCACGCCTTCCGCAAATCCGTTAATCTTAACGGTTTTTTTTCAATAAAAAGCGATCTGGACAAAAAGGGTGCCGATGAAAGCATTTGGGGCCCCATGGTTGTCAAAGATATTTCTAAATTGGGGTTGCGCTTTTCATCCCAACGATCCAACCTTGTCCATTCCGGCGACCTGCTGATGGTCAGGTTTAACCTCGACAACTCCAATAAAGCCTTGATTCACAAAGCGGCCCGGGTGATTTCAACTGTGGGTGATGAAATTGGTTGCCAATTTGAAGGGGCAGACAGTTACGATATCACCCTGGGATTCTATTTTATCTAATAGGACGGGCATGGACCATTCTAAAACAGAACGTGGAGTGGAGATACCCTTTAAAAAACTGAGTCGAGAAGCGTTGACCAGGTTGATTGAAGAGTTTGTGACCCGCCACGGCACCGACGGCGGCTATACCCAAAAGACACTTGAGCAAAACGTCGCGATGGTGATGGGACAACTCAACCGGGGGGAAGCTGTGATAAGGTATGATGCGACGACTCAAACGGCCAACATTGTCCCCCGACATTAACCCCACGGTTGCATAAAAAAAGTCGGCATCGAACAATACCATGCCGAAACAAAAGGACAGCATCGCTATCCGTAAGTGGTTTTGAGAACAAGGCTACGATATTGTTTTCAGGTACTTGTTTTTATTATTGACTTTCCGTTCAATTAGAAATATTTCCCCAAACATCAACACCTGCTTCATTTAGTGAAATTAACAACTCTCCTCAGCACTCAATCAATTGATCGGAATCCTGACTATATACTACCCACTACCTGCATTCGCGCACTAGGATTGTCTCTCAACTGCAATGAAACATGCTTTTCTTGACAGCGCATTATCTTTCTGAGTTAAGCACCCTTCCTCCCATAAGACCAAAATTCTGCCCGACCGTATTATCAGCCGGTCGGGTATCGCAGCAGGTGCATCTTCCTAAATCTAAAGAAGAGAGGAGGCAAAGATGGAGAAAAAAAATCGGCGGTGGTTCATACTTCTAATTTCACTGACGGTTTTACTCACCGGCGCAGCACCATGCTTATTTGCGCAAGGGATGTTGAAAATGGTCCACATTGAAGCCGATTCAGAGAGTGCCGTCAAAAAACTTGCGGGTATGGGTCTGGACATCACAGCGGTCCGCAACCTCGGGATTCAAAAAGGTGGGCAAGCATCCCTGGACCAGACAATTCAGGTTGAAGCCGTGATATCCGCCCTCGACGAAATCATGCTGCAAAAGGCCGGTGTCAGATGGTCAGTGGCACGGCAAACCACCGCGAAGCTCAGCGAAGCGACAACGGCTGCATCCGAAACCGTTTACCACAGCTTTGATGAACCGGATTTGGGTATCAAAGACCAGCTTTACCGTATTGCCAAAGCCTATCCGCATATAACCAATTTAAAAACCATTGGCCACAGTATTCAGGGCCGGCCCCTGTTGGCCATGTGCCTATCCAAAAAACGGCATGGCCGCAAACGCAATCCCCAAGTCCTTTTCGTGGCCACCCATCACGCCCGCGAGTGGGTCGCCACACAGATGGCGTTGCGCCTGATCAAGTACCTTACTGCCAATTACGGTTCGAATCGCCGCGTAACCCGCCTACTGTATACCACTGAAATATGGGTAATTCCCGTAGCCAATCCCGACGGCTACGAATACACTTTTACCAACGAGCGGCTGTGGCGCAAAAACCTCCGGGATAATGACGGCGACGGCGAAATTACACTGGCCGACGGCGTGGACCTCAACCGTAACTTCGGTTCCCACTGGGGGCTCGACGATGAAGGTTCCAGCGGCCTGCCGTCCAGCGCCACCTACCGGGGCGATGCCCCCTATTCAGAGCCGGAGACCCAAGCGCTGGTCCGGTTTATGCGCAAAAAGAATTTCAAGTTTGCCATCTCCTATCACACTTACGGGAACCTGATTCTCTATCCGTGGGGGTGGCAGTTTAAAACACCCAGCTTTGACGACCCGATTTTTTTGGCCCAGGCTGGAACAGATGAAAACCCGGCCATCTATGACACCCTCAGAGACGAAGGCTACGACCCGGGTGTGGGCGCGGACCTTTACATCACCAATGGTGATTTTACAGACTGGTCCTACCTCGAAGCGGGCGTACCGTCGCACACCGTCGAGTTCACCGATGGCTACGATTTTCGTTTCCCCGACGATGAGACCATGGTGCAGACGGTTTTCGAAGACAGCTTGGAATTTGTGCTTTCGGTGGCTGAAAGCGCGCGCCGTCCGGACCATCCGGTGTCACCCGTGGAGATGGAGACCCAAGACCTCTACCATACACCGGTCACGGCATCCTATGGGGACAACCAGCTGATCGAGGTAGTGGCGCGAAAAAAAACCAAGCCCAAGCTCTACTATCAGATCAACGGCGGCCACTGGCAAAAGGCACGCCTCAAGGAACAGTTCGGCCGCTTCTACAATGACGCGCCCGGCCTTTTTTACACACGCTATACCGGAAAAATCAGAGGTCAGCAGGCCGGCGACACGGTGACCTATAAATTGAAATGCCGCAGAAAGCTATTGGGCCCCTATGCATATACAGTCGCCAGTGCAAACGGCAATCCCATTCTGATTGTGGCGGCCGAGGATTATAGTGGTGACAATCCCACGTATGAGGATCCCAGCGGTCCTAATTTCCTGCAATTTTACACCGATGCCCTCGACGCAGGCGGCTACAGCTATGATGTCTGGGATGTCGACCAGCAAGGCGTACCTTCGCATGCTGAAGTGCTGTCGCACTATAGTGTCGTTATCTGGTATACCGGTGACGACTATGCCCCGACGGTGCCCAATGGTTTTGTCACCCATGCGGAAGAATCCGTAGCTTTTAGGGATTTTCTGAACTATTCCCATGGCAAGCTCTTTGCCACCGGCCAGGACTTGGCTTGGATTTCGGCGGTTTACGGCCAAATAGATGAAATCCCCGACGATTTTTTTCAGTACTATCTGGGGGCTTTTATGGATATCGACACGGGAGGCATCGACCCAGTTGCTGAGGCGCCTTATGATGTCAAAGGTGAGGCCGGCGATCCCATCTTCGGCGGACTCAACTTCAGTCTGCAGGGAGGCAATGGCGCCGACAACCAACTCGCTTCCAGTACGTTTTTAGCCACCAGCTATTTTCTGCCCGATTTCACAGACGCCATCGCGGCCCGCTACGATCGCCCCGGTGGACCTTTCGATCCTTTTTCCGGCGATTACTATGTTTATAGTCAAATGGCCGACAGGGCGTATAAACGCCTGGGGCGCACCGTCACGTTGCCCACCGGCGCGCCGGAATTAAAATTCCGATTGTCCCACGACATCGAGTTTGATTGGGACTTTTCCTTTGTAGAAATCCGTGAGGTCGGCAGCGATAGCTGGACCACACTCCCGGATACCAACGGAATGACCACCCAGAGCACCGGTGAGAGCTGTTTGAGCGGGTGGGTGGACCAAATCCATCCTTTTCTGGCCCACTATATGGATGCCGCCTGCAACCCGACAGGTACCACCGGCGATTGGCATGCCTTTACCGGCAGCAGTACCGGCTGGCAGGAAGTGGTCATCGATCTTTCCGACTATGCCGGCCAAACGGTGGAGATCTACATCAGTTATGCCACCGATTGGAGCACGCAGAACTTAGGGGTTTTTGTGGATGACATCGAAATTTCAGGACAACCCGTAGCGGACTTTGAGACCGGGCTGGGTGACTGGTCGGTCAGCGTAGCAGAGGGTAGTGAGGCCTTTAACAACTGGGTACGCATCACCGGTGCCGGCTTCCCTGAAGGTCCGGCCATGCGCACCAATGATACGGTCTATTTGGGCTTTGGCTTTGAAGCCATCGACACTGACGATAATCGCGCCACGGTGATGGACCGTGTAATGCAGTACCTGCTGCCAGCCCCCTGATGAACCCATGTCGGGCAATATAATGGGATACAATAGACATTGATTATTTTAATGTGCGACATTTGCCGCACCCGGCGATAATCGATTTTTCAACCTTTTATGCGGCGGGGGCTCCGAACAAGAGAGCCCCCGCCAAGGAAAAAGGTTAATGTACCCAACCCAATGCTTTTGGCTATGGGTACACAGGTTTTAAACGGGAATTGAAACCGCAGTGCGCTATATGATCACAACAATGACCCTGACCGTTATGCTGCTCGTGGGTATCTGCTCGTCCTGCGCCGACCCGCAGAATATCCGCCATCCGGATGGAGGATCGAAATCTTCGGCAAAAGCACCGAAGTTGATGATGGTATCCATTCGCGCGTCTTCGCCGGGCGGACTCAAACAGCTGCGTGCCATGCCCATTGACATCATCCGCGTACGGCCGGAATCCCAACAACCCGTCGACAAAAACTCACTGACCGGTGGTATCCTGGTCGAAGCGGTTGTGCCCGACAATCTCCTGCCCAAAATCAGGGCCATGGGTTTTCAGGTTACCTTGATGCCACCAAAACAGAAGACAACCCTACAGTTGCATTAAAAATATGGCAAAAAAGGCTAAAAACCCTTATCAGAATTGATTTGGCGACATGTCAGAGATACCTCTGAGGAATAAACCCATGCTGAACTTAGGATCGGGCCCAATGTATGCCATCTTTTCACGCCTACGGCTACCGCGATAGCGGTCCGTCGGGAAAGCCGGAGGACTCCAAATCCTTAGCTGGCAAGGGTTTGCAGTAAAGTGCTACGGCTTCACCCTTGCTGCCGCACTTTGGGCGGCGCCCTCCGACTTTTGCAACAATGGGGTAAACTTAAAACGGTTGTGAAAATACCGCTATTCCCGATAGGCCAAATGCAGATCTAAAAGCCTCAAGCCGTTCGGGTTATGGTCACCATGAGATAGCCGTCGTTATTGCCATATTTTGACGCCATATCATTGGCAAACAGATAAAGATCTGCGTCCTGGGTCGAAATATAGGGGTCTGTACTGTCACCTATAAGAAAAAGATCATCATCCTCATCACCTAAAGCACCAACCAGGGAAAACCAGTTGGCATCTTTCAGGCGCCTATGTTTTTCAAAAGCTTTGACAATACCCTCTTTGTACCAAGGCAATTGTTCGGATTTCCACCCGGCTGGACCGCATGCGATATCCGCATCCTTCCACGTGGCGCCCGCCGGCACCGAGAATGTGTACTGAGCGCCCGTTCGCAAAGCCACCCCACTCCAGTTGTATTTAGACGCGGCAAAAACCATGCAGGTGTGGGATTGGCCTAATTCCAGTTCAAACGGTTTGGCGCTGGCGTCGATGGTATCTTCGATACCCACCTTGCGCCGAGGATCGCGTTGAACATCTTTATTTTCAGAAATCGGTGCAAAGCGGTCCCTTTGGCTGTAGCGTGGCAGTTGCGCCTTTGCTTCGTTAAGCGGTAGTGCGCAATCACGCGCGCGCGCCAGCATCCATTGCAATGCGATATTGGAACGCGCCACGTTTGCATTCCCCCCGCCGACGTCACTATGAACCCCGCGGAACCAGACCTCGGATATATTATCGTACTGGTTGTCCGAATCCAGCCGGGTCACATTGAAGGTTTCACGCCGTTCATCAAGCGCCATGGCATGATAACAATGATCGACGCACTGGTGTACGGTATCAATATTCCATCCAAGGTTGATCTCCTGGAAATTGACAAATGTATCGAAAGAGAGCCCGAACGATCCCACCAAGTCCCAAATACCGAGAAAGCGTATCCGAACGGGTTCTGCCTGGCCGTTTTGGAGCGCCACCCCTTCTGCGCCGATCTTATTGGCAAAATGAACCGCCAATGCCGCCCCCCGGCTGAACCCGATGATGTCGATGGTTTGATCGCCTTTTTCCCAGTTCTCGCATAGCTCAGCATACATTTCATCGATACGGGTCTTGCCCCCGGAACCAAATATGCCGCCGAGAAAGTGCCCCAATTTTCCAAATCGCGTGCCCACGCCTTCCAGATACTCGGCGTTGTTCCCCGCATAAAGCTCTTTGAAGCGGACCACGTTGGTGTCTTCAGTGTCATCAACTTCATCTGAATTCCATGTGCCGTCAAATGCATACAATGCCATTTTCCACCTCCTTGTGTACGCCCTGGAGAGGCCTTGATGTCATGCCATTCAATGATGCGGCCCAATGTCCTTGCCGGTAATCGATCTCAGAACCCATCAGAATCAGTGTTCCCACTGGTATGAACGCGTATGGTGAACGCCCGCGGTTTCTAAATAGGGCAAGGCCATCCATGAGTTGCTGCCGCAGGTGCAACTGCGCAGCTCACCACAACAATCAAAGCAGGTGACCTGTCCGCAGTTAATACATTTTGAACCACGCTGTTGCCTTAATGTGCCGCGCAGGATCAGCAGCAGGGTCTGGCTATCCGTAAGCTGCCTGATTTGCCTGCCGCAACTGGCACACAACATAGTTTTCGTTTTATCAGCATGATCATTTAAATATGCCATTGCAAGGGTCCTATTTTGAATTAATGAATATGAAACGGACCATATCAACACGATATAGGTGCTTTATGCATGACATCACCGGGGTCCTTTGTCTGTGATATGGGTCACAGTCCACCCATTATTTAATTAAAAGCGGCAGGTAATAAAAAAGCGGTAACCGTTGCGGTTACCGCTTTTCATCAGAATGGATAATAGTGCGAAGTATCAGGAGTCTTGTTTCTCAAACTCGATTAGAGAATGACCATACCGATGCTTTGAAAAATCAGCGCCGGTTACGCTAAAATACTTCGTCCAAAATTTTTCGATGGATCGAAATTTCTTGGTACTCTTTGCGCTGGCACCGGCCACGTATACCTTGACAGCGGCTAGGTTGGGGATGGCCTTTTGCTGTTTGCGGAGCTTAATCACATCGGCAATATACTGGTTGTTCAGATTAACCTTATCGAATTTGAACTCTTTGGAATCCTGAATCATGTCGGACAGAATCACCAGAATCTTATCGCGTTTTTCACTGTGAAAAATCGTGTCGGCTATATTAAGTGAGTTTAAGATTTCCGTATATTGCGTACCGCGCTTTTTCTTGAGCAGATTGTCAACCCCCGTGCGGATACGCTTTTTGGTCTTGACGAAATTTTGTTCGAATTGCAGACGATTATCCCAAATCGTTTGCTTGGGAATGGTTTCATCCAGAGCCGGTTTAAAATCGATATAAGAGCGGCTGGTGATGGTGCCGACCACAAGTCGGTCCTGCTGCCCCAGGTTTTCAAGAATCAATTCAAATGCATTGCGATAAACGGTGCGCCGGGCTTTATTCGTACTGCCCGACATATCCACCAAAACCACAATCACGCGTGGCTTCTGTTTATCTTTCCCAAATCCCAATACAGCGTTCGCCTTGCGGGGTATGGGGTTAAATAAAAGCAGGGCGCCGATCAAGACGGCCCATACGATATTTCTTTTCAGCCTCATGAGGGTTACTCCTTGTGGTGTTCGATGCAATCGTCTCTATTTTTTAACCGCTTTCAATTGCAACTGCATGGTTGCGTCTAAATTTTGTACAGAACCTTCCTGTTTTTTCAGCTCCACCTCGATATTGTGCTCGTTTTCAAAAGAGACCGGTTTGCAGTGATCCGGGCGTTCGCGCAGATTGATTTTACGATAGTAATAAACAAGCTCCTGCGCTTGTTGGTGGATCTGGCTGATTTTTTGCTGCTGTTCGGATAGAATTTTATTATGCTTGGATTCAATCTCCCGCATGCTTTTGTTGATGGCGTTGGTGCGTCGATGCAAATGCTCCAACTTGGGATCTGTGTCATGGGCGAAATAAGAACACAAGGTCGCGGCGGCTAAAATAACCAGGTTCAAGCCGACAAAAGCCGCACCAATAAATTTACTGCTGCCAAAACTTCCCACGGCGCCCGATTCGGAGAGGTCACCCAGGTATTGAACGCGGACATAGCCTATGGCCACCAGCCCGGCAATAGTTAAAAAAAGCAAAGCGCCGACGCCGATGCCGCTCTTCCACCAAGGATCGGATCCGCGCTTGAGAAGAATTCCCACAGCATGGGCGATCCAGGGGATGGCCACCGCGATGCCCAGGGCCATGATCCAGGTAAATATCTGACTCTCGCCAAATACGGCAAAAGCGAGCGAATTCATCGGCACTTCACCCAAAACGAACAGGAACATCAGAGCATAATACTTGCCTCTAGACAGCTCCACGCTCGGCTCACTGCGCTTTATTTTGGCAGCATGCTCGTCATAGTCTTTCGAAATCCGCTGATAGTCTTTAAGCAGGGGTTTGTGTTTCCCGCTGAGTTTCTCCAGGATAGGGGCATATTTGGAGGTCACCTGGCGGGCCTCATGACGGGCCATGGCCATCAACTCCTGCTCAAATTGCGAGGGATTCTTATCATCGATGCCGGGAATGTTGTTTTTGGCATCAACGACTGCATTTTGATGAACCGTTTTCTTATTGTACATTAGTTTTCCTTTCTATCTTAAATCTGAAGTTGACAGAGGGTGAATGATAGTATTCCAATCATTTCAGGAGAACCTGCTCAATATTGTTTTCCGAATTCCAATTTCATTGACGCAATAGTTTACTAAAAAAACAATCGCAAAGTATCCAAAAGTATACAATCCCTTAACCCCATTGCTGCCTACCTCTTCTGCGCACCCTACTTCGGTCCAACGCTGTTTGCCGAACGATGCGGGTCAGCTTGGTTTTTACAGGTTAAAAGTGACCGGCTGACAATGACTGTATTCCTTCTTCACGCAATTTTCTTGCCAAAATTTCTCTTTTTGCAATTAAATTGGGTTAGATCGACATAAATTCGGCCGCGAAACATATTTAAAGTAAAACTTGGAGATAAACAGGCTGAAAAGGCACGCATGGGTAAATAGAATCAGCCCCGTTCGAGTTAAAAAGATAGGAACTTTCTTTCTGTTTAAGCGAGTATTTCAAGCCGAAGCTTTTGTGTCAACACCTACTTTAATCCGCCTTATTGAATGTGAAACGAAGTGGTTTTCTTGTTTGAGCAATCTTCCACACCCAAAACGGCATGCTATCCACAGTAAAGCCTTTGCAGAGCGCGGCTCTTATATTGACATAGCGCCCGAATTTTGAAATATTTCAACTCAATCTGTCGAAGTTGGGCTTCGATCCATTAATTCCTACTCCGTACCAATAATTGTGTTCGTCGAAAATGTCCCAAGGCTTAACGTCCACCGGCATAGAATTCGCCACAGGGCATTCTGAGTACGATCCGCTGGAGTGGTCCCGGGGCCGTCAATAGCCTCCGAGGAGTGACCTGATGTTCCAACGCACACCCATCGCGTGGTACGGTATTTGTCTGGGAATCGGACTCCTGGGTATCCTTAGCAGCATACTGCCGGTGTTATCGGATGCAGAAGAAACCATCGGCCTGCACTGGCTATATCGAGTCCGGGGGGCTGAAAAACCGCCGACCGATGTAGTGGTGGTGGCCATCGACCGCGAGTCGGCCAAAGCCCTGAACCTGCCGGCAGCCGCTCAAAAATGGCCTCGGATACTGCATGCAAAGTTGCTGGACCGCTTGACCGCCGAAGGAGCGGCGGTAGTGGCATTTGATATTATCTTTCATGAACCCAAACAAGCATCCCATGATCAAGCCCTGGCTTCAGCCATTCGCCGGGCCGCCAATGTGATTTTGGCCCAACCCATCGATCGCCTAACCATACCCCTTGACAAACGCGAGGGTTCGCCGGTTGTCCAGGTCAACATCGAGAAGATGTTTACCGCTATTCCGATAATTGCCGATGAAGTATTGGCTCAGGCGCCGTTTCCACTGCCCAAAGTGCCGATCAAGTTGAATCAATACTGGCGTTTCAGTCCCGGGGCCGGAGATTTTCCCACCTTGCCCGTAATTGTGATGCACGCTTTTGCCGCGGATGCATTTGACAACTTTTGGAGCTTATTGAAGGCGGTCGATCCTTCGGCGGCATCGACCCTGCCGGTTTTTGCCCATGGGAAACCTACGGCCCGTAAAATTATTGAACATATCAGGCCGATAGCTGATCTTTTTACAAGAGATCCCACCTTGGCCGGCCGAATGTCGGCTCGCTTGGGCCACAATGCCATTGATGGGCCGAAAGCACGAAACACCCGGTTGATTAAAGCCTTAATCGAAATATACGGCTCGGGCAAAAGTCAATATTTGAATCTCTACGGTCCCCCTGGGACCATTGAAACCATATCCTACCATAAGCTATTAAACCTTAAAAATTCAGACTCAGACCCCGGCCGAAGCAAGTTGCCGTCATTGAAGGGGAAAGCTGTTTTTGTAGGACAAACGGAAAGTGACTGGTTCAAGGTTCATGATGGTTTCTACACGGCCTTTTCCGGAGCATCGGGCATCGACATCAGCGGCGTGGAGATCGCCGCCACAGCCTTTGCCAATCTATTGGAAGGCAAGATTGTTCACCCGTTAAGGCCCGTCGCCTATTGTACCCAGCTGATGGCTTGGGGAATTATTGGGACTTTGATCTGCCTGAACTTTTCCACCTTGGTTTCTGCGGCAGGTTTGATGCTCCTAAACGGCATGTATGTCAGTTGGGCCTATATCCAATTTAAATCCGGCGGCACCTGGTACCCTTTGGTGGTTCCCACGCTGGTCCAGACACCGATGGCCTTTATCTCGGGGTTGGTTTGGAAGTACCGTAAGGCCAATATCGAACGACGCAATATTCGAGAAGCATTTGGTCACTTTCTACCGGATGAAGTGGTCAACCGGTTGGCCTCCAATGTCAAAGATATCCGTGGTGGTGGAAAAGTGCTCTACGGCATATGCCTTTTCACCGACGCTGAAAGTTACACCACCCTCTCCGAAAACCTGAACCCCGAAAGCCTGACCCGCTTAATGAACACCTACTACGAAGCCATATTTAAGCCCATCAAAGAAAACAACGGGCTGATTTTGCAGGTCGTTGGCGATTCGGTCCTGGCCATCTGGTCGGCTCCGCAACAAAAAAGATATTTGAAAACAGCTGCCTGTAAGTCAGCTATCGGTATCACAAGGGCCGTGCATCGGTTCAATTCAACACCGGGGCAACACCGCCTGCCGACCCGTATCGGCATACACGCCGGTAAGATTTTATTGGGCAATATCGGTGCCCTGGATCATTTTGAATATCGTCCTGTGGGAGATATCGTCAACACCGCTTCACGGTTAGAGGGACTGAACAAGTATTTGGGGACCCGCATGCTGGCCTCGGAAGAAGTCATCAGCCCGGACAACGATGGTTTAGCGCGTCCGGTGGGACGCTTCGTGTTCAAGGGCAAATCTCATCCGGTACGGGTTTACGAAATACTCCCCCACAATGGGGTTTCACCGGAACCGCAGGCCGCTCTGAATGGTATCTTTGCATCCGGACTGCAAGCGTTCGAAAAGCAGCACTGGGATGAAGCCGACCATTGTTTTAATCAGGCGTTAAAAATAAACGAAAAGGACGGACCATCTCTTTTCTTTTTAAAGTTGTGCCGGCAATATCGAAAGGTGCCGCCGGACCCGGACTGGGATGGAACAGTGTACTTAAGCCAAAAATAGAGTTTCAAAACTGCAGGGAATTCAATTACTTTTGCGCTGACCTGCACATGGCGCAACAAGCAGGAGAGAATAAATGATATTTCGTTGGGCGGTTATGGGTGTTGTGGCGTCGTTTCTGGTGGTTGGATTTCAAGCGGTACCGAATCAGGCCTGGGCCAAGGCGGCCGATAAAGATTGGGTGAGTAAAGTGATCTCTGTGCAGGGCCGCGTGCAGGTCAAGCGGCAGGGTGAAACCGACTGGCAGAAGGTTCGATTGAATGATGCACTCTTTACCGGCGATCAGATACGGGTTGAAGCCAAAAGCCGCGCCGGTATCGTACTGAGAAATGATAGCGTCGTGCGTTTGGATCAGAACACCACCCTGGTGTTCACCCAAATCAAAGACGAAACGACCTTTATATTTCGACTGCTCAAAGGGGCCGCCAATTTTTTCAGCCACCAACCGCGAAGCCTTGAAGTCGTCACCCCTTTTGTCAACGGCGTAGTTGAAGGTACGGAATTTTATGTACAGGTAGACGCGGAGCAAACCCGCATCGAGCTGTTCGAGGGCCGCATTTTGGCCCGAAATCCATATGGCAAGGTCCTTTTGGCAAAAGGCGAAGGGGCTGTGGCAGCGGCCGGCAATGCCCCTCGCAAACAGCTCCTGGTTCGGCCCCGCGACAGTGTCCAGTGGGCGCTGTATTACCCTCCGGTATTGGCCATGGGTTCCGACGCACCGTCGGCTGAATTTGAAAAATACGCGGCGCTATTCAACCAAAGTCGAACATCGGAAGCCATCGCAGGACTGAATCAGATTCCAAAGCAGGAACAGGATGCCCGCTTTTTCGCGTATCGCGCGGCATTGCTGCTCCACGTGGGGCGCGTGGCGGAGGCCCGGGACGATATACAGCAGGCCCTGGCACAGGATTCAAACAGTAGTGCGGCCCTGGCCCTGCAAACCATCATTGCCGTGGTGCAAAATCGAAAAAAAGAGGCCATGGCCGCCGCCCGCAAGGCCATTCAATCCAATCCCCAATCGGCGACCGCCTACATGGCGCTTTCCTATGCCCATCAGGCCGCTTTCAACCTTTCCGAGGCCCTAAACGCCGGCCGCACTGCCGTGGCCCAGGCCCCTGAAAACGGCACGACGCACGCCCGCCTTGCGGAGCTGCATCTGTCCATGGGGCAACTGGATCAAGCCATCGAAGCGGCTCAAAAAGCGACGGTGCTGAACCCGAATACCGCCAATGCCCATAATATTCTTGGCTTCGCCTACCTGACCCAGGTCAAGACCCACGAGGCACAAGCGGCATTTGAACAAGCCATCCTGCTGGATTCGGCCGCACCATTGCCCCGGCTGGGCTTGGGCCTGGCGATAATACGCCAGGGGGATCTGAAGGCAGGTCGGGCGCAAATTGAAATCGCTGCGGGGCTGGATCCTTTAAATGCCGTGGTCCGCAGCTACTTGGGAAAAAGCTACTTCGACGAAAAAAGAGGCCCCTTGGACCGACAGCAGCTTGACATCGCCAAGGCCCTCGATCCCAACGACCCCACCGCATGGTTCTACGACGCCATACGTAAGCAAAGCCTCAACCGGCCCGGAGAGGCCCTCAGGGATCTTAAAAAGTCCATGGCACTTAATGACAATCGTGCGGTTTACCGCTCACGTCTGATGTTGGACGAGGATCTGGCCGCTCGCAGCGCCGGTTTGGGCCGCATCTACAATGACCTGTCGTTTCAAGAACAGGCCCTGCGCGAAGGGTACAAATCACTTCATGCTGAACCGGCTAACTATTCAGCCCATCGGTTGCTTGCAGATATTTATGCTTCCCGTTCAAGACATGAAATCGCTCGGGTCAGCGAGCTGCTCCAGGCACAACTGCTTCAACCCCTGAACCTTACGCCCGTGCAGCCGCAATTGGCGGAAAGCGATTTGATGATTCAAGAAGGCGCCGGCCCGGCGGAATTGGCTTTTAACGAATACAATCCATTGTTTGCCCGGGACCGGGTCACTTTGCAGGCCAGCGGGGTCACTGGCGAAAACAATACCCAAGGTCACGAAGTGACCATCGCCGGTCTTTATCAGCGATTCTCATTAAGTGTCGGGCAAATGCATTATAAGACGGATGGATTCCGGGAGAATAACGAACTGGAGCAGGATATCGCCAATGGGTTCGCCCAAGTTGCCCTTTCTCCAAAGTCGAGTTTGCAGGTGGAGTATCGATCCAAAAAAACAAGCAATGGTGATTTACGCTATTTTTTTGATCCTGAAAGCTTTTCGCCCATATATGACGAAGAACGGAAAGAACACACGCCGCGAATCGGCTTTCGCTTCAGTCCCAAAGTGAATCACCATTTCCTGCTATCCGCCATCGCCAATGATGTCGAGTTTACACGCAAGAGTGAAACCGTTGAGGGAGAGAATGTTTTTGGCCCCATTGTGTCGAGCATCGACCAGGATGAAACTGCCGACGCCTACAATATTGAGGCCCAGTATATCTATCAAAGCCGCCCACTGCATATGATTCTTGGCGCCGGGTATTATGATGATGATGGTGAAGGCACACAAGCGATTAAGATAACCAACGGGCCCTTTACGCTACTGGATACCACTACCGATTCAGATGCCGATATTGAGCACACCAATGTATACGTTTATAGCCAACTCTTCCCATTTTCCAAGCTTGCGCTTACATTAGGCATGAGTCTGGATGACTATGACGATGGCACAATTGATTCACAGCAATTCAATCCCAAAATCGGGGTGACTTGGTTGTGCACACCTCAGCTCACCTTAAGGGCTGCCGGGTTCAGGACCCTTAAGCGTTCATTGGTCGCAAATCAGACCCTCGAGCCGACACATGTGGCGGGTTTTAATCAATTTTTCGATGATTTCTCTTCATCCGACGGTACGCGATACGGAGTGGGTTTTGATTATGAAATGAACGCGAATGTGGTCTTGGGTGGGGAGCTTTCCTTTCGGCAACTCACCGTCCCAAAGGGAAATTCGAACACTAGTGAAATTACTGAAAACGACTTTGATGAACAGCTTCACCGGCTCTATCTGAACTGGTTGCCGATAAAGCAGATCGCCGTCAGTCTGCAATACCTGTATGAACAGTACAGCCAGGAGAGCGGCGAACCGGATTTAACCATACCGGACGAATTGACGACGCAGCAACTGCCTCTGACATTGAGCTTTTTTCATCCCAGCGGATTGTTCGTCAAGCTGCGCGGACGCTACGTGCGTCAGGAGATCAGGACTTATATCAACAGTACAACCAAAAATGAAGATCAAGACGAGTTTGGCCTGTGCGATGCGGAGATCGGCTGGCGATTGCCAAAAAAATTCGGCATGGTCAGCCTATCGGCAACCAACCTGTTTGATCGGGAGTTTAATTTTTATGGAGTCGATTATTATCGCAGCACCCAACCGCTATCGCCTGAGATAAGGCCTGAAAGGCAAATTTTGCTTAAGGCAACTTTTTCATTCTAATCTTGCAACCGCCGTTGCAGTGAAATCCTAGTGCGTAAAAAACAGATGTCGGTTTCAAATAGAGTTAAACCAGAAGAAAAGGAGAAGATGATGAAAAGAGTGATGATTTTTCTAACGTTGGCCATGGTGTGTTTGCTGGGTCTGAATGCATGTGCGTGCCATTTGCTTCCCGAAAAAGTGGTTTACTCACCCGGGGTGGAGCAAAAAATGGAGGAGCTGGATATACCGGTTGCCGTGCTTGTGTCCAAAAAAGGAACGGTCGCCGCCTATGATGCGGAAGGCAAAATTCTGGAATTTTGCAGCGCACCCCAGAAGGATCAATCGGCTGCCCAAGATTTACGAGACTGCCCGGGATTGTCAGACGACAAAAAAATACTTTTTGTCCAAAAGCTCAAAATCACGGGGAGCCAAGGCAGCTTTTGTATAACCTTTGAAGACATACATGGACGCGCCCAAACCTTTTGTATACCGCCACAGTAATTGAAGGCAGCGTGGAAGGCAAAACACCATTTGAGCCCAGGGCTTGCGGTGAGACACGCCATCGCGGTCTAAGCGGGACTTAGGGGCGTTCCCCGCTTGAGGAACAGCCGAGACAGGCAGGGCGGGCAAACTCGCTTGCGCTAAAACAGCGCGGGACGCTAAACCTGCGCCGCCCCTAAGCCCCACCCAAACCAGATGGCTAACATCCGGCAACCCCATCAAAAGCCGATCACCTCCAGTTTTCGCTTTGAACATAATAACGTCTAAGTGCACTTTTTAGATTAGTGCTAAAGCTTGATTTGGATTATCGGTCCGAAAAACAATGTTGCCAATTGTGTGATCATTCTCATATTAGTGGAAAACGAACTATTTATTGATACTAACATTCAAGCGTGGAGAGCCACCATCATGGATTCCCATTTGCAAGCTTACTGCTGAAAGACAACTTAAATGCACCATAAACTTCAGCACGGCTATAGACGCCATAAAGTCATCATTTGGATCGTGGCCGGTTTTTTCGTACTGTACGGCCTGGCCGGATTTGTTGCCGTACCGCTGGGGGTTCACCACCTGTTAAAAAACCAGGTTTCACAAATGCTGGGCCGGAATGTGACCGCCGCATCGGTGAGTGCCAACCCCTTTACCTTTGCCGTGCGCTTAACCCGCTTGTCCATATCGGAGCCCGAGGACGGGCCCTTTATTGATGTCGGTGAGCTCTATGTCAATGTGGACCCACTGGTCTCCCTGTTTAAATGGGGCCTTGCGGTCAACTCCATCGAGATCGACAAACCCAAGGTGCGTCTCATCCGTACAGGGCCCGGTCAATTTAATTTTTCCGATCTGATGCACCTGTCTGAAAACCAGGGGCAACCTGAAACATCCAAGCCATCCAAACCCATGCGACTGGTGTTGCATGCGTTCCAACTTTCAGATGGTGAGATCCATTTCAAAGACAGTGTCCCATCCGTACCGTTTGAAACCACGCTGTCGGCTTTGAATGTGGCCACCAGCAGTCCCCTGGATACATCGCCTGAGGCTAAAGCGATCCTTTTTCAACTATCGGCCCGCACCGAGGCTTATGAAGCCGTGGCGGTGGATGGCCAGGTGGATGTCGATCCGTTTTCCTTAATCGCGGACGTCAAGGTGAATGGATTATCCCTCGCCAAATATGCATCCTATTACCCTTCGCATTTAAATGCGCAACTGACCGGCGGCAAAGCAGGACTGCATGCCAAAGTCAACTGGTCGGACGGCACCCAAACCGTCAGTGAAATCCTTTTGACGCTCTCCAACCTGGCCCTGGTGTCGGAACAGAACGCCTCTCTGGTCACTATTCCTTGGCTGGAAGTGGAGGGCGCAGATGTCGATCTGAAAAAAAAATGGCTCAGATTGGGCCGTATCCGCACGCGGGATGGGAAAATCCATTTGCAATTCGATACGGCCGGGCGGCTCAACCTGCAAACCGCATTGGTTTCCGGGCCCCCACAAAGTACGCCGCCGGATGAATCTACCCCAGAGAAGGCCCCAGCGAATTCCGCGGCATGGGCCGTAACCGTTCCGGAATTTGCCTTGAAGGGTTACACCGTCCACTATCAGGATCAGCAGACCGACCCCGCGGCCAATTTCACCTTCAGCAAAATCAGCTTGAATGCCAGAGACCTGTCGACCCGTGAAAATACCCGGGGCACAGCCGACCTGGCATTGAATTGGGCCGACCAGGGGATCCTTAAGGTTCAGGGCGATGTGGGGCTGATCCCCCTGCAGGCCGAGCTTAAAATGGCAGCCAATGCGCTGGACCTTCGGCCGGCACAACCCTATATCAACCGGTTTTTACAACTGGTGGTGACCCAAGGCCGTCTGGACACCGAGGGCACCTTAAAAATCATACCCCAAAACACGTTTATGGATGTTCAATATACCGGTCAGGCTGCGCTCAACGACTTTAAATCGGTGGACCCGGCAAAGGCCGACGGTTTTCTCAATTGGAAATCCTTATATGTTACCGGCCTCGATATCGGCACGACACCGTTTCGATTGACCGTGAATGAGGTGGCGCTGACCGATTTTTTCAACCGCCTGATCATCAATGCCGACGGCACTTCGAACCTGGCCATGATCATGGCTGGGGATAAACCGTCAGGCAAAGATAAGAACCAAGACGTTCCGCCGGCGGTCAAAGGAAAAAAACCGCAAAACAAGACCGGAAAGCCCGACATCAGGATCAAAACCGTTACCCTGCAAGGCGGCAACGTAGATTTTACGGACCGTTTGGTTAAGCCCAACGTGCACCTGAACATGACCCAAATCGGGGGGCGTATCGCCGGTTTGGACGCCATCAAGGAGAACAAAGCCGAGCTATTGCTCAAAGGCATGGTGAGGGAAAACGTGCCCATGAAGATTTCCGGACAGGTCAATCCGTTGATTGAACAACCGTTTGCCGATATCACCATCGGGCTCAATGCCGTGGACCTCAGTCCGTTTACACCTTACTCGGGCAAGTACTTGGGCTACAAACTTCAAAAAGGACAGCTTGCGTTGAACCTTTCCTATCGGGTGGCGCAAAACAAGCTCGATGCACGGAACAAAGTTCTCCTTTCCCAGCTCACTTTAGGTGAGCCTGTGGACAGCCCGGATGCCACCAAACTGCCGGTCAAACTGGCCCTGGCCCTGCTCAAAGACCGTGACGGCAATATCGATATTGATCTGCCGGTTACCGGCGATCTGGATGATCCGGAGTTCAGTATCGGCGGCCTGGTGGTGAAAATGTTCATCAACCTGATTGTCGAAGCGGTCTCTTCGCCATTTAAGTTGTTGGGTGCCCTGTTCGGGGGCGGCGAAGAGCTGGCTTATGTGGACTTTGATGCCGGCCGCAGCGATATGGCGCCCGAACGCACCGATAAGTTGGATAATCTTTCGAAAATATTATATGAACGACCGGGTCTAAACTTGGAAATACAGGGTCAGGTTAACCCCGAAGCAGACGTCGACAGCTTGCGTCAGCTGCGATTTGAAGACCAACTCAAGGCGGCCAAACTCAAGACCAGGATGGCGCGAGGACGAAAGGCCGTTCCCCTGGCACAGATCAAACTGACCCCGAAGGATCGCAGCCAACTCGTGAAAAAGGCATATGACGCCGCACGCTTTCCCAAACCACGGGATGAAAAGGGCAAACTCAAAAAACTCAGTCTGACGGAGATGGAAAAGCTTCTTTATACCGCCATCGAAATTACCGCTGATGATTTGCGACTGTTGGCCCACCGTCGCGCTTCGGCGGTAAAGCAATATTTGATCGATCAAGGCAAGGTGGAAAAGCAGCGCCTTTTTATTGTTGAGCCCAAAATTGAAGGCGGCGACGCCAAAGAGGGGCCGCAAAGCCGTGTCAAATTCACATTGAATTAACGCATGGCGAACCCTGAGTCATCTACCCCATGGGTCGTCCCATCCTTTGATGGCTTAGTGCAGTCGAATTTGGTCGCTGTAAATGATGCCGTTAACCAGCAAATAGACGCCAAAACTCAGGGCGCAATAGCCGAAGATAAAATAGAGTGCCCTGTACCATCTGGCCGGAGGCGTTGCAGCGACCCGCTCAAGTTTTCCCTCGTTCTTTAAGCTTTCTATCCAGGCCGGTTTTTCTTCCATGGCTTCTTCCAAAGGGACACTGCCGGAGAACATGGCCTCATTCATGGGAAAGCTGGTGGGCCTGAGGTGTCCGACAAAAAAGTGTACGATGAAGATATAGACCACGGCCAAAATAGCTTCGGCCCGAT
Source organism: Desulfobacteraceae bacterium (assembly GCA_050291605.1). Classification (GTDB taxonomy): domain Bacteria; phylum Desulfobacterota; class Desulfobacteria; order Desulfobacterales; family Desulfosarcinaceae; genus JARRKU01. The sequence continues at coordinate 6,189 of JBNKKB010000068.1, read as the reverse complement.
GTAAAAAGGCCGCGATATTCAGTACCCACCCCGGCATCCAGCGGCTCGTCCATATGGGATACATCAACATCAACCCGGTGAGCGCCAGCAAGGGCATGCCCCAGTATACCGCCCAGTAGTCGAATTTCTCCCAATAGGTCCAACGACCCATCCGGGGCGAGGGTCCCAGACCGAAAAACCATCGGATGCGCTGCACCAGGTGGATGACATCGCGGTGGGTGGGGATTAAAGAATCGGGTCCCAAAAGGCCCTTGGCTAAATTCCGCCAATCCAGTTTTCCAAGCAGGTACACAGTATGAATGATAAATCCCGCCAGCATTAAAATGCCCACCCACTGGTGAACCAGGAACGAGGTTTCATAACCGCCAAAAGCAGCGCCAAGTCTTTTGCCCCACGCCGTGGTGTAATACAATCGGCTGAACCCGGTGGCGGTTTGCACGAGAAAGGTCAGCATCAAAAAAAGATGAAACACCCGGTCGATGATATTGAATCGTCTAATGTGCGTTGTCGGCATCATTATTCAACTTTCCTTTTTCTTCCAAACAGCTCTCTTACGCCCATCAAAACGCTATGGGGGATAAAAAAAGCCAGGGTGCCAAACAAAAGCACCAGCATAAACCAATAGGCGTAGTACAAGGCCGCAAACCCACTTTTGGATGCGGCTGACCCGACGGCCGGTTCATGCACCACGTAACTGGCGAATGAAGCATTTGCACCTTCGTGGCACTTTGCGCATACATAAGCATGCCGGCGAATGGGATTCAACGGCGAGTAGTAATGGTTGATGCTGGCTATGGGTTCTGCTCCATGACATTGTCGGCAGGTGAGATTGGCCCGTACCGTGTGGATATCGTGGGTTTCACTGCTGTGGCAGTCCTCGCAGCGCCTGCCGGCGTAAAATTTAATACCCCTGTGCGAATCCGATAGGCGACTGCGCACACGAATGGATGCGGCAGCAGGGCTGTAAGGGAATACCCCGCTCCGGACACCCGGAACGCCGACCAGCGGAAGCTGGCGGCGGGGACGTACCTCATACGCTTCATAGTAGCCGGTGCTGACTTCATACTCTTTGTAGCGCCGAATGGACGAGGCCACCTCTTCCTGGGCATTGACCATCTCCGGCATGAGTACCAACCCAGCCAGGAGCAAAGCGCCCAGGAAGACAGGAGTTGTCTGGATACACTTTATTTTTCGCATATCACGCTCCTGTTTGATCATCGGGTGTATTTATACCCGATCGACTCGATGGTTTTACCGATCGGCTTGGGAATGGTTGTCAGGGCTTCCCATTCTTTTTGAAGTTCTGCCAGGTCTTCATCTTTATGTTTGTGACAGGTCTGGCAGGAGTTGGGTACCTTGGGATTCTTGAGCGTATCTTCAGGCAGCAGGGTCACAAACACGTGGCTGTGGATATCTCCGGACTCGGCACTCTTGGCGATTCTGGGCATGTGGCAGCCCACGCAATTGGCAAAAGAGTGGATGGAGTGTCCCAGGTTGTTGTTGACCATTTCGTGGCACTGGAAGCACTGTTTGGAGCCCGCTGCTTGCGTTTGGGACCTTGTGGGTGGAATACCCAACTGGTGCACATAGTGGCAAGAGGTGCAGGTTACGCCTTCTGTAGCGTGTTTGGATTGCTGCCAATCTATGAATTGCTGATGATGCCCTTTGGAAAACTCATTGGCATAGACGTGTTTGGTATCCCCAGCCTCAAATGAAGTGGATTTATAATAGGCTTGCAAAGCCTTGCCTGGTCGATAACCCACCGGCCAACCGCCTCCTTTTTTCATTGTGGACTTGCCGCGATTGTGGCACGAGCCGCAAATCTGAGCGGCCACACCCATGGTCAGCTTTGCCGGGTTAACAATCGTCTGTCTTTTTTCAAACACGGCGGTCTTGGGCAGCGCCGCATGCCAGGAACCCGCTCCATGGCAGGATTCGCAGGAGACTCCGGGTTCCTTGAAGGTGTTTTTTTCAAGGTCGGCGCCGGTGGCATGGCATCCCCCGCACTTCAACAGCCAAGGCCGCTTGTCCCAGTCTTGTTCGTGATAGTTGACCCAACGATCGGTTTCGGCATTGTACTGGATGGGCGAGATATATAAGGTATCATCCTTTTTTACGAGAAAACGCTGTTTCCACTGGCTGCCGATGGTGTAGAGGATGTCGTCTTTTTTAGGGACAAAGACCTTGTCAGACGGCACTTTGAGTTTGGCCTCCAATTTTGCCAAATCGGTACGAATGCGCTGCTCATCGATGGGGACAATAATGGCGTCCTCGTTGGCCTTGGCATCCTGCAGCATGCGGCTATGCTGGGTCATCTTCCAGGAGTCGTAATGCTCCAGGTGGCACATTTTACATGTATCTGAACCCACGTAAGTTTTGGGTTGGGCCATGGTCGCCTGGATATCGACAGGCGGTGCGCTGCCGCAAGCCGACATAATTAGCGCTATGAACCCCAGCATGAAAATGGTGATCAGTGATTTCTTCTTCATTTTTTCCTCCTTGATCGGCGATGCTGCACTTTTGGATTGTATGCTTAGATCACGAATGGGTTGCCGATAAATCGGGGACCCCATTGCGCAATATTTACGGGAATGTCGCAGGCCATTTTTATGGATCGAAAATCTTGAGCCAATACATAAGCTCATCAGGATCAACCGGTGTGCTCATACTGACCGAGATGTGTTCTCTGAAAACTTCTTCCAGTTCAGGGTGGTACGGGTGTGCGGAAAATGCGATAATGTGCGAATAGATTCTATTCATTTTTAGTTTCCTGATCCTTTTGTTGTCAACAGAAATGTTATCCAAGTTGATGATGACAATTGCGCCATTGCAGATCCCGACCTGCTTTTCCAATTCTTGAAACGTTCCACATGCCGCTGTTTTCCATCCGTGTTTTTGCAGCAAGCAGCAAAGATCGGTACGCTGCTCCTTATTGGCATCCACCACAACCACTTCTTTTCGCATCTGCCAGCCGCTCCCCTCTGCTTGGCCCTGTATAGCAATTCAAAGGGAAATGAACGATGAACGATTATGTATGAATTCAAGCTTCTACAACCTGTCTGGCAGCAGTGATTGGGGTTGTAGTCTATCAGAGCAACAGTCATGCCAGCAGATTGCAGCACAGAGGGCAAAGCGACAGGGCCATTCTGCTTTTTCGCTATCTTGCGTATAACATGCTGAAAAAATAGACTTTATCTTTGTGTCCGATTGATGAATAAATGGTAAATTTAGGATCACACAAGGGACAGAAAGGCCGGTGAACCAATCCGGCCTCAGGATAAATGCACCGGTTTGGAACATCCAGGGTATTCCATGTAAAAAGACGCATAAAAGCAATCGTTTATGCGTGTACCAATTTGACACACGTTTTCAATGTGAACATCACACTTGGAAAAATAGCGGGGTGCAGCGGGTATTGAACTCGCCCCTAGTGAATGGCGGGCGGATGGATATTATATTTCTTAAGTTTGCGATACAAGGTATTGCGGCTGATACCCATCCGTTGGGCAGCTTGTTTCTTGTTCCAATTCGACTCTTCCAGACCTGCGATGAGCAAATCAGCTTCGTTTTTCTGAAGGGTTTTGCTGCGGCCTTTGGACCTGAGCTGGGCAGAGGAATGGGTATGCTGCAATGCCGACGGAAGGTCGGATATCTCAATGCGTTTTCCCCTGGCCAGGACAACAGTGTGTTCAATGCAATTTTCAAGTTCGCGAACATTGCCCGGCCACTCGTAGTCCAGCAGCAAGCGCATGGACTCCGTGCTGAAATCGGTGATCTCTTTGCCCTGTTCAGCCGCGAACCGGTGCATGAAATAGCGGGCCTGCAATGGAATATCATTGCGCCTCTGCCTTAGAGGCGGAATCTGGATGGGTATAACATTCAGGCGATAATAGAGATCTTCCCGGAAATTTCCTATTTTCACTTGCTGCAGCAAGTTTTTATTGGTGGCGGCCAGAATCCGTACGTCCACCGTCAGCGTCTGTTCTCCACCGACGCGCTCAAATTTCTGGGTTTGCAGCACCCGAAGGAGCTTGACCTGGGCTGAAGGCGGTATTTCGCCGATTTCATCCAAAAAGACAGTGCCCGTATGGGCCAGCTCAAAGCGCCCGCTCTTTTTTTTGATGGCCCCTGTGAAAGCACCTTTTTCATGGCCGAAGAGTTCGCTCTCCAGCAATGTAGCCGGATAAGCCGAGCAATTAATAACTACGAAAGGTTTGTCTCGACGCTGACTTTTTTGGTGGATGGCACGCGCCACCAATTCCTTACCGGTCCCGCTGTCGCCCTGCACCAGAACAGTGGTGTCCGAGGGAGCAATATCTTCTATTAATTTGTAGATGGCCTCCATCTTGGGATCTTTACCGACAATGCCGCAAAATTTCTTGGTGCGGTCCAATCGGGCTTTGATGTGTAACAACTCTTCCTCTCGGGATGCGGCGCGCTTGATGGCACCTGATGCATGATCCAATATCAGCGCGATCACGTTCAACGCTTTGGCTTTGCATTGGCATCGCCCCGGGCAGGGAATTAATAAAGCACCCAACAGCTGACTTTCATGGTTGATCGGAAAGGTGGCGGCATGTTTGGCTGCATTAAACGTGGCCGGCATCAAATCCGGGGCAACAATATTTTTTTTGACAAAACTGAACTGATCGATATTGGCCAGCAGGGGTACGGCTGCATCAAATTGTTTCCTTTCAAGGCTCTTGAGTTTACCGTCATAAAAGACAAAAAGATTATTCCGGTCATGGCTGAAAACAAAGAGCATGAGATCCTTGCAGGTCACGATTTCCTCAAATTTCCAAATCAGATAGGCGCACACATCTTTAAGGTTGTCCTGCCGCCATATTTTACGGATGATCTCAAAAGCACTTCGGGTCTGTCGATGGGCGCGGTCTAGTTCCTGCGTGTGCTGTTCAAGCCATTGGGTGTGGGTTTTAATTCGGGACAGCATTTTATTGATGGAAGCCGTTAATCGGCCGACTTCGTCTTGGGTTTGCGGTCCGGCAATGTGTCCCAGGTTTTTTTCGTCAATTTCTTCAGCTGCCGCCGCCAAGGCGGTCAAGGGCCGTGTAATTCTTTGTATAAAAAGGAAGCCAAAGGCGATGACAAGGATAAGAATGACCAAGGTGATAATCATGACGTGTAACCACAATTGGGTTATCTTCGATCGGTACGGTTTCTCAGATATCCCCAGACGCAAGATGCCGGCTTTTCCGGAGAATATAGGCCAGGCGATATCCAGATAGGATTCTCCCTTTTCATTGAAGATACGCCGGAAGTTGCCACGCAAGTCATTCTGGGGTGCGTTGGCGCCGATTAGATCAACCGGTATGCCTCCAGTAAAGGTGTGCGCCAGGATTTGACCCTCTTTAACAATAAAAAGATAGGCCATCGAAGGGTTGCTGCTCAATTGATGACGGAGAAGATTCTGAAGCGCGACCAGATCGTTGATCAGTATATTGTTCGTCGCTTCCAAGGCCAATGCTTGGGAGAGGAATTCTCCCTGTTGAATAGCGGTGTCATGCAGATTATTGCTGAAACGATGTGTTTCCAACACTGAAATGATCAGCCCGCTGCCGATGACCAGCGCTGAAACCGAGAGGATCAATTTATTTCGCAGGCTGAATAGACTCATGACGCTCCTTCAAGCTACTCGTTGCCCATCATTGCCAGAACCGGGTCGTAACGCTCCTCTACGGGTGGGATAAACTGATCGATCATCAACCCATCAAGGATTTTTTTGCCTTCCGGATCATGGTGCATGTTTAACAACAAGGTACGGATCGTTCGCTTCACATGCTCCGGCATGTTATGGGGCACAACCACCGGTGGTGTGCCAAATGGTTTTGATTTTCTGATAATGCGCGTATGCGCTGTGTGCACCGGGTTGCGATGGTGATAATAGTCCCAGATCAGGCTGTTCACCGAGGCACCGTCTACCAGTGACATGCCCACCGCCATGATAGAGTTGTCATGGCTGTGGGTGTAAATGGTCTTGCCGAAATAGTCTTCCGGCTTCTCGCTTTGTTGCTGCAACCAGTAGGTTGGTACAAGCCGGCCGGTATTGGATTCCGGGTCGGTAAATGCAAATACTTTACCCTTTAGGTCGCTTAAGCTTTCATAAGGACTGTTCTGGTTAACAATTAAATAAGCTTGATAATAGGGCGCCCCACTTACTTCAGGCACGAC
>JBNKKB010000067.1:0-2855 GCA_050291605.1 Desulfobacteraceae bacterium | reverse complement strand
GCAGAGAAAATTGAATATTGAATTTAAAATTATAATATTGGGATTAGTACCAATTTTAGTATTTTTCATTCCGCTTTTAAATTTAGTATGGAGTGCAAACTGCGATAAATCAGCTTATTACAGGCTCTGCTACAGTTCAATGTATTGGATCCCATTAACATATATATTATTTCTATTAGAAAAACCTTTTATTAAAATTATTAATACTAAAATAAGCTCTTCTAAGATTAAAGCTTTCGGCGTATTTGATAATTTTCATATAAAAGATTCTTTTTTTATCAGCTGTTTGCTTTTTATGTTAATTATTGGTAGTATACGTTCAACTCCATTTTACGGAAAAATGGATTTCATTTTACTTGATAACAAACCTTGGTGGGATGAATGGCGACCTCTTATTCAGAAGTACGTAAACAAAGATCTACGCCCTATCTTTTCTGATCCACAGACGAGTTTGATTTTCAATTGTGTGTTTAACATTCCAGTTAAAAATAGTAAGCGAGTTCTTTTCAAATCATCGAACTCTATTATCGATATAGAATCTTTCCAGAATGATACTAACGAACTATTTAGCCGATGCATATTAAACCTTAATGGTTTTACCCCATCATGGGTTCCCGAGGAAACAGAACACTGGAATAAATCAATTTCGGAAACCTTACAATTTTATGAGTATAGAGGAATTACAGGAGAAGGCTTAATTAGACATCTAAAGGTAAATCCGCCCCAAAATTGTGAAGTCTTTTTTTAAACACCGATTTTCGCGGAACGATATCGTATAAATGTTACACGCTTAATTTAAATCACAATAAGCTTTAAAGTAGCTTAATTACAGTGGGTTAATCAGTCGCATGTGTTTGCCAATTCCGGGCCTCTCTTATACTATATGACGCATTGACGGCGACAGCACTAAAGTTAATTTTCTGATGGCATTATCCACCGATAACAACACATGATTAAAAAAATCTTTAAATATCAATGCGTAATCCCAATGCTTTGTAATTGTTACCGACTGGACATGCGGTTTATTACCTCAATATGACAATTTTTTATTGATATTATAAGCGTCATGATATATAAGAATCACATGTCTGATGAGAAGTTTTTTCTCAACCCCGCTCATGATTGGCAGCGCCGCTATGAGGCTCTGAGGGCCTCGTTTGTCGATCGCTTGCCGGCAAAAGTCGTGGCTGATCGCTTCGGCTACTCTCCTGCTTACATCAACCTGCTCAGGCATCAATTCGCTCATGACAAAATCGACTTTTCCGAACCTGTTCCCGAAGGCAAGGTCAACCGTCGAGCTGTCAACATGGCTACTCGTCAAAAAATCTGTTCCTGGCGGGAACACAACATGTCGGCTGGAGAGATCACACAATTGCTTTGCGAAGACGGCATTGAGCTGTCAGTGCGCACTGTTGAACGAGTTTTAGCCGAAGAAGGCTACCCGCGGCTTCCGCGAAGAACCCGTCTCAAAGTCGGACTTACGGTCCAAGGCGCTCGAGTCCCGGAAGTGTCCCGGATCCTCACCGTCGGAGATGCCCGGACGGTCGATTGCGACTCGGCCGGCGTATTCTTGTTCGCCCCGTTTATCGAAAGACTTAATCTGACCAAAGTGGTCGCTAACGCCGGACTCCCTGGAAGTAAAACGATCCCGGCCTTGCAGTACTTCCTGTCATTTCTGGCTTTGAAGTTGATTGGGACCGAACGTTTCGCCCATATGAACGATCACAGCTTCGATGCCGGATTGGGAACGTTTGCCGGACTCAACGTGCTACCCAAGTGCACGGCTATGTCAACCTATTCCTATTCGCTGGACGCCATCCACCTGCACAAGCTCCAAACCGCCTTTGTCCGGCAAGCCAATCGCATTGGACTTTACGACAATAGCATCGTCAATCTGGACTTTCACACCATCCCCCACTTTGGCGATGAGTCCGTGCTCCAAGAGCATTGGGCCGGTGCCAGGAACAAGCGAATGAAGGGGGCGCTGACCCTTGTAGGCCAAGATGCCAGTTCCAAGCTGATCTTGTACACGGCCGCAGATATCCAGCGCACAGAAGCCGACGACCAAATTTTGGCGTTCCTGTCGTTTTGGAAAAAGGCGCACCGTGGTGTGGATCCCATGCTAATTTTCGATTCCAAATTCACCACGTATGCCAATCTGTCTGAGCTCAACACGCAGGGGGTAAAGTTCATCACCTTACGGCGCAGAGGCAAAAAACTGATCGAGAGCCTGGATTCGGTTGGCCCCTGGAAGCGGGTTCATATCCCACATGCCAAACGCAAATACCAAAACCCGAAAGTTTACCAGTCCATGGTTGAACTTGCCGGTTACAGTGGCATGCTGCGTCAGGTTGCCATGCGCGGTAACGGCCGTGAAAGGCCGACATTCTTGATTTCAAACGACATGGACTCTCCGGTCGAACGCATCGTCAGTGACTATGCCAGACGCTGGCGGGTTGAAAATGTCATCTCCGAAGCCGTCAAATTCTTCAACCTCAATGCATTGTCTTCTCCGATCCTGACCAAAGTGCACTTTGATGTGATCATGACCATGATCGCAGATACTCTGTACAGCATGCTGGCCAACAAGCTCAGAGGATTCGAAGACTGCGACGCAGCCAAAGTGTATCGCCATTTCGTAAAAGGTAAGGGTCAAGTGAATCTGAGCGGTGACCGGATCACCGTTACCTTCCCGCGAAGAGCACACAACCCGATCCTGAGAAATGCACCTTGGCAAAGGTTACCGAAAAAAATATCATGGTTGGGCGATGTCAACCTCGATCTGAAGTTCAAATAACCGCACTATCCGGTTTTTATATTTCTGTGACGGTTAAAGCTGCGCGAAAATCGGTGTT
>JBNKKB010000066.1:0-13482 GCA_050291605.1 Desulfobacteraceae bacterium | reverse complement strand
GCATCCGGCCAATTTAAAAAGCCCATTGTGACGGAGATTCTTCCTCTGGGCCCTTTTTACGATGCTGAAGATTATCATCAGAATTATTATAAGAAAAACCCCCTTCGCTATAAATTCTATCGATCCAGATCGGGCCGCGACCAATTTCTTGAAAAAACGTGGGCCCAGCAACCCATGAAGAAAGAGATGAGCCAGATGAACATGAAAAAGGTCAGCCACAATCCCATGGCCGCATCCAACGCAAATTATACCATCCCGGATGATGCATCGCTCCGCCGGCAATTAACCCCCCTGCAATATAAAGTGGTTCGCCAAAACGGCACCGAACGGCCCTTTAACAATACCTATTGGGACAACAAAAAAGCGGGTATCTATGTGGATATCGTGTCGGGCGAGCCGCTGTTCAGCTCCACCGACAAGTTCAAATCCGGCACCGGTTGGCCCAGTTTTACGCGGGCCCTTGTACCGGAAAACGTCATTGAAAAAAAAGACCGCTCTTTTTTCATGGTACGCACGGAAGTTCGCAGCAAACATGCTGACTCGCACCTGGGTCACCTGTTCGATGACGGACCGCAGCCCACCGGCCTGCGCTATTGTATCAATTCGGCCGCCCTGCGCTTTGTCCCCAAGCAAGAGCTTCAAGCCCAGGGGTATGGACAGTTTGTCGAACTGTTTCAATAGGTACGACTAACTGACAGGAGAGAAAACCTTTGTGCATCATCACCGGAGGCACATCATGAAAAAGTATATTTCAATTTTTACGCTGTTGTTTATAGCCGCCACCCTCTGGGCGCAGGGCGCGATGGTCCAGGCGCAGGCGGCAGCCACCGATCAAATCGTCTTCTATGTGCATTGATACAGCGTGGGTAAAGCCGCCCTGGAAGGGCTGCCCGGCATCAAAAAGGTAACCAGCGGATGGCACAAGTTCAGGGAGATCAATACCGTGGACTATGACCCCGAGCGGATCACTCCGGACAAGATGATCGATGCATTGAAAAAGGCCGGCACCTATATCGGCGTTGCCGATTAGATTAGGCCACTTCCATCCTGAATCACACGATGGACTATATTTATGGTTCTTCTCCAAATTGGTTGCCAATATCTGATAGCTCTAAGGCGCCGGAGTCAGGGTTTGGCCTGCCCACCGTGAGCTGTAGGGCTTCGTTATTTCAGTATGTTACCAATGGGGGAGACCCTGGCGCCGCCACACGTACCTACGATGATGGATAGACAGTCCAAACATAACGGCTCTCGGTGGTTGTCCATGCTCACCCCCTGGCGGTGAACAGGGAGGGGGCAACGAATGCCCCCGTTGGTAACGTGCTGAAATAACCAGCCCGGAGGCGGGGTGGGCAGGCCAAACCCTGACTCCGGCGGCGTGCCCGTATGTACAGTGGCAGGTCTATCTACAATAATGTCTCCAACTAATTTGGAGAAGAACCAAATTTAGTATCTTTGACGCATCCATTGGATTGACAGGATCATCCGATTTGGATAGAAGCAAACAATAAATTGGTGCCCGTAGGGCTTAATAGGGAATCCCGTGTGAATCGGGAGCGGTCCCGCCGCTGTAATCCCGCGCCTGCTTTTTCAGGACACCTTTGCAGCATCACCATGCCACTGTCATTCCAGCGGATGATGGGAAGGCGGCTGTAAAGGAGGGAGAGCCAGAAGACCTGCCATAGCATACCACAGTTGCGTTGCGGTTTGACGGCGCGAGATGGCGTTTTGCCCACTCCCGGGTTGGGTTGTACGGGTCGAACGATGCGATTGAGCTGCCGCCCTTCATGCCGAATTCATGAGGGGCGCTAATGTATTTGGCGGGACCCCTTGTTTGGACATCGGGCAAACACTTCAATTCAAAACAGGAGGTCGTGCCATGTACCAGCTTTATCGTGTGTGCAATCACCGTCAGGGCCAATCCAGCCAACCCGATTATATTGTCAACGACGGCCGGTTTTTCCCAACCATCACCCATCCACGCGGGTGGTCGGATCAGTTCGAATACGAGTTGGGCCGTGACGGCAAAATCTATCGTAGTGCCAGCCACCCTTTGGGCGCCGGCAGTGAGCCCGATTATGAAATCGGGCCGGACTGTCTTGTCTACCGTACCGTCCATCATCCGGACGGCAGCGTATCCAAACCCGAATACGAACTACGCGAAATGGCCCGCTAGAACACGGTTGGGGCGGTGCCCAAGAAACGTTGCGGCAATCTTCCACGAAGGGCACGAAGCGCACGAAGTTGAATAGATTGCATGATATTATACGCTACATGTGCTTCGTGTCCTTGTGGTCACGGCGTTATCCATCTCTTGATAAGGATAGACATTGATCACCGGCGCGAAGATTTCTAAATGAGTTTACTTCTTTCTTTGATCTCCTTGTTCAATATGCGATCATTATCCGAATAATCCACCGGGCAGTCGATCAGATGCACCCCGGTGCCGGCGTGGCACGCCTCCATCAGCGGCAGCAATTGTGCGGCGCTTTCCACGCGGTGGCCTTGGGCACCGTAGCTTTCAGCATATTTAACAAAATCGGGATTGCCGAAATCCAAACCAAAAGTATCAAACCCCATCGCGGTTTGCTTCCACTTGATCATGCCGTAGGCATCATCCCTTAAAATAAGGACCACCAGATTCATCTTCAGGCGGACGGCGGTTTCCATCTCCTGTGAGTTCATCATAAAGCCGCCATCGCCGCAAATGGCCATGACCCGGCGATGGGGATGCACCAGGCGGGCCGCCATCGCCGAGGGCAGGCCGGCGCCCATGGAGGCCAGGGCGTTGTCCAGCAGCACGGTGTTGGGTTGATGGGCTTTGTAGTTGCGCGCAAACCAGATTTTGTAGACCCCGTTGTCCAGGGCAATGATGCCGTCGGACGGCATCACCTTGCGCACGTCCGATACGATGCGCGACGGGCACATCGGGAACGCCGGGTCCTCCACACAGATCTGCAAGTGCTCTTCCACCACCGCTTTGATTTGCATAAACCGCGAAAAATCCCATGCACCCTGAGGAGAGAGGCCTTGGTCCAGCTGCCAGATGGTGTTGGCGATATCACCGACGATCTCCAGCTGAGGGAAGTACACCGGATCTACAATGGCCGAAGAAAAATGAATATGGATCACTTTAAAACCGTCCGGGTGCATGAAAAAGGGCGGTTTTTCCACCACATCGTGTCCCACGTTGATGATCAGGTCCGCACTGTCGATGGCGCGGTGTAAAAAATCATCGGCCGACAAGGCGGCATTGCCCAGAAACAGTGGATGGCGCTCATCCACCACCCCTTTGCCCATTTGGGTGGAGAAAAAAGGAATGCCGGTGTGATCGATAAATTCGCCAAGCATCTTGCTGGTGGATTTGCGGTTGGCCCCGGCACCGATCAACAACAAGGGGTGTTTGGCGGCGGCAATCATCTCGATGCCGCGCCGGATCGCTTTGGCCTCGGCAATGGGGCGCCGGGTGGGGTGCCGGGGAATGATACGACTGCGGGTCTCCTCCACCGCAACATCTTCGGGCAATTCAAGATGGGCGGCGCCGGGTCGCTCTTCTTCAATGGTGCGAAACGCTTCGCGGATGCGCGAGGTGATGTTGTCGCCGCTGACAATCTGCTGGGTGTACTTGGTCAGCGGCTGCATCATCTGAACCACGTCGACAATTTGAAACCGGCCCTGTTTGCTGCTTTTGATGGGTTTTTGACCAGTGATCAGCAACAAGGGCATGGCGCCCAGCTGGGCATAGGCGGCGGCCGTAACCATGTTGGTGGCGCCGGGTCCCAACGTCGCCAGGCACACCCCGGCCTTGCCGGTGAGACGGCCGTAGGTGGCGGCCATAAATCCGGCCCCCTGTTCGTGGCGTGTTAAAATGAATTTGATGCTGGAGTTGCGCAGCGACTCGATCAGATCCAGATTCTCTTCACCCGGTACGCCAAAGATATAGCGTACGCCTTCGGCCTCCAGCGCTTTAACAAACAGATCAGATGCTTTCATTGACCCTGCCTTTCCATGTGGCCGGATTGTAATGATAGTCCGTTGTGCAGCGGTTGACGTTGCCCATTGGTCCTAAGGTAGTGCCAATCCTTACATTTACAACCGAAGGTCAACCCGTGGGGGGCGGGCCATTTTATTTGAAGATGTGGGAGCGGCCTCTGGCCGCGACAAGGATGCAGCCGGCAGTCAAATCGCGGTGAGACGCCGCTACCACAACAGGCACTGAAGGTTCGGACCAAAAGCAGGGTCGGCCCTGGCGCCGACCGGTGGGAACCTTTAAACCTCAGCGGTGCCCACAGCCGGTCCTATACAATAACGAACTTTTTGACCATTGCCACTATCTCATCCGGATCATCCATCACCTGCACAATATCCATATCACCGGTGGAGATCATGCCTTTTTCCTCCAGACGGGCTTTGATCCAATCCATGATGCCGTTCCAATAATCGCTGCCGGCGAGAATGACGGGAAACGGTTTGATGCGCTGGGTTTGGATCAGGGTCATCACCTCGAAAATCTCGTCCAGGGTCCCAAAGCCGCCGGGCAGGCCGATATAGGCGGATGCATATTTGATGAACATCACCTTGCGAATGAAAAAGTAATGAAAGTCTAATTTTAAGTCGGCATATTCATTGGGTTTTTGCTCAAAAGGCAATTGGATGTTCAACCCCACCGACCGTCCGCCGGCCTGACGGGCCCCCTTGTTGGCCGCTTCCATAATGCCCCCGCCCCCGCCGGTGATCACTGCAAATCCTGCTGCGGCGAAACGGCCGGCGATTTCCTGGGCCTGGGCATAGGCCGGATCCTTGGCCCGGGTGCGCGCCGAGCCGAAAATGCTGACGGCAGGCCCCAAGTCGTGCAGGTTTTCCACTCCGTCAACAAATTCGCCTAATATTTTAAACAGGCGCCACGACTCTTCCAGCTTGATATCATCAATTAAAAATTGGCGTTCCATCCGATTCCTTTCAAATGGTATGGTGTGGGCAACGTTGGACGGGTTCTCAATACCCTGTATATTCAATGCTTATAAGACTTTTAAGCCCTTTGCCATCTTTTTTATGCAACTGTGGGGATATCTATCGGGATGCCCGGTGGTTGTCAATGAAAGGGCGTTGACAACCCCACTCCAGGGTGTTAGATAAACCGTTTTATAGACGCACCCGCACACCACCTTCTTGGCTAAAACCTTGGATGACCTCATTGACCAAACAGTTGTGGCGTGATCTAAATATAGTTAATGAATTGGGGCTGCACGCACGTGCTGCCGCCAAATTGGCGAAAACGGCCCAATTGGCATCCGGTCCCGTATGGATTCAATTTGAAGGTGAGCAGGTGGATGCCAAACAAGTACTCGATATTTTGACCCTGGCTGCCGCTCAGGGGGATCGGATTCGCATTATCGTTGAAAACGATGCGGATCTATCTGTTTTAGAACAACTCACCGCCATGATCGGTAAAGGATTTGGAGAATAATCGCATGGCCGATGAAAACGCCCGCGAAATCAGATTGTACGGCATTGGTGGCTCACCCGGCCTTTGCATTGGCAAAGCCTACCTGGTGGACAAAGAGGGCGTCGACGTGGTGCCCACTTACACCATTGCCAAAAACAATCTGGCTGCTGAAAAAAAGCGCTTTCAAATTGCCGTTCAAAAGGCCACCGAAGAGCTGAACGCCATCATCACCGAAACACCCGAGGAGTTTCGTGAACACGCTCAAATTCTGGAGACCCACTCGGTGCTGCTCAAAGACAAAATGCTCTACGGGCGCACCATTGAAACCATCGAGAAGGAGCAGATTAATGCCGAATGGGCTCTGAAAAAGGTGGTTTCCAACATCCGGCATATGTTCGACAGCATGACCGATCCCTACCTGCGGGATCGAGGCGAAGATATCCTGCAGGTGTCCGATCGTGTCATGAAGAACCTGGTGGGGGCCGAAGAGGTCAGCATCGGCACCATAGACAAACGCGTGATTTTGGTGGCCCGCGATCTGTCACCAGCGGAAACCAGCCAGATCCGGCTGGAACGCGTCATGGGTTTTGTCACCGAAAGCGGGGGTAAGGCCTCGCACACCAGCATCATCGCGCGTGCATTAGAAATTCCGGCGGTGTTGGGGCTTGAAAAGGCCACCCAGATTATTAAAAACGACGACATTATTATCATTGACGGCACCGCCAGTGTCGTGGTGATCAATCCCAGGGAAAGCACCCTTATCGAAGCGGAGCGCCGCCGCGCCGAATATGAAGAGCGGCGCGCCCGGTATGCCCGCTCCGGTCACCTGGCTGCCGAAACCAAGGATGGGTTGCACCTGCCGGTGATGGGCAACATTGAATTGCCCGAAGAGGTGGTGGGCGTCATCGACAAAGGCTGCGACGGCATCGGGCTCTACCGTACTGAATTTCAGTATATGGCCCGCACCAGCTTTCCCAGCGAAGAAGAGCTGTACGAAAGTTACAAAGATGTCATCGACCTGATGCCCGACAAGCCGGTGACCATTCGCACACTGGACATCAACGGCGACAAAGCCGTGGCCTATATGAGCGAGGATGACGAAGTCAACCCGGTGTTGGGGCTGCGGGCGATCCGCTATTGCCTGCAAAAACCCGATGTATTTAAAACCCAATTGCGGGCCATCATGCGCGCCGGCCACCATGGCCAGGTGCGCATCCTGTTTCCCATGATCTCACGTGTGGATGAAGTTTTTGCCATTAAAAAGATATTGGACCAAGTGACCCAGTCCCTTGAAAATGACGGTTTGCCTTACAGCAAGCGTGCGGAAATCGGTGTGATGATTGAAGTGCCCTCGGCGGTGATCATGGCCGATGCCCTGGCCAAAGAGGTGGATTTTTTCAGCATCGGCACCAATGATCTGATCCAGTACGCCATGGCCATCGACCGCACCAACCGTCAGGTGGCCTATCTATACAGTCCCTTGCATCCGGCGGTGATCCGCCTGCTGCACCAGGTGGTTGAAGCCGGCAAACAAAACAACACCCCCGTTTACATCTGCGGTGAAATGGCCGGTGAGCCTATCTATGCGCCCATTTTAGTCGGCCTGGGTCTCAACGAGCTGAGCACCACCCCCCAAACCGTGCCGCTAATAAAAAATGCCATTCGCCAGATCAATGCCGCCGAAGCACGCACATTTGTGGATCAGCTGCTGACCCAGACCACCACCGAGCAAATCGAACGCCTGGTGCACGACACTTACGGCGATCTGCTCAACAACCAACAACACAACTGGGAGTAAGCAGCCGTTGAGCAAGGACCACATCAAAATCATCGCGGAGAACCGCAAGGCGCGCTTCGACTATTTTATCGAAGACAAGGTGGAAGCCGGACTGGTGCTCAAAGGCACCGAAGTCAAATCCCTGCGCCAGGGCCGCGCCAACTTAAAAGATGCCTATGCCCGCATCAAACGCGGTGAAATCTTTCTGCACCAAATGAACATCAGCCCCTATCCGTTTGCCTACTATGACAACCACGAGCCGCTGAGAATCCGCAAGCTGTTGCTGCACAAGCACGAAATTCACAAACTCTACACCAAGCTCAACGAGCGCGGCTACTCGCTGATTCCCCTGCGCCTATACTTCCGCGAAGGCAAAGTCAAAGTCATGCTGGGGCTGGCCCGGGGCAAACGCAAATACGACAAACGCGAAACCATCCGCCGCAGAGACGAGAAGCGGGATCTGGATCGGCAGCGCAAGGAATATAAATGATCCTGGGTTTTCGCTTAAAAAGGGCATCTTTCGGCCCAGCCCGGCGTTCTCACCTTTTTGTAGTCCTCGACGTAGCGTTGCTACGCCTGCGGCCTTGGTCTGAACCAAAATCTACCCTTTTTAAGCGAAAACTATAGCTGAAACAGAGGGCATCTTTCCATCCAGGCTGTTGTTCTCAGCCATTTTCAATCCTCAACATAGCGTTGCTACGCCCGCGGTTCCAAATGGCCTGCGGCCTGAGCCTGAATGAAAATCTACCCTTTCTCAACGAAAACAATTATAAAAGGGGCATATTTCAATCAGACGTTTTTTCCGTTTGAACAGTAAAGATGGCCGGGACGGATCCCGGCCCTGCGAAGATCATTTGCCCGGCCGGCGAAGCCTTCACCGGCGGCAATGCGGTGCAGCGAAATTACCGGTTGAGTGAAAGGCATGCTTATATCTTCTGCATTTAAAAAAATATTAATTGGTAATTTGGTTGGGATCTTTATTTACATCAAGTGCTATTTCCGATTTGTTATTAAATGCGGGAGTTGATATTGTTGATTTGCCATGTTGGTTTGGTTTTAACAATCCAAATGAAATCAGTATCAGCAAGATTGAGATGTGATAGGCAATTATAAGTCGTATTTTTGTGATCATTGAATATCTCCAACAATTAGACATCCCCAAAGTAATATACGATCAATAAAAGCCAACCTATCGGCACAACGCGCGATT
This sequence comes from Desulfobacteraceae bacterium, assembly GCA_050291605.1. Taxonomy (GTDB): domain Bacteria; phylum Desulfobacterota; class Desulfobacteria; order Desulfobacterales; family Desulfosarcinaceae; genus JARRKU01. Next base: position 5,049 of record JBNKKB010000066.1, on the reverse strand, counting down.
CAGCGTAGGGCCGGCCTCTGCGCCGGCCTGTTGGAACGCCACAATCCAGCAAAGCGCAATACCCATAGCCGGCAACGCGTATTAAACTCCATTGTTGCAAAAGTCAGAGGGTTTCAGAGTCAAGGCCCTATGCACCCAGTTCCGAAATTTTTTCGCTTTTTTTGACAAAAGCCGCTATGGCCGCTCCGGCGCTGTCCAGTCGTTCGACGGCATAGGCCAGTTGTTCGCAAATTGGATCTTCAGCGCCCAATTGGCGCTGGGCATCATCCAGTATCTTTTTTTGAGATGCCAAAGCGGTTTTTATCTTAACCGCAATTTTTTTGCGGGCGTCAAGCTTGCTTTTTTCCTGCTCGATCACCGGTTTCAAGCGCCGGATCGAAAATTCAACCAAAGCGTCGCGGGAGGCCTGATAGTCTGCGGCCATCTTTTGTAAAGTGGATAATGTCTTTTTGCTGATCACAAATGTTTTTTGAACTCCCCCGGAAGGCCGGGGCTTGGATTGGCTCAGCTTGCGCGCAATGGTCTCCAATGCATCGGTGTCGGCAATGAGGTGGTCGAACAGGGATTTTTGCTTCACTCCCAGTTGGTTCGAAACAATATTCAAGGCCAGAATGGTGTGTTCCGGGAGCCTGAAGGTTGCCCTTACGGATTGATTGGATTTCAGCTCGGCCGTATCAGGATAGGGGAGGTCAAACTTAACAGCGGTTTGCGTATCTGTATTTGCAGCCATTTGGCGCACCTCCTTTCAATCGCCCTAAAAAACCATTACTTAATACTAATAAATTTTTTTAGTAATGCAAGAAAAAATTAATTTATGCTATTGACACAGCCGAAATAATCTTTAACTTTTTGCCAAAATGGAACATCAATAAACCCGACAGAACGATAAAAATGGAGGTGTTACAATGATTTACCGAAGATTTTACAATGTACCCAATGTTGGCTTTCGTAACGCTTTCGAGCAGTTCGACAGATTGCGGCGTCAACTTGCCAATGTCTATGGCGACGAGTTCGGCACCCAACGCGGGTCGTTTGGCGCCGGTGTGTTCCCCCAGGTCAATCTGACCGAAGACGCTGACAAATTCTATGTCCGCGCGGAACTTCCCGGCATCAAATCAGAGGATCTTGAAATGCAGGCCACCGCAAAAAATCTGACCCTCTCCGGCGAACGCAAAATCGAACCGGAAAACGACGGGGTGCGCTACCATCGCCGGGAACGCGAAGCCGGCAAGTTTTCCAGAATCATCGCCATGCCGACCCAGATCGATCCGGAACGCATCGAGGCCAAATTGAAAGACGGCGTGCTGACCATCCACGTGCCCAAAGCCGATGCCGTCAAACCGCGGCAAATTACCATCAACTAACCGATGATGTCCAAATTCAGGAGGTGATATCATGTTTGGTAAAGATTCAAAGGAAATCAAAGTGAAAGAAAAACAAGAGCTGAGCACCCAGGCCGAGCAAACCACCCCCGGGCTGGTGTTTACCCCGGCGGTGGACATATTCGAAAACGATAAAGAGATCGTGCTGCTGGCCGATATGCCGGGCGTGCAGGCCAAAGCCTTAAACATCGATCTGCGCGACAACACCCTGACCCTGGATGGCGGCGTGGAACCCTTTGAGGGTGCCGCTGAAGATGATGTGATGATCGAATTCGAGGTGGGTAAGTATTATCGACAGTTTTCCCTTTCAGAGGTGATCGACCAGGAGAAAATCGACGCTCAATTGAACGACGGTGTATTGCGTCTTACCCTGCCCAAAGTGGAAAAAGCGACACCGCGAACCATCACCGTGCAGACCGCATAAAAGACCCGGGACCGGTTTTTGGGGTGTTTTTTTCCAAAACCGGTCCTGATCCTTTCCCCTTCAGAGGGCGACTTATCGCCCATCTCTCCCACCATATGACTGATTTAACATCCTGAATTATAACATAATGTTTTCTTGTTGATAATGCAGGCATTTCAGGCTAATACGTTTAGAATTGAATGTTTGACCCCCCAGGGGGACGCGAATCCGGTGGCCGCAAAATAGATAAATTAAGAAGCGAGAGCCTATGTACCCCTTTTTGAAACTCACCACCACCCTGTTAAAGGCCAGGTACAGGCCCAAATTGGACCTGGAAGATCCCAGCGTGATCCAATTCAGAACCGGCCTGGCCGATATCGATATGTTTATGGAGCTGAACAATGCCCGCTATCTGAATTACATGGAACTGGGCCGCTGGGACTACTCCTATCGGGTCGGCTTTATAAGCCTGATGAAAAATAAAAAATGGGGGTTCGCCGTGGGCGGCGCCAGCATACGCTATCGCAGAAGAATCCCTTTTCTGGCGAAATTCACCTTAACCACCCAGCTTATTTGCCACGATGGGCGCTGGTTCTATTTCCTGCAGGAGACCCATCGAAACCATAACATATGCGCATCTGCATTAATCAAGGCCGGTGTCACTTCAAAGCAGGGCCTGGTGCCCGCGACCACGGTGGTCCAGGTATTCGACAGGCCGGATTTCGGCACGCAGATCCCGGACTGGGTGACCGCCTGGATCGAAGCGGAAAGCCAAAGGCCGTGGCCGTCCCAGTGATTGGAGTGGTCAAAGAAAGTGAGGCAAAAGCAATGGGCCTAAAAGATTTGGCCTGGGATACGGTAAAATGGAAATTTATGCAAAAGCGATTGGGATACAGCGATGCGGAGATGAAACGGTTTCGGGAAAACCCGAGAAATGCGGACATTCTTTCAAAAGCGCCGGAGCTGAGCAACAAGACCCTCATCGTCGAAGTGGTTGATTCCCATGGTTGTAACAGCCAACATGGCGTTGGCGAAAAGTTTTATTTTGACGGCGCAGGCAACCTTTTAACCAAACTGGGCCCCAAAAAAATCTGTATTTATGCGCTCAATGCAATAACAACGCAGATTTTTACCGCCGCAGAGCTGGTTTACGCAGGGATCGATCCCAATGAAATGAGATTCAAAAGAGCGGCCTGTTTCGACGTGGGTGTCGCCTGTGGGGGTTGGGGCCGTATTGTTATGGAACTCCATGTTGAGGATCGCGACAAATCCTGACCCGGCAATTTGAGCGATCCCCTAAAACCCAACTTGAACCTACGGCTGTTTCACCGCCAGTATCACCTCCGACGGAAAAAGCATCTGCTGCACATACTCGCGGGTCAACACTTTAAATCCTTGACCCGGCAACCGATCGGAAAGCGCCACACCGCGGCAACCGCCCATGGCTTTTGGAAAAAGGCGATAGAGGCGGTCATAAATCCTACTGCCCATCCCGCGCCCTCGGGTCATATTGACCAGCACCAGTTTGCCCTGGGGTTTGAGCACGCGATTGAACTCCGCCAGCACCCGGTTCATCTGTTTAAAAGAGATAAGATCGAACATGTAGTTGTTCACCAGCACGTCCACCGAATCCGAAGCGATGTCCAGGGCGGCGGCAGAACCGTGTGACAGAAAATAGTTGCCGCCATCCAAGCGCCCAAGCCGGTTGCGGGCTTTGGCCAGCATGCCGTAGGAAAGGTCCACCCCCATATTTTTGCCGTGTGGATTTTGCCGGACGATCTGTTCAAAGGCCAGTCCGGTGCCCACGGCCACCTCCAGGATATTCGACCCGTCCTGAATATCGGCCAACTGCAACGCCCGCTCCCGGGCTTTGGATTCGGTCAGTTTGCCCCATAGATCGTAGACACGCGAAAAGCGATCATACAGCCGCCCGATCTCCGACTGAGGGATCAGCGCATCCAAAGGTTGCTTTTGACCTGTCTTGCGCCATGCACTGCAACATGTGAGTGAAATTGCCATTTTTTACCTCCTTATTCGTGGACGAATATTTACAGAAACAAGCCCGCTCCTACGAAGATCATCTGCTTGGCCACCACCGATTCAGCGTAGGGCCGGCTTCTGCGCCGGTCTGTTGGAACGCCGAAGATTAGCAAAGCGTTTTAAACGCCTCCCCTGGCGGGGGTTGCCCCAATGTCTGGCTCCCAGAGCCGGGATCTTGGTTTACGGTTTCCTATGCCTTGGGTTTGTGCGCCTGAATGTACGCCGAAATCACAAGTCCCGCGGCATCGCTGCCCGGCATGCAGGCTTCGATGGCGCTGCGGCTCTTTTGGTTTTCGTCGATGCGGGTTGCTTCAAATCCGGCGCGTTCCAGCATGGCGCGTGCATCGTCCAGCGTGGCGGCGCCCCCCACACAAGCGGAAACCAGCTCCAGATCGGCTTGGATTTCCGGCGGCAGGGGCGCCGTGGCCACAATGTCGGAAATAAACAGGCGGCCGCCGGGCTTGAGCACGCGAAAAGCTTCCGCATAGACTTGATTTTTGTCCACCGACAGGTTGACCACACAATTGGAGATGACGATATCCGCACAATTGTCCGCCACCGGCAGATGCTCGATCTCGCCCAATCGAAATTCCACATTGGCCGCATCGGCTTTCATTGCATTGCGCCGGGCCTTGGCTACCATTTCGGCGGTCATGTCGATGCCGATGACCTTGCCCCCGGCGCCCACCCTGGTCCCAGCCAAAAAGCAGTCGAAACCACCCCCGCTTCCCAGGTCCACGACGGTCTCGCCGGGCTTTAAGGCCGCCAGGGCCACCGGGTTGCCGCAACCCAGGCCCATATCGGCCCCTTCCGGTGCGCTGACCCGGTCCTCGGCGGAGTAGCCCAGCAGGGGAGCCAACCCTTCGGTCCGGTCGGATGCACCGCAGCCGCAGCCGCTGCCGGGTGCAAACGATTGCGGCGCCGTGGATCCGCAGCATCCCCCTGAAGCTTTCTGCGTCTTGTCCTGGCCATCCGGGTGACCCGTGGCCACCTGGGCATAGCGGTTGCGAACCGCTTCGCGAATACGCTCTTTTTCTTGAATTTTCATGATTTTCTCCATTTCTGTTGTTGTGTGCATATGCGTCTAAATGCACGTTTTAGGTTAAATTTTTTTCGCCGCCCTATTTGCAGCAGTCCGGACAGCATATCTCCATACAATTTCGGATCTGTCGGGTGATGGATTCCAATTTGTCAATAAAGGCCAGCCCGTTAATGGTATAGTAC
>JBNKKB010000065.1:0-17899 GCA_050291605.1 Desulfobacteraceae bacterium | reverse complement strand
CCTGGCGCAATCGGGCGGCAGCAGCAGCGCCGGGGGCGGCGGCAGCAGTGGGTGTTTTATCAATGTGTTAACCCGATACCCCCTATCCCGGGGAAAATAATTTCGTAATCTCGTCGGCGGCAAACCGGGGCCATTCGGCATGTCGGCCGTACTCGTAAGCAGTGATGCCTGTGCCGGCGACCAGCACCCGGCCGATGGGTGTCGCGGAAATGTCCAGCGCCTGAATCGCATCGATCAGTTCGGTGCACTTCTGTGCTCGGCAACAGATCAACAGGCTGCCCGATCCGATCAAACCCAGCGGATTAAGCCCCAGGACCGTGCACATTTCACGGGTCAAATCGCTGATGGGAATTTTCTCCATGTCGACGCGGATGCGGTGCCCCCCCGCCGCGCTCAACTCTTCCAGCGCCGTGGCCACCCCCCCTTCGGTTACATCGTGCATGGCTGTGGCCAGATGACGTTGGGCCGCCGCATGCGCCTCCGGCGCAATGCTGATTTGCGCCAAATAGTTCCGACCAGCCTCGATTTGCAGATCGTTCAATCCTTTGGCCCTGAGCGAAGCCTCAAATTCCCGGGCCATAATAGCGGTGCCTTCAATGGCCACCTTTTTGGTCAACACCACCACATCCCCCTGACCCATATTCTTTTTCTCAACCAAAGCGTTGCGTTTGACGGTGCCCGCCATCATGGCGACCACTACCGGGCGTTGCACCGCCTCGCTGATCTCGGTATGCCCGCCGCACAGGGTGATCTGCGCTTGGGCGGCGGCTTCGAACAACTCCCGCATAAGGGCTTGCACCTGTGACGGCGTAGTCCCAACGGGCAGCAACAAAGTGGTCAACAACCAGCGGGGCGACGCACCCGCCGTGGCAATATCATTGGCCGCCACCTTCACCGCGTAATGGCCGATGGCCTCGCTGGCAAAGGTAATGGGATCGGTTTTTAGAATCAACACCTGCTCGGGGTCCACATCCACAGCAGCCACATCCTGCCCCACAGCAGGCCCGATGAAGACGGACGGATCCGCGAAGGCGTGGGTCTCCAAAAAGGACGCCAGTAGAGCGTTGGGTAGCTTGCCGGCCGGCAGGGGGCGGCCGGCGGCAATGATGGGCAGCAGATCCGTTAAGCGGGCAATGCGGAAATCACAGGCCGCATCAGCCAGGCGGGGATTCTGTTCAGGATCCAACAGAACCGTCAAGGCACCGGCGGCGCGACCCGCCTGGGGATCGAAAATGTAGTCCCCGACGGTAATTAATTCAGCAGGCGCTAGGCCCCATCGCCGGGCCGCCCAAACAATTCCGTCACCACTGGGTTTAACAGCCATTGGATCATCACGGGTGATGATAAAGTCAAAATCATCAGAAGACCAATCGTTGAAATTCTCCAGCGCCCGCATTACGGAAGCTCGACTGTTGCGGGTAATAATAGCGATGGGCAACTGTTGCGCTTTAATCCAGGCCACCACCTCAAGGGCGCCTGAATTGGGCTGGGAACTCTGGGCGCCCAACATTTCAAATTGGTCCAGCCGGTCCAACACCGCTTGACGCTCCGAATGCCCTTGGAGGGTATCGATGTATTCCAACACAGGGAGATGGGCCGGGCACCCCAATTCCAATCTAATTGCCTTGAAATTCAGGGCCCCCGGTGCAGTCAAGGTGCCGTCAAAATCAAAGAGCACCGCCTTGATCGTGTAACCGCCGTCAACCATTTTCCCTCCATATTACAGTAGGTATTTGGGGGGCCGGGAAGTTTTTTCCGAGTTTGAGCAGAACCCGTGAAAAACGCCCCGACGCCTGAAGTATATCGACCAGAAACTTGATATCGATTTTAAGCCACAATAAAATTGTGGACAACCCGCCCCCTTGGCCATAAGATAAGGATGTGAGCAAACAAGCGCATGTTCTTACAGACGTTATGACCGCCGAGAAAAATAATTCTTTCCCATCCACCCCAGACTTGGCAAAAATTCCAAACCCAAGGAGGGACCTATGGCACAAAACATCCTGGTGGCAATAGACGACTCGGACAACGCCCAACGCGCGGTTGAATTGGTGGCCAAAAGTTTTTCAGCCGATAACCGCATCACGCTGCTTAACATCATGCTTGACACAGCCGCCCTGTGTCAAATGGACAGCCCCGCCCTGACCCCATTTTTCAAATCCCAACAATCCAGCTTTTGTGCTTTGGAAGACAAAAAGCGCGAATTGGTCACCCAAGCGATGGGCCGGGCCAAGGAAAAATTATCAGAAGCCGGTTTTCCGGAAGCCCATATCACCGTCAAAGTGGAAAACAAGAATAAGGGCGTTGCGCGGGACATTTTAAATGAAGCCCAAAATGGGTATGATCTGATCGTCATCGGGCGCAGGGGCATATCCGGTATCAAAGAATTTTTTTTAGGCAGTACATCGCATAAAGTCTTTTCGGGCGCCAAGGACATTTCAATACTGATTGTGCCATAGATGGCTTTTCAAAACCAATTTGAAAATGCTTTAATGGGATGCATTAACTCTGTATTTGACCGCTGGCCGCAGCCCCTGCCCCCTGTAGAAATAATTCAGCAGTGTAAAATCATCTCGCACCGGGGAGAACATCGTGATGGGGAAGAAAAAGAAAATACACTAGCGGCTTTTGATAAGGCCGCCCACTCCGGTGTGTGGGGCATTGAACTGGATGTGCAATGGACAAGGGATTTGATCCCCGTGGTGGCCCACGATGCCGATACCCATCGCCTTTTTGGGCAGCCGTGCGAAATCTCCCAAACCGACTACGATACGCTAAAAGCAAGAGTTCCCGACATAGCCTCCCTTAAAGAAGTCGTCGCGCGTTTCGGCAAACAGCTTCATTTAATGATAGAAATCAAACAACAGAAGTGGATCGATCCGCCTCGCCAGGATCACATCTTGTCACAAACATTGGACGCATTGAGGCCGGGAACCGACTATCACCTGCTGGCCTTGGATCCTCATATTCTGGCCCCTTTGACCCAAACGCCGCCAAAAGCAAAGGTGCCCATTGCCACCTATCTTCCCGACCGGTTTAGTGATTGGGTCGCGCGCAACCAATGGGGCGGGCTTTGCGGGCACTACCTGATGATGCGCAACGCCATCATCGCCCGGCATCAGAGCAGTGGTCGGCACGTCGGCTCCGGATTCGCCAACTCCCCCAACACACTGCTGCGTGAATTGAACCGCGGTATCGACTGGATCTTTTCAGATACCGCCGCCCAGTTGCAAACTTTCTTGAAAACTTGCTATAAATAACCCTATCTTTGCCATCTTTTTTGTGCAACTGCGAGGATAGCACCCCGCACGCCTAGCGGGCAATTGACATAGAAAGCCGAAGTTTTGAACAATTATTGACAGGTTACCGCCTTATTGTCATACTTGTAGCAGTATTCAGCTGATCTATGGATTGACATTTGGGTTGCACGTTGAAGGAGCACCATCGAAAGCGGAGTAGAAAATGAAAAGCATCGGCAAAAGTTCGTTCAAACCCAGAAAGCCCATCTTGATCAAGGTTGTCTTCTGGGCTTTCGCCGCCGTTATGCTATCGTTTACTTCACCCGCCATTGCCGATCCGGTTGTTTTTTACCAAAGTTTTGCCGGAAACATCAATTTCCAAATGACCGGGGCCTCTTTGCGACGACAGCCCAATTCCGGCAACCCGTGCCTGGTTGATCCTTCAAGAGACGCGGCGTTAACTGGCCTGCCTTCCGGTGCGGTTATCCGAGCCGCTTATCTCTATTGGGCAGGGTCAGGTGCCACGCCGGACAACCAGGTGGTATTTGAAAATGTCACCACAAGCGATTCACGAACGATAAATGCTTCGCGCACCTTTTCAGAGACCTACGGGAGCTATAACTTCTTTTCCGGTTTCGCCGATGTAACCGCACAAGTTACGGGAAACGGGACCTATCGCTTCTCCGGATTAACGGTCTTTACAGGAGGGGCCTATTGCACCAACAGCGGAGTCATGGCCGGATGGACCTTGATTGTTATTTATGATCACGGCAGCGAGCCCCTGCGCGTCATTAATTTATATGATGGTTTCCAGTACTTTCGCTACAGTCAAATCACATTGAATCCAAGCAACTTTAGGGTTCCGGCCACCGGCTGTGATGTCTCCGGAGACTGCACGTGGGGCATCGCCACTTGGGAGGGCGATCCGGATATCTCAGGGGGCGGCGAAAATCTATCGGTGAACGGCACCACCATCACATCGGGTGCCAATCCTGCCGGCAATCAATTCAACTCAACCCTCGATCTGCTGGGCACCACACCCGCGCCGCCCGGCAATACCGCCTACGGTGTCGACATTGACGTTTTTCCGCTGCCCAATTCGCTGTCCGGGTCCTCCAGCGCCACCACCCGGTACCAGGCCGGACAGGATTTGGTATTGCTCTCTGCCGAAGTAATTTCAGTGCGCAACGAGCCGGTGACCGATCTTGCCATCGCCAAAACCCACAGCGGCAATTTTACCGTGGGCAGCCAGGGCAGTTATACCATCAGCGTCACCAACAACGGTCCCAATAACGCCACCGGCACCATAACGGTCACCGACACGCTGCCGGCCGGTTTGACCTTAGTTTCGGGAACCGGCACCAACTGGAGCTGCGGACCCGGCGGACCCGGCGCCATCTGCACCCACCCGGGGCCGCTGCCCAACGGGGCCGGCCTGCCCGACATCACGCTGACGGTGGATGTGGCCGCTGCGGCCGCGCCATCGGTGACCAATACGGCAGCGGTGTCCGGCACCCTGTTTGATAATAATGCCGGTAACGACACGGCCAACGACCCCACCAATGTCTTTGACCCGGGACCGGCGACGGGAACCAAACAACTCTATTTTTACATGGCCAACGCACCAGCGGCTGACATCGATACCATCCAACGTGTGGTCAATTCCAGCGACACGCGCTCCAATCTCATCGGCCCCGGCAATGCGGTGGCCTATTTGTTATCCCCTCAGACGCAGACACCGCTGACCCTGCAAGCAGGCAACATCCCGGTTACCCTCTGGCTGCGCCGACGCTCCGGTGGCGGGACGCGCAATGTCAGCGTGACCCTCGACTATTTCGGCGGATCCACCGGCACCATCGGCAGCCAGACATTGAACGGGATTTTAGGAGACAATAACTGGCAGTTGATCTCATTCAATATCAACCTGGGCGCTGAAACCACCCTTAATGCCAACACCACCCTGCGCTTGACCCTGACCCATGAAACCGGCTCGTCCGGCAACATACGCGCCAGAAGTTTACGATTCGGCACAGCGTCGCAGATCGCTTTGAATGCCGCCACCGTCATTAACGTTGACAGTGTCGATGCCTATACCGATGTGCCTTACCCCGGTGGTGTGGTACAAACCAGCTATGCCCGCAATACCAACATCCGTATCCGTGCTGTGATATCCGATCCGTTCGGGCACAATGATATCACTTCGGCTTTGCTGACCTTGATCGATCCCAACAGCACATCAGTGGTCACCAATGCCCCCATGGCTGAGGTGGCGCCGCTGGCGCCCAACCCGCCGGTGGCATCCAAAACCTACGAATCTGCCTATACCATCCCCAACGGCCCGGATGGTACATGGACCGCCCTGGTCACTGCCAATGAAGGCACCGAAGGTACGATTTCACACCAGGGCACGGGGACCTTTTTGGTGGGCATGCCCAATATTGTGATCACCAAAACGGTGGACACCCAATCCAACCCCGTGGAAGGCAGCACCAATGCCCACGCCATTCCAGACGCCATCATGCAATACGATGTCGTGGTGACCAACACTGGTATCGGCCCGGCCGACCTGAACAGTGTTGAAATTACCGACCTGTTACCAGCCGATTTAAGACTGGTGCTCAACAGCCCTATTGCACCGGCTATTTTCATCGACGGTGATGCCTACGGGCAAAGCCCCAGCGGTTTGACTTTCACGCCCACAGACGTCGGCAACAACACCGGTCCGTACAACGATGTGGCCCTTTCCAACGACGGGGGCGCCACTTTCTTGCCGTTGGGCGCCATTAACGAAACCGGCGGAATCGACAGCACAGTCCCTAAAATCAACTACATTCGCCTCAATCCCAAAGGTATTTTGGCCGGCGCTACGGGGGGGGCGGATCCTAGCTTTAGGATACAGCTCCAACTCCAACTCGAATAGCGGCAAAAGTTCTGAGGACTCCAGATCCTGTGTTACCGGAGGTTCGCAGTAGCGATACTACGGCTTCACCTCCGGTGCCTTGGCTCTGGAGCCCTCAGACCTTTTGCGGTTTGGCCTGTGGACTCCAGATCCTGGGTTAACGGAGGGCCGCAACAGCGATACTACGGCTTCACCTCCGGTGCCTTGGCTCTGAAGCCCTCAGACATTTCGCGGTTTGGCCTGAGGGCTCCAGATCCGGTGTTGCCGGTGGTTCGCAGTAGCGATACTTCTGCTTCACCTCCGGTGCCCTGGCTCTGGAGCCCTCAGACCTTTTGCCCTTGGACCGTGAATCTCCAGATCCGGTGTTAACGGTGGCTTGCAGTAGTGATACTTCTGCTTCACCTCCGGTGCCTTGGCTCTGAAGCCCTCAGACCTTTTGCGGTTTGGCCTGTGGACTCCAGATCCGGTGCTGCCGGCTATAGCTATTGCGTTTTACTGATTTATGGCATTCCAACAGGCCGGCGCAGAGGCCGGCCCTACGCTGAATCGAACATTGGCCGGGCACATGATTTTCGTAGGGCCGGGCTCTGTCCCGGCCTATATTGACATTGATTGGCCAAAGCCATCTATCGACAACCCGACCCTGAGGGCTGGGCTTCTTTTTGTATTGGAAGCATTAGCAAATATAGATCCACCGTATCATAATTTATGGGATATAATTAAACTTTCGGGTTGCGTCCTACCCCCGCATGAGGTGGTTTGGATGCGTGTTTTTGGTTGCGTCAGCACTGAGTTTAGTGCCGCTTGGATGCAGCGCAGGATCAGCGTTACGCACTGTTTGAGCGTTAAGCGAGTTTGCGCAGCGCCCGGAGCACATCTTAGCGGCACTAAACGAAGGGGCCATCCAAACCACCGGCGTCTGAAAGCCGAAAGACAGTTGAGTTATAAGTCCTCTTGACCTCCTGCGCCTTGTAAATATATTCAATTGAATTGACCCAAAAACCGAGGAGCCACTATGAACTCATCCGCCATTGAACGTTACCATTTTGAAACCGGTGTTTACCGGCCCCCCAGTGAGGGCGGCAGCTGCTCTTTGCTGGTGCGGCTGACGCGCAACTGTCCCTGGAACCGCTGTGGGTTTTGCGCCATGTATAAACAACATAAGTTTGAACTGCGGCCTGTGGAAGAGATCAAAAACGATATCGATGCCATGGCGGCGGTCCGCGATGACTTGCAAAAAATATCACATCACTTGGGCCATGAGGGCAAGCCGACCCGGGAAGCGGCCATTGAATTGATCGGAAAGGTACCGGCGCTGAACCATCATGAGGGGTTTGCGATGCTATTTAACTGGCTGCTATCAGGTGGTAAAACAGCCTTTTTGCAGGATGCCAACAGCTTGATCATGAAAACCGACGCATTGGCGGAGGTATTGCGCTATTTGCGCGAGACCTTTCCTTCCATCGAACGGGTCACCACCTATGCCCGCTCTAAAACCATTGTCAAAAAAAGCGCCCAGGAACTTGAAACCATTTGTCAGGCCGGCCTGGACCGTCTGCATGTGGGACTTGAAACCGGAGATGACGCCCTGTTGAAAATAATTAAAAAGGGCGTCACCGCCCAAGAGCACATTAAAGGAGGCCAAAAGGCCATGGCTGCAGGTTTTCAGCTCTCCGAATACTGGATGCCGGGGCTGGGCGGCAAAGCCTTATGGAAAGCCCATGCCGAAAATACGGCCAAAGTGCTCAATGCAATCAATCCCCACTATGTCCGTTCACGGCCCTTTTATGTGGCCCCAGGCACTCCCCTGCAGGCCCAATTGGAAACCAATGAATTTGAGATGCTCAGCGCCCGCGAACAACTGCTGGAGTTGAAGCATACCATGGAAGGGCTGGAATTTACCGCCAAGGTTTGCTTTGACCATGCAGGCAACTACTGGAAAGATAAACACGGCCACCTTCTTTTCACCCATGACTACGAAGGCTATCAGTTTCCGGATGAAAAACCCAAAGTCCTGGCGCGCATCGATGAAGGACTCCAAACCAAAAATCGGCGGCCCTCCTATCTTCGCCTTTAGTAAGCGTGTGGAGCCGCTTTTTTGCACTACAATGGCCGACAGCAAAAGATATCAATATCTGCCGGCATATTGACACGCCTAAAAACATAGTATATAAATCTAAAAAAATGAATCGTCATTCATTTTTTTAGATTGTAATTTAAAATGTTATTTCGGCGGATAACCCCTTCCCCTCCCTATCCCCCGTTTTTGCACGGCCGACAGCCGATCTGCGCAGGTATCACGCTCTCTACTTTTATTTGTTGAAGCCCTCTTGTCGAGCGACGCATAACAGCGCATCGACGATCGCGATTGCAAAATCCTCTGGGCCCCATCTCGGATTTCGGCTGCGTGAACCCATAGCACCAGGAGGAGGATCGATGTCAAAAGATATAGCCATTATGATCGATTCAGGTTGTGCACCCACCAATGAGATGATCGCGCGCGAAAATTTGGAATTCATTGGAATCCGGATTCAACTGGACAACGATAAGTATGAAGATGGTGTCAACCTGGACAAAAAGGATTTTTATAGCCGCATCAGCCGGGTGCGGGATTTCAGCACATCGCCGCCGTCACCCAAGGAAATTTTGGATAAATACAAAGCCATTAAAGCAAAAGGGTACAAACAAATCGTGGACATCCATTTCTCTTCCAAGATGACCGATTTGGTAAAAAACAGCGAGGTTGCCCGTGACTTTATCACGGGCTTGGACGTTCACATCATCGACACCCAGAGTGTTTCCGCCGGATCTTACTTCACGGCAGTCAAGGTTATCGAGTTGTTGCGACGCGGGCTTGGCATCGATGAAGTCAAATTGCTGCTTCCCAGAATTATCCAATCCTCGCTGATGCTGATTTCCGCTTCCACCTTGAAATACTTTGTTAAAAACGGACGTATCGGTGCGGCTCAGGGGTTGGTAGGCAACTTAATGCGCGTCAAGCCCATTTTAACCATCGAAGAGGGCCAGGTGGCACCTTACACCAAAGAGCGGGGCATTGAAAAGGCAGCCCAAACCATGGCTGAACATGCCTTTAACTTTATCGTGGACCGGCGCCATAATGTCAAAATCTACACCGATTACGGTTCGAGAAAAAATCGGAAATATATGCAGATGGCTTATGAGGCGTTTATGCAAAAATTTCGCACCTTAAATATTCAAAACTATGAAATCGTTACCGGCCGAGGATGGCCGACCGTTACCTGTCACAGCGGACCCGAAGTCTTCGCCCTGTCGGTTTACGGCGAAAGGGAAGCGATCTGATAATCACCGAATAGGTGCTGATTATGGAGGTTACTTGGCCCCGGATGAGATCGTAAATTTCAAACGGTCTTCCCTATACGCAGAAGTGTCCGCAGAGTGCTTTAACCATCGATTAAGCACAAGTGATAGGATCAGTGCAGGTATCAACACCAAACCCACAAAGCCTATAAACAGCGTCGTCATTAGTTGCTTTCCCCAGCATGTTTCATTGATTTACGCACCATAAATGGTGCAATCTATTCCAATCCAAATGCAATTTGTTTGCCACAATTGCCCATTAAAATAAACACTGAGGATCCATATCGCCGTATCCTTATTTATTTATATTAATTCAGTATATTAGATCATAAAATCGCTGGATTTGATGCGGTCGGAGAAGGGGTACACGCTGGGCAATTGACACCCGATAGCGTCAAATAATAGATAGGCGTACACAAAAAGATAATATCCGCCGTCTGTGGGCGGTCAAAAAAAAGGGGCGCCCAAGGCAAGGTCCAACCCCGCAGCGCCCCGAATGGATCAAAAAGATGGACTATTTCTGCTCGTACTCCAGCGCAATGGTCACGGTACGATTCAAGGCCCGGCCTTCGGGCATGGTGTTATTGTAAATCGGACGGTTCGGACCGGCGCCCAGAACATTCACATTGTTGGCCACCATCTCACCCGCTTGCATAAACTGCTTTCTAACGGCCTCGGCACGCCGCTGTGACAGTGCGATATTATATGCTTCCTTGCCGATGTTATCGGTATGCCCGACAATATTAACAGCCGCATCCGGCACCACATTGATGCGATTGACGATACGATCGACAATGGTTTTGTTGCGTGCTTTGATGGCCGCACTGTCATAGTCAAACAAAATCAAGGCATATTGTTCGCGTACTTTGTAGCCCTGTTTGGAGGCCATCTGCTCCTGACGCTTGACAAACCGGACCGGCAGCTCGCCGGCCGAAGGTATATCAACAACGTTGTCCTCTTTGTCCGTGATCTGAATACTGGCCTGAATGGCACCGGCGGCAGCCATTTTATCCAAATGGGTTTTATCCAGGGGCAGAACATAACCGGGCGCCATTTCCCCCTGGCCGTCAAAAGTACCGATCACCTCTTCACCGCAGCGCAATAGAATACGCCACTCTTTAAGGCCGGCTTCGGCATTAACGGCGGGCACTATCTTAAGTTGCGGCACATCGGCGATCTTTTCCACATACTGGCTTTTCACGGTATCCAAAATGGCCGAATGCGTACTGTGAATTTCGACACGCTGGTTTTCGGCTTGGCCTTCGGGAATGCGATTGGTGCTGGGTGCCTCCGGTAAATTTCGGTTTTCGACCGTCATGCGTGAAGGATCAATTCCCCAAACATAGCGCAGATAGGCGCGCACGGATTCTGCCCGACTGCGGGACAGGTCGCTGCGGCCGCGTTCCTGGCCGGTATTGGAGTTGCAGCCCACAATCTGAATCGCTGCATCCGGATGCTTGCGCATCCGATTACCGATGATATTCAACACATTGGTGTACTTTTGCAGGGCCCCTTGCAAAGAAGCTTCGGAAAAATCCTGGGTGTCGGCCTGCCCTTTGAACAAGTCATAGCGGTCGGACAGTTCGCTTTGACCGGTTTCAAAAAACACATAATTGAGCAATGGGGCGCTGTCGATGGTGGTGATCTCCTCGATGGTCACCTGGGCCGGGGCAAAGGCCAACGCGCCGGTGGGCGGATTGGAAAAGCGGTACGATACCACATAGCGGTGCTGCAAGGTGGAGGAAAAGCTTTCAAAAATCGGCAACAGTTCCGAAGCGGTGCTGGCTTTCCACACTTGTCCGCTATGTTGTTGTGAAAAGGACTTCAGGAACTTGTTGAACTTCTGCCCAGGCAAAAAGTCCACTGCATAGGCCGAGAAATTGGACATATCTTTGGATTCAGCCATCACATATTTGCCCTTGATCGAAGAGTTCAGATCTTCCCCATCGGAAAAAACAACCATGAATTTATTGCTTTTTTGAGGCCATTTGCGCGCCTGTTCGACACCCACCATAACGGCATCATACAAAAAGGTCTCCCCGGTCATGCCGTCGTCCATCTGGGTTTCCACAAAGGCGCGCAGTTTATCGACATCATTGGTTTGAAACACCTTGGCATGCAGCGCCTTGCCCGCTACGTTGATGGTTCCCCGGTCATCGTAAACCACGGCACAAACGGTATCGATGGGTCTGAGGGTTTTATAAAAGGCCTCCAAAGCGCCAAGCAAAGGTTTTACCGCCTTGCGCATCTCCATGGATCGTGAGTTGTCGATGACCATCACAATGTTGAGACCGATCTCTTTATTGGTCACCAAGGGCTCGACATTAACAATCTTGGCGCTTTTAAGCCCTTTGCTGATTTGAAAATCCTTGGGGGCCAGATCCATGATCGGATTTTCAGCCGCATCGGTAACAGAGACCAGCAGTTTGCCCTCCTCGATTAGCTGGTAGGACAATTGACTGGTTTGTGCCGGTCCTTTAACGGACAACGGCTCAGGGGCAGCCGCCCATGCCGATTGAAAAACCAGGGTACAAAAGATCAAAATGGCAAGATATCGTTTTTTCATGGTATGCTCCTCTTTCTTCGGAGGTTGTCAATGAAGCCTTATATTCTCTTTAATTTATAGTGTTTTATCCCCAAAAATCCTAGTTGTTGTGCAAACAGTGTACCACAACGCCAATAGCGCCATAACCTATTGATTTAAATATATCGATAAACATATGGGGAAAGGAGCAGGTTACCTTTTTTGCACAGGGATATACAATTTCGGGAAGTTTATCCGCTCTCACCCCGAGTCGACCCAAAGGATATTCACCAGAATTAAGAGGCGCGCCCAGGGGCAACCCCTATTTTCCGGAGATGGCATCAAAGGGTTTGCCCTCATCTTTGCCGGCATATTTTACAACGCCGGTGACCGTATCGATGATATAGATGTCGGTAAAGTTGCCCCGAATGACCGTAGACATGCGAAAGCGCCCAACCTGTTGTGCACTGTTCGCCGCCAGAAAAATAAAGGATAGAACGACAATGGCCCCTGTTAAAAAAGCGGCCACGCTTTTGTGTCGATTTAAAAAATGCATTGTGATCCTCCCTCGGTTTGGAATCTTAATAATAGGGGCTCATTGAAAATTTGCAGCCCCCGGCGCCATTAAAAATAACGGCGGGCCCCCATATAGCGAGATTTAAAATAACTTTTAGACAACAAAGCCGTACGAATTCGTTTGCCCCGTCCCGGGGCGTGGATAAATTGACCTCGGCCGCTGTACACGCCCACATGGGAGACACGTCCCCGGCGGCCGGTGGCAAAAAACACCAGATCCCCAACCTGCAGATCGTTTTTGGAGATGGCGCTGCCGGCATCGAACTGGGCCCTGGAGTTGCGCGGCAACTCCAGGCCGTTGAGCCGATAGACCGTCATGGTCAGCCCGCTGCAATCAAATCCGTCACGCGCCGATTCGCCACCCCACCGATAGGGAGTACCGATGAAGCGTCGGGCGGTATTAACGAGGTTTTGACGCAACCGGGCTTTCAACGGGTCGCGGCCATGGTCCAAACCGGGCTGCACAATATAAAAAGCATCAATCACACCCCTGGCTTGGAGGGCATTGGCGCGTTGGCGGGCAACGGCTTTGGTAGCAAAACGCTCAAAACGCACCTTGCAAAGCCCGTCGGTGTCGATGAAATAGTAAGCGTCCAGGCCATGGGCTTCCATGACCTGTTCATACCGCGCCGCACGCTCAGGGGTGGAAAACGCCCCCACTTGGATGGTGAACTCGATAACGGGCAAACGGGATTGAATCGCCGGTGCCGGAGAAGGGACAACCACAGGTGCCGGCAGCGTGGCCCGGCAGCCCGCCATACCCATCATCAATAGTGCCGGCAGCACGGACAGGCATACGGCGGACACAAGGGTATCCATACGAGATAAGCGGTTTTCTAAGCGCATAGGCTCCGTCCGATCCTTTCCGATGAAATTGGCGCGCGATGATGGAAAAATCAAATTGATTGCTGTAAATTCAAGGGTTCGCGCAAAAATAATTTCACATTTTTTTGTACGAACTTTAAATCAACCATATATGGCGTGGATATTCAATGCCATCCGTGCCCTATCGGCCCCGCATAAAAACCCAGCCCGCAAAAATCAGCTAATATCCATTCCGGTCCCTATTCATGTAAACTTCCGCAGCAGACAGACGTCTATTGTTGCATATTTATTTTTCATCGGGTTACAATGACGGCCAACCTACATGAGGATACCATGTTGCTTAAAGGTTTTGAATTTATTGCTGCCCTATTGATCGCTTTGTCCATCTTTGCATGGTCCCCCTCTCCCGCAGGGGCCACAGCGCAACCCCTGCCCTTTGCGCCCGGTGAAAGTCTGAAATTTAAAATCAAATGGGAAAACCTCACCGCCGGAGAGATCAAACTGCAGGTTCACCCCATCAAAACCATCCATGGCAAAGACGCCTTTCACTTTGTGATGATCACCAAATCGAAAGGATTGGCAGAAATCTTTTTTAAACTTCGCGAACGCATCGATGCCTATGCCGATATCCAAATGAACCATTCCGTGTTCTACACCAAGCGCCAAACCGAAGGCGAGCACAAGCTAGATGAAAAGATAAAATTCGACTGGACCAAAAGCGAAGTGCAATACAGTAATTTCAACAAAAAGAGAAAACCCCTCGAAGTCCTGCCCGGAAGCTTTGATCCGCTCTCTGCATTTTACTTCACACGCATTGCCATCAACCACGAGAGCGCCCATATGAAGTGCCCGGTCACTGACGGCAAAAAAAACTTCAAGGGCCGCGCTGATATTGTCAAACGCGAGACCATCACCCTTTCCAACGGAAAATCATTCGACACCTATTGCCTGGTCCCCGACATGGGCCTGTTTGGCGGCGTGTTCAAAGAGAGCAAAGAGCCCAGCCTGCATGTATGGGTCACCGCCGACAGCAAACGTATTCCGGTACGCATTAAAAGCAAGGTGGTTGTGGGGTACTTTGTTTGTGAGCTGGTATCGGCTACCGGTATTTAAAACCACCTCTCTATCCGACCCGTGCCGTCTTGACTTTGGAGCCCTGCACCTTTTGCATCGATGGGGTTGACCCAATAGCCTCACGGGCAGGTGGTGTGCCCTATCCGTTGTCCTTTTTCTTGAATAAGTTTTGTATTAAATAGGGACCAAATCGCTCTCGTTCTGGCCCTTCAGGTATCTGACAGACAAACACTCTAAAAAAATTCTTGAACTTTTTCGTATGATTACTGATGCAGGTATTCATCTTTCCCTAATGGCTCACATGAATCATTACAACGAGATGTCCACCGCAGCCTTTCGTGAGGCGGTGAAACGGATCAGGCAGACCGGTGCCGTTATCAGGTCCCAATCACCGGTTTTAAATCATGTAAATTCGTCTTTCGCCATCTGGGAAAAAATGTGGACAGACCAGGTTAACCTGGGGCCATTAGGTAAATATCGAACCGCAAATGAGTTTTCAGACATCTGAAAGCTCCCATCATATTTAATTAATGAAATGATTCCAATTATTTAGTTGACACCTTAGCCGGAAAGCGTTACAAATTTCGCATATTAAAATACATTTTTTCTTAATTAGCACTCAGAACAAAAAAGGAAGGCTGTGCGAACGTTTTCAAATATCATTTATGCCATGGGTAGGCTTAGGGAAACCGGTAACGCTTGGACCAATAACTTTTTGGCCTTACCGAAGTGAATCTGAATTCCGTATCGATGATCCTAAGTTAAAATCTTATCTCAACAAATATTTCGAATCGTACGTCGGTAATACAGGCAAATCAGTTGATACTGTATCGGTATGTACATATGAAAATTCCGGCTTTACATCATTAAATGATGAGGAATATAAAGAATTAAGGAACTGTCCTGACGCTTTATTATTTTCAGTTATTGCTCCTCAAGCTAAAAATGCTGTCTGTGCAAATAACAATTCATTTTCCCCCCCAGTTCTGATGCTTTTGAGCTGATCACACAGAATTTCCAAATAGATAACGATTATGTCCACGTTCGTGCCGGGAGCCGCCTAAGTGCAGAATGGAAGATTGGAGAAGTCACTTTTTTTAGGGGCTTTTCCGCTGCGCTCCAAAGCCATCGGGTTAAGGGAATCGTTATGTAGCTTATACTCACCATGAAAAAGATCAAGAATACCTGACGATTTTTTGATATCATGTATTCTTAACAATAATGCAAGTAATCGCAAATTTGGATTGCCCAACAGCCGCAAGCAAATATTATGGATGAATTTTCGTGGAGGATTACGGCTAATGAAAATATCTTTTGACCCCGATGGTTCAATACATGACTTTGAACGTATCATTTCAGAAGCCACACAATATAGTAGCGTAAAAGCGCTTATCATTCTCTCATGCGATGACAATGGCTTTTCCAGCAAAAATATAGATCCTCTAATCCAAAATGTATCAGTGCCGTTAATTGGTGGTGTTTTCCCAGCAATTTTCTACAATGGGAAAGTATATGAGCGAGGCACACTAGTTGCAGGTCTTTCATCAACTTTAAAAATCCAAGTATTGCAAGATATAGAAAGCAGTATGTCTGCGTTCATAGAAACAATTGACGACGAATTGCTGCTCGCCGACCATGTGAGAACAATGTTCGTTCTGGTTGATGGACTCTCATTTAACATCAATAATCTTATTGATGCGTTATTTAATGTTTTTGGTATAGAACTAAACTACCTTGGCGGAGGGGCAGGATCCTTGTCATTTGAACGGAAACCATGCCTTTTCACCAATCGCGGTCTTGTCATGAACGGTGCTATTTTAGCGACAACAGACAAGTTTTGTGGAATTGGAGTAGGTCATGGTCTCGAATCGGTGAGTGGACCGCACCGAATTACTGAAACACAGGACAACAAGATACTTTCGCTTGACTGGGAGCCGGCTTTTCAATACTTCAAAAATATTTCTGCCCCTTTTCTAAACGAGGAAGAAGACGACAACTTTCCTTTGGTCAGTAAATATTTTTCACTGGGTATTAATCGCTTGGAGGATGAAAAAATAGTTCGGGAAGCTGCATCTACGGATGAAAATGGCTCTCTAATATTTTCAATGTCCATGCAGGAGAATTCATTAGTAGATATTCTCAAATCAAATCCGGATTCGATGATAAAAGCCGCCAAAAAAGCAAAAGATGATGCCCAGGAGAGTTCCAAGTCAAATGCCAAAAAAATTAACATTGTTTTCGACTGCTGTTGCCGGAGGATGTTCCTTGAGGAAAGATTTCGAGAAGAAATAGATGCGATTAATGATCAGAACACCCCAATGATAGGAGCCTTGACTATCGGCGGAGAGATAGCAAATAGCGGAAAAAATTTCCTTGAATACTACAACAGGACATGCGTCATTGGTCTTCTTGAGGATTAAAGATGAGCTTACTCACAGAAAAAATACTAATCCTTTACGAAATTGCCATGAGCATTTCAGAAGGACCGGATTTGGCCTCCATGGCGCAACGAACTCTGTTTACCATTTTAAAAAAATTCAATTGCCCTGCTGGTGCTATATTCAGCCTTCACAAGGAGGCAGCTCGTTTACACTTTCGTAACTTTGTAGTTGTTCCGCGAAATATCCAAAACAATTCAGCTTACTCAGCTGCCCTTGCTTACATTTCAACAATTGATCCAGACTCAATTGCCCAAGGTTCGCTTGCAAGTCTTCTGGTTCATGGGATCAACGAAGACAACATGCATTATTATGTAATGAGCCTCCCTTCTTTTGGATTAATTCTATTGTTAAAGGCCGGAAAAGCACTACCTCCCGATTTATTAAAAGATATTCAACCTTTAAATCAAAAATTAGCTGAAGCATGCAATGCATGGCTCTTAAAAAAGCAACTGAGAGAAAATGAAATAAAATTAAGAGAATACAGTGAATTGTTAAATCAACATTTAAGTGAACGAACTGTCGAAGTAAAAACCCTCAAAGGTCTTTTGCCAATTTGTTCTTATTGTAAAAAGATTCGCGATGACAAGGGTTATTGGAATCAAATCGAGTCTTATATCAATGATCATTCAGAAGTAGAATTCAGTCATAGCATTTGCCAAGAATGTGCTGAGAAATATTATCCAAAAATTGGCCTTTATGATGATAAAGAAACTCAAGACTAGTTATCCTATGAATCAGTTTCAACGGTCTAAAAAAATTGTCAATACCGGAACAATGTTGAAGTTTTTAAAAAACAATGGAGAAGGAACTTATTACCAAGAAAACGGCATATTGAAAATGCCAGTCGGGTAGAAATACGGCGCGCGCAACTTTAGGCAGAGAGTTTCCGACATGCACCCTTTTGGTATGTGCAGCGGGTTCCTAGTTCCGCCATAGCTCACGTTTCCGTAAGCCCCCCTCTCATCCCGGACGGTCGGATTTC
>JBNKKB010000064.1:0-20772 GCA_050291605.1 Desulfobacteraceae bacterium | reverse complement strand
GTTCGCGAGTTCATAGGGCCCGCCCGCAGCGCATCTTTCGGTTGCTTGCCATCCTTGCGTGTGCGCCGGGTCGGCTTGTTCACTGACCGGCTTGATCACCAAACCCTTATTATGGTTTATAGGTCCGAAACTTTAAACGGGTGGTATTGGCAAACCGCGTTAGACAATAAACTTATCGCAGGTCCGCCTTGATTTTGGTTATAGCTCGACAGATTTAGAGGCCGGCCACCCGCGCTTCGATAAAAGCGATGGCTTTTTCCAACCGGGGCAGCACCCGAGATTTGCCCAGAACGGCCATCACTTCGAAAATGCCGGGGCTGACGCTGGTGCCGGTCAAGGCCACGCGAACCGGCTGTGCAATTTTGCCCAGCTTGATCTCAAAAACTTCCAAGACGGATTGAAATACGGATTCCAGCGACGCCTCATCAAATGTGTCAAGGCCGTCCAGGCGTGTACACAGATCTTTGAGCGGCTCCAATACATTACCTTTAAGAAATTTTTTAGCCGCTTTCTCATCATAGGTGATCTCATCCCGATAGTAGAAGCCGGCTTGGTCGGCCATCTCTTGCAGGGTCTTGCTTCGGGGTTGCAATGTCGGGATGATGTCCATCAGATAAGCATCCGGGTTGGCTTGCCAGCCGCTGGCATGCAAAAAGGGCAGCAACTGGGGGGCCAGGTTTTCAGGTGTGGCCGCTTGAATATGGTCACCGTTTAGAGACTGAAGTTTTACGAAATCAAAAACGCCGGCAGATTTGCCCACACGCTCAAGGCTGAATTTTTCAATCAGATCGCTGCGCGTAAAATACTCCTGGTCTCCGAAAGACCACCCTAACCGGGCTAAAAAGTTGATCAGGGCATCGGGCAACAGGCCCATATCGCGATAGGCGGTTACCGAAGTAGCGCCATGGCGTTTGCTCAACCGGGTACGGTCTGCGCCCAGCACCATGGGCACATGCGCAAAAAGCGGCAGGTCGGCATTAAAAGCCTTGTACAGGAGTATCTGTTTGGGAGTGTTCATCACATGGTCGTCTCCCCGGATGATCGTGTTGATCTGCATGTCAATATCATCCACCACAGCGGCTAAATTATAAGTGGGTGTCCCATCGCTGCGAGACAATACGAAGTCGTCCAGTTCACTGTTCTGGAAGACGATGGGGCCTTTGATGGCATCGTCGATGGTGGTGGTGCCCGCATACTCGCACTTAAACCGAACGACCGCATTCGGTTGCGGTCCGAGCCCCTTTTCCCGGCAAGCGCCATCGTAACGAGGCTTGCCGCCGGAAGCCATGGCCTTTTTGCGCATGGCCTCAATTTGCTCAGGCGTGCAGGTACAATAATAAGCATCGCCTTGGGACAGCAGGTGTTCAATTTGGTTTTGATACAGCCGTGTGCGTTGGCTCTGGTAAAAAGGGCCTTCCTCCCAATCGATGCCGAGCCACTCCAAAGCGTCGAAAATGGCCTGGACCGATGCTTCCGTAGATCGTGCCTCATCGGTATCCTCAATCCTTAGAATAAATTGGCCTTGTGTGTGGCGGGCGTAGAGCCAGTTAAACAGAGCGGTGCGGGCACCGCCCACATGCAGAAAGCCTGTTGGACTAGGCGCAAATCGGGTTCTGGCTGTTCGCATAATTTTTTTCCTTATTATTGTCTATCTTCAATCCATAGGGGTTGCCTAACTATTAGTAATTATATCTTATCTATTGATTTACTTATTTCCCAATAGTTAGTAAAGTTGAGCTAGTCAATGCAAATTGTGGCGAGCGTTCGATGCAAGCTTGCCAACAAGTGGTTTTTCGCTTGCCGTCAAATCATCTTTGTCACCAATGTAATTGTTAGCATCACATTAATATGTTTTATAACAAACAGTTGCAACGTATATAGTCCTGCTACCCCTTGGGTGCCACTGCATAGCACATCCAAAGGGCAAGGACAAGCCCCCCCTCTTCGCAGAGATGCCATAAAAGCCTTGACAATCGATCGGAATTTAATTACTAATTGCCTCATTGCTCAAAAAGTTAGCTAAGTAAATTATAATTATAATTAATACAATATTTTAGGAGATTACTCATGGCGGTACCCAAGCACAAGACATCCAAATCAAAGCGGGACAAACGGCGCACTCATAAAAAGATTGATGGGCCCAACCTTTCTACCTGCCCCGAGTGCGGTGAAGCAACCCAACCGCATCACGCCTGTCCGAGTTGCGGCGCCTATAAAGGGCGTTCCGTGATCGATACGGACGAAGACTAATCCAAAACATAACGACAAGGACACACACCCATGAATCAGGACGCCTTACACGGTCTGGACGCTGAATCGCGTCAAATGGTGGTTGAAACGGTTCGCCAGCTGCGCAAAAAAATGTTGACCCGGGAAAAGATTCTCGAGTGGGACAAACATGAGTTTTTTCCTGAGGCGGAAATACGGCAGTTGCTGAGCCCTGAAATCGGATTGCAGTTGCTGTTTATTCCTGAAGAATATGGCGGTATGGGAGGGGGGGCTCGCGATTGTTGTGCCGTTACCCGTGAGATGTCCAACATCTGTTTGGGTATCGGGACTGCCTTTTTTGCGCTTCAATTGGGTTCGGATCCGATTCTGGTCGGCGCCACCGAAGCGCAGAAACTAAAATGGCTGGGACGCATTGCCGAAGGCGATACCCTGGTTGCTTATGGGGTCACTGAACCTGAAGCCGGCAGCAACTTGGCTGCGTTGAAGACCAAAGCGGAACCGGTCACCGGTGAGGATGGCCGGATTACCGGGTATAAATTGACCGGCAACAAGCAATTTATCTCCACCGGCGGCTACGCGGATATTGTCACCATATTGGCCAACACCCCCGAAGGCCCCTCTTTTTTTGTGGTGGAAAAAGGGATGAAGGGCTTCGAGCAGAAAAAAGGTGAAGAAAAACATGGTATCCGGGCCTCCAACACTTCGCCGCTGACCTTGGACGGGGTTTTGGTGCCGGTAGAAAATCTCGTGGGTGGCGTGCCCGGAATGGGGCTCAAGCAGGCCAATCAGGTCTTTGGCTACACCCGTTTGATGGTGGCTTCCATGGGGCTGGGTGCAGGTGAAGCCGCCCTTGAAATCGCTATCCCGTACGCCAAAGAGCGCATTCAGTTTGGAACACCGCTCTCTGAAAAGCAAGGTTATACCCACAAACTGATCGTTCCCAATGTAGTTCGTTTGGCTGCAGCGGCAGCCTATATTGATGAAATTGCCCACCTTTTGGACGGCAGCGCCCATGATTTACAGGTCGAAGGGGCCATTGCCAAATATTTTGCCACGGAATCTGCCGATCGTGCCGCCAACGATGCGATTCAAGCATTGGGTGGGTATGGCTATATCTGTGAATTCGGCGTTGAAAAGATCAAACGGGATGTCAAAATCACATGTATCTATGAAGGCACCAGTGAGATTCAACAAAATATTATTTCCACGTTTCGCTGGAAAGCCACCCGCAAAACTAAAGGTGAGTTCTACGGCCGTATCGCCGAAGAGATGAAATCTCTGGATAAAGAGGTGGCGGATGTCGGATGCCGGTACTATGGCATGGCCGCTGACGCATTGAACCAGGCCATCGATTTCGTCCATACTCATCGGCTGACACGCCAGCAGAGCTTGATGTTTACATTGTCCGACATGATGACCCATGTGGAAGTGGGCGCTGCGATGGCCCGCAAAGCCGTGCAGTCGGTAAAAACCAACGACACCCAAGTGGAAAAATATAAGGCCATGGCGCGCGTATTTGCCGGCGAAGTCACTCAGGTCGTCGGCGAAAACGCCCTGCGCATCGTGTCCGGCACCAGCGCCGTCGACGACGCAGCTGTGGCGCAATTCTTGTCGGATACCAGCTACACGGCCATGTTGGCCAGTCGCGATAACTGGACTGTCGACATGGACAAGCTGGCAGACATCATATTTGAGAGGTAGAGATGACCGAAAATAACGAACGTGTTGTGGTGGTTACCGGTGGATCCCGGGGGATCGGCCGGTCGATATGTCAAGCTTTGGCTGCACCGGGAACGCAAATATTTTTTAACTACTTCTCGCCGGCTGATCCTGAGGGTGAGGAGGCCGCTGCCGCAGAAACCATAGACCTGCTGACCCAGGCCGGGGCAAAAGCAGTCGGCATCTGGGCGAATGTGGCCGTACAATCAGAGGTGGCTGATTTTTTTGACAAGGTGATGGCGCAGAGCGGACGCGTAGATGTGCTGGTCAACAATGCCGGCATCACGCGGGACAGTTTGTTGGTGCGCATGAAAGAGCAAGATTGGGACGCGGTGATCAGCGTCAATCTCAAAGGCCCCTTTTTATGCACCCAGATTGCCGCCAAGATTATGATGAAACAGCGCACCGGACGCATCGTCAACATCGCTTCGGTTGTGGGGGCCATTGGCAATGCGGGTCAGGTCAATTATGTCGCATCCAAAGCCGGTATTATCGGTATGACCAAAACCGCGGCCAAAGAACTGGCCCCCCGCGGCGTCACCGTCAATGCGGTGGCCCCCGGCTTTATTGAAACCGCCATGACCGCTAAATTGCCGGAAAAGGTTCAGGCGGCCATGGTGGCACAGATACCGTTGGGCCGCGCCGGCCGGCCCGAGGATGTGGCGGCCGCCGTAAATTTTCTGGTATCTGATGCGGCGGCTTACTTGACCGGTCAGGTGATTCACGTCAGCGGTGGTATGTATATGTAAAGTTGTTGAATCGCCTGTTCGTCGGCCGGAGTGCCTTGGCCGATGGCAGGTTGTTTCTAAATAAGTGGTTCATGTGGCGCCACTATTGATTTTAAACTTTTAAAGATAGATCCTGATTCGACCGCCGGAGGCGGCCGTTACTCAATTGGAAAGGAGAACATCAATGTCAGTGGAAGACAAAGTTAAAAACATTATTGCAGAGAAGCTCAGCGTCGATTTGGAAGAGGTTGTACCGGAGGCGTCTTTTGTGGATGACCTGGGTGCCGACTCCCTGGATTTGGTTGAACTGATCATGTCCATGGAAGAAGAATTTGATATAGACATCTCGGATGAAGATGCTGAAAAGCTGGTTTGCGTTAAAGACGCTATCGAGTACATCAACGCCAACTAAATATCATTGATATCAAGGGATGGCTTTGATGGGACCATCCCGGCAGGCTTCGGCAGGCGCGTTTGTC
This sequence comes from Desulfobacteraceae bacterium, assembly GCA_050291605.1. Taxonomy (GTDB): domain Bacteria; phylum Desulfobacterota; class Desulfobacteria; order Desulfobacterales; family Desulfosarcinaceae; genus JARRKU01. The sequence continues at coordinate 15,617 of JBNKKB010000064.1, read as the reverse complement.
CAGACCGGCAGCATCGCCGTATCAAAGCGCTTGGATGACATCGCCGGGGTGCTGCCGTTGGCAATCGGTTGCAGCGTTTGCCATGGGTTGTCGGTTTAGCGCACTTGTGCAAGGAGGTTCTTAAGTTGGAAAGACGGGTAGTGATAACGGGTCTCGGTCTCGTTACGCCATTGGGCATTGGGGTTGAAGATACCTGGTCGGCACTGTGTGCCGGCAAATCCGGCCTGAGCGAGATCACACGCTTTGATACCACCGGATTCGGCACTAAAATTGCGGGTGAAGTGAAGGGCTTTAAGGCCGAAGATTTCATGGAGAAAAAAGAAGCAAAACGCATGGAAACTTTTATCGCGTATGCCATTGCGGCCACGCGCATGGCCCTTGAAGATGCTGCGTTCACCATCAATGGAAGCAATGCGCACCGTATCGGCGTATTGACCGGTTGCGGGTTGGGTGGTTTGAATATGCTGGAGATAACCGCCCATACAGTAGATAAAAAGGGGCCCAAACGCGCCAGTCCGTTTTTTATTCCGATGCTCATCGGCAACATGGCGCCGGGGATGATCTCTATCCTTTTTGGCGCCAAGGGGCCCAACTCTTCGGTGGCCACGGCCTGCGCCGCGGGTACCCACGCCGTCGGCGATGCGTATGAAACCATCAAATACGGCCGTGCCGATGCGATGATTACCGGAGGTGTCGAGTCCGTAATCACCCGGACCTGTATTGCCGGTTTTGGGGCCATGAAGGCGCTTTCCACACGTAACGACGATCCTCAAAAAGCATCCCGACCCTTTGATCGCGATCGTGACGGCTTTGTGGTGGGTGAAGGCAGCGGCATTTTGATATTGGAAGCTTTGGAACACGCATTAGGTCGCGGTGCCAAGATATATGCGGAAGTCGTGGGTTACGGCATGAGCGGCGACGGTTACCATATCACGTCCCCACCTCCTGACGGCGATGGGGCTACCCGTTGCATGCAGGACGCCTTTGCCAGTGCGGGCATTCAGCCGGGTCAAATCGATTACATCAATGCCCACGGCACATCCACGCCGCTCAACGACCTTTACGAGTCCCGCGCCATTAAAGCGGCTTTTGGCGATGCCGCCTATAAAGTGGCCATCAGTTCGACCAAATCCATGACCGGCCATCTTCTCGGCGGCGCCGGTGGCGTCGAGACGGCATTTACAGCCCTTACCATCGAACACAGTATTTTGCCGCCTACCATCAATCATGAGCATCCCGGTGAAGAGTGTGATCTGGACTATGTGCCCAATGTCGCCCGCAAAGCCGATGTAGAGTACGCCATGAGCAACTCATTCGGTTTTGGCGGCACCAACGCTTCGGTGGTTCTGAAAAAGTATCACGCCTAGCATCTTAGCAGGTAAAGAAGTTGTCTCATAGCCATTGGCGCCACAGGTGCCAATGGCTTTTTTGTAGGGCCCCGCAGGCCCCATCAGTTTTTTGCTTGCGGTCCTGGACTGATAAAGATATGAAATAAGGTCAACCTAAAGCAGTTATACAACAGATAATTCGGACCATATGGGGGAACGGATGGCCACTTCAGCCATTATTATGGGATGTGATCACGCGGCTTTTCAACTCAAAGAGGTGCTGAAAAAGTTTCTCACAGACAAGGGCTATGCGGTTGAAGACGTCGGCGCTTTCAGCATCGACTCGGTAGATTACCCCGACATTGGCATCCAGGTCGCCACCCAGGTATCCCAGGGCAAATACGATCGCGGCATTTTGCTGTGCGGCACCGGCTTGGGCATGTCCATGGTGGCCAATCGATTTGGCCATGTTCGCGCGGCTTTATGCAACGACTTGTTTTCCGCAGCCATGTCCCGCCGCCACAACAATGCCAACGTGTTGGTGATGGGGGGCCGGGTGATCGGTGATGTTTTGGCCCGGGAGATAGTCCAGACATGGCTCGACACCCCATTTGAAGGCGGCCGCCACCAGGGTCGGCTTGATCTGTTTGACGCGATTAAATAGAAAACGCTGTGGGAGCCGCGTCTCGCCGCGATGCCATGATTCTCCCTAAAAGGCGCTTTGCTAAAACAGCCAATTGTTCGAAAAGTGAGGGAAACAGATTGGAAAAAGATATCATTGCCGGTGTGGATCCGGAAATCGCCAAAGTCCTTGATCAGGAGCTGGCGCGCCAGAGCAGTCATTTGGAGCTGATTGCTTCTGAAAATATCGCCAGTTGTGCCGTGATGGCAGTACAAGGCAGTGTACTGACCAATAAATATGCAGAAGGTTATCCGGACCAGCGCTATTATGGCGGCTGTGAGTTTGTCGATATCGCTGAAAGCCTGGCCATCGATCGGGCCAAGCAACTTTTTGGCGCTGAATATGCAAATGTGCAACCCCATTCAGGATCCCAGGCCAACATGGCCGTCTATTTTGCGCTGCTCGAACCGGGCGACACCGTATTGAGTATGGATCTGGCCCATGGCGGCCATTTGACTCACGGCGCCAAAGTAAGCTTTTCGGGTCAGCTCTACCATTTTATGCATTATGGCGTGGATGCCAAAACCGGCACCATTGACTATGAGGTGGTGGCCCAATTGGCAAAGAAGCATCGGCCCAAAATGATTGTTGCCGGGGCCAGCGCCTATCCGCGCATTCTCGATTTCGACGCGTTTGCCGATATTGCCGATGCGGTGGGTGCCTATTTTATGGTGGACATGGCCCACATTGCCGGCTTGGTCGCCGTTGGATTGCACCCCTCACCCGTGCATCGGGCCCATGTGGTGACCAGCACCACCCACAAAACCCTGCGCGGACCCCGGGGCGGTTTGATCCTGGCCAAAGACGAGCATGCAGGCAAATTGCGCAGCGAGGTTTTCCCCGGCATACAAGGCGGCCCTCTGATGCATGTCATTGCCGCTAAAGCCGTGGCGCTTAAAGAGGCCTTGCACCCGGACTTTAAACGCTACCAGCAACAGGTGATTGAAAACGCCCAGGCATTGGCCCAGGCCTTGTTGTCTGCCGATATGCCCCTGGTTTCCGGCGGTACGGACAACCATTTGATCTTGGCCGATTTGAGCAGTTGGCAGATTACCGGCAAAGACGCTGAGCATACGCTGGGACGCGCCGGCATAACCGTCAATAAAAACGCGGTGCCTTTTGATCAGCGCGGTCCTTTTGTGACCAGCGGAATTCGTATCGGCACCCCTTATGTGACTTCCCGCGGCATGCGGACGCAGCAGATGAAGCAGATCGCTGCAGTGATCGTTGATGTGCTCAGACACCCGTCGCACGAGAAGGTGCTGGCGGATGCACGTGCGGCGGTGGCCGAGCTTTGCACCGCATTCCCCCTGTATTGTGACCCCAACAAAGGATAGCCCAAGAAGATGATTGATGCACACCGGCCCAGCTGGGAAAATTATTTTATGGATATCACCAAGTTGGTGGCCAAACGCACGACGTGCACGCGCCGCGCAGTGGGCGCCATCATCGTCAAGGACCGTCGTATATTGGCGACCGGTTATAATGGGGCGCCCAGCAATGTGCGCCACTGTGCCGAGGTCGGGTGTTTGCGCGAACAACTGAATGTGCCTTCGGGGGAGCGCCATGAGCTGTGCCGCGGCATCCATGCTGAACAAAACGCCATCATTCAAGCGGCCTATCACGGCGCCTCCATCAAGGGCGGCACCTTGTATTGCACCAATTTGCCCTGCTCCATATGCGCTAAAATGATTATCAATGCCGGTATAGTTGAGATTGTGTACGAATCCGGTTATGCTGATACGATATCCGAAGAAATGTTGGCTGAGGCACACGTTGAACTGGTTCAATTGCATAGCAACTAGATGGAGGTGGGTCCATGAAGTGTCCTTTCTGTGGGGATCTCGACAATAAAGTCATCGATTCGCGGGTGAGCAAAGATGGCAGTGTGATTCGTCGTCGGCGCGAATGCATTGATTGCAGCCGACGATTCACCACCTATGAACACATTGAAGAGATTCCCATCATGATCATCAAAAAGGATGGGCGTCGAGAGCTTTTCAGCCGCGAAAAAGTGCGCAAGGGCATGCAGCGGGCTTGCCAGAAGTTGGACATCAGCGTGAATGTGATTGAAGACTTTATTGATGAATTGGAGCGTGATTTACGTGAAACCGGCGAAAAAGAGATCCCTTCACCCGAGGTGGGTGAAAAGGTGATGCAGAAGCTGCACGGGCTCAACGATATTGCTTATGTCCGTTTTGCTTCGGTCTACCGGGAATTTAAAGACGTCAATGATTTTGTTTCGGAACTCAAAAGCCTGTTGAGCGAGCGTTAACCATAAGCAGCGCATTGAATCGATTTCCGGATGGCCGCCGGGGCGCCATCGGTTACCATCCGTAAGGTGCCTTATGCTGCCGGCGAACAAACATGAACGATAACACCTATATGCACATGGCTCTGGCGCTGGCCGAAAAAGGGCTGGGCCATGTCTCTCCCAACCCCATGGTGGGCGCAGTGGTGGTCAACGCCGGCCAAATCGTCGGCCGAGGCTACCACCAGGCCGCAGGCGGGCCCCATGCAGAGGTCCATGCCATTGATGATGCCGGTGTGGCCGCCAGGGGCGCCACCCTCTATGTCACCTTGGAACCGTGTAACCACCAGGGACGCACCCCGCCGTGTACGCAAAAGATCCTCGATGCCGGCATTGCGCGTGTGGTGGTGGCCATGGCGGATCCCAACCCGGATGTGGCCGGCGGTGGTAACGCCTATCTGCGATTCCAAGGTGTTGAGGTGGTCTGTGGCGTGGCAGAAGACGAAGCCCGCCGATTGAACGAAAGCTTTGTTAAATTTGTTTGCACCAAACGGCCCTTTGGGGTCCTTAAAATGGCGGCTACATTGGATGGCCGCATTGCCACCCGCACGGGTGATGCCCGTTGGGTGACCGGTCCTTTGGCGCGTGCTCAGGTCCACCACTTGCGCCATGCCATGGACGCCATTATGATTGGCGTAGGCACGGCCAAAGCCGATGATCCGCAATTGACCGCACGGCTGGAAAAGGGGCCCGGGAAAGATCCCATGCGCATCATTCTGGATACCCGGTTGCGCATGCCTGCGCGTGCCCGGATGTTGACCCAGTCATCGGCGGCGGAAACCTGGCTGGTCTGCGCCCCTGAAGCCTCGGATACCCGCAAGGCCCAACTGACCGCCCAGGGCGCCCGGTTGCTGGAAGTTCCTTTGAACGGAAAGGACCTGGACCTGACGGTGTTAATGACCCGGCTGGGAGAGATGGGGGTGACCAGCATATTGATTGAGGGTGGTGCACGGGTGGCCGCAGCAGCGCTTAAAGCGGATGTGGTCGATAAAGTCCTGTTTTTTTACGCCCCCAAAATTTTAGGCGGTGACGACGGTGTGCCCATGTGCCGTGGTGCAGGGCCCGAGAGCATGGACGCAAGCTTGCCGGTGAAAGATCTAACCGTGACACAGGTGGGGGAGGATGTTTTGGTCACCGGCTATCTTCACCGAATTGACAAGGACCTATAATTTCTTATGTTTACCGGCATCATCGAAGGGCTGGGCACCCTCGTATCCATTCAACCCAATGGGCAGGCCAAGCGCATCGGCATAGCCGCCGATTTTGATTTGGACGGGACCCGTATCGGCGATAGCATTGCAGTCAACGGGGCTTGCTTGACGGCAGTGCGCCTGAACGGGCGCCGTTTTGAAGTGGATGTATCGCCGGAAACCGTGAACAGGACGACCTTTGGATCGGCCAGGGTTGGTGAGCGTGTGAACATAGAGCGAGCCCTGCGCCTTTGTGATCGTTTGGACGGCCACCTGGTCTCCGGACATATCGATGGCATGGGCTGTTTGGACAGCCGCGAGACCTTGGCCAATGCATCGATTTTAAAGTTCAGCGTTCCACCGGAAGTGGCCCGTTACATGATTCAAAAAGGATCGGTGGCCATTGATGGTGTCAGTTTAACCATCAATGATTGCGATGCGTCCTCTTTTACGATAAGCGTTATTCCCCATACCGCCCAGGTCACTACCATCGGCACTAAGGCGGTGGGGGCGCCCGTGAATATTGAAACTGATATGATCGGCAAGTATGTCGAACGTTTTGTGACGCACAAAGGCACCACGGAACACCGGTCCAAAGGCGGTGTGGATATGAAGTTGCTATCCAAAACCGGCTTTTTAGACTACTGAGGCGCCCCAGGCGTTAGGGTCATCGGATCGTTTAGCAAAAGGAGCACAACTGAGAAATGTCACGTTTAACCATCGAAGAGGCCGTGGATCATATCCGCCAGGGGAAAATGGTCATCCTGGTGGATGATGAAGATCGCGAAAATGAAGGCGATCTAACCATGGCCGCTGAAAAAGTAACACCCGAAGCTATTAATTTTATGGCTAAATATGGCAGGGGCCTGATTTGCCTGCCCATGACCCGCCAACAATGTGATCGGCTTGAGCTACCGTTCATGGTAAAGGACAATACGTCTCCCTTTCAAACCGGGTTCACTATTTCCATTGAAGCCAAACATGGCGTCACCACCGGGATATCCGCAGCCGACCGGGCCACCACCATTTTAGCGGCAGTGGCCAATGATGCCAAAGCCTCCGATCTGGTCCGCCCGGGCCACGTCTTTCCCCTTCGGGCTCGCGATGGCGGGGTTATGGTGCGCGTGGGCCAGACGGAAGGGGCGGTGGATCTGGCCCGGATGGCCGGGCTCACACCGGCCGGTGTGATCTGTGAGATCATGGATGACGACGGCACAATGGCTCGCATGCCCGCTCTGAAAAAGTTTTCTGAAAAACACGGTATCGGTATTGTCACCGTGGCGGATTTGGTGGAGTATCGCATGCGCAAGGAGCTGTTTGTGCACCGTGCCGCCCAGACGCGGATTCCCACAGAATACGGTGGTGAGTTTGAAATGATCGCCTTTGAAAACGATGTGGACGATTTATTGCACATCGCACTGGTCAAAGGCGATATTGATCCGGAAAAACCCGTGCTGGTGCGGGTGCACTCGGAATGCATGACTGGTGATATCTTCGGCTCCTTGCGTTGCGATTGCGGCAATCAGCTTCACCGCGCCATGGAGATGATGGCATCTGAGGGCCGGGGCGTCGTGATCTACCTGCGCCAGGAAGGGCGCGGCATCGGCTTGGTCAATAAGCTCAAAGCCTACGAACTGCAGCAAAAGGAGGGCCTGGACACCGTCGAAGCCAATCGCCAGTTGGGCTTTAAGGATGACCTGCGGGATTATGGGCTCGGCGCACAGATACTGCGCAATATCGGCGTTCGCAAAATGCGTCTGCTGACCAACAATCCCAAAAAAATGGTCGGCCTGGAAGGGTATGGCCTCAGTGTGATCGAGCAGATACCCATCGAAGTCGAAGCCAATGAATACAACCGCTGTTACCTGGAATGTAAAAAACTCAAAATGGGGCATATGCTTCAATTGGATGCCCAAGAGAGTTAATCCGGTGGCGTTTTGAAATCGATGAGGAGTGTTACCGTCGATATGGAGTATAGTTTAAAGTGTAAAGTAGAGGTATTCTGCCGAATATATGTGGTGCGGAAAATATTTATTCTGACTGCATGAAATAATTCTGGCCACTTTAGCATTAGAAAACCATAATCGATATGATCATTAACTTTAAACTTAAATCTTTAACCTTTAAACGGAAAAGCTTGTATTTTCCATTGAAGATCGTTTTATTTCGGAGATTATTTCTTGCTCGTGGTTTCTAATTTATAGCCCGGAGGTCCCGCAATGCCGAAACTGGTGGAAGCCAATCTGGTTGCCAAAGGCAAAAAATTTGCCATTGTTGTGAGCCGATTCAATGATTTTATCACCGACAAACTGGTGGGTGGCGCTGTTGATGCGTTATTGCGCAGCGGCACCCTGGACAAGGACATCGATGTGGTCAAGGTCCCGGGTGCTTTTGAGATTCCCCTGGTGGCCCAAAAATTGGCGGCCCGCAAAAAACACGACGCCGTGATTTGCCTGGGTGCCGTTATTCGAGGGGCAACCCCGCACTTTGATTATGTAAGCGCCGAGGTCTCCAAAGGCATAGCGGCCGCCAGTATGGAAACCGGTATGCCCATCATTTTTGGCGTGGTGACCACCGATACGCTGGAGCAAGCCATAGAGCGCGCCGGCAGTAAATCGGGCAACAAAGGCTGGGATGCCGCGCTTGCAGCGGTTGAGATGGCCAACCTGATGGGGGCGGTGGGAAAAATATAATTATGGGAACCCGTCGACACGCCCGGGAACTGGCCATGCAGGCCCTGTTTTCCCTGGATATGAGTTGTACTTTTTCAGCGGAAGCCCTGGCCGAATATTGCCGCTGCTTTCCACCCAATAAACGGACGGCCGCCTTTTTCGACCGTCTGGCCGGTGGCGTATTGCAAACCAAGCAAGATATCGACCGGGTTATCGAGAACTATTCAAGCAATTGGAAAGTGCGACGCATGGCGTGTGTGGATCGCAACATTTTGCGTGTCGCCCTGTATGAAATCCTCTATTGTGCGGATATTCCGGCTAAGGTTTCCATCAACGAAGCCATCGATATCGCAAAAAAGTTCGGTGCCTCCGAGTCAGGTGCCTTTATCAATGGCATTCTGGACAGCGTGCGGACCGCTATCGAAAAGAAAGAATTGACGCCGATCCCGGCGTCGCAAGGGGCGGTTTCGGGTTGACAGCGCTACTTAATAAGAACCGATAAGCTGTTATTTATAAAAGGAGAGATCATGATCGTTCGTGCTATGCCGCTTGGGCCGCTGCAGGCCAATTGTTTCCTTGTGGGATGTGAACAGACACACCAGGCAGCGGTGATCGACCCGGGCGGCGACGTGGACCGGATTTTAGCTGCCATCAAAAAAGACGACCTGACACTGACGGCCATTATCAATACCCATGGCCATTTCGATCATGTAGGGGGCAACAAAGCACTGAAAGAAGCCACCGGCGCGGATTTGATGATCCATGAGCAGGAGGCGCCCATGCTGGCTCACTTGGCCAAGGCCGCTGCTGCCTGGGGTATGCGCGCCGAGGATTCGCCGGTGCCCGACCGCTTGCTCAAAGACGGTGATGTGGTAGAAATCGGTACCCTTAAGCTTGATGTCATTCATACCCCCGGCCACTCCCTGGGAGGCATCTGTTTGCATGTCGCAGACCAGAAGGTGGTATTCGTCGGCGACACCTTGTTTGCCGGATCCATCGGCCGCAGCGACCTGCCCGGTGGCGATTACAACACGCTTATTTCCAGTATCCAGACCCGGTTGTTTGCCCTTGATGAAAAGACCACTGTCTACAACGGTCACATGGAGCCAACCACCATCGGACAGGAAAAACGGTACAATCCTTTTTGCAGGATGTAAGCGATAGACCCAACCCTTCATTCTTGGCTAGAAATCATCCCAATATCCATCCCCATTGAATTTGGACTGCAAATTCAGTATAAGTCCAGGCTATGACTTGGAACATATCACGCCATAAAACCCGTAAGATCGCGTTGGGTGGTTTGTCTATCGGCGGGACTGCCCCCGTAACGGTGCAGTCCATGACCAACACCCCTACCCAGGATGTCGCGGCCACCGTAGCGCAGATTCAACGGCTGGAGAGTGCGGGTTGCGAGATTGTCCGTGTGGCTGTACCCGATACCGACGCTGCTTTGGCCATTGCGGCCATAAAAACCCAAATCCGGATTCCGTTGGTTGCCGATATCCATTTTGATCACCGTTTGGCCATTGCTGCTGCACAAAATGGCGCCGATGCCCTGCGCATCAATCCGGGCAATATCGGTAGTCGTACAAAAATTCGCAAAGTCGTGGATGTGGCCAAAGCGCTCGGTCTGCCCATCCGCATCGGCGTTAATGCCGGTTCCCTTGAAAGCGATCTGCTGGAGACCTATCAGGGTGCCACGGCCCAAGCCATGGTGGAAAGTGCCCTGCGACACGTTGCCCTGTTGGAGGACTATGCGTTTGATCAAATCAAAATCTCCATCAAAGCATCGGATGTGCCGCGCACAGTGGAGGCCTATAGGCTGCTGGCCTCCCAAACCGATTACCCGTTGCATCTGGGGGTTACCGAAGCAGGCTCGTTATACGCCGGTACTGTCAAATCCTCATTGGGCATCGGCATGCTTCTGGCGGAAGGCATCGGTGATACGTTGCGGGTCTCTTTGACGCGCGATCCTGTGGAAGAAGTGCGTGTGGGGTTTGAAATATTAAAAGCCCTGGGCATTCGCCAACATGGACCCGAGATCATCTCTTGCCCCACCTGCGGTCGCTGCGGTATTGATCTGTTTAACGTGGTGGAGCAGATTGAAAAGGCACTGCTCACCCGATCCACACCCGTCAAAGTCGCCATTATGGGATGCGTGGTCAACGGGCCCGGCGAGGCCAAAGAAGCCGACATCGGTGTGGCGGGAGGTGTGAATCAGGGCATCATTTTTCGCAAAGGCAAAGTGGTTAAAAAAGTGCCCCAGAATGTATTGGTTGATGCCTTGTTAAAAGAGATAGACAAGTGGGAAAATGAAAACGGATAGCCCTTGCTACAGAATAGAGAAGCACGGCCGGCCTCAGCACCGGCCGTGTCTGAGTCTTACACTTGCCTTTGGTCGATACGGACAGGATGCGTTGACAGGGGTGCCTAAAATTAGAAAGGATGCGTAGCGCATGAGCAAGAAAATTAAAACCGCCATCACGCCCACACGAGAAGAAGATTACCCCGAGTGGTATCAGCAGGTGGTCAAAGCGTCGGACATGGCGGAGCGTTCGCCGGTGCGCGGCTGTATGGTGATCAAGCCGTGGGGGTATACGATATGGGAGAATATTCAGCGTGAACTGGATACCATGTTCAAAGCCACCGGCGTTAAAAATGCCTACTTTCCATTGTTTATTCCATTGGGGTTCTTGGAAAAAGAAGCCGAGCATGTGGAAGGCTTTGCCAAAGAGTGCGCCGTGGTGACCCATCATCGGCTGGAAAAAGGGCCGAACGGCGGTTTGGTGCCCGGCGGAAAACTGACCGAGCCGCTGGTGGTGCGTCCCACCTCCGAGACCATCATCGGTGAATCTTTTTCCAAGTGGATCAGCTCCTATCGCGATCTTCCCATGCTGATCAACCAGTGGGCCAACGTGGTGCGCTGGGAGATGCGCACCCGTATTTTTTTGCGCACCAGTGAATTTTTATGGCAGGAAGGACACACCGCCCACGCCACAGCAGATGAGGCCAAAGAACGCACCGCCATGATGTTGGATGTCTATGCCCGCATGGCTGAAGAGTTTCTGGCCATACCTGTGATCAAAGGCAGCAAATCAGCGGCCGAGCGTTTTCCCGGTGCCGTGGACACCCAATGCATAGAGGCCCTGATGCAGGACCGCAAGGCCCTGCAAGCCGGCACCTCGCATTTTCTGGGGCAAAATTTTGCCAAAGCCTCCGATATTCGCTATCAGACCGCTGAAGAAACCGAAGATTTTGCCTGGACCACCTCTTGGGGTGTCTCCACCCGGTTGATCGGCGGTGTCATCATGGCCCACGGCGATGACGACGGCCTGGCCGTCCCCCCCAGGGTGGCCCCCACCCACGTGGCCATCCTGCCCATTGCCCACAAACCTGAGGACCGCCAAAAAGTCAGGGTCTTCTGCGACCGACTGGCCCAAGCGCTGCGGGACCGGATGTACCATCACCGCCATTTGGTGGTGGAGATCGATGATCGCGATATCGGCGGGGCCAGGGGATGGGAGTGGATCAAAAAAGGTGTGCCCCTGCGCCTGGAAATCGGCCCCCGGGACATGGGCAACGATGCCGTCTTTGTGGGCCGCCGGGACAAGCACCATAAAGACAAGACGTCCATGCCCCGTGAGCAATTCATCAAGCAGGTAACCGATATCCTGGACGAGATCCAGGCCAACTTGTTTGAGCGTGCCCGCGCCCACCGTAAACAACACACCCACAACCTGGATGACCGAAAAGCCTTTTATGATTTTTTTACTCCTCAAAACAGTGACAAGCCTGAGATTCACGGCGGCTTTGCCCTCTCTCACTGGTGCGGCCAGGCAGACTGTGAAACCAAAATAAAAGAGGATTTAATGGTGACCATCCGCTGCCTGCCCCATGCCGGCGAGAAGGAAGCCGGCAAGTGTATCTGCTGCGGCCAAGCCAGTGCCCAGCGGGTTGTTTTTGCGAAAGCCTATTAGGAACTATCTCGATACTGCTATTCTGTGATAGAATGTTGAATAGGTCCCAAAGCACAATGCACTCAGGTTTCGGGACAGCCAGTGAATTGAAACAGCGGCATATTTATGATTCGAATCAATGATATTCTTGAAAAGGTGGCTGATTACAATCCCGATGCCGATGTGGACCTGATCGACCGCGCGTACATCTTTTCAGCCAAGGTCCATCACGGGCAAATGCGCCTTTCCGGCGAACCCTATCTTTCCCACCCTTTGGAGGTGGCCGGCATCCTGGCCGACATGAAGCTGGACGTGGTGAGTGTGGCCGCCGGTTTACTTCACGATGTGATTGAAGATACCCACACCGATGAAGAGACCCTTGGTGAAATATTCGGTCAGGACGTGAGGCACATTGTGTCCGGCGTGACCAAGTTAAGCACCCTGTCCTTTTCCAGCGCCCAGGCCCGCGAAGCGGAAAGCATTCGCAAAATGCTGCTGGCCATGGCCAATGATGTGCGCGTGATCTTGATCAAGTTGGCTGATCGCATGCACAACATGCGCACCTTGCAATACCATCGCCACAGCAGCAAACAGCGGAAAATCGCCCAGGAAACGCTGGATATTTATGCACCCCTGGCCTCCCGCCTGGGAATCTATTGGATTAAAACCGAGTTGGAGAACATCGCTTTTAAATACATCCTGCCGGACAAATATGAACGCATTGAAGGGTTGGTCAACAAAGACCGTCAAGAGCGTGAGGATTATATCGATACGGTAAGAAATATTCTTAAAAAAAGATTGGATGAGAATGGCCTGACCTGCGAAGTGCTGGGGCGCTACAAGCATTATTTCAGCATCTATTCCAAAATGCTCAAACAGAACCTTACCTTCGAAGAAGTATACGACATCATCGCCTTTCGCCTTATATTGGAGACCATTCCCCAGTGCTACGAAGCCCTCGGGCTGGTGCACTCCTTGTGGAAGCCCATACCGCAAAAATTCAAAGACTACATCGGCATGCCCAAACCCAATATGTATCAATCGCTGCACACCACCGTGATCGGCCCCTATGGCGAGCGTATCGAGATTCAAATTCGAACCCGGGAGATGGACCAGGTGGCCAATGCGGGCATTGCAGCCCACTGGAGCTATAAAGAGGGCAAAACCGCTGATGTGGAGATGGCCGAGACCTTTGCCTGGATTCAGCAGTTGGTTGAAAATCAAGCCTATATCAATGATCCGGACGAATTTTTAGAAAACGTGCGCATCGATCTTTTCCCGGATGAAGTATATGTGTTTACGCCCCAGGGCGACATCCGGTCCATGCCCAAGGGCGCCACGCCCGTGGATTTTGCCTACATGATCCACAGTGAAGTTGGCCAAACCTGTGTGGGGGCCAAAGTGAACGGACGCATGGTGCCGCTCAAGCATCAACTGCAAACCGGCGACAGTGTCGAGATAATCACCCAGCAAGGACACCACCCCAGTAAAGACTGGTTGAGCTTTGTCAAAACCGTTAAAGCGCGCCAGCGCATCCGCCAGTGGATTAAAACCCAGGAGAAGGAACGCAGCCTGATATTGGGGCGCGAAATGTGTGAAAAAGCCTTTCGCAAACACCGGCTTAATTTCAAGCACCTGCTCAAATCAGACCAAATGAAAAAAGTGGTTGACGGCTTTGGCTTTAAAGAGATCGATGATCTGATCATTGCGGTGGGCTACGGTAAAATTACCCCTTTGCAGATTGTGCGCAAGGTGCAGCCCAAGGCCGAAGAACAAGCCGAACACCCGTCACTGCTTAAAAAAGTCATCGGCCAGGTTCGCAAAAAGAAGCTGGGCAGCGGGGTCATGGTCAAAGGCATCGAAGACATCCTGGTGCGCTTCGGCAAATGCTGCCAGCCGGTACCCGGCGATCCCATTGTCGGCTATATCACCCGTGGTTTTGGGGTTACCGTGCATCGCAACGGCTGCATCAATGCCATCAAAACCAATCCCGAACGCCTTATCGAGGTGCAATGGGACAATGCCACCGTTGAATCCTTTCCCGTGGAGATCTCCATCAGTGCCAGTGACCGCATGGGGCTGCTGGCCGATGTGGCCGCCGCCATCAGCAAATGCGGCGCCAACATCATCAGCGCCAACACCGGTACGGATGAAGACAGGATGGTGACCAGCCACTTTACCGTGTCCGTGGAAAACCTGGAGCAGTTGGATCAAGTGATCGAGGGGCTAAAAAAGGTTAAGATGGTGCAGGCGGTGCATCGCAGGACATAGGGCCGCCGGCGCTGCCTGAAAAATCGAATGGCTGCAGTTGCTTGCACCGGTGCAAACGAAAACCGGGTGCTGTTTATAGCTTTGCACCGGCGGAGTTTAAAGTTTCAAGATTTAAGTGAAGGTATCCACCCGATGATAATGAATCCTCGGCATCTATGAAACAGGAAGGGACGGTTACGAACGTGTCCGCATTGCCGTAGAGCTGGGCGCGAATATCAAAACCACAGAGGTATGGCTCCGTGGTTTTCCAATCGGTTTGGCGCTTGGCGGCCGTTTTAGGGGGCTTTGACCACGCGGCCGGATTTGATACAGGTGGTGCAGACCACCATTTTTTTGGCCTGGCCGTTTTGCATGGCGCGCACATTCTGCAGATTGGGATTAAAGCGCCGCTTGTTCACATTATGGGCATGACTGACATTGTTGCCGGTCATCGGTTTTTTACCACAGATATCACATACTTTTGCCATTTTTCCAACTCCGTTCAAAATAAATAGCATCCCATTTCCGGACGCGGATATTGACCCTTACACAAATCGCACTTTTTAACGCTTTTTATTGTGAATGTAAAGTGTTTTGTTGAACTAAGAATCATTCTGATCCCAACAAATCCGATGGGCTCATTTCCCCTCTGCGCCCCGGTTCAGGACATGGGTATCAATCATGGTCGTTCGAACATCCTTGTGTCCCAGAAGTTATTATAATCTGCGATTGCCATAAATAACAACTCCTCAAACTTATATGGAATTCCACCTAAGCTTGATAATTTAAACAAGTTGTGGATTCAATATAGATAGATCGATCAACGGTAGAAGCCAAACTCAGAAAAGGTAAGTTTGAAAACCATTTGATTATTTAACAAAAATAAGGTGTTTGAGATAGATTGATCCTGCCTGCTCCACAAGTATACATCAAAAACACCGTAAAATTGTCTATAATTTTATAATCACCGATCGTTTCTATATTATTTGACAATAATAACAATGGATTGTAATATAATCCCTGTATTTCTAAATCCATATACAATTTAAGAGCACAATAAAATGTGGATATCCACTTAATCTATAATGTTGGCAGGACAACATATGAATGAACCCTGGTATTCAGTAAGGTGCTTGTTTCGGCATAAAAAAAGAGCAGATATGACTAAAAAATATCTGTATGAGGAACGTATTACCCTATGGAATTCAAAATCTATGGATAAAGCCAT
>JBNKKB010000063.1:0-31272 GCA_050291605.1 Desulfobacteraceae bacterium | reverse complement strand
GCCCAAGCGCAGAAATATCTCGATATTCCAACGCTTCGGCGCCTTGCCAGGCAGGCGCCTCAACACCTAAAAATGTAAATTTATTTTTGCGCAAACCCTAAGCCTTTAAAACAGTCGCTAAGAAACGATACGGTAAGTTGCTGAATTATTAACGGTTAATCAAGTGCTAAGCAGTAATAGGTGAATACAGGGCTATCTGCGCTGCCTGGAACCGCGTTGACGATAACCCTCAGGACCGGAAGAACGTCCTTTCCACCCGCTTGAGGTTGCATCTTGCCTGGCGCGAACTTGATGCCCTTGGGATGGTTTCCGGTCGGGGCGTTTTTGGGATGATGCCAAAGGGTTAAATGCAGTTTGGGGTTGCCGGTTTGAAGACCCGGACTTGTTGCCGCGTTGGTAGCGCGTCTTTTCGGGCACTTGGGTTTTTTGCGCACGCATCACTTCCGGCCGGTAATCTTCTTTAGGAGGCTGATTTTGCAGACGTTTATCGGGCCCTTCGTTCTTGGCCGGTTTTTCGGTGTCGGTTTGAGCACGAATGTTTTTGGCACGCCTCGATCGATCGGTCTGTTTGCTCCTTTGACTGGGTTCAGGGGCCAGGCGCCGATCGTTTTGGGGTCGCTCTTTTGTATTCTTCTTGTTTCGGATCGGCGCTTGTCTTATCTCCGGGCGCGGCGGATTGGCCTGAATGGTACGTTTAGAGTGCTTTTTTGTGGCTCGTGATACAGTTTTTGAATTAACCAAGGTGCCGGCCTGCCGCAAGCGTGTCGATGTATTGACTGCCTTTTGGCTTTGGCGGCTGTTTGGGCTACGGACCCACCGGCTCTTGCGCGGCTCCAAATTGGGTCTGATCGTCTTTTTCCCGGGCGATCTTCGGAAGTTTTTGCCGACCCTTGAGCGGGGCACACCCGAGGTACGGAATTTTTGATCCAGCTCAACGGCAGAGATGTTTCTGATCCGGGTGTCGCGGTAGTTTTTGCTGTGGTACAAGTCCTTTTGATGAACCACCACAGCGCGGTGACGATGTTTGTAATGATGGCGACGGTAACGCTGGCGGGTGCCTTTGGCCACCACTACACTGCGTCTACCCCAGCGGCAGTGGCTGTAGTAGGGTTCATAAGGCCCCAAGGGGAACCATCCCACATGCACACCTGCATGGATCCATGCCACGCGCCCGGGGTACCAGCCAAATCCGATGGGAAGCAGCGGCAGGCCGATGCGAATGGATGCATGGGTCACGGGTGGCGCCCAGTACCAATAGCCGGCGGTAAAAACCCAGTTGCCGTAGTGGTGGGTAACGTATCCAAAGGGCTCGTGGGGGATCCAGACATGATCGCCCCACCAGACATGCCAAACACCCGAGGAAAAGGGTGACCAGCCTGCATACACGTGGACCGGTCGCCAAAAACGGTAATACGCCCCTTGGTAATAAACCCGCTCCCAGCGTCCGTGGGTGTCCAGCGCGTAAGCATCGTAGTGCAACGCCGGTGGCAGATAGGTGGCGGATTCGCCTCGGGTCTGGGACCGCATGGCCCAGAGTGCGTCCATCTCTTTGTTCCATTTATCCCATGCGGTGGCGACATCGCCACGGCCGGCGCTAACTTGCTGTGTCCCGGCAAAAAGGGAGCCCGCCCCGGCCTTGACTTCATGTTGGTCGCCGGATCGCTGGTGTACAAAGTAGACCGCCTGATGGATGGCAACAATATCGACGCCGTCGCTGTATACGTCGATATCGACACTGGCACCGGGCGGTGTCATGATATGACCGAATGGCGTGGCAGCCTTAACCTCAGCGGTTGAACTTTTGTTGTACAAGCGCACTTTACCCAAGGAGACCTCCAGTTCAGTGTAGTTGTCGTCCAATGCCAGCAGCTGCATATTCGTGTCTCCGGCCAGGCGGACCCAGGCGTTGTTTGGCATGATCAGTTCCGCTTTGCTATCCGTATCGGCATAGAGTTGATCGTTTCGACCGACGGGGGCATCTCTGGACGCGGCCACCCATTCTTTTAGGTCAGCATCATAGCGAGATAAGCTGCCCTCCAAATGGGTTACGCGTCCCACCAGCATCGTGCCATCTTCTTCCCTATCCGGCCCATCATAGGCCTGGACTATGGTGGCATACATTATCACAAAGGTGATGAGTATCAGGTATACGATGCTTTTATTGGATTTGGTCATTTTTTCACCGCCTTATTTATGCCCGGAAGCGTGGTATTTGATGTATTGGACGCTATAACTCTTTAGACGATTAAAAATCCAAAAAGTTTACCTTGAAAATAGATAAATGGTGTGGCTCAGGTCGGCGACCGCCAACAGGCATCGACACCCCAATTTGGACCTATGGCTGTCGACACCGGACACTCCGTATCGTTTGGCTGAGCGTGGGCGCAGCGGGAGATGGCAGGTTGTGGTCCCTCTTCTCTCATGAGGCTGTGCCGGCATAAAAGCGATGGGACAGGCCTTGGGGCTCACCTTGCCCCTTGTTTTTATAGACTCATAGCCGCCCTGAACAAGTTCCGGCGTGTTTTGCCTTGCTGCGGGGTAAAAAAAAGAATGGTTTCAGGTTGCAGGACCCTGGCTAACAGGCGCGCCGGCAGAGATGGTTTTAATTTGCCCATCATGTTGCGCGCATCTGCTGTTAATGGATGAAATGCGAGTGCATACTTTAAAGCATGATACACCGGCGACTGTGCGCAACGTTCGACGCTGAATTCATAAATAAGCTGCCAATCCAGGTTGGGGAATTTGTGTAAAAAGTGTACAATATTGGCAATGTGCACAAAGCGCGAAAATTGGTGCTGGCATGTGGCATGAAGCAGGTAATAGATCAATTGGATCTCCGGTATGGGGAGATTGAAAACCATACCGCGCCAACGTCCCGGGAGCGTTTTTTGTGTGAAATCGGAGTTTTTTAGAAATTTTTTGTGCAAAAACCGGGGACTGGGCATCAAATCCCAGTGCAGTTCTACCGGCACGTCGCGCATATTTTTTCCATCAGGCAAAAGTACCAGTTCACCTCTCAGCGCAAACTCCTTTTCCAATGACCCTTCCAAGATGTCGGGTTGATAGCCCAGGGGGAGTAAAATGTCTACGGCTGTCCTGGCGGCGGGCTTGGAGAGCAGGATGTCTATATCGCCGATATGCCGCCAATGGTAAGCTTCATAGAGTTGTGTACCCCAAAAGGGCCCTTTAAAAGGCATATAGGTTAAACCGGCCTGATCAAGTGCGTTGAAAATTTGAGTCGACTGAGCGAAATAATACTCTTCACGGGCCAGGTTATTCAAGGTGACCTCGCGGAAGGTCCGGGTGATAAGGGAGCACTTTTTTTTGAAAGGGTCCTGTAAAGCTGCCGCCAGCGGCAACAATTTGTGCCATGCCAGGCGCTCGCAAATCCATCGTGCATGCTCGGGCGCCACAGTCTCGAAGCAGTCTTTATGGTCCAGAATGCCTTTAAGGTTATTTAATAGGATGCCTTCTTTACGCATGGTACCTTTGGGCGCTAAGGATACATATTGACCAGTTTGGATGAATCGGCGGATGCTTGATGTATATGAAATTGTTGAAAGAATTTATTTTTATCGGTGATGTCGGTCACCTGTATCGATTCAGCAATCGCACCTGCTTTTAAAATCAGTGCTTTGCGGCAGTTACGGATGATATCCCAATTGTGGGATACCACTAAAATGGTTGCCTCCGGCAGCATTTTACGGATATTGTTCCAGATCAGCCGACTCGTTTCGACATCCAGGCCGGACATGGCTTCATCCATGATGAGCAATTGGGGCTTTCGCAAAAGAGCCCTGGCGATGGCGATCATTTGCCGTTGACCGCCGGAAAACTGGATACCGCGGTCACCAATCCAAGTACCTAGATCCCGTCCGATGGTGTTTAAATAGGCATATAGACCCGAGGCACGGGCCGCGGCTTCAACCTCAGCTTTTGATGCATCGGCGCAGGCGATCTTGATTTCATCGTACAAAGAGTTATTGAACACGATGGTCTCTTGCGAACACAGTGCCAGTGCCTGTGTATAGTCTTCCTTGGCGATTTCCTCGATGGGATGCGCGTTGATCATGAGTTTGCCCCTCTGCGGCTGATAAAGTCTGCAGATCAAGTCGCACAGGGTGCTTTTGCCGGCACCGGTGGCCCCGACAATGGCAACGGTCTCGCCTCTGTGAATGTTCAGCGACAGGTTGCGAATGACGTAGTCGTCTTCATGTGAGGGATCGGTATCGTAGGAAAACCAGATATTTTCTATTGTGAGCGAGTTGAACCGGCCAAGTTTGGTTTTGCCTTCGTTTTGCCGCACTGCAACCGATCTTTGGCGAAGCACAATCAATCGGCGGCCGGCGTCCAAAGCAAGTTGGTAACTCATGTATCCATTTGAGATATCTTTAAGGGGCCGATAGATGTTAAGAAAGGCCATGATAAAGACAAAGAACGTGCCGGTGGAAAAATCGCCGCCAATGATTTTTTGGCTGCCTGCTACGATGATGACCGCCAAGCCGAAAAATCCAATTAATTCGGAAAGCGGAGACATCAAGCCCATGAAAAAGGCATTCTTTAAATTGATGTCCCTCTGCCGGTCAATGGTTTGTTCCAAAGCCTGGACATTTTTTTCTTCCATTCCGAATACTTTGACGATGCGGATGCTACGGATGGATTCCGAAACGATCTCTTCCGTAATGCCAAGCAGTATCTTGCGCTGTTCGACAAAAGCTTTAATTTTCCGCTTAAGATAAACCATACAGGGAATACCCAGTGGGATCAGCACTATTCCCACCAAGGTTAGCAGTGGAGAGATAATCCACAGGGCCGCAATGGTGCTTAACAACACAATAGGTTGTTTGCACCAGGAATTGAACATGCCGAAAAATGCTTCGACAAATTTGATGGAATCTTTTAATACCCATCCATATTTTTTGCGGTCGCGTTCTCTGACGTGATATTGAAATGGATTGTTTAATAAGTCACGAAATGCACTGACCAACAGCCTGTCGTGGATTCCGGCCACGGCCACAGATTTTTTCCAGCTAAAAATAAACTCTAACGTGCTTTTGAGAACAGTCGCCAGAAATAGTGTGCCGATTAAAAAAAGCATGGTCGAAGCGTTGCTGTTCTTAAAAAAAAGATCCACTGCTCGTTTTAAAAGATAAATAGTGCCGCCGGCGACACCTCCCTGCAACAGCACGGAAAGAAAGATAAATGCAAATACCTTGATATGCGGGCGGGCATAATGCCAGAATTCGGCAAATACCTGCCGGTTCGTAATTTGATGGTACTCCGGTGGGATTTCTCGAAATCCCTTTTGGAGCTGTGCCTTTTGGCCTGGATGGTTTTGAGATGGTTCTGACAAATTAAAAATCCTCTAAATTGCACACAGGGGCTGTTGCACTTCTTTGGGCTTTACAGCTCGCGGATGGTGCAACCTGCTTTGGGATTGAGAGGCGGCCCGCTGGATCGCACGATAAACCGTATCAGGTTGAATCAATTGGATACAGCTTTTTCCATGGACACATGGCCCCAAAACGCAGGGTCGACACCGGAGCGGTTCAGGCGGCAGGACCAACGTATGAAGATCTGAGTCCACCGGTCCAAACTCCTTTTCGTTGGAGGGGCCGAATAAAACCACAGTGGGTATACCACATGCCTGACTTATATGGGCCGGTCCGGTGTCGCATGACCAGAACAGATTGCATTGACCGATAATGGCTATCATCGCAGCCAAATCGGTAGTTCCAGCCAGGTTGATCACTTTGTCGGTTGGAAAGCGGCCGGCGATTTGACCTGCGCGGCCCCTATCTAAGCCTAACATAACAAATTTGTAGTTATCTCGGATTGCTTTTTCAATGACTCGGGAAAAGTATTTCAACGGCCAAGCCTTGATTTGGCGTGTCGTTTCAACCGTCATAGCGATGATAAAATCACCGGGAGCTCCCCACTGTTCGCGAAGCAGGGTATGCGCTCGCTGGTCGGCCCTCGCATCAGCAAGCAATCGGGGTTCATTCGAGCGACGAAAAAAGGGCAGTCCAAGTGGTTTGAAGATGTAGGCGCTTTCATGAAACTGTCGGTTGTGAGGCGGTGGTACGCTGATGATATGGGTTAAATAAGGATTCGTATCTGATGCCTGCTTGTGCTTTTTGCGCGCCAACATCTCTGCGTGTCCGATAAAGTCCAGACGTCGGGGGCGCAAAGTTTCCAACCGACCGGTGTGTTTACGGCCAATGCGTATCGGTGCGCAGCTGGCCTGCATGATAAAGGAGGTCAGCAATGGATATATTCCACGTTTGGGGACCATAGCGATGCCTTCGGCTACGATATCATAGCCTTGGCGGTATATGGTGCGGAACAAGCGGACATAATTCCAGGGCGCTTTAAATTTTGAGGGCTTGAACAATATCAAGTTGTTCACGGATTCCATCTGAGCCCACATCTGTTCGAAACTTCCGGTGAATACATCGATCTGCGGGTTGTCCCATTGCTCTTTTATGCGTTTGAACAGCGGATCGAATAGAAGGCAGTCGCCCATGCCGCCTAGGACGATAATCAGAATTCTTCTTGGACCGGTTTTTCGAATCGGATGGATTTGGCGCTCAACTTTGAACAGTAACAAACACAGCCGCAAAATCATGCGCAATGTTACTGCACGCACCACACGGTTATAATATTGGTAGCTGGGTGTTCCCGGCTTGTACAGGCGCTTGATGGTATGAGTAATAGAGGGCGACATCAATACAACCACCGTTAATGATTAAAGTCGATTAGCGTTCGCGCCAGACAACCACCGCTGCAAAGTTTGCTGGAGCGGTAGCGGCATTGCGGACAATCGGCCAGATTGCCCATCGGCATGAAATGTTTGTATTTCTGGTTATAGTGATCAATGACGTCATCCCGGGTGCGGAACTGATCCAGCTGACCGCAGACATCGTTGAGCAGCGGAAAGCAGCGCCAGATGCTCAAGTCCGGACCGATATCGACGATCGGATCGCACACGGATTTGAATTTGATACCGAATCGCAGCAAATCCTTGTGCTGGTCAAGGGAAAACATGCAGAATGGAAAGCCGCAGTCAAAGGAAAAACCGATGCGGTTTTCGTAAGCTTTGCGGGCAAACGCCACAATATCCCGAGCGATATTTGGCAGATCCTTCTGCTTGGCATAGTTGTTATTGGATCCGACGATGGGTTGGGTGAGTCCGATACGGACATGTGGTCCCAGTTTAAAACTATTAATGGCGTCGATCAGATAATCATAATCCTGGCCGGATTTGTAGATATTGATGCCGAGTCCCACTCGCTTGCCCAGGGACGCCATCGCCAGATTGATCGCTGCTTGTTGATCTGATGGGTAATTCCCCGGCGCGTTGAGGTTCATGGCGATTTTTAGTCGCTCGTCCTTATGGTTGGATAAGTACTTCAAGGCATTGTCTGGGATGATGCCGTTGGTAAAAACCATTACAGCTTTAAAGCTCGGCTCTGCAAATATTCGATCCATTAAGGGGATGAACTCCGGATTCAATGTCGGTTCTCCACCCAATACCACGATGCGTTTTAGCAAACTCTGCTTATAAAAAGCGATGATTTGATTCAAGGCCTCCAGGCTTAGGTTCTTGGACGGGTCACCGGTGTCTTTCCCCAGGTCGACTTTTCCTTTGGCAAAACAGTAGGAGCAGTTCCGGTTGCAGTAAGTGGTAAATAGAATATTGGCCATGAATTTTATACCTTTATCTTGGAGTGCTGCATAATCCCCCCCCTGCACAAAGCCAAATCGAACAGCCGGCATGTATCACAGTCGGGATAGGGGCGGGCTTCAAATCGGGCATGGGCCGGCGGCCAGGGTATCTGAGATTCACTCGCTTTTGTGTAGCCCGTCGTTTTATTTCCAGGGCGGCAGTAAAAACGTTCGTCTATCGCTGGTTGGACGCCGCTGGTTTCAAAAGCGCCGGCTTCCAAAAGAAAAAGTGCTTGGGTCTGCGGTATTCGGCACAGAGGGGTTTGCCTGCAAATTTTTGTCCTGATACCATGGGATAGGGCCGTACGCACCAGCGCGAGGCTGGATTCGATGTCGGATCGGCCATGGACCATCGGGACAATGACGAAACAAGATTCCGTGGAGAGACGGCTCAGCCTTGCCATGATAGGGCGCCAATCCGTCGGAATTCCTTCGGCAATCCAGAAATATAGTTGAATAGGCTGTCGACCGTTGAAAAATGGGTTGCGCCACCACGCGTCGGATTCCGCTGCCGCCCAAGCGGATAGGTTCTGAAAATTCAACAGATGGATATGGATTGTTTTATTCCATTCGGCTTTTGAGTGCTGCTGAAGAAAACGTTCCCATGCCGAATCCAACGGCGCCATACGCGGATCGTTTTCAGCCAATAGCGCCTTAAAAAACGGATAGAGCAGTGGGGCTGATTTGAGCCAGGAATAAGCAAATTTCTGGACGATTTCCACACCGCATTGCCTTAGCAGTGTCCTGCAACCCGCTTGCCAATGTTCGGCCTTCAGCCAGGGGGCCGGATCTTTTGGGTGATCGGTTTTTCGGCCTGCAGCTGGGACAAGGGGAAGAATACCGGCAAGGGGATAGGTTTGAAAAAAGCCCAATGCCAGTTTGAATATCTTGGGATCGAAATCACCCAGCAGGGGGATCAGCTCCGATAAATGCTCCTGGTTGGGTGAGGACCATGCCTGACGAATCAGCGCCGATTTTTTACTGCGGGTGGGTACATACGCTTTGGGTTGGATGTTTCTGGAAAACGCGCGTTTCCGGCCGCTGAGGAGTTTGTCAAACAACATGCCTTGATATTCTAAATCTGTTCCCAAGTCGGCTTGCAGCGGGGCCGGCACACGATGTGTGAGGATACGTGCGTAACGATGTGCATGATTCCTTCCCAGGAACGAGAAATGGCGATTGTTGGCATCTAAAATTTTTAGGGTATGCCGATGGTCCAAGTGTATCAGATGGGTTTTGGCCTCACCACTCAAATTCAAGAAACAGATATGCTCAAGAAGCGCGCCACCCGGTTTTGGCGCGGATTGGGAAAAGTAGTACTTATCGCCTACTTTTTCATATGGGTCCAGCTTGATTTTTTGCGCTTCAAATAATCTAAACGACAAGGGGCGCAGAGAAAGTTCCCTTGCCAACGGCCACACCAGCAGGTTTTTGTCTCCCGGTGTTACCAGAACAGCATCATCTGCATAACTCCTAAAATTGAAACGTGTCAGATTAAAGGCCGTCGTGGATTTTCCGGACCCGGAATTACCCATCAGAACAATGGCGCGGCGGTCCCGCACCATGCAAGCACCATGTAGAATGAAACCTCCCATGTTGCCCAATACCGGTTGCAAGGCGGCTTGCAGTACATCGTCGAGCAATGCTTGTACAGGTGCTTGGGAGCCAAAGCGAATATCTGTTCTTTCGTTCCGGATGTCCAGAACGGCCGTAAATGTGTTTAGCATACCCAACACGATTCTTTCGTGATCCTTTGTTATCTCTTTACGGTCAATATGGACCACGTTGTTTTTGCCTGCAAAAGGCATCAGATTTTCGATCGAATCGTCTGTGATGTAGCGAATCGTCGCAAGAACCGGACCTTCAAAGCTTGAGGACAAAAAAAGATGTCTATCTGCCGTCTCCGCAAATTCCTGGTCAGGGCAGTCGAGGCGAATTGCGGTATTTCCGAGGTTTAAGTAGCGCCTGTTCATTTTTCAGTCTTACCCTTAATTCAACTTGCCCATCGCCGCTAGTTCGATCTTTTCCTGATGGGTCAATTTGGCACAATAGAAGGCCTTGGCTTCATCTTGTGGCAAAGGATGGGTTTTGTCCTGGGCGATGCGCTCAATCAAAGGGCATAGCATATCAATGGCCACGGCAATGGATTTTTGATCCAGATCTTTTACCGTGTCCTGATCGCTGATGGCAAATTGAGCTTGTGCCAGGATATCCCCGCTATCCACCGACGTGGTCACACGATGCCAGGTGGCACCACTAAACTTTTCCTGATTCAGCAGGATATGTCCCAATGGAGTTGGCCCGCGATAATGAGGCAGCAGGGATGGATGAAAATTGATCAGACCCTGCTTGGGGATCGAAATAAGATCAGCTCCCAAAATCTGCCCGAAATTAGCGACGACTCCCAAGTCGGGGGCCAATCCCGCAAGCATTTGCCGGAAGCCGATTGTATTGACATCTACGCCACGCAAGGCCGGGATATTGTGCAAGGATAGAAAATCCGCTAACGGCAAATAAACGGATGCGGTTTTAAATGGTTTGCGCAACAGATATTTGGCCAAAAATTTGGAAAGTGCCGGGAACTTGTGGAGAAATTGATATGGCGCGGGTGGCAGGTGTGCGCCGATCAAATGAACCGGACAACGCCTAAGTCCATCCAATATCCGCAAATCCATTCCCAGAAAGACAACTCGTAGCATATCAGCTTTTGGATGTAAATCAATTGCAGCAACCGAAAAGTAAATGGGCTTTAGTTCTGAACTAAAAATTTCCGATCCACGAAACTGTGGATCATCTGTAAAGTGTCTTTTTCAGCGGTTTCTGTGTCCACATCGAATTCAGCACGCAACCGAGCGATGATCTTGTCATGGGGCAGGTTTTCCAATACTGCTTTCCAGATGATGCTGCCGCTGGCATTCAATGAAAAATAACGGCCCGATTCAAAGTGAAGAATCACGACTTGATCCCCAATCTCTTTCCACACATATTGCTTGGATAATGTATAAGTCATAGTCACTTGCTATTTGTATTCAACTAGTACCATGTACTGTTTTATAACGTCTTCAACCTCAAATTGCACCTGCCGGTTCAATTTAATCCAGCAGTGGGTGTCGAAGCCGTTGTTGACTTGTTTACTGCCAAATTGAAGCCGGATATCCATTTGATGCCGTTTCCCGAAAAAATAGAGGAGCAGGCCGCGAACCAAGCAGCGTTGTTTTCCGGCAATAAAAAGAAATGGGAACCTGTCCAAAAGCTTGTCGATGCTTTTGGAATAGGTTCCCAAATTTCCATTTACCAATGGGATTAATTTCCCAATTCGGCACATGAGCCGAATCGTCGGAGTAATGCCTTGCAACCGACTGGCAGCCATGAATAAATTGCCCCAGAATAGAATGTCGAAAAGATAAAGGATCTTCATCTGTGATCCTGGGAGCGGCAACCCGTCGTAACTGTTTGTCCCCTGACACATGGATGCTGAAATTCGCAGCAAGCTACGGTCCTGCCTTGCATCCAACCATCATGAGTTTACGCCTGATGATTGGCTGGGTACTTCACGGGTATTATTAATAGGTGTAATAGTAGTAAACTGTAGCTGCGGCCTCTTCCAGTGGTTCGTGTTCTTCAATTTTAGCACTTTCATAAGGTTTTTTAACAGAATCCAGATCCTCTTTCCGCGGCTGTTTTCCACTGTTGTCCATCTTTCTTCCTCCGTCTCGATTCAAGTTTAGTCAATCCATGATGCCTGTTCAACCGGTGAACATCTCCCGAAATACTTGTGTATACCACTGATATGCATAACAATAAGCAATGTATGCCGGGACACGATATTCCGAAAAGGCCTCCTATTTAGATGGGAAAATTTAGTGGAAATTATATGCCAGAGAATTGGATTTATGTCAATAGTGATGGAATCAAAACCTGCCATGGGAACATTTTTAGTAAGGGGGTATAGGACCTTTTAAGCGATCTTTTTGATAGATCCCATAGCGCAACATTCGACGATGTGCTTGCGTGTGGGCTGTCCGGATACTTTTGATTGATTCAGTTCTGAAGGGTAGGTATAAAAAACCAAAAAAGAGGAGATTGTCGATATGGTTTAATTTAAAACGGTTTAGAGGTGGTGAACCCGCACACACAGCGCCCATGGCAAAGCCAATATTTCGCAACTCGGAAGAACATGGTAAGGACGTATTATGACAACTCCAAAACAGTCAGGCAAAGTCGCTCCGAGGTATGTGGCGGTTTTTTTGCAGAACAAACCTTACCTGGGCAACCAGATTGCATTGATTCCTTTTTTCCATTATCTAAAAGAGTTATATCCTGCCCACGGTATTGTGGTTTATGCTCACGACTCAGCACTAAGTGCCTTGAAAACAATGGGTTATATTGATGGATGCTTGGCGCTGCCTTCTTTTGGGAAAAAGTTGACTTTTCCTGCAGCGACCCGGGCACTGAGGTCTTACGACATCGTGGCGGCGTATACTTTCAGGCGCCATTCGGTCAAGACCGGATTGCTCGCCCGCCTTGCTTCCCGTAGACAAGTCATCGGGTTCGCTGCTAGAACCACCAACCTCTTTCTGAGTCAAGCCGTGCCATTTGATATCAATTCCTATGCGGCCGAAAATGCACTTGCATTGATCGACCGGCACTTGACTGATTTTACTGCCGATGTTCTACGCAAACCAGGCGATTATTTTTTAGTAATCCCGGGGGGCAGTCTTGCATTGAAAAAATATCCTTTGCATCGCTATATTCAAATGGCTGAAAAGTTGCGCAACACCGCACCGGTTCATTTCTTGTTGGGTGAAGATATGCACGATGAAATTGAGAAGCTGTCCCAATATTCAAATCGGTTTTCATTGCATGTGGGTCGGTCCCTCAGCGAAGTGTCCATGATCATTAAACAGAGTGCGGTTGTGATTGCCAATGATTGTGGCCCGGCTCATTTTGCGCATATTTTCGATATGCCTCGCGTATTGCTTTTTGCTTCCATGGAAAAAGCCTCGCATTGGTTTTATCAAACTGACCAATCGCGCCTGATAATGTCACCCATCGAAGGAGACGTGGGGGCAATCCATCCCAATGAAATAATAGACGCCGTTTTAAATCTATATCATAAATGATACCGACTTGTTAGAGTCTATCTCAAAATAAAGACTTTGGTTCAAAATGCGGCGACCGAGCCGCGTATCAACCCGCAGGCATACTGTTGTATTCTGAGGAGTTGAAACGAGGCTGCAACGCAGAGATTGGACCATCCGGCTTCGCCGACCAGGCTATGCCGGACATGAAAGATAATTTTGAGGTGGGTTCTAATAACGGACTGCCCGGATCTTCATGTCAAGGGGTTATTGCCGGGATTTCTACTCTTACAGGAATGGCCCGGGTTGGCATATTGAAGTAAGGCAATAAGTTGATCAGGAGCGCTAAAATTAGAATGGTGGAGGCAGCAAGGGATAACCCCCAGATCAGTCTCCGTTTTCGCGAAGCATGCTTTAGTGCCTCTTGGATGGATTCGAAAATCGGCAGCACCAGATAGTAGATATTTGTTGCGACAATAACAACGATACCCAATGACCAGAGTACATCGGATGCAAAATGGCCGCCCTGGACGATCCTGCCGACCCCCATGAGGGTTCCCGAAAAGAGGCCGAAGCTCCCCCCGATATATGCAATCCGAGGTTGTTTTTTCCTTAAAAAGAACAGTGACACAAAGAGATATCCCATTGTACAGTGCCCACAGGGGAAGGACATCCCTTCCCCGGGAATACGTCGTTCGCAGGGAGAACAATACGCCTGCTGCCCCCCGAATTGTTGGATCTCACGAGGTCTTGGCCTGCCACAATATGGCTTCAATACACCGCTGACCAGCACACCGGCACCTATGATTGAAGTTAAGAGAATCAGCAGCATATGTTTTTGGTATAAGCGAAAGTTGGGTTTGAAAAACCCCACAAAAAAAGCGATCAATGCGCTTAAGGCTAACAGGATGCCCGGAATGGGCCCAACCGCATAAAGAAACGCCCATGGCTGCCCGTATTTATATACCCAGCCCGCTTCCGTAGTATGAAAGTGCTGCGAAATGGTGATATCCGCTCCGCTGTTAACGAGATACCTTGACCCTGTCCATAGAATCAGAAAAAAAAGCATATTCAGACCAAAGCATTTTAAGTATTTAATATTTTTTATTTTTTGCTTGCATTTAAACAATGCTGGCCTCCGTGTGATTGCCATTGCAGTGAAAAATAATGTTAAATCATGCACGCAGTGTCAAGGTCTTGGAATATGCAATTATTATTGCGCGAGCCCAAATGGTCCATGAGGACTTGACTTGCGATGCAAACACGGGGATAGACTGGCTGCTAATTATGCCGCGACTAATGAATGGTTGGCCGGTCGTCGTCGTTTTTATCACCCTTGATGACGGTAAAGCGCGATTTTTTTCTTCGCTGGAAAAAATCAAACGATTTCCATCGCCACCAGTTGGGGTTGAGCAATTGAAAGGGGGGACGAAAGTAAAGATAGCCGAACAGTATGCCGCCAAGATGATACGCCCCGTGGACATTGGCTTTGGCCAAAAAAGTCAACGCTGTGACGATAACGGTGCCATAACTGATAAATTTGGCCTTCACCGGAAGCACAAAAAATAACAGAATGACGGCCTCGGGTTGCAGCAGGCCAAAAGTGACAATCAAGGCCAACAGGCTGGGCATCATGCCGGCATAGGGGACGCTGAATGAGGCCAGCCCACTAAATAGCAGGCCCGCTATGACGCCGCCAACAGCCGCAGCAATATACAAGGCGAGAAATCGCCGGGTTCCCAACGCAGATTCAATGGTTCCTGCAAAAAAGTAAAAGACCAGGCAGTTGATCAAAAAGCTGATGGGGGCGCCGGGATTGTGAATCACCGGATGGGTAAGAACTTGCCAAAATTGAAATGTGCCGCTGCGCAGCGGATTGAGGGCCAGCCAGCCATAAAGGGGTATGGCCAACCAGTGTTCACATAACAGTTCCAGGATATAAATCGACGCATAAACGATCAGCATGATTTTACCCACAGGTGTCAGTGTGGCGCCAAAACCAAATGATCGGTGTTGCCCATGTGGATACATTGCATACCTTTATTATGTAACGATAGGGTTAACTTGTCACCGATTATACACGATATGCCGGATAGATACCATAGCCGATGCGGTTTGTCCGCTGATCCGGTCCTTTCAGGTTGTCAAAAAGGCGGAATGTTGCCGGACAGCGCATGTCTTGAACACACAGGCCCATCGAAAAAGGACGCCCCGGGGCTTTTCGAATGGGTGGGTGAAGGATGAAAATTCACAACCGCTGGATATCAGTATATGTGTAAAAAGGCGTTGTTGTGTCTAACTTAGGCGATGTGCAAATCGGGGCTGCCTTTGCGGCGCCGAATGACTCGGGCCGGCGTCGCATCGGATGATGTGCTGGCCTTTGATTTTTTGGGTCTTTCACTTTCAAAAATCAATTTAATCAGTTTGGCTTCGAGCTCTTTTTTTTGGTCTTCTTTCATTAAATCTTCTTTAAACTTTCGTTGCAGGTTAATATTCATGCCATGCCTTCGCGTATTGCCTGCCATGGTGCCCGAGGTTCGACCCTGTTGTTAATTTCGCCGGATTTGCAGAACTTTGGCGATCTTTTCATGTCGATGAAAATGGGGGGTGGCACCAACAGGCTGAATACAGCTGTACAAAGGGTAGGCTGGATGCCTATTTCAGACTGTTTTCTCTATATCAGTTCTTTTGACTTGGCAAGGACAAAATAAATAATGCGCCCCGCGCGGATGACAAGTCCACAAGTTTTCTGAATTGATCATGGCGGTTACCTGCCACCGTATTTCGCAAAATTAGAGTTGGGGGCGGCACAACGGCACCCCAATGTTGTGCTTTCTCAAATGTCGGCGGCTCTTAAAGTCCGGCCGCTCGATACAACGGCATTAAAACTGTGAACAATTCCGCCATATCTTCAGCAATGGCTTTGCCTCGCGCAATGGCTTGAATCTTATCTATACTTTTTGCAACTTCCAGCTGATAAGCAGCCGTTTCGGGCACATTATTGATAAAGTCGCTTATGGTTTCAACACTTTCTTCTTTCTTGCTTTTACCGTTGGACCAGCCCTTTTCTGCAGGTCGCATGCCGTCTTTGGCCGGCCGGTTGCGGTCAAATACAGCCAGCTCATATTTTTCAGCCAGTTCGTGTAAATTTTGTTCGTTTTCGTCATGGGTCAACCATTCGTAAAATGACGTCCATTCCCCTGCCGTATCGCCATGCTCGGCCGGACGTGTTACACAGAATCCACACACCAGCGACTGGGGAGTGAGCCTGACAAAGAATCTGGCGCCAATGCCGTCGGAATCCCGCTTGTGCCGGGCTGTGTCCTGCCAGTGTAGCTCTGATTTGGTGGAATAGGCCCACGAGTTAAAATTATGGTTGCCGTCCGGAAGCATGCGGTTGATCTCCCCGCCCAGTCGATTACGACCGCGCCAATTGGTTTTTGCCGCACTCACCTTAAAATCAGTTGCTTTGAATCCGCTGAATCCCTGCCCTTTACCGGATTTGGCTTTATTTTTAGCAGCTGCCGCATCTGCCTCTGCCTGGAGTCTTTCCCAGAGCCTGCGCTTTTGGATATTGCGCTGCAATTCGATGGGGGTGCGTATCTCTTCGCCGCTTTCCCAGCGAATTACCATGTCTTCCCGGTGAATGGAGATAACGGTAAACAAACCTTTCTCATTTTCATATTGTTCATCGACGACAAATTCTATTTTTTCCATAGCCTATTTCACTGCTCCTGTATGTGTTAGCTGAATGCGTTAATTGATTGACCGTTCATGGATAAACAACTGCGCTTACCATGCGTCCCATTCGATGGGTGTCTTCCATCCAGATGAAATGGGTCTGTGCAGGTGGACCCTCCACGGCACTTTCCGACAGATAGACCCTTTTTGGCGTGCTCAAATCACTGGTTTAACCTAAAAGAGCGGCAACTGCGAGAATGGTCAAATCAAATGCACTATAACATACTTTTAACATAATATCGAATGACCCCGGAATTATGTTTGATTTATCGTGCGGAAAGCGTGCCGATGTCTCAACACCGCGGGATCGTTCGTTTCCCGGGCCAAATTTCAAGATTTCATGCCCCGTCCGGTACCCCGTGCTTGACAGGCAGCCGTTGGCTCCTTAAAAGTGTTCTATGCAGATTGAAATCCAACTATTCGCTTCCCTCAGATGCTACCTTCCCGACGGCGATGGCGCCGCTGTGGTGCAAATGGAAGTGCCGGGCGATGCTACGGTTGGATGGGTGCTGGATTCCTTGCGTGTTCCCAGAGAAGCCGCCAAGCTGATATTCGTTAATCATCTACGGGCCCAATTGGGGCAGACTTTGCGGACCGGTGACCGGATGGGGGTGTTTCCACCCGTGGCCGGGGGATAGTTCTGAGATGGCTTCTAGCTTTGCCCCTAATCTTTCCTCGCGTTGATGGTGATAAACACCAACGGCAATTCCCGATAGCTTTCACGCACAGCCGGCCAGTCCAAAATACCGTCCACATCCGCCAGTGGACCGAATTCATCCGATGGCTTAGCCATTCCCTCATCCAGCAAAGGGACCAGTTCAGCGCCGCTGACACCGATACCGCGGGATAGAAAGGCCGGCCCTTGATCTTTCAGAATCAGGTTGAACAGCTTGATGGTGATCAGGCCGGCCTGCATCCGGACGGGTTCCGTCCCCGTGCTGCAATAGGAGATGCCAGATCGCATCGCGGCCAAATGGCCGCCCATCCTCAGGGTCGCACCGGCCAGCCCGGGCATGGCGCCGGAGATGGATAGGGTGGTATCGGGTTGAATCACGGCAGTGGCCGGATCATCCACCGGCCGGCCATCCAAAGTGATGGTCTGGATGCGGCGGATGATATAGTCGCGCGGCATTTGAAAATCTTCCGCCAGCAGATCCATGAGGCAGCGATGGGTCAAACACCGCACCTTGACGCCTTTTTGCAGCAGTAGGTTAAATATCCAGAGCCACCGGTGATGACACGTCAAGCTTAACTCAAGGGCCATGATTAATTTTCCTGATGCGGTTCAGAGGAAAAAGGGGAAAACGCCGTAGCCGTTTTCCCCTTTCCGTATTTGGTTGCAACTGGACATTATCTATCCTCAACGATCAACCTAAAAGTTGAAGACCTCATCCAGTTCCTTATCCGATACCCCAAAAGTGATGTTATGGGGGGCCAGCTCTTCGTTGATGAAATAAG
This sequence comes from Desulfobacteraceae bacterium, assembly GCA_050291605.1. Classification (GTDB taxonomy): domain Bacteria; phylum Desulfobacterota; class Desulfobacteria; order Desulfobacterales; family Desulfosarcinaceae; genus JARRKU01. The sequence continues at coordinate 13,264 of JBNKKB010000063.1, read as the reverse complement.
CCGGCAAGCGGTCGTGGGCTGATGTAAAACCGGCTTTTGTATTAAATTCGCGCTCATTTTTTAAAATGGATTGGCCCAGGGCCACGACATCCTTGTCCGTGAGTTCAAGACCGTAAAATGCATTGAGCATGTCGATCAGTGCCTGGAACGTATCCGGTTGGTCCAAAACGGCAAAGGCGATGAACAGGCACATGCCTGTAGCATCCACAGCCGCCGTGGCGATTTGCAGGTTGCGTGACAATTCCACCTGGCCTTCGGGCTTCAGGGGATCGACATCGCCGCCAACCTTTAAAATGTTAGTCGCAATCGCATAGCCGGCGGTGTGATCCGCACCCATTGTGCTGGTGGCATAGGTAACGCCGATGCCTTGTATGGCCCGCGGATCATAAGCCGGCATGGCTTGACCTTTGACCACGGGAACGCGTTCGACACCAAAGACCCGGCCCGTCACAGCAGCGCCGTTTCCCAGAATGCGGCCCAGGTTCGTGCCTTGGCCGACCTCCTTGACCAGTTTGATGGCCGCTTCAGCATCACCAAATTCTGCCAGTCCCGCCGCCATGGCGACACCGATGGTGGCGCCCATTTCAATGGTATCCAGGCCGAAATCATCATCCAACCGATCCAGTTGGGCAATGGCATCGAGGTCATCGATGCCGCAGTTGCCGCCATGGGCCCAAACAGTTTCATATTCAGGTTGTTTGGTAAGGTAGTTGCCCGCTTTGTCGTGATAAATTCCCGAGCATCTAATGATACAACCCCGATGGCAGCCATGGGTGGCCGAGCCGCCGCGGGATGTTTCCGTCTCGGCTTGGGTTTCGCCGCTGATTTTTTCCGCCCCTTCAAATTGACCTGTCGAGAAATTTCGGGTGGGGTAGCCGCCGGCCTCGTTGATAACGTTGGTCAAGACATTGGTTCCATAGGCAGGCAGGCCTTCACCTGTGACCGGGTGCTTTCGCAAACCGGCCACCCATACTTTGTTGGCGGCTTTAAATTTCTCCGGATCCTTAGGTTGGCGTGCCTTCATCCCGGCGTCATCCAAAACAATGACCTTAACCCCTTTGGATCCCATGACGGCGCCGGGGCCGCCGCGACCACAATGGCGCGTGGGCCGTAATTCCATATCAGTACAAGCCACCGAAGCGGCTGACATTTTCATTTCGCCGGCTGGACCGATGGAGATGCAGGCGATTTTGTCGCCGTATTGGGCCTTCATCTTATCCACCAAGTCGTAATTGCCCAGCATTTTCAGACTATCATCCTGCTCGATTTGAACGCCGTCTTTGTTGATAACCACTTTGTACAGGGCGCCATTATCGGGCAGATTTTCCAATACAATGGCCTGGTAGCCCAAGCGGGCGATCATTTGGGATGGCTGGCCCCCGGAATTGGATTCCTTGATGCCACCGGTCAGCGGGCTTTTGCAGCCTACCGACAGCCGTCCCGACATGGCGGCTACGGAACCGCTCAAAAGCCCAGGCGCGATGACCAGCTTGTTGTCAGCGCCCAGCGGATGGCAATCGGGGGGAACCTCCTTAGCGACAATGGCAGAAGTCAATGCGCGTCCGCCCATGCCGGCATAGGCCTCCTCCGATCCAGGGACAGCTTTAGGGCCGCCCGTTGCGCCCATATCGATTCTGAGAATGGTGTCCATCAGATCCTCCTTGGTTTAGGGTGTGAGTGTATTGACAATCAAGTTGCCCTCTGTAACTGACGGTGCAACTGCAGTTCCTAACAGGATGGTAAACCCGGAAGGCGCCGGAGTCCGTTTGAACAGCGCCTGTGGGTCGATTAAGGACCTTTTTTGCGGATTCGGCCGATTGTTAGGATAAGTGACTATCGGTAATTATATTGCAAATCTGCAGGTGGGTGTCAATCGACAATCCGGCTTTTATGCAGTTCCCATCCTTACGCGGCGCATCCAAATGGTTTACAGATGATATCAAAATCTGATACGCAAGTTGACAAGATCAGTATAGAATTGCAGGATGCCTTTCGCTTTCTGAATCTGCTGTTTCAGATATTATTGCTTTGATCAAAAGTTGCGCTTTACGCTTTAAGTTTGGTGCGCGGCATTAGCTGAAAAAGCGAGGACGAATCCCGTCAAAGCTATTCAAGTCAACTACGACAAAGAAGAAGATAAAATTGCCGTGGTCAATGAACCACCTGCTGAGAATTGGGCTGATGTGTGCGACCGGTATGACAATGATGTGCATCGGTTGCGCGATGTAACGAATCGAGCACCCTATACAGCGCTCTACAAATGTTTTGACGAGGACAACCAACCCCATTTTTTCTTAGTGGAAGAAGATCAAGGCTTAAAGCGGATGCGCCGGAAAAGGTTTTTAAAAAAATTGGGGCGATATACCGATTAGGTGTTTGTCATTGCCCCATTGGGCTGTATATTAGAACCCATCTCAAAATAAAGATTTTGGTTCAAGATGCGGCGACCCGAGCCGAGTATCAACCCGCAGGTATACTGTTATATTCTGAGGAGTTGAAACGAGGCTGCAACGCAGAGATTGGGCCAAAAGATTATTTTGAGATGGGTTATAGTGAATCACGACCCGTTATAAGCCCAAAGGAGGCTTGTTTATGAAGAAGAAGGGCAGCAACGCCCAGATTGCCAAACTACTATCTGAATCATGGATGGAAACATTAGACAACGACATGGATCCCAACGACACCATGAACCATTTGAATCGCATGGCACTGGTGACCCATGACCTGGCCGATCGCCTCAATGCTGTTATCGAAGCGTTGGATAAGAAGAAAAAGCGATAGGCAAGACCCGCATGCCGGATAAATTCGAACACCAGGCGGAGATGTTTGCCAATCGGGTTAAAAAGCGCTTCCGGCATCTTCGCAAGCGGTTTTCCCGACAACAAATTGACGTGTTCAGGCTCTATGATTGGGATATCCCTGAAATTCGGGCGGTAGTGGATTGGTACGCCGGCCACCTGGTCATCGGTGAATACGCCCGCAGGCAATCCACCCCTGACTGGCTCCCCATGATGGGTGCAGCCGTGGCCCGGGCGTTGGCCGTGACGCCGGATAAAGTCCATCTGAAAACACGCTATTACGGTGTGCGCCATGGCAAACGCTATGAGCGCATTGACCATACCCACCAGATGGTTACGGTTTCGGAAAGGGATTTAAAGTTTTACGTTAATCCATCAGACTTTGTGGATACCGGCCTATTTTCCGATCATCGCAATACCCGCCAGATGATCAGGCAGCAAGCGGCAGGCAAAGATTTTCTCAATCTGTTCTGCTACACAGGTACGTTTACTTGCTATGCGGCCAAAGGGGGGGCACGCTCCAGTGTCTCGGTGGATCGCTCCAGGACAGCCATCCGCTGGGTCGATAAAAACATGACCCTCAATGGATTGGCAGGCAAAGCGCACCACCTGGTGCAGGCCCATACATTTGATTTTCTGGCCAAAGCCAAACGCAACCGGCAGCTGTTCGATTTGGCGGTGGTGGATCCGCCCTCTTTTTACACTAGTCGTAGCAAGGAGGATCGTTTTGATGTCGTCCAGGAGCATCCGCACCTTCTTTCGGAGGTGGCTGGGTTGATGCGGCAAGGTGGCGTTATTGTTTTTTCAACCAATCATCAGGACTTTACACCGCGCCTGGACCAATTAAAAGTCGGCAAGGTCAAAGAAATTACCGCCATCACGATTCCTGAAGACTATCTTCACAAGCGCAAAAAGATTCACCGGTGTTGGGAAATTACGGTTTAGGGGCGAACTTCTCAATTAATTTAAGGAAATGCGCTGAAGGTAATCCGCGCATTGATAATCTACACCCGACTGCAAGGCATTAAATTGAACTATCTTGCCCATCTTTATCTGGCTGATGACAATGATGACGCCTTACTGGGCAATCTGCTGGGTGATTTTGTTAAAGGTGATCCCACCGGGAGATACAACGCCGTTACCACTGAGGCGATTATTTTTCACCGCAAGGTGGACTCGTTTGCCGATACGCATGCCCTTACCCGGGCAAGTCGACAGCGATTCAGCAACGGCCGGCGTCGTTTTGCCGGTATTATTGTCGATGTGTGCTACGATCACTTTCTCGCCAAACATTGGCACCGCTATGCTGCTATTGAATTGGGCGCTTTTGCAAAGAGGGTCTACGACGTTCTTGAGACCCACCGCACCCGCTTGCCCGGACGTCTCAAGCGCATCTTGGGGCTGATGGTGGCAGAAGATTGGCTCGGGGGTTATGCGCATATCAACCGCGTGGGTACGACCCTGGATCGCATTGCCGGCCGGTTAAGCCGTGGTCAGCAGTTTAAAGGCGCCATTGCTGAAGTTATGGCCAACTATGCTAACCTGGAGCGCGATTTTTTTGCTTTTTTCCCGGAGTTGGTCGCCTTCTCGCAACAGTATAAGCATGCCACCCAATCCCTGTCGGGCAAATCCGAAGCCGAGCAGCGTTTTTAGATTTTTCGCACCCAACGGCGCCACCGCTCTTATGCGGCAAGTCCTATGGAGTTCCGCGCATGGATCTTAAGGGGCCGGGTGACGCGTCGCCTTGCGCAGGGCCAAAACCACATTGACGATGAAAAGCAACAGGGCGCCAATCCATCCGGAAGCGCCCAACATGGGATCCGCCACCAGTACAGGTCCCAATAGCGCCGCCAGCAAAATGCGGGTGGACGTGATGATACTGCCCTCAACTGCGGTAACATAACGAAATCCATAAGTTAAAAGATATTGACCTCCCACACCGAAAAAGGAGCACATCAGCAAATAGTAGAGCTCCTTTGAATTGGGCCAAAAAATACGATCATAAAACATGGCCCCGATCATCACCGTGCCCAATCCGAACATATAGAACAAAGTGGTCTCGGCGCTGTCGTGTTTGCGACTCAGATTAAGAAAAACGATGGCAAAAGAGGCGGTCAAACCTGAAGCGAGCCCCCAACCATTGTGCCAGTCCCATCCCACAGCCGGCGGTGAGACAATCAGCCAAATGGCCGCAAAGGCGGGCAGCACCATGGCTGTGGCGACCCCATCGCGCTGTTCGCGTAAAAAAAGCCATGCGAAAAGGGTGACAAAAATGGGATATGTCAGATTTAAAATGTTGGCATTGGCCAGCGTAGTGGTTTCCACCGCCTGGTAGAAGCAATAGACTGCCAGGGTATTGCCGATGGTACGACCGAAAAGATAGCGATAGCGGTTGGCTTTAAAGGAGCGCCTTTGAAGGCTCATGGAGACGGTGACAATGATGAAGCCGAGGCTAAAGCGGGCAAACGCAAAAAAAGCAGGATCAATGGACACATGGGGTTTCGCCCACCGGATGGTCACGGTGGCCAGGTAAAAGAAAAAGGCTGAAGCAAAAACGGCAAGCCAACCGGCGACATACTGAATACGCATTAATATATATTGCCTTCATGCTAAGTGCGGTTAGGGGCCGGGTTGTCTCCTCCGGGGGTGCATATTCGGCGGTATACGGTCCATTCCAAGGCGCAGTCATGCTTTTAGCACATTCGGTGCAAAATAACGATCAATGTCTGCCGCTGTAAATGACCCCATCGGCCGCGGCACATCCGGACCAACGAAAATGGGGTTCCGGAAAGCACCGAAACCCCAATAATGAACGTATCTTAACAAAAGGACAATGATTTTTAATCCAGCACACAGCTGCAAGAACATTGTGCATGTTTCATTTTGCACACCGATTCGTGCTCCTTGCTTTTCATGCAGTCCCGGAAAGAAGACTCGCAATCTTCGCAACAGCTTTTACTGAATTGGCTTGACGATTGAGTCATAATACACCTCCTATGCTGACATGCAGGCAAAACAGACCAGGCGATCTGCTCGTGACTGACACTTAACCATAAGCATCCGGAGGCGGCAAGCAATTGAGAAATAGAAAATAAATGGATGCAGGGCACCGCGCTTTTCCCCCCCCCGGATCAATGGAGTGCCTTTGGCGGAGCACCCTTGGACCGCAACGAAATAATGAAATGGGGTTGGCCGCTTTTGCCGAGCAATTGGAAGATCTCCTGTATCTCATCGGAAATATTGGCCGAGTCGTCGGTCTCCGTTATATAGTCACCACGCCGGCCTTGGTATAAGTCGATCTGCATGGTGCAATTGTATTTGCCGGAGATAACTTCGGTAATTTTAGCCAACACTTCAGTGCTGGCCTCTTCGACACTGATGGGAATGATGGTCTGCATGGGCTTGTCCTATCATTATTTGGGATTGTTTTTTATCCATGGGTGGCGCATACAGCCGAAAAGGTTCAAAGCGATGGATTTTTAGGCGGCTTTGGGGTTAGAAGATTCGGGTGGGGGAGGGTTTACAAGGAATATCCACCCGATAGGGTTTTTAATCCTTTCCTGATACCCAACATACGGACGGTGCCCTAAGGAGGATTTGCTAATCCCATTTAGAGTGAGTTCGAGCGACTGATGATGGCGTCCATCTTTTCGTTGGACCTGAACTTGGAGAGGGTGCGGGCCGCATCCTCACGGGTCTTAAAGCGACCGAAACGCACCGCGTGCCAAGTGCGGTTTTTCCTGTCGGTCACTTGGAAAATAAAGGCCTTGTAGCCCTTCCGGGTCAGTGCGGCCAGTTTTTCATCAGCATATTGTTTGGTGAGATAAGCCCCCACCTGGATGGTGTACGGCGCCGGCTTGTCAGGCTCAGGTGAAGGTACAGGTTCAGGCGGTTCTGCAGCGAAGTTTTTCTGAGGTCCCGGCGCCGGGGGTGAAGCAGCCGGTGCGGCTGCATCGCTCTTGGTTGTTGGCAAAGTGGGCGGGGATGGCGCATCCGCTGCCGGGGCAGCAGGTTGTGTCGGTGCCGCTGCCATGGATGGCACGGGTTCCGGCATGGGTTGGGTTTCTCCATCAGCCGTTTTATCGTTTGCTGCAGTCACGGGCGCGGCTTGCGCCGCCGGCGGGTCCTCTTGAATGGTGTTTGGTTCGGTCGCCGTGGCTTCAGGGGGTGTTTGAGCAGCCGGTGTAACAGTTGGGCTCGCCGAAATTGCCGTTGTTTCCATATTTTGGGCGGAGGCAATCGATTGTGTCGAAGCAATTGGTGCTTGCTTTGCCTTAGGCGGGGGCATTTGGGGGATTTTCCCCCTGGCGGGAACCGGTGCCGTTTTGGGGGCAGGTGATAATTCCGGCAGGGGCAGATACGATCTAAATTGCCAACCCAGGACACCCAGCAGGAGTATCAGAACAATAATTCCCATCAACTTTTTCAATTTATAACCTCCAAAACGGTTGGACAACGCTATCGAATGCGCGCTGTAGGCATTGGTTAGATGATGCCATTACTATCCATTAAAAGCAAATACTCTGCCAGTTTGCAACAGTTTAAACAATGTAAGTATTATCAACTTCCTATAAAAAAGTTGCCATGTTGCACACCGTCTGAGGTGACAAATTACGGCGGGCTTAGAGACATAATTCGGCTATGAATTTGTCAACAGGGTCCGCAAAACGCTAATTTGACGCTCTGATAGCGTGGTTTAATCGAACCTAAATTCACCCTTACCCAGCTCAGGTGATGCGTTTGCGCCAGGGATGATCGCCACATTGACCCAGGTGTTTAAGTGGACTTGGCAAGGGAATTGCTCTATATTTTTAGAGTTGGCATCACACCATCGGCTATCTTACCAGCCATCGTCTTAGGAGGCGGAAGTCATTTAGGCTGTAACTATTTAGATAGATAGGTAAACTGGCGCCGGAGGTATTTCGTAAAGCGGGCTAAGGCTATCGGCGTGGACCCCATCGTGTTCGATGACAAGGTGGGCAACTTTGCGCTTGCTGTGCACAATATTGAAACCCAACGGAACCCAAATGACCACAACCAAAGCTTCACCGCCGATACCTGCGAAAATTAAAATCCTGGTCGTGGAAGACGTACCCAATGTCGCAACGGTATTGGAAGCGCGGCTGGAATCCTATGGCTATGAGGTGTGCAACGTGGCCAATTCCGGGCCGAGAGCCATAGAATATGCCGTGACCCACCAACCTGACCTCATTCTTATGGATATCATGCTGGAAGGGGAGATGAACGGCATCGAAGCCGCTGAACAGATCAATCAAAAATTGGATACACCGATCATCTACCTGAGCTGTCTCAACGACCAGGAAGTGATGGATCGTGCCATAAAAACCAATCCTTATGGATTTATCGTCAAACCTTACGACAATGCCGAACTGCGATTCAGTATTGAAAATGCCCTTAAAAAATATCGCCACATCAAGCATCAAAAAGCGCGCATCGCTGAATTGGAGACCAGCGAAAACCATAAACATTGATCCGCCGCTAGATCCAATCCCGCCAGCAGGCCAAACGGTTGAGGAACCGGTATTGAACTTAAAGCGACTGAGTCTTATTTGGGCGGTGACTCTTTTTGTGGTCGTCGGCATTGAGACCGGCAGGGCCGGGGCCGACACCCACCGATTTTTTCATGAGGGCGACGGCCACATCCATCTGAAAAAAGAAAAGAGCAGACAAAGTTTTAGCGGCCGCTACCGCACCGCAGAGGGTCACTACGATGAGACCGCTTATCAACGCATATGCAGGGTGTTCGGCACTGCCTGCCAATCCCCGGATGCCGCTATCTCCCTGCGGCTGGTAGCCTTTCTGGACTTTTTGGCAGACCGTCTGAACGCCACCGGGCCTATCACGATCACTTCCGGCTATCGCAGCCCGGTCTACAACACCAAGCTGCGTCATAGCGGCAGCCTGGCGGCCAAAGCCAGTCTGCACCATATGGCATGGCCGCAGACCTTAAAATGGCCGGGGTCTCATCCAGGCGCATCTGGCGGTACGTCCAAAAACTGGGTTTTGGGGGAACCGGCTACTACCACGGCGAGACCGTACACGTGGATGTCGGACCGGCGCGCTCGTGGGATGAAACCACATCGGGCGTGGGCACGGGCCTGGCCGACGACAACCGACTCATCGGCCTGGTTGCCGATTATGATCGTTATCCCCCCGGCGCTTGGGTCAGCTTGCGGTTCATACGCATGACCGCTTTTCCCATCGGTGTGTTCCCGGAATTCGTCTTAAAACGCATCCAAAGTACCAATCGCTCGACCGAGGCCCTGCGGTTCAAACCCAGGATTGCTGTGCCCACCCCGGGTCGCCGCCCCCATTTGACCGACATCGTCCAACTAGCGGATATTCAATGGCGCCTGCCGGGTAAATTGCCCCTCGGCCGTTATACCATCTCTGCCCGATTTTGCGACAAGTCCTGGAAAAAGATGCCCGGACAGGTCGCCACCCCTGTTTTTGAAATCGAAAAGCCCTGATGGCCGATGCGCAATGCTGGAACAAGTGATAGAGATTTAAGATGGCTTGTAGTATCTATTTGCTTTTATTCTTTTCCACCTTTCGCGAGAAGCCAAATCGCCAAGGACATCTCACCCACCACACTCGGAATTGCGACTAATGCTAAAAATACTGAACCAAATGCTTCATAATTTGGAAGCATGAAATGCGCGCTCGTATCCATCATATACATGACGCCTGCAATCATAAGAAAATGTCCAATTGTTTGAGGTTTTCCGATAATTTTTCCCAACAGGATAAGGTGAATTCCAAAAAAGAAAAGACCGATAAGCCATATGGTATTGAAAATGTCAACCTGCTTAAGAATTTCTGGGCTAGTCGTTGATGTTAAAACCACAGGAAGTGCGAAAACGGCAACTCCCATAATAAAGGCATGCATCAGCCTGAAGCAGGTGCTTAGATTCGACAGAAAATGTTTTTTATATAGTTCGTAAAGCGCCCATGCAACAAAGACGTCGAAAACAACAGTCAGAAGAAATGCCATGATACCCAATCTCACTAAGACATGATGCTTCTGGATGGTAGAAAGGGGATCTTTGATAATGGATTCCAGAACAAAAAAATTAGCGAATATCGCTGCAAAGAAAATGATGAGGTAGCATCCGCCGGCAAATATTGAGAGATTTCTGGGTTTCATGGTTTTGCCCAATTTTTCAGCTAATATCTCCCCACACAGGGTCATTGCCAAACCTTTCGAACCACCACTCTTCATCTGATAAAAATCTTTTGACTTCTTCTTTTGCAAAAGAGTATTGGTACTGATCACAGTAGATATCGATGATGTTATATGCTGAAATGATTTTCCTTGTCATCTCATTGCATTTTTCGCTATTTTCTTTGCATTTGTCCGGGTGCCACTGGCTGATGAGCTCTCTGTAATTTGCCTTTATCTCTTCTCTCGATGCACGTTCAGGCAGGTTCAGCAACGCTTTGGCTTCGATGATATCCTTATATGAAATGGCCACGTTACCTCCGAATTATTTTTATGCTTAGCATGTATGAAAGCCAGAAGATGGCTATAAATTGAAAAACGGTTCGTTCCGGTACTTATACCGGTTTGTCAGTCCATTGCGCCTTCAATGCAAATCTAACGTCGAATGCGGTGCAAAACAGATGCGCCGGTATAGCCGCAACAGGTACAATTTAAAAGGCGCATGGGCCTGGCGATCCCCTCAAAGCTGTTGATACTGTTTTATTGCGAGGGCCAACTCTTTACCTAATTGATATGCCCTGCCCATTGCATTCTGGTCATCTTTGACCTTTGCTTTATCGAAAATCTTGAAGACAGGTAGCTCACCTATGATTTCACAACCGAGCGATAGCAGTGGCCTTTTCATAGCCTCTAAAGTGAAGCCCATATCATCAATGGATTCTTGTTCACATACGGCAGCAATTACGGCTTTTCGGCCTTGATTGGCAAATTGGCTTGACCAACTCCTCGGGCGATCATTTTCAAAGTTATAAAAACAATAAAGCCGATCAATAAACGCTTTCATCCAGGATGTGACATTATAGTTATGGGTTGGGGATACAAGAACAAGACCCTTGGAAGAAATTATTTTTTTATAGATAACCGACATCCCATCGATTAAACCGGTACATATTTTGTCCTTTCTGCATTTCTCGCATCCAATACACCCCTGAAATTTCACTTTCGTTAAATTTAAATACTCAGAAGCTACGTTTTCATGAGTAACGCCGGACATTATACTTTTCAGCAGTACATCGGAGTTGCCATTTATTCTTGGACTTGCACTAAGACCGAAAACTTCATTATTTGGCATTAAATTCAATGAGTTTTTCATGAATGATTGGATTGATTTCATTTTTAAGTTTCCCAGCGAAAAATTGATATTTAAAATTTCCGGACAGTTTGTGCAGATACGATCCTGGATAGTTCACGTCCGCATTATCATTCGCAGCATTTATGCGGTCTATCATCCCGGCTATCGCCCTGGTAACGCTGGACACCGCCCCGTATGGACCCGTTCGCTGGGCAATGTGAGAACTGGGGATACCCCCCCCCGGATAGCCGATTATGTCTCCAGCCACTTGTACATGACCAATGCATCAACATAGCCCTTTACAGGATGATGAAAGGCCTTGGGTAATCGCCCCACCGTAGCAAAGCCCAGCTTGTTCCAAAGCCTCACTGCGCCTTCATTGCAGGATGCCACGAAATTAAACTGCATGGCTTTGTACCCAAACTCTCGTGCGATATTTTGGGAGTGTTCGCACATAGCGGTGGCGAGGCCACGCCCCCTGGTGGCTGATGAAACCATGTAGCCGCAATTGCAGACATGGTCGCCGGGGCCCGCTTGGTTGGTCTTGATGTAATACGTACCGAGGATCTTCCCATCTTCCTCGAACACATAGGTCTTTCTTGGCGTATCCATCCAAAGCTTCAGGGCCTGCTCCTTGGTGATATCCTGCGGATACGCGTAGGTTTCACCGGCTGCGGCAATCTCGCGGGAAATTGGCCAAATTTGGTTAAAGTCTACTCTTTCGGCTTCTCGGATATTCATGCGTCTCTATTCAGTTTGCGTGATAAATAACGCAATTTTCTCCATCTGGTGTGGGCGCAGCGCAATACCAGCCGGGTGCAAAAAACTGATGTTGTGCGGCCATCGAACATTGTCCCGTTTTGGCCAAAAGCAGGCGTTGAATTAAACCGGTCGCTCCGTCGCACCGTGTTCGCGTTTCGATCGGCATGGTCCTCGGCGGCCCCATGAACGCGGCGGTTATGAAGTCATTTTTTATGCAGACAAAAAATCCAAGCTCATCTGTCATTTTTGCAGGAATTTCCTATAAATCAGGATCACGCCACAGCGCCTGAGTCTAATACCATGCTTTTTTTTATTCGATCTTGATTTAATGAAATCAAGTTCAAAATTCATGGTAGATTAGGTATACCTCACAGGTAAATAATGTCAAATATCCAAATATTTTGGGTCTAGATTCGAGCGGCAGGCTCTCACCTGTGAGGGCCGCTCAGCGATGGGCGTCCCTATCCCTATGGCTAATGTTTTTCTTTGGAAAGAATTTAACTCGCTTCAAATTTTCGAAATCTGAATCCTGAGTCCATATGATACATTCATAATCTTTGGCTGTTGCTAAAATAATGCTATCAGCCATTGGCGGATTGTGTTGCAAGCTCAGCTTTGAAGCATTCATTGCAATACCCGCTGTCAGGTCGACAACCGTTCCTTTTTACATAGCTGCAATCGATGAAGTGCTCCGTTTTCGCCCGTTTCTCTTACTACAACTTTGAAGACCTCATATATTGTTATGGTAGGAACGACTAGAGAGGATGGCTCTTTAAGCGGTGGCAAGAAGTGATCGGCGTTGGCCCGCCAGAAAATTATTCAAGCCATCCAGAAGAATCAACAATATTCATAACCTGTCAGCCTCGCGGAAAAACTCTGTATTTATTCCTTTTAGAAATCCTTTGAGTTCAGAAATATCTCGGTCGGGAATCAATTCGATTCGCCCTTCGTACTCAATGACCTTTAATTTTTGTCCAGGACGAAGCTGCATCGCCTCTCTAACATGCTTAGGTATAACAACCTGATATTTTGGTGAAACTGTAACTGTGTGCATGATGCCTCCTCTATCGATAATATTTACGTATTACGATATTATTATCGATAATGATTTGTCAATTATTGAAGGCCAACGGTGAAGCTCACGGGCCGCAAGGTTTTTCAGTAAAGCCGGGTAAAAGCACCGCCTTTTCAAAGTTGTTGCAGCCTTAAAAAACGCCGCCCCTTGCGGTCCGGTGGAGCACCGGGTTATGGGGACAGCCGACAAGGCTGCAGATTTTATGGGGTGAAAGTCCCCTGCCGTCAATTGCCCGGTTCGGACGGCTAGTATATCCGGGACGCGGGGAGGTAACAAACCGTGGTATGTTCGGAGGTAAAAGTCACCGCTGCTGA
>JBNKKB010000062.1:0-107356 GCA_050291605.1 Desulfobacteraceae bacterium | reverse complement strand
GGGGCTAAGCGGCGCTGCGGGCGGCCCGCAAAACTCGCATACGCTCAAACAGTGCGGGACGCTGATCCTCCGCTGCCCCCAAGCCCACTAAGACCGCATGGCTAACGTTCGGCAACCCCACCTGACGACCCTCACCTCCAGTTTTCGCTTCGGACATAAGAAACATCAACTTGAGCTTTATAGATAAGCGCTTTTCATTAAAAATAGGCACGGTGGCGCCAGATATCTTCTTCAAGGTTCTTTTTATCTTCCTTGAGCATGAGATACATGGAAGCATTTTGGATGGCCAGTGCGCCGGTTTGGGCCAATGCTTCCACCGTGGTTAGAAAATCGTGTGGAAATTTACGCTTTTGCGCGGAATAAAGACGCATCACGCCAATTACATCCTTTTTAGCGCGAATGGGCATGCAAACCATCGAAGCAATGCCTTCTTTTATCGTCTCTTCAGGATACTGCAGCCGCTTGTCATTGGCCACATCGTCAATAACAACGGCTTCTCCCTTCATAGCCGCGGCCATGCTCTTTTTGGCCAGCACAGCGCCTTTGTTGATGAAACGATCTCTCAAGCCGTGGCTGGCGACCAGATCAAGAGCTCCGGTCTTTTCATTGAACAGACGAATGGTCGCCCCTTTCATCCCCAGCGCTTTACAGGTTTCCACACTCATGCTGTGAAGTACTTGTTTGATGTCCAAGCTGGAGTTGATGGCGGTGGCCAGCTCCAAAAAGAGGCGCGAATTCTTTTGGATCCGTTCCACCATTCGTGTTTTATCGATGGCAGTACCGCCCGTTACCGCCAGGGCGCTTAAAAACTCAATCTCGTCTTTCGAAAATTTGCGTTTCTTGGCGGTATACAGCGATAATACGCCGATGTATTTTCCCTTGGTGCGCACCGGTACGGTCAATATCGAAGCAATGCCTTCAGCCTTTTTGGCGTCGTGATGCTCCAGCAGCGGGTCGCTGGTGGCATCTTCAAAGGACAGAAAGCCTTTTTTTTTCAATGCGGCGACAATCCGCTTGGTTTTTAAAGGGGTGGCGTGGAGGTAGTTTTTCGAAAGCCCATGCTGGGCCTTGGGGATAAAGGCGTCTGTTTTGTCATCCGCCAGAAACAGGCACGCGGCTTTACCTTTCATGGTTTCGACGGCGCTTTTAACGATACGCTCCAGCAATTTTTCCATGCTGCCGGCTGTACCAAAGGCCAGGCTGAGTTCATAAAAGGATTTAAAATACGCTTTGTCGCTTGTCATACGCATCCTCCTTATCGACCCGCGGTTTTACTTCTGACCACGTTTGCGGAAACGCGTTTGCTTTTGGGCTGCCGAAGCGGCATTTTTATTTTGGACGCCGATGAAACCCCCTTTTGTTTGGGGGCCGGTTTCAGGTCTCTCTCTTTAAGCCATTGGGCAATCCTGGGGGCAAAGGCCTCTTGGCATTTTGAACTGACATAGATGCCGATGTGACCTGTTTTTAAGCAGATATCTTCTGTATCTTTGCTGCCCACCTTACGGGTCAATTGATCACACGACTCGGGTGGGACCAGATGATCAAACTGGCCGTAAATGTTTAAAAGGGGTATGGTAATTTTTTTGAGATCAACCCGCCGGCCGCCGACCCTCATCTTGCTCTGGATCAGCAGGTTTTTTTGGTAGCAATCTTTGACAAACTGGCGAAAGGTTTCACCCGGCAAATCAGGACTATCGAAAATCCACTTTTCCATGCGGATAAAATTTTCAACGAATTTTTTATCACCGATGTTCTCTGCAAATCCCACGTATTTATCAATCATCAAGCGAGCGGGATTGAGCAATAGAAAACCGAAATTTAAAAAATCGCCGGGAATATTTCCATAGGTATCGGTAATATCATCAACTGGAACATGCTTCATCCACAGATTGAGCAGTCCCGTGTCGATATCGAAGTGGGTGGGGGTCACGGTGGTGATCAGGTTGCTGATTTTTTTCGGATGCAGCGCAGTATAAATCACGCTGAAAGTACCCCCCATACAAATTCCCATAAGGTTGATCTTTGGCATATGGGTCTCTTCGCGGATAAAATCCACAATGTCATCCATGTAAATATTCACATGATGATCGATATCTACATAACGGTCTTTGCGGGTGGGATACCCCCAATCGATCATATAGACATCCACGCCTTGTTCCAAAAAGATTTCCACCAC
This sequence comes from Desulfobacteraceae bacterium, assembly GCA_050291605.1. Taxonomy (GTDB): domain Bacteria; phylum Desulfobacterota; class Desulfobacteria; order Desulfobacterales; family Desulfosarcinaceae; genus JARRKU01. The sequence goes on along the minus strand of JBNKKB010000062.1, from coordinate 105,180 downwards.
GCTGCGTCCGGGCTGCAGGTCGAGCATGGTTTCGCGGTTGATCAGGGCATAGACCACCAGGAGGGGGGTTTTGACTTTCTGTGGGGTCACCGGTTTGTAATGTTTGAGCTTTACCCGGTCTTGGGTATAGACCACATCATAAGGTGTGGTGGCAATGGCGGTTTCCAAAGGTCCCAACAGGACATCCTTCGCTTTTTCCATGCGTTCTGTGGTTTGGCCGGCTTTTTTGGATAGATTTTTTAAAATCAAATCCACGGGTATTTTTTTATCCGCCATGGTCTGTTCCCTTATTGAGATGGCTATTCTTGTTTTTCATAACGCCGCATCCGTTTTTTGAGTAAATAGATCTCTTTGTATAATTCATCCAAGTCACTGTGGGTGGGGACCGCGTATTGGTTCAATACGTCGTTAACCACCGCTTGTTTGGCCTGGGAATACTCGTTCAAGGCGCACAGGGTCTGGCCCACGGCCTCGGAAAAATCGGATCGTTTGAAAAGCAGCATATACCGTTCTTCTAAAATTTTGATCCACATGCGGTAGTAATTTTTGGGATCTTCATCCAGTTGCTCGGCTTGGGCGTGTTCAGAAACAATTTTTTGCAATTTTTGAAACGCTTCTTCCATGGGAAGATAAAGTTGTTGCAGGAATTTAGAAAAGGCCGCTTGAAACAAGTTGTGCTTGTCAGCAGCATTCAAGACACGCTCTTGGTAGAAGCGACCCATTCCGATTTGGGGAATTTTAAAATATTGTTGGAACTCCTTTTTATACGCATCGGTCCAATCCTGTAAAAACTCCTTTTTAAAGGCTTCGGGATCCTCCATGGAAAAGGCACGGTCCTTTTTTTCCATCCATTGGCGCACCTGATCTTGAAATCGCACGAAGCCGCGCATACAGGTCTGGACAAAATCCGTCCACAGCTCCGGTACCGCTTTAGAGGCTTCCTGCATGTGGGCGAAACTTGCGATTTCGCTCCCAAGACCCAACATGGCCTGCCACATTTCAATGGACGTCTGCCATGGATCGTCGGATTCCTGTTTCGGCCCGGTGAATGACCCGTCGGGTTGTTGCATGGCCGCCCCCCATGTGTTGATCAAAGGCGACCAAAAATCGGTCATCTGCTTTATCCAATCCGCAGATGATCCGGCTTGATGATCATTGTCTGTTTTGTTTGCGCTCATAAGCTTCTCGTATCGAGTCACCTGGTGGGTTCATCGCGTAAACGTATTCATGAAAAAGAGAGCTTAAACTTGCTCGAGAGCCATGGCCATGCCCTGGCCCCCGCCAATGCACAGGCTGGCCAAACCGAGATCGTTCCCCTGGCGCTGCATAATGCCCATCAAGGTCAGCACCATGCGCGCCCCCGTGCAGCCGATGGGGTGACCGATCGAGATGCCGCTGCCCACCACATTGGTTTTTTCAGGATCACAATTCAGCTCCCGCATGCAAGCAAGGGCTTGAACCGCAAAAGCCTCATTGATTTCCAAGGCACCGAAATTTTGAATGTCCAGCTGTTGGCGATGCAGCAGTTTTTTTACGGCAGGGATGGGGCCCAGCCCCATATACGCGGGATCCAATCCGGCGTAGGCCCAGGCCCGGATCTTGACGAGGGGCTTTAATCCCAAAGATTTGGCTTTGTCCCGGGACATGATCAGCAGGGCGGCGGCAGCGTCATTGATGCCCGAGGCATTCCCGGCCGTAACCGTACCGTCTTTTTTAAAAGCCGGCCGCAACCGCGCCATTTTTTCTATACTGGTTTCCATGGGGCGCTCGTCAGTATCAAACAGGAGAGGCTCTCCTTTGCGCTGGGGAATCTTAACGGGCACAATTTCCTCTTTAAACAGACCCTTTTGAATGGCGGATCGCGCACGCTGGTGGCTTAAAGCTCCCAGCTCGTCTTGGGCCTGTCGGGATATACCATAGGATTCGGCAATGTTTTCTGCCGTAATGCCCATGTGGTAGCCATACAGGATCTCATACAGACCGTCTAAAACCACCAAGTCGGCCATTTGGGTGTCCCCCATTCGGGCGCCCCATCGGGTTGTGGGTGCCGCATAGGGAATGAGGCTCATGTTCTCCATACCCCCGGCCAATATGACCTCTGCCTCTCCTGTGCCAATGGCTTGGGCGGCCAAGGCGATGGCTTTCATCCCCGAGGCGCACACTTTATTGACGGTAAAGGCGCTGCTCTCTTTGGGAAGACCCGCTTTGATGGCCGCCTGGCGTGCCACATTCTGGCCTTGACCGGCCCCCACCACGTTGCCCATAATCACCTCGTCCACGGCCACCGGCTGGAGTGCATCGTCATAGTCATAAGCCTCTTTTTCAAGATCTACTTGTCCTTGGCCGCTCAATTTTTCCGGTGCCAGGCTCTTGCTGTGCGCATCAGCCAATGGCCGCAAGCCGGCCCGCTTCATGCTGGTTTTGAGCACCAAAGCGCCGAGCTGCACCACGGATGTGGTTTTGAGACTGCCGCCAAAGTTACCCACGGGGGTTCGCGCGCCTGAGACAATTACGGCTTCTTGCATTGATTTCCTCCTTTGATCTGTGCTAGGGCGCCACCGTTTACCCAGCAATGCTTTGGTTCAAAACATCGCATGGGCTAGCGGAAACGCAGGCTCATTGGTTACAGAACCTGTGTTAGCATTTTATGGATGTACGCGCAAAAAGGCTCTTCCCATATTAATGGGAACTCGCATCAGAATTAAAAAGATAAGCACTGGTGTATGGGGACAATGGTTCAGCGAAGAGAAACAGATTGAGCGACGGCATAAATGGTGCGAAACGGCAAAAAAGTCAAGCTAAAAATAAGCGGTCAGATAGATCTACGGAATGCCGCTTGATTGGCCCGCAGGTCGGTGCGGCGTCACTTTGGCCAATGCCCTGCAGGCGAAGCCTATTGTAACATGCAGGACACCCCCACCCCGATGGGAACAACACCCCCATGTCGTTAACCCCTTTCGGATCATGCACTATTATGGACATGAAGCATCCGGTTTGTCGAGGGCTTTTTCAGCTGTTGATGTTTAAATTGGGTTGCAGGGGCTGTTGGCACGGGGAGCATCCCGCCATGGCGGCCTAACGCTCGGGCTGTCGCAAGATGTAGTTCTCCAAAAGGGTCATCAAGTGGCGGGCGCGCTTTCCGGGTCGTCCCTGGCCAATGGGGGTCTCATCAATTTGGACAACCGGCACCAGGCCTTTGTTGGTACCGGTGATGAATACTTCTTGAGCGTTGAGCAGCTGTTTGAGCGGCAAATTCCGAACCTCTACGGCATAGTGACTTCCGACCATCTCAAGGATCACCTTGCGGGTGATGCCGGCCAGCATCCCTTTTCCCGGCGTGACCAGAATACCGTCGATAAAGGCAAACAAGTTGCTGGTGGCCCCTTCGAGGGCGTTACCGGCTTTATCCAGATAAAGCACTTCAATGGCGTTTTCGGATTTGGCTTTATGCAACCCCATGGCTGCCGGCAGATAATTAATACTTTTGGCATCCGGCAGGTTTCGTGATGCCCTGATGGTGATCACTTTAACACCGCGGCGATACCATTGTCGGGGCAGCCGGGGCAAAGGGGTCACCAATACAAGCAGGCGCGGCGGGTTGCCGGGCGTCATAAAGTCCGGGCTGGAGCCCCCTGTAATAATGATGCGAAGGTTGGCCTCTTCATCCACCGTGTTGCGGGCCAATGTTTCCAGTGCGATCTGGCTGATGTCTTCTCGTGACCAGGGTATTTTTAAGCCGATGGCTTGGGCGGAGCCGAGAAGGCGATCAACGTGCGCCTTTAAAAAATAGGGTTTACCGTTGTACGTACGCAACAGGTCAAACACACCGATGCCACGAATGATGGCCAGGTCATCCACAGGCAGAACCGCTTGATCTGCGGAAACAAATTTGCCGTCGACATAGTAAGTGTTCATCATCGCAATGGGACACCTGTTTTGAATTTTCATGCTTCCAAGGCTTTGAGGGTTTTTGATGGCGATGGGTCTAAATATCAAAGCCAGGGTCTATTCATGGTTGTTTATCAAATCCTATGATGTTCTTCAACAAAACCGGCAACAAACGACGCGTGATAACGAATAAGGCTTGCGCCATTGAAGCTGCCGGCGTTACAATTTTATATCATCAATTGTCGCATTAAAGCATCGATCAAGGAGCCCCAATGACCCATCCGCTTTACCCTCATCTCTTGGCGCCGCTCGACTTGGGGTTTACCACCCTGAAAAATAGAATCCTGATGGGATCCATGCACACCGGTTTGGAAGAGATGCCGGATGGCGCGGAGCGTTTGGCAGCGCTATATGCTGAGCGGGCCCGGGGTGGCGTGGCCTTGATGGTCACCGGCGGCATTGCCCCCAACAAATCCGGTTGTGTTGCTGACCACGGTGCCCAGCTTGTCCAGGAGGATGAGTTGGGCACCCATCGTGTGGTGACCCGCGCGGTACACAGGGAAGGCAGTAAAATCTGCTTGCAGATTATGCATACCGGCCGATACGGCTTTCACAAAGCGATCGTTGCACCTTCGCCCATTCAGGCACCGATCAATATTTTCAAACCCCGTGAATTGACTGCAGCACAGATCGAGTTACAGATAGATGATTTTGTGCGCTGCGCACGCTTGGCTAAAATGGCCGGCTATGACGGTGTGGAGATCATGGGTTCGGAGGGCTATCTGATCAACCAGTTTCTGGTTCGCCATACCAACCAACGCACCGACCGATGGGGCGGTTCTTTCGGGAACCGCACACGTTTTGCATTGGAAATCGTCCAACGTACCCGCCAAGAGATCGGCGAGGCCTTTATCATCATCTTTCGGCTTTCCTTGCTCGACCTCATCCCGGATGGGTCTACATGGGATGAGGTAGTGCAATTGGCCAAAGCGTTGCAGAAGGCCGGTGTATCCCTGATCAATACGGGCATTGGCTGGCATGAGGCGCGAATCCCCACCATCGCCGCCATGGTGCCGCGGGCGGCCTTTACATGGATTACGGCCAAACTCAAGGCGGATGTCTCCGTGCCGTTGATCACCAGCAATCGCATCAACACGCCTGAAGTGGCCGAGGCGGTATTGGCCAACCGGGAAGCGGACATGATCTCAATGGCTCGCCCCTTGCTGGCCGATCCGGACTTTGTCGCCAAGGCAACGACAGGCCGGAGCAACTTGATCAATACTTGCATTGCGTGTAACCAGGCATGCCTGGACAATATCTTTAGCGGTCAAGTGGCCTCTTGCCTGGTCAATCCGCGGGCCGGCCATGAAACGGAACTCAATTTTAAGCCTGCGGCCTCACCTAAAAAGGTTGCCGTGGTCGGGGCCGGACCTGCAGGACTCTCGTTCGCAACTGCTGCTGCGCAGTGCGGTCACCAGGTGGTCCTGTATGAACAGGCGGATCGCATTGGCGGCCAACTCAATATCGCTTTGCAGATTCCAGGCAAGCAAGAGTTTAAAGAGACCCTGCGCTATTTTAATTTCCAGTTGGAACGGCTGGGTGTCGATGTGCGTTTGAAGACCTGCGCCACTGCCGATATGTTGGCGGCCGCCGGATTTGATACAGTGGTGGTGGCGACCGGTATCACCCCGCGCCAAATTGATATTCCCGGTATGGACCACCCCTGCGTGCTAAGTTATATTGATGTGCTTCTGCACAAAGCAACTGTCGGCCAACGGGTGGCCATTGTGGGCGCCGGCGGCATTGGATTTGATACAGCCATCTACCTGAGTCACGATGGCACCGGCACCCGCCTGGACCGGGAGTTGTTTTTACGTGCATGGGGTGTCGATACGCAGCTGAAGCATCCCGGCGGTTTGCTTCCCGGCGGCCCGCCGGCATTGGAAAGCGGGCGCCAAATTTTTCTGTTGCAACGCAAGGGCAGCAAAGTGGGTGCCGGCCTCAGCAAAACCACCGGTTGGATCCATCGCACCGAGTTGCGCCGCAAGCAAGTGACCATGCTCAACAGCGTGACCTATGAACGTATCGATGACCAGGGATTGCACATTTTGCGTCGGGATAAAAAAATGGTGTTGGCCGTCGACAACGTGGTGATCTGTGCCGGTCAGGAACCGTTGCGCCAGTTGGCCGTTGACCTGGAGGCCCGAAAAATGCCGGTGCATCTCATCGGTGGCGCCGATGTGGCCGCTGAGCTGGATGCCCGGCGGGCCATCGATCAAGGAGCCCGGCTGGCAATTACCCTTTAGCCGGCGCGTCACCACCTTAAGCGGCTGTATCCTTGAAGTCAGCGACCGCTGCGACCGGGAGGTTCCGGCTGGGGGTTGATGCATTTGGCTTCATGGGGCATTACATGCCTTTTGGTTTTATGTTGCCGTTTTATTTTGCGGTCCGGCGGCTCGGGTTGCGGGCCCAGAAACACAAGGGCTCGCGAGTTCGCAGCAATCCGTTTCCCGTCGGGAACATGATTTTCGCCATAGGCCTTGGCGCATATAACAGCGGTTAGCAGCAAAGCCATGACTGTAATGCTGCAGATCAACTTATCCCAATTCATTTTTCATCCTCCTTTTCAATACGGTTCTGGGATTGGGTGGCGCAGGGCGGCTAAAAGGTTCATTTTTTGGGTCAGCATGTCCCTTTTATTGCTGAAAAAGCTGCCGCCAAAAATATTGAAATTCTGGTTTATTAAGGAGGCGTACCCATGTCGAAAACGATGATGGCGCTGGTTAAGGCCAAAGACACCCCGGGTTTGTGGCTGCAACAAGTACCCGTGCCTGAAGTGGGCGTCAACGATGTGTTGATCCGTATTGAAAAGACGGCCATCTGCGGCACTGACGTCCATATTTACAAATGGAACGATTGGGCCCGGCAAACCATTCCGGTGCCCATGGTGACCGGTCATGAATTTGTGGGTCGGGTGGCTGCCGTGGGTGACAACGTGCATGATTTTGCCTTGGACGACCTGGTCTCGGGAGAAGGCCACCTGGTGTGTGGGCGTTGTCGCAATTGCCTGGCCGGCCGACGCCATCTTTGCAACAAGACCTCAGGTGTGGGTGTGAACCGGCCGGGTTGTTTTGCGCAATACCTCTCGATCCCGGTTTCCAATGCATGGCATTGCGACCCCGGTATATCCACGGATATACTGTGTTGTTTCGATCCTTTGGGCAATGCCACGCATACTGCCCTTTCTTTCGATTGCCTGGGTGAAGATGTGCTGATCACCGGTGCCGGTCCCATTGGTTGCATGGCTGCCGCCATCGCCCGCCATGCCGGTGCGCGCCATGTGGTGGTCACGGATGTGGTCCCTTACCGCTTGGCCCTGGCTGAAAAGATGGGGGCAACTTTGACCGTGGATGCCCGCGCGGGCAGCATCACCCAAGTTCAAGAGCAGCTGGGCATGAAAGAGGGCTTTGATATCGGTTTGGAGATGTCGGGTACATCGGAAGCCTTGCAGGACATTTTGGCCAATATGTGCCACGGCGGCAAAATTGCGCTGTTGGGTATTTTGCCCCGCCATACCAGTGTGGATTGGGACGCGGTAGTCTTCAACGGGCTGACCATCAAAGGGATTTACGGACGGGAGATGTACGAAACCTGGTACAAGATGACGGCGATGATCCAATCGGGTTTAGATATCACACCGGTGATCACCCATCGTTTTGATTACAACGATTTTGAAAAAGGGTTTGAGGTGATGCAGAGCGGGCAATCCGGGAAAGTTATTCTGGATTGGGCGAGTGCGCCATAGGGCTCAACCTGATTTTCAGCACGAAGGAAACAAAGAAATTGGGGTTATCTGGAAAGTTCAAGAATGGCTGGTTTCCTTTGACCGCCGATGAGCCGTAGTGCCTGGACGGCAGGACACGCCAAACGGTTTAAGTGCTGCTAAGATGCGCTGCGGGCGTCCCGCGAACTCGCTGCGCTCAAACAATGCGGGACGCTGATCCTTCGCTGCACCAAGCGGCACTAAAACCGATGGCTTACGTCCTGCCGTCCAGGCACCACGGCTCACCTCATTCGGGTGCAAAAGACGGATAAAAACTTCTACTTAAGTATTAAGGAGCATACATCATGTACGGCAGCATTAAAGATTACCTGGCCCACGAGCTGGAGCAGATTCAGGCCAGGGGGTTGTTTAAGGACGAGCGTATTATTGCCTCACCACAGAGCGCTAAAATCAGATTGGCGGACGGGCGTGAGGTGCTCAACATGTGCGCCAACAACTACCTGGGGCTGGCCGGCCACCCCGAAGTGATCGCCGCCGCTCGACTAGCCGGCGAAAGTTGGGGGTTCGGCATGGCGTCGGTGCGCTTTATTTGCGGCACCCAAACCCTGCACAAGCAATTGGAGGCGGCGGTGAGCGGTTTTTTGGGTACCGACGACACCATCTTGTACACCTCCTGCTTTGATGCCAATGGGGGCTTGTTTGAGGTGCTCCTCCAACGAGAAGACGCGGTGATCAGCGATGCCTTAAACCATGCCAGCATTATTGACGGTATCCGGCTTTGCAAGGCCAAACGCTTGCGCTATGCGCACAGCGATATGGCCGACCTGGAAGCCCAGCTCCAAACCGCCCAAGAGAGTCGCTTTCGCATGATCGCCACCGACGGCATCTTTTCCATGGACGGGGATATGGCTCAGCTCCATGCGATTTGCGATCTGGCGGATCGATACGATGCCCTGGTCATGGTGGATGATTCCCATGCCACCGGTTTTATGGGCCCCAAAGGTCGCGGCACCCCCGAATACACCCAGGTCATGGAACGCGTGGACATTATCACCTCCACCTTCGGCAAGGCCTTGGGCGGCGCCAGCGGTGGTTTTACCAGCGGACGGCAGGCTATTATCGATTTACTGCGCCAACGCTCGCGTCCCTACCTTTTTTCCAACACGGTTGCCCCCATGATCGCGGCGGCCACCCTGAAAGCCATAGAGTTGCTAATGGGCTCCACCGCGCTGCGGGATCGTCTGCAGAGAAACTTCCGCTACTTCAGAAAACATGTGGCTGCCTTGGGTTTTGATATCAAACCGGGCGACCATCCCATAGTTCCCATCATGCTGTACGATGCGGGACTGGCCCAGAAGATGGCCGCCTTACTGCTGGAAAAGGGTATCTACGTCATCGGGTTTTCCTATCCCGTGGTGCCCATGGACCAGGCCCGCATCCGGGTTCAGCTCAGCGCGTTGCACACCATGGCGGATCTGGACTTTGCCTTAGAGCAGTTCAAGCGCGCTAAATCAGAGCTTAATATTTGAATTATTAGACAAAGCAGAATTACTGGACCTCTAATTGGAAACTATTAAAGATCCTTAGGTTCGTTTATAGTGGCGGAAGAAATCAATCACTTTTTTGACGTAGGCTTGGGTTTCCGGGTACGGGGGGACGTCGCGGTATTTTTCCACGGCTGTGGGGCCGGCATTGTAGGCAGCCAGTGCCAGTGTCAGGTTGCCGCTAAAACGCTGTAGCATCTCTTTAAGATAGCGGGTGCCGCCCATGATGTTTTCCCATGGGTCAAAAGGATCGATGATATTCAAGGATTGCAGATTCTGGGGCATGATCTGCATCAATCCCATGGCCCCTTTCTTGGATACGGCACGGGGATCAAAGAAGGACTCCACATGAATCAGCGCTTTGAGCAAGGATTTGGAGACCCCGTAACGCTTGCCGGCCTCTGAGATGACGTCGTCAAAGTTTCCCACGTTGGTGCTGACTTTTTGAGTGTGGGTCAACTGCTCACTCATGTAAACGCGGTAATTGCTTGAGGTAGGGGTGTTGGTGAAATGCAGCACACCTTCGCTGTCGAGATAGACATAGATATCCGCCTGGGCCAAAGGGATGACAAATAATGTCACTGCGACAAAAAACGCGGCAGGGCGCAGCATATTCAAGATGGGATGGTTGTGTTTCAACTGGATCAAAATTCCCCTTCAAACAACTCGAATTACAATCAATACTGGTTTAAAGACCTCCATTGACGGTGTGGTCTTAATATCGGCTTTTCCATGCAAAGCTTGAGCTAATGGATTTAACAGCAAAAACCATACCTTAATCTTACTCGGATTCTAAAATTTCAAATTCGGTGGTGATTTTGGCCACACCCCGTATGGTGGCCGCCACCGAACAATACTTTTCCTGAGAGAGCGCAATGGCTTGACTCACTGCTTTGTCCGTCAATTTTTTGCCTTTGATGCGAAATTTCAAATGGATGTGATGGTAGGCCCAAGGCGGGTCCGGGTCCTGATCGCCGGTGGCGATTACCTCGAGCAAGGAGAGCGGCTTGCGTTTTTTGGACATGATATCCAACACGTCATACGCGGTGCAGGCCGACAAACCGATCAGCAGCATTTGGCTTGGGCTGGCGCCACCGGTGGTTTCGCTGCCGGAAAGCACCACCGATTGGTTCTTTTCATCCGTACCAACGAATTGCTTGTCGGTGACCCAGCGAACAGTTGTTGTGGGCATATGGGTGCTCCTTGCTGAAATTTTAAATCGGGATGGAACCACCATATCGGCTAAATGTTTCAGGTGCAAGCCTTTGCCTGCCAAAGCCCATAATATGGGCGCATGCTTGACAGGGACCCCAATATAGCGCATATGCTGGCAAAGATAAAAAAAACGAGAAAGCGATCACCATGCCCAGGGACGATCTGTACCAAAAACGCCGCGAAGCCGTGGCGCCCTTTGAATTTGACAGCCGGGTGGCCCGGGTCTTTGACGATATGATCCACCGCTCGATTCCCTTTTACCAGGAAATCCTGCAACAGCAGGTCCGACTCATCCAAAAGCATTATCGGAACGGCACATGGATTTACGACCTGGGTTGCTCCAATGGCAACCTGGCCCTGGCCCTGTGCCGCCATATGGGCGACGCCGTATTTCATATGATGGCCGTGGACAGTTCAGCGCCGTTGTTGGATCTATTTCAACAACGTTTGAACGACATCCCGGGGGCAGAGCGCATTACCTTGCGCAACCAGGACATTCGTCGGGTGACCCTGACCAACAGCTCGGTGGTGGTGCTCAATTTTACCCTTCAGTTTTTGGCCCTGGCGGATCGAGATACACTGTTACAAAGGATTTACGACGGCCTTTGTCCCGGCGGGTTGCTGCTTTTGTGCGAAAAGATCACCCACGACCACCCGGAGCTGGCGGATTTACAACAAAATTTCTACCATCGCTTTAAACGTGACAACGGGTATTCCGATTTGGAGATCAGCCAGAAGCGTGAAGCCCTGGACAAGGTGCTGATTCCCGAAACCCTGGCGCAACACGTGGCACGATTGGAGCGGGTGGGGTTTCAAGCCGTTGAGGTGTGGTTCAAATGGTTTAACTTTGCCGCCCTGGTGGTGCTTAAATGAGTGTCGCCGCCTCGGCTTTTATGGATGATTTGGCCCCCCATGGCGAGGCCTTGTTGGCGGCTGCCCGGAAGGTGCTTGGGTGCCGGGATACCAAAAAAATCGCCCTGAGCCAAATACTGGACCAATTACCGACCCTTCGTCCCTCGGTTGTGGAGCCGGACCGGGACTGGATCACCGTTGGTCAGCCGCACGATCTGTCCTCCCGGGACAGGGCCCGATTGTCCGATGTGTTGTCCCGGCTTAAACCTTGGCGCAAGGGACCCTTTGATCTGTTCGGCATTCGTATCGACAGTGAATGGAACTCGGCGCTCAAATGGAAGCGGGTGGTGCCCCACATGGCGCCCTTAAGAGATCGGAAAATTCTCGATGTGGGCAGCAGCAACGGCTATTATCTGTTTCGCATGGCTGCGGCCAAACCGCGGGTGGTCCTGGGCATCGAACCCTATCTGGCTTACTATTATCAGTACCTGGCTTTGCAACAGTTGATGAACCTGCCCCGCATTCATAACCTGCCGCTGCGGTTGGAAGAGTTGCCGGCCATGCCGGGTTGGTTTGATACCATCTTTTGTATGGGCATACTCTACCATCGCCGTTCACCCCTGACGTGTTTGACCGCTTTAAAGCAGATGCTGGCCCCTGGCGGCCAATTGATTCTCGAAACCCTGATCGTACCGGGTGACGATGAAATCGCCCTATGCCCACGAGGCCGTTACGCCTGTATGCGCAATGTGTATTTTATCCCCACCGTGGCCTGTCTTGAAAATTGGCTTTCGTGTTGTGGTTATCGGGCGGTTCGCTGCGTGGACATTACTGCAACCGACTCCCATGAACAGCGCAAAACCGATTGGATCGATTCCGACTCTCTGGATGCGTTTTTGAATCCCGAAGACCCCCAATTTACCCGGGAAGGCTATCCCGCACCGGTTCGTGCTGTGATGATCGCCGAAGCCTAGAAGGAACTCATAGATGATGGTATTCGCCTGGCTGCTGCTTGCTTTATCGTGTCCCCTGGCTGTGGTGGGAGGTATCCATCTTTACCGCAAACAGCAAAGGGGGCAGATCGAATTCCAAAAAGCCATGGATGCGGCCAAAGCGCAAATTCAGACCTATAAAAAAAATGAAACCCTTTACCGGCAAACTACCGAAAAACTGCGCAGTTACCTGCACCTGATGGACGTTTTGATCAACACCATTCCCAACCCCATCTATTTTAAGGATAAGCAAGGCATCTTCCAGGGTTGCAACAAAGTGTTTGCCCAACAAATTTTAGGGATGACCCGGGCAGACATTATCGGTCGGCGCGCACAGCAAATGCCCGATCAAATCCCAGCCGAGCTGGCCGCCGCCTGCCAGCGCGAAGAGCGCAAGATGATCGAAAAAGGAATGACCCACAATTTCGAAGCGGCTGTCCAATGTGCCGACGGCCGGCAGCGCGACTTTCTTTTCAGCATCGCACCGGTGATGGACCAGGAAGAGGAACTGAGCGGTAGTGTGGCCATTTTATTAGACCTGACCGACAAGAACCGGGCTGCCCGGGATCGCGTCCGGAAAGAGAAACTAGAGGGGGTGCTGGAAACCACCGGTGCCGTATGCCACGAGTTCAATCAGCCCTTGCAGGCGTTGTCCGGCTACGCAGAACTGCTGGCGGCCAAACTGGGTCCCCATGATCCGGGTGCAAAACTCCTGGGCAATATTGAAACGCAGATTGAGCGTCTGCAAAACATCACCGATAACTTGCAAGGTATTACGCGCTATGAAACCACCGAATACGTCGGCAACCTGCGGATTATCGATATCCATAAATCTTCGGCCAAGGATACTTGAGAGCACGCAACATACGGCTGCCATCCGAAAAATGATGCCGTGCGACTTATGCCCCTTTAAAATTACCCGATGACAAAATCCAAATGTCAAATGAAGGTCAGGTGTCGATTTAATATTCAATCGGTCACCATCCGCTATTTGGGCTTTGATATTGGGATTGGAATTCTATGATGCCGCTTCGGCTATCATGCAGATATACTTAATTTATATGTTAATTAAAGGGTATAGCATTAAATCCACAAAAGCAATCGGCGCAACTGCTCGGGATAGAGCGTCACCTGGTTGTTTAACCGAATACCATCAAACCGGTTTTCTGATAGCAGCCGGCGAATCTCGGTGGTCAGCACCCGTAAACGGTCATAGGTCTCAAGATCCATATGGACCGGGCAACGCGTACGGGTGTCGCCCCTGGCGGGAAGCGCCGCGCGCCATGCGTTGCTTTGGATCGACAAACGATGGGCAACGGCTCCGCCATTCAGGATAAGGGCACGGTGCGTCATGGCTGCGGCTTGGTTGTGCTGCCACACAACCATCGATTCACCGAGCATATGAAACCAACTGGCCCGGCGCAGTAAAAAACCGCAACGCCGACACAAGGATGTTAATCCATCGTCCACCGTCTCGGGGGACCAGGTAAAATCGGCCGATGCCTCATTGTCCGGCGATTCAAGCATACCCATTTCCGAAGCGGCAGCCCTTTCCTGTATCTTTTTTAGCCAAGACTTGTGCCCGATGTGACGTATGGCCGGCCCGATCCCCTTTTTTTTGAATAGGTTGCCATGTTTTTTTTTAAACAGCGACAAACCTTTTTCGAAAGTTTCTGCACCCGGGCAATGGTTGAGCGGCAAGGCCATGAAGCAAGAAATATCATAGGGCCCCGGGTGGGATTGCGCCAACAAGGTGCCCAATGCGTGGGCGGATGCAAATATGTCCACAGACGGTACCGGACCCATTGAAAAATGTTCATTGCGGTTTAAGGCATGCTGTCCCAAATTCCGCGACACGTAAAAAAGTCCCCTGTGGTTAGGGGTCAAGGCGATGTTATAGGGTGGGTTGTACTGCTTGATGGTGTCGTTTTCCAGCAGTGCGGCTTCCAGGGCGGTGGGGGTGGCGGTCACGTCCAGATCGACCGCCTGGGTCAGCATCTCCAATGTACTTTCAGAATGGCGCCGACTTTTATGAAAATAGCTGCGGACCCGTTGTTTCAAAGAGGTGGCTTTACCGATGTAGAGGATATCCCCATTGGAGCGTTTCATGCGGTAAACGCCCGGCCCTGCGGGCAATGCACTGCGGGCTTGCGTTGGCATCGGGTAGCGTCGAGTGGCCGTCGGCTTTGGGTTGTTTATCAGCCATTGCTGCAATTGTTCCAATGAATGAATCTCGGCTTGTTCCGCTAACTGCTGCACCATGTGGCACCAAATCCATGCGGTTGCCGCAAGGTGAGCCCGGCAGCGCTTGGCGGCGGGAACGCTGTAGCCCAGGTAACCCGCCACGGCGCGCAGGCCTTTGCGGGGAAGCGCCGGCATGAGGCGTGTAGCGATTTGGTGGGTACATATCACTTCCAAAGGCAAGGTTGCCGATGCATCCGAGGCATGGAAGTGGTGTTTTAAAAAACCCATTTCATAACGGGCAAAGTGAATCACTGTCGGGCAAAGGGCCATGCGGTTCCGGCGGGCTACTTTTTCCGCATGTCCCAACAGTGTGTGAATGGCTGCATCGGCAGCGACAGCGTCATGCATATCCGCCGTTTCAATACCGGTCAGTTTTTGAATACGCTTGGGCAACGCATAGGCTTCGGGAAGGCGGATGAACAGGGTTTTCGGTTGCAGTGATCGGGTTGCGGCCGCATTGTCGGCTTTGAACACCAGCCAGCCGATCTCCAACAATTGGCTTTTGGATGGGCTGTTGCCCGTGGCCTGGCAATCAAAGGCCAAAAAATCGAGTTGGCGTAAGGAAAGGTTCATTACTTTGTGCCCGGGTAACGCCAGCACCGGGCTATTCGGTGATACCCTTTAAAAAGGGCATCAGGCGCTCGCGCATGTGGGGCCGCTCCATGGCAAAGGCGATGTTGGCCATTTGAAACCCCACCTTGGTGCCGCAATCAAAACGCGTGCCTTTGTAATTAAAGCCATAGATCTTCTGTTTTTTCAGCAGACGGGCCATGGCGTCGGTGATTTGAATTTCGCCGCCGGCACCCTCTTCTTTTGATTCGAGAATGTTAAAAATCTCCGGGGTCAGAATGTAGCGACCGATGATGGCCAAGTTGGAGGGAGCATCTACCGGATCCGGCTTTTCCACGAGCCCGCGAATTTCGGTCAAGCTGTTGGAGGGTCTGTCCGCATCCAGGATACCGTAGCTGGCTGTGGCTTGGCGGTCTACCTCTTCTATGCATACCATGGATGATTGAACTTGCTCAAAATGGTCCATCATCTGGCCCAATACCGGTTGTGGGGACTTGATCAGGTCGTCGGCCAGCAAGACGGCGAAGGGTTCATCGCCCACAATGTGGCGGGCACACCAGATGGCGTGTCCCAGGCCCAGGGGTTCGTTTTGACGCGTATAGACGATGGTGCCGGATTCAGGGATCAGCGTGGTGATCTCTTTTAGCAAGGCCACTTTGTCTCGGGCCATGAGGGTGTGTTCCAATTCGCAATAGTGATCGAAATGATCCTCGATGGCCTGCTTGCCCTTGCCGGTAACAAAGATGATATCCTGGATACCGGCACGCAGCGCCTCTTCTACGGCATACTGAATCAAGGGTTTGTCCACCACCGGCAACATCTCTTTGGGCATCGCTTTGGTGGCGGGCAAAAAGCGAGTACCCAGCCCGGCCACCGGAAAGACAGCTTTGCGAACCTTCATCTACTGCTCCTTTTAGAATTGTTGACTGCCGCACCAACCGACGTTACGGCGGTGAAGTTGCATCATGGATGGGACGGTGCGGGCTAGGCCGCCGTTTCCACCCATCCCATGGGGTCTTCCATGCGGCCATATTGGATACCCATCAGGGCATCATACAGCTTTTGGGACACGGGGCCCACCTCGCCCCCGCCGATGGCAATCACCTGGTCTTCGTATTTCAGTTCACCCACCGGAGAGATGACTGCAGCCGTACCGGCGCCAAACACTTCGGTCAGAGTGCCGTCCTTGTGGGCCGATAAAACCTCGTCAATGCCGATGGTCTTTTCACTGGACCGCATTCCCCATTGCTCGGCCAGGGCCAAAACCGAATCACGGGTAATGCCCGGTAAAATGCTGCCGTTCAGGGCCGGCGTGATCACCTCATTGTTGATCACGAAAAAGATGTTCATAGAACCGACCTCTTCCACATATTTTTGTTCCACACCATCGAGCCACAACACCTGGGTATAGCCGGCATCATGGGCTTTTTGCCCGGCCAACAAGCTGGCCGCATAGTTGGCCATGGTTTTAGCGTCGCCCAAGCCGCCGCGCACCGCGCGGACATGCTTGCGGGTCACGAGGATTTTAATCGGGTTAAACCCTTCCGGATAGTAAGCGCCCACCGGTGACAAGATGATGTAAAAGCGATAATTGTGCGAAGCGCGCACCCCCAGAAAGGGGTCCATGGCAATCATCGTCGGACGGATGTACAGAGACGCACCGGTCTGAGACGGCACCCAATCTTTTTCAATTTGCAACAGCTCTTTAAGGGCTTGCATCACAAATTCAATATCAATCTCAGGCATGCACACCTTTCGTGCCGAATTGTTCATGCGTTTGAAGTTGTCCCGCGGCCGGAAAAGCTGAATAGCGCCTTGTGCCGTGCGGTAGGCCTTTAGCCCCTCAAAAATACCCTGGCCGTAATGCAGCACCATGGTGGCCGGGTCCATGACGAATGGCCCGTATGGCTCGATGCGGGGATTGTGCCACCCTTGGTCGGGGGCGTATTCCATTAAAAACATGTGGTCGCTAAAATGGGTGCCAAAACCCAGGTTGCCCTCATCGGGCTTGGGTTTAAGGCGGTCGCTTTTTTTGATCCCTATCTGCATCGCATGCTCCTCATTTTCAGCGGTGGGCAAAATCATCCGCTTTGCGATCTGTGGAAGTTTTACTACAGTTGGGAGCCCTTTCCTGGATCCGGGCGCTTAAGTTATTTACAAATAGTAACCATAGCACCACAGTGTGTAAGGTTGCAAGCGGCAAGGTTTCGGACCCGGCATTTCAGTCAAAGATCTTGACAAGTTGGTCCCATGAATTTTATGGATAATTCATAACTTTTTGTTTTCTAAAGATTTTAGAAACGTTGGTCATTTTACTGCAACGCCCCCTGCGATTACCGCAAGCTGGGCCGGAATATCTTCATGGAGCTGACCCCACAAGCCAGAAGGATCTGGGAAGCGATTCCTTCCGACCAACGGTTGAGAATTTTAAACCGTGTCTGGTGCGTGGGATGTATGCAAACCGCATCCATGGGCGAGGCCAGGGGGAGGGTTGAAAAAGGCCGTTTGGCCCTGACGGGCATCTGTACCCGTTGCGGCGGAGTCGTAGCGCGGGTGGTTAATAAAAATACGGACCCATGACCTCCGGTTACACATGCCAAAAACCTGCTTCGATAAGCCTGGTTTTCCGGTCATTCTGCGGGCATATCTTCCCCGGTTTGGGGGTCCTTGCGTTTGAACAGAATCGATTTGAGCCAGTTTACACCAAACTTGAGCAAGACCACATCGTCGCTTTGCAATTGCTTCCGGGTTTCGTCGTCCACCGGCATCCGCTCCAAAAAAGTGCTTTCAAAGACAAAACTTCTAAATTTATCGATATTGTAGCTCACCATGAAAAACATCTCTTTGGCCTTTTCGGTGAGCTTGATATTGGGAGGAAAAGATTTTTTGTGCACCACCAGGTCGGTCCACTCGGCATTGACTTCATCGCGCAGGTCGACGCCCTGATCCCGGCGCCATGTATTGACCGTCCAATCACCTTCTTCTTCAAATCCTTTGCAGTGGGGCTCTTTGATCAGGAAAAAGAAGCCTTCATCATCGGCACCCTCTTTGTGCATCAACGACGCCGTACCCAGGGGATAGTAGCGGCAGGCCGTGGGACGATCTTCATACAAAATGCAACCGTCATCGCGTACAAAGGGGCACGAGGATTGTTCATCCTCCATATGTTTGAGGGTCACCATAGGCAGATCGGTCTTTTCCAGAAGGTGCGGTTCGGTATAGATGGCCAGGAATTGATCCGAGGGCAGGTCCAAGCGTTGCTTGAGCCGAATCACATCATAAGGGGTCAAAATGATATTGATGCCCCGGCAGCACTGGGTAAAGCACGACACTCCCGGGTGGCATTTGAAATTAAAGCAGCTGTTATAGCCCAGTCTGACCGGTTCGATTTGGGCTTTCGGGTCTTGATCTTTCGTCATGGAGGTTCCTTCCTGTGATTTAATCGGAGAACCATATCCGAGGCCATATGGGATGTCAAACCCTTCAGACCCTTGAAATTTGCAATAGAGCGCTTTAATTTGCTGCGTCAACCATCCCGGTCGATCAGAGATGATTGCATCCACTTTATAATATTGGGCCTTCTTCAGTTGGCGGGGTCCGTTGCAGGTAAAGGTATAAACTTTGAGCCGGCGGTCTTTGGCCCATTGGACCAGCGTTGCGGACAAATGGCCAATGTTGACATCCACGCCCCACAGTTGATCCGGCCCCATGGGGGACGGCATCAGCGATGGGAGAGATTCATTTCCGGTTATATTGAGCACATACTTTAAATCCGGAGCCATCTGGTATGCCAGGGCCAACACTCGGGGGTCAAACGATAGAATCATCAAGCGTTGGCAAATGGCGGAAGAAGCCCCATTTTTGATCAGGTCGATCACTTTTTCCGTGAGCCGATAGGCGTGTCCGCTTGCCTGGTCACGGGGCGAGGCTTTGATTTCAATGAGCCAGCGTGGGCAGCGATCCGCTTTTTTCAGTAGAGCTTCCAGGGTCATCAGGGGCTCACCCGAAAAGGCCGGGTCGTACCCGGCACCCCAATCCAAAGCGGACAATTCCGCGAAAGTTAAACCGGCCACCGGTTTGCGCTGCCGCGCCACCCGCCATAGTGTAGGGTCATGAAATAAAAAGGGTACCCCATCGGCACTCATCTGCACATCCAACTCGATCCCATCAATGGGATAGACCAGGGCCTTTTCAAAGGCCGACCATGTGTTTTCCGGTGCTTCCCGGCGTGCACCGCGGTGGGCGATGCACAAGGGTTGTGGGAATTGATTCATAAAGCAGGTCCTTCTATAGGTATGGCCGCTTTTTTCGTCGCCCAACATATGAGGGGTCGGGGCGTTTTTCACCAGGTGCCGACCACCGGCTCTACTCAAACTAAGAAAAAACGCCCCGACCCCTCAACTATATAATTGTGTCATTTCGGCGCAAGCCTTAATCTCGTAGGCTGAACTTAGGCACCCACTACCGCGCTGCTCATCGCTTAAATGCTTTTGAAAGGGGGATTCGTCGATTTGCCGCCTATTCGATGGCTCGGCCACTTTTTCAAATGGCTTTACCCATTGGACGCTTCAGGCTATGATACCGCCTAAATAGAATTCGCGGAGCGTGACGGATATGGATATGGCAGCGCGATTGGCCACCTTGAAAAAATGGTTTGACCTGTATGATGAATTTATGGCGGGCGTGGATCTGGCCTGCGGCAAAGGTTGCGCGGCCTGTTGCACCTGCAATGTGACCAGCACCACCCTTGAAGGACTTTTGATTTATGAGGGTTTGGTCGCCGCGGACGGCCTGAACGACCTGGCTACCAAAGTTATGTCAGCGCCCGATACCCGTTTTCAACCGACCATTACCCTCAACCAGATGGTTGAAATGTGTGTCCACGATCTGAAAATACCCGAAGAGATCAATGATCCGGAAGCAGGTGCCTGCCCGTGGCTCGAAGATGAGCGTTGCCCCCTCTACGCTGTGCGACCCTTTGCCTGCCGCGCCATGTGCTCGGTAAAAAATTGTGTATCCTGCGGCGAGGCCCGGATGCCACCCCTGGTGCTGTCGGTCAACAATGTGATGCTGCAATATATTGAAGCATTGGACCGGCCGGGCGCCTCGGGTAATTTGATGGATGTGCTGCATTTTTTAACCGACCCCGACCATCATAAAGGCTATATCGAGGCGTCCCCTGCCCAATTTCCGGCACCTTTAAAACCCAACCGGTCCTTTTCCGTATTGATGATCCCGCCGGAACACCGTGAACCCATGGCGCCGCTGCTCCAGGGCATCCAGGCGGTTTTAAGGCCATTGCGCTGAAATACCAACCCAGGGTTTTGTCATACAGATTTTTGACAAGCCGAATGGCTGTATTTAGTATGGGTGACAATCAAAATAGATTCAATAATGATGCGCACCAAACCCCGAAGCTTTTTTAACTTGAAGATATGCAAATTCAAAACCTACGGTGACCCGCCGGCTGAATCCGTGGGAGGCAGCTCAATTCGTCATGACGCACCTTAGGCTCAGCACCGTTATCATTCTTTTATTGGGGGTATCGATAATGGGGTGTCGCTGGTTGATCAACTTCTACTCCTTTTTCCCCGACCGGACGGATGTGCCGCCCGCCAATCGTCTGCCGGCAGGGGTTGAAGAAGTTTTCTTTGCCACCCCGGACGGTGAAACCCTCCAATGCTATTGGATACGACCGCCGCAAGCCCGGCGGGTGTTAATCTATTTCCACGGCAATGCCGGCAACATCAGTCACCGCATGCAGGATCTGCTCGTATTGGCGGATATGAACCTTGCGGTATTGGGGGTGAGCTATCGCGGCTATGGCAAAAGCACGGGCAAACCCAGTGAAAAAGGAATCTACCGGGATGGTCGGGCGGCTTTGGAGTATGTGACCGCAACCCATGGTTTTAAAGTCGAACAAGTGATTATACTGGGCCGATCCATCGGCAGCACCGTGGCCGTGGACCTTGCCCAGCATAAACACCTGGCGGCCGTGATTTTGGTGACCCCGATGACCACCGGCAGGGCCATGGGCAAGTTTCATGGGTTTGGGATCTTGTCCGCCTTGGCGGGTGATGCTTTTGACAACCTGCACAAGATCGACCATCTGCGCTGCCCCCTGCTGGTGGTTCATGGCACGTTGGACAAAATTGTTCCTTTTTCCATGGGCGAGCAATTGTTTGCCCGGGCGCCGGCCCCCAAACAGTTCCGGGCCATCCAAGGCGCCGGGCATAACGATATCAGCATGCGCGGTACGTTCTTTGCCGACCCTTATTGGCAGGCTATCCGGCAGTG
This sequence comes from Desulfobacteraceae bacterium, assembly GCA_050291605.1. Lineage (GTDB taxonomy): Bacteria > Desulfobacterota > Desulfobacteria > Desulfobacterales > Desulfosarcinaceae > JARRKU01. The sequence goes on along the minus strand of JBNKKB010000062.1, from coordinate 83,794 downwards.
GGTTCAATCCTTACCCGTCCCTTTTGTGTAGGTGGGTAGACCTTAGGCTCTTTCTGGATCACGTTTAAGATTACCAAACGGTAATCTTTCAGTAATCTTAGCATAATTCTAAGATGATATCGGTATGCTTATGAGACTCTTGCTGGTGGAAGACGACATCAAAATCGCACAATTTGTAACCCATGGCCTGAGAGAAGCCGGATTCGCCGTGGATCATGTAGCAGAGGGTGAAACCGGACTGTATCTTGCCGTGACCGAACCCTACGATATCGCCATCGTAGACGTGATGCTGCCAAAACTCGATGGTTTGACACTCATCGAAACGGTTCGTAAAAAACACATCAACCTGCCGGTTTTGATATTAAGCGCCAAAAAATCGGTGGATGATCGCGTGAAGGGTCTCCAGACCGGCAGTGATGATTATTTAACCAAACCGTTTGCTTTTTCTGAGTTGTTGGCTCGGGTTCAGGCCCTTATCCGACGATCAACTCAAGTCACGGCACCCACTGATTTAAATGTCGAGGACCTGACATTAAACACGGATAACCGTAACGTTTCCAGGGGGGACAAAAAAATCCACTTGCAACCGCTTGAATTTTCCCTGCTTGAATACTTGATGCGCAATGCCGGCCGGGTGGTTTCCAAAACCATGATCATGGAACATGTATGGGATTATAATTTCAACCCTCAGACCAATGTCGTTGAAGCCCGCATTTGCTACTTGCGGGATAAAATTGACAAAAATTTTGATATCAAACTGATTCATACGGTTCGTGGTGTCGGATATGTTCTTAAAAAAATTCAGTAATTTAAACAGTTCCTTGTTGTTCCGCTTGACGATTATGTATGCTGTGGCATTTACAGCACTCTCCTCCATCGGTTTTCTGATTTTCTACTATCGCATTTATGCCGTCACCATGGACGGCCTCGATAGCGAGTTGCAACGTGAAGCTCAAAAATACGCAGGACTCATGGAAAAGTCCGGCCTGAAAGGCATCAGCGAAGCCATCGCCGACGATGCAAGATTTGAAGATTTTGAAGATGGGTTCTATCGTCTTTTCGATTTTAATGGTCGAACCCTGATGTCCACCGATATGTCTCTTTGGAAAACCATAGCCAAGCAGGACAGGCTTACGAAAATCCAACAAACCGGATTGACCTTTGACATCCAAACCTTGGCCACCAAGGGACAACACCGCAGGGCCCGCACCATCACCAGAATTATAAGTCCCGGTTATGTATTACAAATCGGCGAGAGTCTGCACGAAATTGATGTTTATATGGACGTATTTCTCAAATTGTTTTCTCTCCTGGTCATTAGCTTAATCGTTGTATCGACGGTCATCGGTTGGCTTCTGGCCAGATGGGCCACAAGTGACATGCAGGAAGTTACCGATACCGCGGAAGAAATATCTAATGGGGCCTACAATCGGCGCGTTGAGGTTAACGGCCGATTGAAAGAAATCAAACGGTTGGGTGTCACTTTCAATAGCATGCTGGACCGTATCCAAGGGTTACTTAAATCTATGAAGGAGATCAATGACAATATCGCCCACGATCTGAGAAGTCCCTTGGCCAGAATCCGCGGTATCGCAGAGATGAATTTGCTTAAAGAAAGATCCATTGATGACTACAAGGAAATGGCCGCCAGTACCGTCGAAGAGTGTGATACGTTAATAGAGATGATCAACACCATGTTGGATATTACCGAAGCCGAAGCCGGCGTCAACAGGAATCAATACGAAGTGTTTGAGCTGGTGGATCTCGTTCGAGGGGCCTGTGAGCTGTTTCGCCCCATCGCGGAAAGAAAAAAGATCAATCTCAAAACCAGCTTGCCGGATTCCATAATGTTGGCAAGCGACCGCAAAAAATTACAGCGCATCGTGACCAATCTTCTGGAAAACGCCATAAAATATACATCTGAGAACAAAAGCGTCGCCGTCTCAGTCTCAGCCCAAAACGGCAAAATTGTGATTATTGTTAAAGACACAGGTATCGGCATAGCTGAAAAAGATCTTCCCTATATCTTTGAACGATTCTATCGCTGTGATCACAGTCGGTCCCAAGGCGGTGTGGGCCTGGGACTCAGTCTTGCCAGGGCCTATACGGCCTCCATCAACGGCACCCTCCATGTCAAAAGCAATATTAATCAAGGCAGTTGTTTCACGCTAGCGCTCTCTTCCATGTAACATCGCGCCATCCATAATTCCACGCCGATTCATTTGTGCAGCATTCGCCAATCCCAAGACACCTTGCAGGTCGCGGTTTTTGAAGCGCTGTTGGGATCGGCGTGACGAAATTTCTCACGCATTATCGCTTCATAATGGTGCCGTAATCTTTTGGTAAGCCCGGTTGATTATACTTGTGATTATAAGTGGAGAGCGGTGGTGGTCTTCGTTCGGGCAAAGGCTTTCCATTAACCGGGGCATATCTATCACCTAACAGCCCACAACATCCCAAAGGAGAATAAAATGAACAGGCAAAGATTGAAACAGGTCGTACCATCAGGTTCCAGGCGGCATTGGTTATGGGTTCCAACCATCATCGGCACGATGGTTTTCGCCTTGCTGGTCGGGCAGGCAACTGCAAATGACCATCGAAATCGGCATCGGGATCAGGCGGCATCGCCATTTGGGGCCACCAGCGTCATTATCGAAACCACAGACAACGATATCGAGCTTCAGGTCTTCGTCGACGGGTTCCTATGGAAAAGTTTGCAGATTTTTGCCCCGGACGAGCGTCGAATTCTTAGCCTGAAAACGCAAAAGAACATCCGTCGGCAGGGAGGGCTGAGTGAGCTGTTTTTTGCATCTGAACCGACCCACTACCTTGAAGATGACCCCGCCTACGACGGAACCGTAGAGGCGTTTCTTGCCAGATTTCCCGAAGGTGCATACGAATTCGAAGGGCGGACGGTGGGTGGCGGCGAGCTGGAAGGTGAAGCCACACTCACCCATGTCTTGCCGGCACTACCCGTAATAATTTCGCCGGTATCGGATGGCAATGAAGCTCCTTTGGTGGATCCCAACAATTTTATCATTGAGTGGGAACCGGTCACTACGCGCTTTATGGGTGACGGTCTGGTTGAAATCATGGAGTATCAGGTAATCCTGGATCAAGTGGATCCCCCGCGAGATGCACCATGGATCGATGGGAAAACCAGACGGGCCTTGATCAATCTGCCCGCATCGGTTACCCGTCTCACGGTGCCGCCGGAGTTTCTTTTGCCGAACACCGCCTATGAATTTGAAATTCTGGCCATTGAAGTGAGCGGCAACTCAACAATCTCTACAGGGGAGTTCAGCACCGGCGAATAAATAGACGCCACTCGTGGCCGACGGGCCTGGCGAGACCGCCGGCCACACCAAAAGCGTTGCACCCATGGAAACCCACCCCACCAATGATTATCCGTACGCGCAACTGTCGCCCATTAATGATTACAATTTAGGGTTGCGCCGGGGTATCGATCTGTTCGATATAAAAGAGGGTTGCGCCTACCGGCGCAAAAGAGAGCAGCAAAATATTGAGGCCGGGTATCAGAAAACAGAGCCCGAACCCCAAGTGAAACGGCAAGTGCCGGCGCAAAAATCTAAACCGTTTGCGGAAGGGATCCAGGCGGCGGGCCGGTACCAGGTCCGTATTGTCCCATGCCAGAAAAATGCCGGCCAGCAAGGGCGACACGACAGTTAAGACCGGCGCCAGGGGGGTTAACCAACCGAAGATCATCAGGGTCACGGAGATGCCCACCGGCAGGGTTGCTCTGGGGATTTCCTGTTTGAGTAAATAGAAGAAATAGGTGAACCAGGGCATGTCCGGCGGCTTAGCCTCCTTGCCGGACACCTGGCGTTCGGTGATGCGTGACATATAATCCATAATAATCACGCTAAACAAAAACTGGGCCACCAGAAAAGCCACGACGGCCGAGATGCCGGATAGCAGCAGGGCCAGCAGCCAGGAGGTGATGTACCACAACCAGACGATCCAGCTGCTTTCGGGGCGGGTCCAGATGAGGTTGGTGATTTCCTGGTATTTAGCCAATATCACGCCAACGGCCGCTAAGGTCAGAACCAGAATCACCGCCAGGCGGATCAGACCCAGCAACAAAAGAGAGGGGGTTCGAACGCCAAGTTTCAGGCCCTTAAAGTTGTAAGCGATACCGCTGAACAGAGACATGCTGGTTTGGCCCCTCATGAAGTTTGATGATTGGTGGATGGGTTTTTTTAACAACTCCGGATGGGCAGGTCAATGGGGGTTTTACGGAGGAATAATAATATGAAATATGTGGGTGCGCATGTCAGTGCGGCCGGGGGCGTGGAAAATGCGCCACTCAATGCAGCGAAGATCGGAGCCAAGGCCTTTGCACTGTTTACCAAGAATCAACGCCAGTGGCACGCCAAACCGTTATCAGTTGCGAGTATTGACCATTTTAAGCAAAATTGCGCGGATTTGGGCTATGAACCCGAACACATCCTGCCCCATGATAGCTATTTGATCAATCTGGGTCATCCGGAAGCGGCCGGTTTGGCCAAATCCAGGGATGCGTTTTTGGATGAGTTTCGGCGTTGTGAACAATTGGGCTTGCGGTATTTAAACTTTCATCCGGGCAGCCATCTGCGCAAGATATCCGAATCCGAATGCCTAAAAAAAATCGCCCACTCCATTAATATGGTTTTGGACCGCACCCAAGGCGTAACCGCCGTGATTGAAAATACTTCCGGTCAAGGCAGTAATGTGGGGTATCGGTTTGAGCATTTGGCCGAAATCATTGGGCAGGTGGAAGACAAAACCCGTGTGGGGGTTTGTCTGGATACATGCCACAGCTACACGTCAGGCTACGATATCAAAACCAGGGCCGCTTATGAAACGACCATCAAGGCGTTTGACCGGATTGTGGGCCTGGCCTATTTAAAAGGCCTGCACTTGAATGATTGCAAAAAGACCCTTGGCAGTCGGGTGGACCGGCATGCGAGTATCGGAAAGGGTATGCTGGGTGTGGAGCCGTTTGGGTTTCTCATGGCTGATCCCCGACTGGACCACCTGCCATTGATATTAGAAACCCCAAATGATGCGCTGTGGCCGGAAGAGATTGAATTGCTCTATACGCTGGATTAAAGAAGCATTAGATAAAGATAAGCGGGGCATTTCCATCGCACATTTGGAAATGCCCCGTACATGATTAAGATGTCGATATCGCGCTAGACCACTTTTACGTTAACCGCGGCGGGTCCTTTTTGTCCCTGTTCGATATCAAAGGTGACTTGATCGCCTTCATTGAGGGTGCGAAAGCCTTCGGCATCAATGCCCGAGTGATGTACGAATACATCCGGTCCCTCTTCTTGTTCGATGAAGCCATACCCTTTTTTTTCGTTAAACCATTTTACTGTGCCATTTGCCATTGTGACATCCTCCTTTTAAGTCAATCTGTGGGTCCCATACTTCAGGCCGCCACTACGCACGGATCTGTCTTGGCAAATCGCCGGCCCGGCAATGGCTCGGGCCACTACGGGTACTGATAACGCGCATAAAAACGGTTCTCTCATTTAAGTCATGCCTTGGGTTGCATTGACCCCTGAACAAAGGACCTACCTAAAATCTGCTATACCGCGGCGTGCAGGATCAGACCGCGCCCGGGAATGTGCGATGGACGCATGCACCTTTATTCCTGTTTCCAATTTCACGGTAAAGGCAGTTTCTTCAAACTCATTTTCACAATATATTTTCTCAATATAGGCTTCCAACCATCAGCTTGAAAGCGCGATAGTTTTGCAATGTCGCAAAAAAGCGCCGGTACATATTTTGGTGTTTAAGCATTTATAGATTCACAAAGGATTTTAGATAAGAATTGACAACTCCGGCTACATAAGATTAGGTGTGAAGGCTCTTATTTTTTTGACAATTATAACACAGCACGCGGAGGGATGCAATGGCAGATTTTCAAACACCTCAAGATATTGATTTTACTGTTGATAAAAGCAATTTATATCGAGAGGAATCCATTACTGATTTAAAGGTGGCCTCCATTCGGCAACTGGTACCCGTTAAAGCGGACGGCTCGGCGGACAGCAGTCGCACCCCCATTTTTATGGGGCACACCCAATTAATGACGCCCGAAGGACCGTTACCGGTGCAGTCCCGATTGATGGCCAATAATTTGGATGAAGCGTTTGCAGAATTCCCCGGTGCCATGCAGAAGGCCCTGGCGGAGATGGTTGAGCGTCTCAAAGAGATGCAGCAACAATCGCAAAACCAGAAAAATGATGACTCCCGCATCATCGTCCCCGGAAGATAAATCCCTTCAAGAAATACTACCCAGCATACTGCAATAGCTCCGGTTTTCATGCACCTGCGTGAGAGCCGGGGTCGGCTTAGATCAACGAACGATGGCCAGGCCGATCCTCACCGCCTGTTCACGCTCGGTGTAGTTGACCAAACGCTCGGCCAGCGTGTTGGTGTAGTTCAGATGTAGATAAAAGTCGAAATGCGAGAACAAATAGGTGGACAACGGATGGGTGATGTCAAGCTGAATCGATGGGCCCTTGGCAGCCCATTGGAAATTGGTATCGACGACCAACCCGTCGGCTTTGCCGGCCGTAATGCCCAGGTTAAAATAGCCGCGGTAGTCCTCAATATCAGGATTGTTTTCATCTTCGTTGTTAAAGTATAGCCATACTTTTGTCGAAATTTTCAGACCGTATTTCTTCTTCGCGTTGTAAAAAAGAGAGATCGGTTCGATGTAGGCTGTATTGGTGCTGCGGGACAATTCCCCGCCCTGGCCATTGGATTCATGCTGGAGTCCTGTTTTAATAAACAGCCCATCCAGCGAAAAAAAAGAGGTCTTGATACGCGGGGAGATAAAGAACAGTTCCGGCCGATAGCTGGTATCTTCAAAAGGCGCAGAGTCTGAAGAAAGGTCCCAATAAGAGGTCTGCGAATAACCGAAATGGAACCCCTGCACCCAGGGGTATCGTTGGGCCAAAGATTGTTTTGGATTGAAAAAGCGGTATTTAAAACTGATTTGAAATTTACTGTCTTCAGGTTCGGTGCCCACTAAAAAATACATGGGTTTGTAAAAGGAGATGTTTTTGGCATAGGGTTGGTATAATTCTATGAGGGAGTCCATGGGCCGGTCCTCAGAGCGCTGGGTCCATGAAAATCGTTCGCCGGGCTCTTGTCGGGCAGGCGATGGCGGCCTGATGGTCAGCATCAACCCGTTTGCGCTGATTTCGGGAACCATCAACAATACCTCTCCCCGGGCCTCGGGGGCCGAGGCGAGGCTGAAGCGGGCCATGACATAGCTTTGCGGCCCCACTGCTATCGTTGGCGCATCGACGGAATCGATCCTTTTGGCAACAGCCTCAAAGGTCTCTTGCCCGGCTTTCAGAAGACAGTCCAGCTGCCTTGGAAGGGTGAGGGTGACCGGATGATCTTTGCTGTTGTGATAATAAACCGGAAAAATGATTTTATGGCCTGCTATGGGGGGTTCCACGGGCGGGCCGATAACCGTTGTGATGCTTCGGGCAAAGGCTGTTGTATGGAGGATAACGATCCAGAGCAAGATGCCGGTGGTTTTTATCCACATATGTTCAGCTCCATATCAGTAGCGTATAATCGATTTTGGAAGGGGCTCGCGTGCCATGAGCCGCTCGGACACCATTTTTTTGCTATAATGCGTTGCAGATAGCAACCTAAAAAAACGATTTAATGAGATCAACCATGTTTCGAGGGCAGCGTTCGCAAGAACTCTCGGAGAAGCCAAAGCCGCTGGACTAATACTGTCTCCTGGGCCGGATGTATTTCTGAGCAAGACGGCAATACTTTGCAAAGGCCAAGCTTAAATGGTCTTCAGCAAAAAATAAAAAATGCGGAAAGTTGGCTGGGTTTGAGTTTAGATTTCTTGGACTCTATCAGCAGGCTGCCGTGAACACTGTGGGGCACGTATGTCGCTATCAGCTGATAAGCTCTGAACACACATTCTGCGCGGGTGTGGATTGATAGTTTCGGACCAGGATCAAAGCGGCATGGCGGGCAGCATCAATATAGTCCGAATTATCATGAATCAGGGCAAGGGACTGGCACCCTTCGATCAGCAGCAGGACTTCTCGCACCAACTGTTCGGCACCATCCAGATCCTGTGCGGCAAACTTTTTTACCAGATACATTTCGACCTCCTCCTTTTGCCGGCGTGCCGCTTTTCTGGCCGGATGTCCTGGCAGATCGGCAAATTCGACAGCTGCGCGGGTAAAGCCTGATCCCTGCCACTGAGTTTCGGCGGCCCATTGGGCGAGTTTTTCAAAAAGTGTCATCACCATCTGTTCCGGCTTTCCCGTGATGCAATCGGCCCACCGCCGGATACGTTCGAGAGCCATCTGATGTTGATGTTCCAGCACCGCTCCGATCAATTCATCCTTACTGCCAAAATGCTGATATAGCGTTCGTTTGGTGATTCCCGCCGCATTTGCGATCGCATCTACGCCGGTACGCATAAAGCCGCTCTGATAAAAAAGGGTATAAGCCGCATCAATGATTTTCTGCCGGGTTTCCGCAGCTTTTCTGCGCATGCGGTTCCTCCTTTATAAGTATACTGACAAGTGAGTGTACTTTATTCTCGTTTACGTTTAGCTTTAGGTCAAGATCCATCTACTCATTTTAGGCGCATTTAACCATAGGGGAATGCGGTATGAAAAAAGAAGAACGGGATGAAGAACTTGAGAAACGGATGCAGAAGTATGACGGATGGGTAATGGCGGGGAAGATTCCGTCCTCATCGAAAGTTATTCCGGTGCAGCAGTCGCAGGCGTTTTTGCAGTGGGTACTGCCGACGCAGCAGGTGCTTGAGATCCTGCGAAATTCGCGATCGTTCGCGCTGGCAGACTGTTTGTGTAGGACAAAGCACAAGCGGTGCGACAATCCGCTGGAGGTCTGCTTTTATACGAACGATGTGGCGGACAAAAAAATTGAGCAGGGTGAGGCCCGCCGCGTCAGTCTGAAGGAGGCGCAGGAGGTGCTGAAGCTGGCGAATGAGCATGGGCTGATCCACCTGACCATCTATAACCCTGAACAGCACGTGTTTGCGCTATGCAGTTGCTGCGAGTGCTGTTGCCATGATATCGGGTTCATGAAAAAGCTCGGGCGGCCCGATCTGGTGGCTCATGCTGATTATGTCGTCGTGGTGGACACGGACACATGCGTGCAGTGCGGTGCGTGTACGGAACGGTGTGTCTTTGGCGCTCAGCGTGAAGAGTCGGGAGCGGTGGTGTTTCATCAGGATAAATGCTATGGATGTGGTTTATGTGTCTCGACCTGCGCGTCAAATGCCATCCGGATGGTGCTCAGGACAGACCGAAAAGAAAATCCCTAAAAGAAAGGCCGGATGAGATTTCCCACCATCCGCTAGCTTGGGGTATTGATCTAGAAACCATGATCAAAGCATACGTCCACGGATACAATCCGCAGGAGAACCTTCGCTTGCAGGATCAGGCTGCGACCTTGGTCGAGCTGTTGCATTCCGATACGTCATATCCGGAGGGGAGTCGTGTCCTGGAAGCCGGTTGCGGCGTCGGTGCACAAACCGTAACGCTGGCGAAAAGTAGTCCCGGAGCTTCGATTATATCTGTTGATATCTCTTGGAATTCGGTCATCCAGGCTAGACAGAAGGCCCGAGCGATCGCACTGACCAATGTCCGGTTCCAGCAAGCGGACATCTTTCATTTGCCCTTCCCCCCACAATCGTTTGATCATGTCTTTGTCTGCTTCGTTTTGGAGCACCTGAAAGAACCGCGCGTTGCCTTGCAGAAGTTGAAAGCATGCCTGCGGCCGGGCGGAACAATCACCGTTATCGAAGGCGATCATGGTTCAGCCTACTTTTATCCGGACAGCGATGCAGCGCATGCCGCGATACGCTGTCAGGTCGCTTTGCAGTCTCGCGTGGGTGGCAACGCGTTGATCGGAAGGTCGCTGTATCCGTTGCTGGTTGCTGCGGGCTATAACGAAGTCAGGGTATCCCCTCGGATGGTGTATGTCGATTCGAGCAAGCCGGAATGGGTCGATGGATTCACTAAAAAGACGTTTACGGCAATGATCGAGGGTGTACGTCAATCGGCGATCATGGCGGGTATTATAGATCCTGAGACCTTCGACAACGGGATCGCAGACTTATATCGAACAACCGAGGAGGATGGCACATTTTGCTACACTTTCTTCAAAGCCGTGGGCCAAGCGTGAAGGCTGAAAAAGCCGGTTGAACACGACCAGCCGCACCGGCGTGTGCAACCGGAGCGCGTTCACTTTCAAAATCGCCCCCCGTCCTGTGGTTGCATTGTGCAACAAACAAGCGGAAGTGCAAACATAACAACCGCAGTCCGCGGGGGTGTCTGAGGAATTGGTCAAACAGGCCAAAATATATAATCCCCTTTACTCTCACAGATTTTTCAATTAAAAATTATAAGATAAGATGTGCGCTGATCCCTATCATGTGAAAATTAAGTGAGTTTGTACATGAAACAAAGAATAGCCAATATTAAACCGGCCGTAAACAAGGAGATCCTGTTGTTTCTTGCCGGCTTTATGTGGTTTGGTGTTGGATTAATGCTTTTGTTTCAATCATTTTTTTGGCTGAATGCATTTCATGTCCACGGATCGTTTATGTTTTGCGCGACAGGTGTTGCAGTGGCACTCGTTGTACACCATTTCGGATTCTTAAAAATCGTGGATAAAAATTTGGGACGCATATTACCGATGGAAGGTACGAAATGTATTTTCTCTTTTATCACCTGGAAGAGTTATGTAATGATAGCGGTGATGGTTGCTATGGGGCAATTGTTGCGACATTTACCGATCCCCAAACCCTATTTGTCGATAATATACATTGGAATAGGTCTGGCGCTGATGCTTTCGAGCATCCGCTACATTCGAACCCTCATGAGCCATATTGGAAAAAGCAAATCGAAGCCAATGGATTCTAAAGACCTCATCGAATAATTGGGCAGATGTCTATCTCAGGCGTGTTGGAAATTTTGTTGGCATGATGAGGCTGTTCATCTTTTTGTTTCTAATTATCGAGCATTCCGATCATTATACATATTAGAAAAGCAACAGTGATAGATGTCTCTAACTGAGCTAATTATAACCTATTTGATCAATTTGGTATTTTGGCTATGGGTTGTCAGATGGGGTGGTGCCGAGTGGTTGGAAGGCACTTTTATTTCTGGTCTTTTAGTTCATTTTTTTGCCCCTAGATGGTCGGCGGATGGGATTAAGCTTTTGGGTTACGCAATCCTTATTATCAGCACGATGCTTTTTATTGCTGCCATCTTTTATCCGGATTTTCGATTTTATTTTTGAGTCAACCCTAAGGTTACAGAAGTCGAAAGGCTCCTGTCGGACTATGGCGTCAAGGGCGAAGCCGAAGTCAATCTACGGCAAGCCCTTGGCAATCCCTCCTCCGGCTTTGCCGAGCAAACAAGCGGAAGGTGTCGTTATCGATGGAACACCCTGATCACCATGACCCATACCTGCTTCGGCCCGTAGGCATCGTACGCTCGGACCTGAAGCGGATGGAAGACTGCCCGCGTCAGGGTAAGGAAGGTGCACCCGATGCGTGGGTGGAAATTGATCCGGCTTTTTCGGACGGCCTTGACGGCATCACGCCTGGCCGCGAGGTGGAGTTGCTGACATGGCTCCACAAGGCAAAACGCAACGTCTTAAAGCTCCATCCGCGCGGGAACCCGGAGAACCCAGTTTGCGGAGTTTTTGCAACGCGTTCGCCCAACCGTCCAAACCCTGTGGGCCTGCATCGCGTAGAGGTATTAGAGATCGATGATATTCAGGGACGGCTCCGGGTTCGCCCACTTGAGGCGCTGGACGGCACGCCGGTCATTGATATCAAACCGATTCTGCGGCAATCTTCCGATGCATAGCGAGATATCCAGCAGGCCCATATGACTCCGTCTATTCAGCCGCTACGATCTCAGCCTTAATGATCTCAATGGGCTCTTTGGGCACATCATCATGCATGCCGTGGCGACCGGTGGCCACGGCTTTTATTTTGTTGACCACGGAATGGCCTTTGGTGACTTTGCCAAAGACAGCATAACCCCAACCGTTATCGGTTTTGGCACTGTGGTTGAGAAAATCGTTGTTTTTGACATTAATGAAAAACTGTGCTGTGGCGCTGTGCGGATCCATGGTGCGCGCCATGGCAACGGTATAGGCTTCGTTTTGAAGACCGTTGTCGGCCTCATTTTCAATGGGTTGACCGGTTGGCTTTTCCTGCATGTCGGCGGTCATACCGCCGCCCTGGATCATAAAGCCGTCGATGACCCGATGAAAAATAGTGCCGTCATACTGGCCGTTTTTAACATATTCCATAAAATTGGCCGCGGATTTGGGGGCTTTTTCTTCATCCAATTCCAAAAAAATATCGCCCATGCTGGTTTCAAGTTTAATCAATTGAGGCTCCTTTCGGTGCTTTCTTTATGCTGGTGCTAGCATTAATATCATGCCTTCGGAAGGCTGTGAAATGGCTTCTATCCATGTTTGGGCTGCTGTGTCAACCCAAACGCAGCATCAGCGGCGCCGCTTAATGGAGAAGCGGCCGGTTAACCCACAACGGGTACGATAACTTGGATCCTTCCAAATTCAAGTCCCAACCCCGAGATGGCATAAAGATTCCACGCCATTTGCCGATATAGATTGAAAGGGACACCTGTGCATGTGGGAGCGCTTTAAGCGATGGGATTTTTAAAGAAAATTCGACGACATGCGGCAGTGGCCAGTGGTAATTTCGACACCATGTTCAAAGGTGTGGAGATTCCGCCGCTACCGGTGGCGGTGAATCGGCTGATCACTGAACTCAGCGCCGATAACCCGGATATGGACCAACTGGTGCGGCTGATCTCATCGGAAACCGGTATTGCCGCCAAAGTGATCCAGACGGTTAACTCGGCGTTTTACGGGCTTCGCCAGCCGGTATCGGATATCAGGCGGGCCGTCATGTTTTTGGGGTTGAAAAATGTTCGATCGTTGGCCTTGGCCTATGGCACCATGGATGCACTGCCCAAACCCGAAGGCGATTTGTTTGACCACGAAGCCTTTTGGAACGACTCGCTCTTGCGCGCTTTTTTGGCCCGCAGTTTTGCCGCCACCGCAATTAAAACTCAGGCGGATGAAGCCTTTACGGCCGCTTTGCTGGCCGATGTGGCCATACCCGTCCTGCTGAGCGTTTGGACCGAATATTATCAACCCGTAGCGGCATCCTGGTTTGATAGCACGCAGCGCCTCTCCCGGATCGAGCGGGAACATTTTGGCTGGGATCATGCCCAGGCCGGCGCCTGGATTGTACAATCCTGGGGTTTTCCGGATGAAATGGTGTATTATTTAGGCTCCCACAATCTCTCACTGGCTGAGATTGAAAAACACGATATGGGCGATACCCTTGCCGTACCCTTGTCCATTGCCGCGAACTGCGCCAGTGTACTGAGACCGGATCCCACCCGGGCCGATTTGGTTTGCAAGCTTGCCCTGGAAAGTTCAATGCTGTCGGCGGCGACATTCAAAGCGCAGATGATTCGCATCAAAAACGCGTTCAATGAGATCATCGAAATTTTCGAATTGTCCAACCGGGGCGTGGACCTGACCCTGGATCAACTGGTGGCGGCTGCGGATGCGACCCACCATGAGGCAGTGGCATGAAAAGCGCGTCCACCAGCGGCCCCCAGCACAGTTTTTTATTCCGCCTGGTGGCATTTTTCAGCCGGCTGCAGTTCTGGTATTTATTGCGCAGCTTGGGCAACAAGCACATCATCGCAGTCGTCTTTGTCTTTGTGGCCGGGGCCATGGCCTTGGGTACCATCAGCATCATGGCCTATCTGACCAACCTGATGATGCTGTTTCCACCGCTGGGCCCTTCGGCATTTATTCTGTTTCGCACCCCTTTGGCGGAAAGCGCCAGCCCGCGCAATGTGATTTTGGCCCACGCCCTGGCCCTATTGGCGGGGCTGGGATCTCTGGCGCTAGCGGGTTTGCTGTTTCCGGAAATGCACCGCCTGCACACGGCAGGGATGAATTGGCACAATGTTACCGCCATTATGTTGGCCATGGGACTGACCAGTACAGCCATGGTGGTTTTGAAATGTGTGCACCCGCCGGCGGCGGCCACCGCTTTGATTGCGGCCATGGGCTACCTTGAAAACATGGTCCAGGTGGGCGGTACACTGGCCGCCGTGCTGTTTTTAGTGGCGGAAGCCATCGTATTTAACCGAATTCTGGGCGGGCTGCCCTATCCCTGGTGGCGCTTCGATGCCGACAAAGTCAAAAATTACACCATCATCGCCGGGATGCCGGAATATGGCAAAACCCACTGGCACCACATGGTCCGCCAGACTTTCCAGCGCCGCTAAGGGCTCGCGCAAAAATAACTTCACATTTTTATGCGCCGATGCATCCTACCTGGCGGCGTTGCCCAAGCGCAGAAATATCTCGATATTCCAGCGCTTCGGCGCCTCGCCAGGCAGGCGCCTCAACACCTAAAAATGTAAATTTATTCTTGCGCGAACCCTAAAGATTTTTTTAACAATGACCATCGCGCTACCGGATACACGATTCACTTTCCCTCTAAATTTTACGCTATCCGGCCCGTTCCATACTTTTTGATAAGGCACATCTTTTGCAGTCGTATGGCCCAGCAAAATGGATTTTAAACTCCCTTATTATACACGAGACCCATAGAGAGGACAAAATGGCCAAAAAAGCATTTCACAAAGAAAAGTTGACCACCATAGATGGATTTGTGGAAGAGGTGTACTTTGAAGATGGTAAGATCGGAATCGTCGTTAATGACGGCGAAAACGACTACTATGTGGTTTTGGATAAAAAGGGAAAAAAATTGGGAAATCACGTTGGTGAAGAAGTGCAAGTGTCCGGCACGCTGTCTGAAAAGGATGGGCAATCATGGATCAAAGTCACCTATTTCCGATTGATCGACTATTATGAGGATAGGGGTGACGATGACGGCGACCTGGATGCATATGATGTAAGCTGGAGCGCTTGAGCCCATCTCTATCCTAAAATCACTATGATCGGCCATTTGGTCCATCAATTCTGCCTGGGTCATCGATCCGTCTCCTTAAGTTTAATCATCTGCAGCGGCCGAAACGACAAGGGGTGGACAATGTCATCTCCTCGATCGTATTCATTGGGAAAATGAGAATCCGGCGTTCTCATTTTCCTTCAAATAGGAATCCTTGGGTCTTTAATGTGCCCAAGCTTTTATCCATCCCCTGGAAAAGTCGTATGGCGTCAACCTCATGTTAAAAATGCCGCAGGGCGTTGTTGACCGAAGCCTCGAACAACAAGTCCACCGCTAATGGTTTTCCGGCATCACCCCACCATGATTCTGTGCACCCTTAGCCGATACGGGAACGGGAGTATCGGTTTCGTCATTGATTACTACCACTTTTGCTTTGCGCAACATGTTGAAATCACTTGAAGAAGCCATCGTATAGGCGCCCATCATGTGGCCCACCACCAGATCACCCAGATGCATTTGGGGCAGTTGGATGTTTTCGCAGATTACATCAATGCCGTCACAGGTGGGACCGGCCAATACACTGTCATAGCGCCGCTTATCTTCCGAGAATATTTCCAGGGGATAGCGCATGTGGTCATAAATTTGTCCGCTGAATGAACCGTATACACCATCATCTATATAATACCAGTGCAGATCCCCGCGCAGGGCCTTACCGATCACTGTGGCCACGCAGGTCATGGAAGGCCCGGAGATAAAACGTCCCGGCTCCGCGACTACACTCACATAATTTGGCAAACCCGTCAGTGCTTGGCGGATGGGGGCGCAATAGCTGCGAATATCCAAATGGCCGCCGTCGTAGGCGATGGGAAATCCACCACCGATATCAAGGGTACTGATGGGCGCAACCCCGGTGTCGTGGTGACGGCGTATAATGGTGTTGCAGGCATGGATGGCTTCGACTTGCATCTGGGCATCCCCACACTGGGACCCCACGTGAAAGCATAGTCCTTTGACGTGAATACCAAGTTTTGCGGCCAGCAAGAGCAATTCGTCCGCCTCTTGCAAAGTGCAGCCGAATTTTTTGGAAAGATCCACCACCGCTGCGCTGCTGTTAAAGCTGATGCGCACGAATAGCCCCACCCTGTGTTTATACTCTATAAATTTTAGAAGCTCGTCGGTGTTGTCCACTACATAGGTGGTGCACCCATAGCGCAAACCGGCACGAATATCACTTTCGCGTTTAATGGGATGGGAATAGATGTTTCGATGGGGAGATATTTTCAGATCCCGGATCAGATCGACTTCGCCCGGGGAGGCCAGGTCAAAACCGGACCCCATGCCGTGCATCACGCTTATAATGGCCGGGTGGGGCAGCGACTTGAGCGCATAATAGATTCCCACTCCCGGCAGGGCCCTCTGCAACCTGCAAAATTGCTGTCGCACTTTGTCGACATCCAGCACCAGCAGTGGGGAGCCGTGTTCCCTCACTAGCATTCGATAGAAGTCACCTTGATCAACAGAAGCAAAGTGGATGGTGTTCATAAACTTATTTTCCTATGGCTTCAAGCACATATCCGGGCAGCGCAAACGCGGCCCGGTGGATAGCCGGTGTATAATAGCGGGTATCAAGTTGACTGTTGATATATCGGCTTTTGAGCAAATGACTATCGATGAATCGCATCGTGACATCATCCGTGCCCCAGGCAAAAGTCATGACGCCGCCGACATAAGTCGGCACTGCGGCGGTGTAGAAATGCCAGTCTTTAAAAACCCGGTTCAATCTGTGTGCCGTGGTGCGCACCTCGTCCAGTTGCATAAAAGCCACACCATTCTGGGCGACCAAAATACCGTTTTGGGTCAAACAGCGTTTACAGTTGGCATAAAAGTCTTCTTTAAAAAGGGTCTCGCCTGGGCCGATAGGGTCGGTGCTGTCAGAAATGATCACATCAAATCGTTCCGAGGTGGTTTTTACAAAGTGCAGGCCGTCATCGATGACGATCTCCACGCGCGGATCTTCAAAGGCCCCCTGGGAATGATGGGGCAGGTAAGTGCGGCACATATCGATAACCTTGCGGTCGATTTCAACCTGTGTGATCTGCCCGATGCGGCGATGGCGAGTGACCTCGCGCAGCATAGCGCCGTCGCCGCCGCCAACGATCAAGACACGACCGACATCTCCATGGGCCAGAATAGGGACGTGGGTCATCATCTCGTGGTAGATGAATTCATCTTTTTCCGTTGTTTGGACCACACCGTCCATGACCAGAACCCTTCCGAAAGTCGCATTGTGAAAAATGGTCACATGCTGATGGTCGGTTTTGACCTCATAGAGCATTTCATCAACGCGAAACGCCTGCCCATAGGCATCATAGAGCGTCTCATTAAATTTCGGCATGGCCGCCCACTCCCCTTAAGTTTTCCGTTATATTTATTTTTTTGGGAGTGAAAGCGCGCATCAAAACAGCGATGGCCTCCTCGGGACGGGCGTGACCGCACATGAAAATATCAAAGGCGGCAAACTCGCGCTCCGGCCATGTATGGACGCTAATGTGGGATTCGGCCAGCACCGCAACACCGGAAATACCCCCATTGGGTGTAAAATGGTGCAAGTGGATATGCAGCAGGGTTGCTCTGCAACTTGAGACACAATCCGTCAATGACTTCTCCATGAGTTGTAGATTGTCGAGTTTTTTGGCGCCCCAGAAGTCAAGGATCAGATGGGTGCCGGCGAATTGGACACCGTCGCGCTCGACAAAGTGGTCGGCAGGTATGCCGATTTGGGGAGTGTCGTGGTGTTCCGGCCAAATCTTTTTCGATCCAAAAGTATTTACAGGGCAAATCAGCTCATGTGCAGCAGTCACTTCTCTTTTCATCCATCAGACCCTTCATACCGATAATGAAAACAATGCAGCCAGCTACGATATACAGCCAGTCGCGATTTGATGCCCATAACGCGGCCCGAATGTGCCTGTTGGGCAGCATTTGCCATTTACGAGTCGCGTGGCCGTAAAGTGCATCTGAATCCATGCATTTAATTGGGTTGGTGTTCGCCAGATCCATTTCTAATTACCCAGTCCGCAAAAAACCTTGAGCTTGCTTTGGTATAACACTGCAAAAAACCCCAATTCGCGCTGAGGTACAATTAGCAAACCACGTGCCACTATTTAACATGCAATATTTATTGAATATTTAAATACAAGGAAGAGAATCCGGAACCGTGACTTCTGTTTCAGGGCAATCGTTTAGGTAAGGATTCTTTTTGCCTGAGTTCATGCCAATACCGGTGAGTCAGAATCACATCGTTGCGCCACATTCATTCTGGAAATAGACATTTTCGCTGCTAGGACGGCTAAAATGGGTGCTCACATAAGACTTAGGCATCAATTTTGCTGCTAATAATACTACTGTCGCTTCAACTGGGCATGGATTAGGTAGGCCGATTACCATAAATAAGGACGCTGCTATGCAGGTCAAGGAACTGATATACTATATCGTCCAAGCCCTTGTCGATAAACCCGAAGCGGTTTCGGTAAGTGAAATCGAGGGTGCTCAGACTACGGTTTTCGAGCTAAAGGTTGCCAAAAGCGATTTGGGCAAAGTCATCGGAAAGCAGGGTCATACTGCTCAGGCCATACGTACGATCCTGATGGCAATATCCGCCAAAATCAAGCGGCGTATGGTTCTTGAAATTATCGAATAGCGTTTTTACCTCCCCCAAATGCGGCCCGGCTGATAGCAGCCCGATCAATGGCGGGTAATCATGAAATCCGTATGGGAACAGAAATATAGAAACCAGCTTGTTTAACCCTGCTGGAGTTGAATCAAGATCCGGGTCCTAATAGGACCCGGATGCTTTGCCTAGGCGGATTTGCGGATTAATAGATCTCATCCATATTCGGCGCCACCGGCGCTTTCGATTTTTTTGCCGGTTTTTCCGCAATCATGGCCTCGGTGGTGAGCATCAGTCCGGAGACCGATGCCGCGTTCTGCAAGGCAAAACGCACCACCTTGGTGGGGTCGATCACGCCTGCGGCCAGCAGGTTCTCAAAGGTATCGGTGGCTGCGTTGAAGCCAAAATCGTCCTTGCCTTCGAGCACCTTGTTGAGCACCACCGAGCCATCAAAGCCGGCGTTGATGGCGATTTGGCGCAGCGGCTCCTGCAGGGCGCGTTTGAGCAGTTTGATACCCAGTTTTTCTTCGCCATGGGCATCCACCATGTCCAGATCGCCGATGCAGCGCACCAGGGCCACGCCGCCGCCGGGGACAATCCCCTCTTCCACAGCCGCCCGGGTGGCGTTGAGGGCATCTTCCACCCTGGCCTTTTTCTCCTTCATTTCGGTTTCCGTGGCCGCACCGATGTTGATGACAGCCACGCCGCCCACCATTTTGGCCAGCCGTTCCTGGAGCTTTTCCCGGTCATAGTCCGAGGTGGTCTCTTCGATTTGGGCCCGCAGGGTCTTGATGCGGCCTTCGATGGCCTCCCGGCTGCCGGCGCCATCGATAATAGTAGTGTTGTCTTTGTCCACCCGCACGGTTTTGGCTTTGCCCAGATCATTGATGGTGACGTTTTCCAGTTTGATCCCCAACTCTTCGCAGATGACCTGTCCATTGGTAAGGACGGCGATGTCCTGGAGCATTGCCTTGCGGCGATCGCCGAATCCCGGCGCCTTGACGGCAGCCACTTTGAGGGTGCCGCGAAGTTTGTTGACGATCAAGGTGGCCAGTGCTTCCCCGTCCACATCCTCGGCCACGATCAGCATGGGTTTGCCCAGTTTGGCCACTTGCTCCAGCAGGGGCAGCAGGTCCTTCATAGAGGAGATTTTCTTCTCATGCATCAGAATATAGGGATCCTCCATGGTCGCTTCCATCTTTTCCGCTTTGGTGACAAAGTAGGGCGAGAGATAACCCCTGTCGAACTGCAGCCCTTCCACCACCTCCAGGGTGGTCTCCATGCTTTTCGCTTCCTCCACAGTGATGACGCCCTCTTTGCCCACCTTTTCCATGGCGTCGCTGATCAACTGGCCGATCACCCTATCGTTGTTGGCGGAAATGGCCCCCACCTGGGTGATTTCGGTCTTGTCCTTGGTGGGTTTGGAGAGCTTTTTCAGTGCTTCCACCACGGTGGACACCCCTTTGTCCAAGCCCCGCTTGAGGGCCATGGGGTTGGTGCCGGCCGTCAACAGCTTCTGGCCTTCATTATAGATCGCCTGGGCCAATAGGGTGGCCGTAGTGGTGCCATCGCCGGCCTTGTCGCTGGTTTTGCTGGCCACTTCTTTGACCATCTGGGCGCCCATATTCTCAAATTTACCATCGAGTTCAATCTCTTTGGCCACGGTGACGCCGTCTTTGGTCACCAGCGGCGGGCCGAACGACTTGCTCAGCACCACATTGTTGCCTTTGGGGCCAAGGGTGACTTTGACAGCATTGGCAAGGGTGTTGACCCCCTTTCGCATTTTTTCCCTGGCCACAGTGCCGTAACATATTATTTTTGAAGCCATTGTTTTTAACCTCCTTTTTACTTCTTTCGCTTATTCCAGGATACCCAAGACATCATCTCAATAGAAGGATGATCCGCACCTATGCTATTACGCAAGTTTTGTTCCAAGAAAGGACTCCTCATTCGTCAGAGCTGACAGCGTGTGTGTTGCGGTAAGATCTGAATCAGCGATATTTGACAGTCAATGGGGGCAAGTTAAGACCACACCTTTTTTCATCGGCAAAGAGCCACTTATCCCATTGTAATAATGGGGTTATTTAATTAAGAGCTTGCGCACCCGCAAATCGCCTGAGTGGCTGCTGCCGCCGCATCTCTAGAGCGGGAGCAAGTCTATTTAATGGGTGTTCTATCTAGTGAGGCTTTCGTGCGATCGGCGGCATATGACGCTTTGAGAAAGCGGTATTATTTCTTCCGCATATGCCGTTGCTTCGGTTAAAAAGCGGAATTGAGAAGTCTTGTTCCTTTTTCCAAACACACACTATTAGTCGGTATTTTAAACTCTTATAATTTTGGTACTCTCTTTGCTAAAAAAGAAAAGCAGACGAAGAAGGTCCGATGTCCTTCCATTTTCTGTGAAAGGTTGGTTTATGGTGTTAAACTCCAATCGCATAGAGGGATTTGACATGGCCCGTGCCATAGCCGTCATGGGCATGGTGCTGGTGAATTATGCCGCCATGATGGAAATCGATGTCTATCCCATGGAGTGGATGTGGCTTGCAGTGGACTTTATTTATGGAAGAGCCGCGACCGTCTTTGTCATGCTGTCGGGTGTATCCCTTTCACTGCTGGCCGGCAAGTGGTCGAACCGGGCCGGCTCACTTGGGATCAAGTCTTATTTGATGAAACGATGCGTCTTATTGCTGCTGGCGGGAACGGTACTGTCCTATTGGTGGGAGGCGGATATCCTCCATGTATATGCGCTGTTTGTGGCTGTGGGCGTCTGGATCACGGACCGCCCCACAAGGACGCTCCAACGATTGACGTTGGCATCGGCGCTTGTATCGATACCGGTTTGCGCAGCACTGACCATTGTATACGATCTGACGGATGGGATATCGTTTGTAAACGATCAGCATTGGACTATCCGGTTCCTGCTGGAATATATCACTGGCCGATACTATCCGCTTTTCCCCTGGATCACCTTTTTCTTGTTTGGCATGTTGCTAGGGCGGTTGGAGATGACCAATGGCGTGCATTGCCGCCGTTGGGCGGCTGCGGGGGCGCTGGTCTGCGTCGTCATCGAGGTGTTTTCGACGGCTATGATGGCGTGGGTCGGGCAGCACATTGGGGACATAGAAGGGAATTGGTACATCGTATTTCTGCGTTCAGAGGCTTTTCCGACAACACCTCTTTTTATGTTCTCTTCCAGCGCCGGTGCACTATCCATTATCGCCTTGTGCCGGCTGGCCCTTCTGAAGCGGTATGCGTTGGCGCATTGCCTGGCGCCTGTACTTGCTTTCGGCCGACTCTCTTTGACTTTGTATATAAGCCATTTGATGTTTGGATTCTTTTTAATCCACTGGATCACAAAAAGTATGGGAGAACCGGATGCGGTGTTTATGCTGCATTCGGCAGGGCTTTTTTGCTGTGTCGGCATATTGGCATCGGGGTTGTGGTTGCGATGGTTCAAACGGGGGCCCTTGGAGTCACTGTTTTTTCATCTGGCGGGAGGCGGCCACTCTGGAAAGACCCCATTGTTGCAAAAGTCGGAGGGCTCCAAAGTCAAGGCGGCAAGTGTGAAGCCGTAGCACTTTACTGCGAGCACTTGTCAACGCCGGATTTGGAGTCCTCCGGCTTTCCCGCAGGGGAAAAAAGATGGCATACAATAGATCCGATCCTACAGTGCACTGTTGATTGAGTCCTGGAAAGCGTCTCTGGCATGTATTTTGTCCAACGATGATAACCGTTTTTGCCATTTTTGCCATCTTTTTTATGCAACTGTGGGGAAGACCCTTCGGGGTACGCGGCCTGTGGAGAACGATACCCGATCAGGTTTGATCCCTTGACCGCACTGAACCAAGCCGTTCACGACCCATGGCGACTCAATCTGAGAACTTACGATTCCGAAAACGGATAATTATCGGAACCGCCATAGTCAAAAAGTTCGAAAAACAAACTACCGGAATAGCCGCTATTTTTTTACCATGTAAAAACGGATTATTATAATTTGGGCACAAGTTTTGAATAGCTACTGACCGTGATTTGCAATTCAGCGAATCAATTGTACATCGATCATGAGGAGGAGGCCCGAGATGGAATGGAAATTTTGGCAAAAAAACAAAAAAAGTGAAGATGCCGCTGTTAATAGTCCCAAATTACCGAAACCAAAAGAGCTGCCGGAGCATATGGGAATGCATTTGGTGGTCAAGGAAAAACTGGATCCCGATTGGGTATGGTCGCTTAAGTGCGCCAGGCGCCCCCATGTAAATAACAAACACCTATATGATTTTCGAATCTTCGATGCAAGCGATGCCGCCGGCAAAGGTCTAAATGTGTCGAATTATGACAGCTTGGATGACCATCCCGATTTAATTCTCTTTTTCGGTCACTCGGACAAGCGCGGATATGAATTTCAAATCGAACAAAAAGCCCCTGAAAAAGCGGCTTAAATTGGGTTGATTTTAAGTTCACAATGTGAGTCGGGAAGCGATGAAAAAGACACTTCGTTTCAGCTCTGCTGCCGAGCCTGGAATACAACAGGTATAGGTGTCGCAGCGGTGAATACCCAACGATATGGAAAAGAATTTATCCAAAATGAGCGCAAATTCGGGAATTGAAAAATAGCAATACCTGGTGGAAAAAGTATGGAGATAGAAAAAGACAAAGACATACAACGCATCAAGCATTTAACAGATAAAAAGCTAATCGAAAAACTCTCTCTGAAGAATCAGCAAGATGTCTTGAGCATTATGTTCGATGCCATTAACGCTATCATAGGAGGTTTAATTATAACTGATACGAATGGGAATATTTGCTTTGCCAATCCGTCATTTTGTAAAATGTTTGAATTTAAACAAGAAAATGTTTTAAATATAAATGCTGCTGAACTATTCATGTCCAAGGAAGTAAGAAAAATTTCCGATGTTATTTCAATAATCGATATTAGTAAAGATGAGACTGAAGAATTCATTGTTCAAAAAAGGGATGGAGCGACTTTTGTCGTTGAGGTTTCAGCTTCTAATGTCACCTCAGCCACCAATCAGGTTATCGGCCGGATGGCTTCTTTTGTTGACATCACTGCGAAGAAACAGATTGAATACGATCGTGAAAACTTAATCAGCAGACTCCAAAATGCATTAGATACAATCAAAACATTAAAGGGCATCATTCCTATCTGCTCATATTGCAAAAAAATTCGTAATGACAAAGGAGCTTGGGACCAAATGGAGGCCTATATATGCGCCCACTCAGACGCTCACTTTAGCCATAGCATATGTCCGGAGTGCTACAAAAAAGCAAAGGAAGATATTGATTAAAGGCAAGAGAACCCGCTTCTAAATAACAGAGAACCGAAAACAATACACGACATGGAGAATCTAATGCACTATGTTTTACTGCGCGGGAAAAACGCAATCACCGGCAGGGTCAGCAGCGGCACAAAGGCCATGACGGTGAGCACCGCGCTGATGGAATACAGATCGGCCAGCTTGCCCACCAGGGGTGAAATGATACCCCCCAATCCATAGGCAAACCCCATCATCAAGCTGGCCACCATCGAGCGGCCTTTGGGGGCTAAGGCTTGCGCCATGGAGACCCCTAACGGCATGGTGGCCAGCATGATGCCGCCGGCCAAGGCCGCACCCAGATAGACCCAAGCGCCCTGCATTTGAAGAAAAAGCCAGAGCAGCGGCGCCATCAGGGCATGGCAGAAGAAAAATACCGGTCGCTGGCCCACGCGGTCTGAGATATAACCGGCCAACAGGCCGCTGATGGTGCCGGCAACGGTAAACAAGGCGAAAACCGCCCCCGCCGATACCAGCGAACGCCCCTGCTGCACGTACAACACCGGAATAAAAGTAAGAAAGGATTGACCCACCACAGCGCGCAAAAACATCACCAGCCAGATGAGCGCCACCACTTTCCAGGCCGAACCCAAGCTGGCTTTTAAGGCACCCCAAAAGCCCAGATGACCCAAGCCGTCGCCTTGGGGTTTGGGCAATGCAAAGTAAATATAACCGGCGACCAGCAATCCAAAAACCATGGTAAAGGGCACTGCATCCAGCCCGAAACGCACGGCATACCAGGTGATAAACAACGGCCCGGCGCCAAAAGCCAGGGTGCCGCCGGTATTAAAGATAGACATGGCCAGACCGGACCGGTTGCCGGAGTAAAGCGGCACCATGCCGGTCACAGAAGGATGAAACATGGATGAGCCGACGGAGCCGACGGCGATGACCGTCAGCAATATCCAGAAATTGGGGGTGATGCCGGACAGGGGAATAAATACCACGGTGGCGAGCAACCCGACAACCACAAAGCCTCGAGTGGGGTATCGGTCGGCCAAATAACCCACCGAGGGTTGAACAATAAAGGCCAGCAGTCGATTGATACCGGCGATGACGCCTACCTGGGTCAATGACAAGCCCAATTTTTCCATAAATAATGGATACAGCGGCGTCGTAAATGAGCTGTAGAGGTCGCCCGTAAAATGGATCAGGGTCAAGGCCAGCAGCACCTTGAGATTGGCTTTGGTATCCGGGGTCATGGTGGTTTTCAAACAGGTTTATTTTTGGGCCTTAATACTTTGATTCGCCGGCGCCAGCGTATGATCTCGTATCATTAATTGCCGACAAACAACAATGAAAAGATGATTTAATTGCTCCTCCCCTAAAAAGAGCGCCGCTCCCATTTCAGAGAGCGGCACGGTGGGTTGTCAATAGGCTTGGATGAAGGTGTTAGGCAACCTCTTCAAAATCCGCATCAACGACATCATCGTCGTTGGCGGCTGATTGGCCTTTTGCCTGTGCGCCATGGCCGGTATGCGGACCCGTGCCACCGGGATTGTTGCGGCTATAGGCCGCCTGGGCCATGGTATGGGCGATTTGGGTCAACTGCTCGGTCAGTTGGCGTATGCGGCTGGTATCCTCTTTCTGCATGGCCGTTTTCAGCTCGGCCACAGTGGTCTCAGCCTGGCTGCGGCTGGCGCTGTCCAAATGGGCGCCCATTTCGGCCATGGATTTTTCCACCGCATAGATCTGGGCGTCAGCGGCGTTGCGCGCTTCAACCTGCTCTTTTTTCATTCGGTCTTGCGAGGCGTTCAACTCGGCATCTTTGACCAGCCGGTCGATTTCCGCCTGGGAAAGGCCGCTGGAGGCAGTGATTTGAATCGACTGGGCCTTGCCGGTGGCCATGTCTTTGGCGGATACATCGACAATGCCGTTGGCGTCGATGTCGAACGTCACTTCGATTTGCGGCATCCCCCGTGGGGCGGGTTGTATGCCCACCAGTTCGAAACGGCCCAGGGTTTTGTTGTCTGCGGCCATCTCACGTTCTCCCTGCAGCACATGCACCGAAACCGCCGGCTGATTGTCTTCAGCGGTTGAAAAAACCTGGCTTTGCTTGGCAGGGATCGTGGTATTTTTTTCAATCAGGCGCGTCATCACGCCGCCAAGGGTTTCAATGCCTAAAGAGAGGGGCGTCACATCCAGCAGCAGGACATCATTCAGGTCCCCTTTGAGAACGGCGCCCTGGATGGCCGCACCCATGGCCACCACTTCATCCGGATTGACGCCCTTGTTGGGTGATTTGCCGAAAATGGCTTGAACACGCTGCTGGACGGCGGGCATGCGCGTCATACCCCCGACCAGGATGACATCGTCGATCCGGCCGGCGTCGAGCCCGGCATCCTGCAGGGCGGTCTTGCAGGGGCTTTCCAGGCGGTCCAGCAGACCGGCGACCAGGCCTTCCAATCGGCTGCGCGTGATTTTGATATTCAGGTGTTTGGGGCCGGCGGCATCCGCCGTAATGAACGGCAGGTTGACCTCGGTCTCCATGGTGGTGGAAAGCTCCATCTTGGCTTTTTCCGCACCTTCTTTCAGGCGCTGGAGGGCCATGGGGTCTTTGTGCAGATCCATGCCCGAATCTTTCTGAAATTCATCCGCCAGGTAGTCGATCAAGCGCAGGTCAAAATCTTCTCCACCCAGGTGGGTATCGCCGTTGGTGGCTTTGACTTCGAACACGCCGTCGCCGATCTCCAAAATGGAGACATCAAATGTGCCGCCGCCCAGATCGAACACCACCACCCTGCCTTCGGTGCGCTTGTCCAGGCCGTAAGCCAAAGAGGCGGCCGTGGGTTCGTTGATGATGCGCTGGACATTCAATCCGGCGATCTTGCCGGCATCCTTGGTGGCCTGGCGCTGGCTGTCGTCAAAATAGGCCGGTACGGTAATCACCGCGTCGGTCACTTTTTCACCCAGGTAGGCCTCGGCCGACGTGCGCAGGGCCGCCAGAATTTGAGCCGAAATTTCGGCCGGGCTGTACGATTTCCCGTTGAGTTTGATATGGGCGTCGCCGTTGGCAGCCGCTTCGATCCCATAGGGCAGGACCTTACGGTCCTTTTGAACCTGGGGTGATTCGTACTTGCGTCCGATGAGCCGTTTGACCCCAAATACCGTGTTTTCCGGATTGGTGATGGCCTGGCGTTTGGCGATCTGACCCACCAGCCGTTCGCCGCTTTTGGAGACGGCGTAGACGGACGGTGTGGTGCGTCCGCCTTCGGGGTTGTTGATCACCTTGGCTTCATTGTTTTCCATGATGGCGATGCATGAATTGGTGGTCCCTAAATCGATTCCGATAATTTTTCCCATCTTGATGTCTCCTTTACGATCATTTTCATTACTACAAATTCATTATTGTAATAGTAATGCATTAAATTATCATGTAAAGAAGAATCATAAATTTATTTTTTCAATATGTGTATCTGCCGATGCATAAGATCTATCTCTATCGGGCAGCGGTGTCGGCCTGTTACCATAATCGGAACTATCGTGACTGATGCACGCCCACCTATTATATAACCAATTGTAATTATATCTAATTCATTTATGGCACGCACATTGCTCTGAATGGTGCACTGGTACTGATCGGTAACCCCATCTATCAAGGTTATCATTGCTATGACAGATACATTTCATAAGTTGACCCTACTGGATGGCGCCATGGGGAGCGGTGAGGCGTTGACCAGCGAAGTCGAAGCGCAACGGCGGGTTGCCGCAGACCCCCGGCAACTGCTGGAGGCCCGTTTGGAGGCCTATGAGGATATCATCGACTCGCAGGTCGGCGACACGTCGCTGGTGCGGGCCCGCAACGTGGAGCGCTCTGTGGGAATTCGCCAGCTCTATCTGAAGTTTGAGGGCGGCAACCCCACCGGCACCCAGAAAGACCGCATTGCCTTTGCACAGTCCATGGACGCCCTGCGCCGCGGGTTCGAAGCGATTGCGGTGGCGACTTGCGGAAATTATGGTGTATCCCTGGCGACGGCGGCCGCATTGGCGGGGTTGCGCTGTTTGGTTTTTATTCCGGATACCTACCGGACCAAACGGATCAACGAGATGCGTTCGCTCAACGCTGAAATTTTTCGGGTTCCAGGGGACTACGAGGCGGCTGTGGCACAATCTTCTGCGTATGCCGCCGACAAGGAGTTTTATGACGCCAATCCCGGCGGAGACAACACGGTTCTGCAATTGCAGGCTTACGGCGGCATCGCTTACGAAATCTATGACGAACTGCGCGATGCGCCGGCGGTTGTTGCGGTGCCGGTATCCAACGGCAGCACGCTGGCCGGCATCTACAAGGGCTTTTTGAGCTTATATCGACGGGGCAAGACATCACGCATGCCGCGTATGGTGGCCGGCTCTTCATTTGGCAAAAATCCGATTGTGCGGTCCTATCTTAAAGGGATGCGCCAGTGTGCCGATCTGCCCCCCCAAAAAATCCGGGAAACGGCAGTCAATGAGCCGCTGATCAATTGGCACGCCATCGACGGCGATATGGCTCTGGAAGCCGTATACGCGACTCAGGGTTGGGCTGCGGACGCCACGGATCGCGGCATGCGCCAATTGACCAAAACCATACGTGAAAATGAGGGATTGCAGGTCCTGCCAGCGTCAACGGCGGGCCTGATCGCTTTGATCAATTATCATCAAAAAACCGCACTATCGGCGGACCGCTTCGTCGCCGTGCTGACGGGAAGGGGATTTTAGATGAATGCCATGGGTGAAACGTCGATTGACGGCAACGCCGTTGTATATTGTCAGGACGCTTTTAACACGACCTACGGCAAGACAGCCCATGGGCTGGTGCGCTTCACCCGGCGCTATCGCATCCTGGGCGTTATCGATTCGGCTTATGCCGGGCAAGACGCCGGTCTGGTGCTCGACGGCATTGCCAGCGGGATTCCGCTCTATAGCTCGCTGGACGAGGCACTGAGCCAAAGCCGGGCGCCCATCACCCACTTGGTGATCGGTGTGGCGCCGGACGGCGGGCGATTGGACGCCCAGGCCCGATCCTGTGTTGCCCGGGCGCTTGGCCTGGGACTCAACGTGGATAGTGGCTTGCACGAGTTTTTATCGGAAGACCCGGAACTGTCCCCACTGGCCCGAAGCCACGGGGCGGTTATTCGGGACGTTCGGAAACCGGTGCCGCGCAATCAACTGCATTTTTTCAGCGGCCGAATCGATAAGGTCCGATCGTTCAAGGTGGCTGTTCTGGGGACGGACTCCGCTGTCGGCAAGCGGACTTCAGCCTGGCTGCTGGTACAGGGCCTGCAAAAAAAAGGCATTCGCACCGAACTTATCGGTACGGGTCAAACCGCCTGGCTGCAGGGCGCCCGATTCGGTGTGGTCATGGATGCTTTGGTCAACGATTTTGTGTCCGGCGAAATTGAAAACGCCATATGCGAAGCTTGGGAGCGGACCAGGCCGCAAGTGATGGTACTCGAAGGGCAGGGAAGCCTGTTGAATCCCGCCTACCCCGGGGGATTCGAACTGCTGGCGGCCGGCCGACCCGATGGTGTTGTGCTGCAACATGCGCCGGCCCGCCGGGAATATGACGGTTTCCCCGGCTTTCCCATTCAGCCGCTGGCCCGCCAAATAGCCGCTATTGAGTTGATTTCGGAAAAGCCCGTTGTTGCGGTTACCGTCAACCATGAGGGCCTCGCCCCGGAGCAGGTACCGACCATGTGCGCGGCCATCACCTCCTTGACCGGGTTGCCGGCGATGGATGTAATGATGGATGGCGCTGACGGACTTGTCGATCTGATTGCCGCCCGTTTGACGGCTGCTTAAATGTAAACCTATCCCCTTCAGTCGGGTCCATGATCGACCGTCCCAACAGCGATCAACCCCGATACCAAGAGAGGAAACGGTAATGCCCGACACCATCGCACAATTGCAGGTTTTTGATGAACTGCGGGTTGGGCCTGTCAAACTGGAGCCCGGCCGGCTGACCGCACCGTATGCCATAACAACTGGAAACGATGTCGATACCTTCGAGCTGATCTACCGTTTCCAGGAGCCGGTTTTTGATCCGATGGATGCCGTAGCCCAGAATCTGGCCGTCATGATTGCCGTCCAGGCGGCACTTAATTACGGGCTTTTTTGCCGCAAGTTGATTTTTCACGGCCCTTTCGACGAACCGGATCGGCGGTTTTTGCGCACCATGGCCGAAAATACGGCACGGGAAATATATGTTAAAAAATTTCTGGAACCCAACGCCTTCCTTATTGGGCCGGCCAAAGCCATCCCTGCCCAAAAAATGCAGCGTTATTGCACTGCACGCATCGAATTTCCGGATATGCCGCGCGGCGGCACAGCACCGAACTGGTCCCTGTGGGCGACCCATGCGGATCGCTACGCCGTGCTTTCCAGCGGGGGCAAGGACAGCTTGCTCACTTATGGTATCATGGCCGAAGTCGTGGAATCGACCGGCGGTCAGGTGCACCCGATTTTTGTCAACGAGTCGGGGCGTCACTGGTTTACCGCCTTGAATGCGTATCGCCATTTCGAAGTCCAGGTGCCCCATACCGCACGGGTCTGGGTCAACAGCGACCGCCTGTTCAACTGGATGCTCCGCCACATGCCGTTTGTGCGCAAAGACTTTGCCAATGTACGCAGCGACGAATATCCTATCCGATTATGGACGGTGGCCGTCTTTCTTTTCGGCGCGCTGCCCTTGCTGCGCAAACGCCATCTGGGCTGCCTGTTGGTTGGGGACGAATATGACACCACGGTGCGACGGCGGCACCAGGGAATCCATCACTATGATGGGCTTTACGACCAGAGCATCCACTTTGACAACGCGCTGTCGCGCTATTTCTTGCAAAAAGGGTGGGCCGTCCGTCAGTTCTCCATATTACGGCCGTTGTCCGAATTGTTGATTGAGACTATTTTGAGCCGCCGCTATCCGGATTTGCTGCGACAGCAAACCTCTTGCCATGCGGCGCATCAATCACCCGAAGGGATCAAACCGTGCGGCCGCTGCGAAAAGTGTCGGCGCATCGTCTCCATGCTGGTGGCTGCCGATGCCGATCCCCAGGCCTGCGGCTACACCCCGGAGCAGATCGATGCGTGTCTGAATTTGCTGGCCACGAAAGGAATTCATCAGGAAGCCGCTGGTGCCCGGCATCTGCTGCACCTGCTGATTGAAAAAGGGATCATCGATGCCCCGGCGGTGGCCCATTTCAAACCTGCCCGCCAGCCGGAGATCCTGCAGTTGCGATTCGATGCAGAGCGGTCGCCGGTCAATGCAATTCCAAAGACCTTGCGCCCTGTTCTTTGGCGCATTTTTTTACAGTATGCTGACGGCGCCGTCCGACGTAAAGGCAAAAAATGGGAACCTTTTGATGTCCTTCACCACCAGACGCTGTTTGCGCCCTATTTGTTTGAAATGGCGCCGGCATCCGCTGAGCCGAATCGACAAGCCTACCCTCCGGGCCAATCGCCGTATATTTGGGGGGAACTCAACTGGCCGGATGCACAGGCCCTGTTTGAATTCATGGATATCGCTTTGCTTCCCGTAGGTGCTATCGAGCAGCACGGGCCGCACTTGCCTCTGGATACCGACGCATTTGATGCGGATTATCTGGCCCGGCGGGTGGCTGAGACTTGCTCCGACCCACGGCCGCTGGTGCTGCCACTGGTGCCGTATGGGGTGTCTTACCATCACGATGATTTTAAAGGCACCATGAGCATCCGCAACGAAACCCTATCCCAACTGATTTATGACATCGGCATGGCGGCCGCGGGCAACGGCATCCGGAAACTGGTGATCATCAACGGTCACGGTGGAAACGATCCCGCCTTGAATT
Organism: Desulfobacteraceae bacterium; assembly: GCA_050291605.1. Lineage (GTDB taxonomy): Bacteria > Desulfobacterota > Desulfobacteria > Desulfobacterales > Desulfosarcinaceae > JARRKU01. Next base: position 51,967 of record JBNKKB010000062.1, on the reverse strand, counting down.
TTGCAGCCCAGATGATCAACCGGGATGCCGGAATTTTTGTCTGCGTGGACACCGGTGAGACCAGCGATGTGGATATTGCCGCCATTGTGCAAACCGCCAACGATGTGCATGCGGGAGAGATTGAAACCAGCACTGCCTTGGCTGTCCGCCCTGAGCTGGTGCATCTTGAGCGGGCTCGGCCTGCTGTTCCAAGCTTTTCCAGCAACTACCTGGATTTTTCTTCCAAGCGGGGCATCAACTGGTACGCCCAGACCCAGCACATTTCCGACACGGGCGTCATGGGCGATCCATCCTTGGCATCGACGGCCAAGGGGCAAAAGATTTGGACCGCCATGATTGCCCACCTGGTTTCATTTATAGAGGACCTCAAGCGGTTGTCCGTTCAAGAGATTCACCAGCGTAAGCTGTAGGCGCAAGTCCGGGCACCCTGATGGGTACGGGGAACGACATTTGAAGATCACCCAAATTACAATCTGGTCCCACGTGTTCAACCTGGCCGAGCCATACATCATTGCCTATGAATCGATTCAATCCGTCGAGAACCTATTCCTGCGGTTGGATACAGACAAGGGATTGTCGGGCTTGGGATGCGCCGCGCCCGACCGGGCCGTTACCGGCGAGACACCGGCAACGGTCAGGGAGGCTTGCCGGACTTGTGTCGATCCGACCTTGCATGGAGAAAATCCGATGTACCGCATGCGGATGTTGGATAAGCTCAACAAGCGCATGCCCAACCAGCCGGCCGCTTTGGCCATGGTGGACATGGCGTTGTATGATCTTTTATCCAAAAGTGCGGGTTTGCCCCTTTACCAGTTGCTGGGCGGCTTTCGCACTCGTATCAAAACCAGCGTGACCATCGGTATCCTGTCCGAAGCGGAAACCGTCGCCCGGGCACGCCATTATAAAGCCCTGGGGTTTCATGCCTTGAAAATCAAGGGCGGTCGTGACGTGGAACATGACGTGGCCTGCATCATGAAGGTGCGCGAAGCGGTAGGTCCAAAGATGGAGCTTCGCTACGATGCCAACCAGGGCTACACCTATGCCCAGGCACTTGACTTTGTCCGGCGCACGCGGCCGGCAGGCCTGGAGCTGCTTGAACAACCGACCGCTCGCAAGGATTTTGAACTGTTGGGCACGGTAACACATCGCACGCGCTTACCCATCATGGCCGACGAAAGCTTAATGAACCTGACCGATGCCCTGCGCCTGGCCAAAAGCGATCTGGTCGATATGGTCAATATTAAGCTGATGAAAGTCGGCGGCATTGACCCGGCGCTTCAGATCAATGCGGTGGCCGCAGCGGCGGGTCTGGAGGCCATGGTCGGTTGTATGGACGAGGCGGCTTTGGCCATCAGCGCGGGTCTGCATTTCGCGCTGGCGCGACCCAATGTGCACTATGCGGATCTGGACGGCCATCTGGACCTGCAGAACGATCCAACCGCAGGTTGCCTCACCCTGCGCAAGGGATATCTTTATCCGTTGCAGCGGCCGGGTTTGGGGCTGGTATCCATCTGATGCACGGATCGGCACATGATTTGAAAGGGTTTGCAGGTTTTAGACTTTAAAGGTTTCCTTGCGGATGGCATATTTGCCCATCAATTTATGGAGCTGACGGGTACTGATGTCGGCTTCTTTGGCCGAGATATTGATTCTACCCTTATTACGCGCCAGAAGCGTTTTCAGATAGTGGCATTCAAAATCTTTCAACGCATTTTTGCGGGCCTCCGCCAGGGTAAGATGTGAATTCACCGGCAAAACCGCCGTGTTTCTCTGCTCTTCAAACAGCTCTGCCGGGAAACTTTCCATTGTCAGCATGGAACTGCTTTCCAGGATGAAGGCGCGTTCCACCAAATTCTCCAGCTCTCTGACGTTTCCCGGCCAATCATACTGGGATAAGCCTTTGTAGACTTGCGGATGGACACCCGATATTTTTTTCTGGGACTCCCGATTGAGGTGAACCAAAAAGCGCTCGATCAGATCCGGTAAATCCTCGACGCGTTCATGCAACGGCGGTATCTGGATGGGAAACACATTCAGGCGGTAGTAGAGATCTTTGCGATAGCGGTCTTGATCACAGAGTGATTTCAAATCTTCATTGGTGGCTGCGATGATCCGGGCATTGGTATGGGCCGCCTCTTCGCTGCCGACACGACTGTATGTGCCGTCCTGAAGCACCTGCAGGAGTTTGATCTGGGCCGCGGGTGTCAGGGTACCGATTTCATCCAGAAAGATCGTGCCGCCGTTGGCCAGTTCAAATTTGCCCATTTTTTTACGCACGGCACCGGTAAAGGCACCCTTCTCATGGCCGAACAGCTCGCTTTCGATCAGTGTGTCGGGAATGGCTCCGCAATGGACGCTGATGAATTGGGCTTCCTGTCGATTGCTGTGCTGGTGGATGAGTTTGGCCAACACGGTTTTGCCGGTTCCGGTTTCACCGGCCAAAAGCACCGTGGTCTTGGTGGGCGCGACCGATTGGATTTTTGTGAATACATCTGCCATTGCCAGGCTTTTGGTTCGCACCACATCCGCGGCATCGGATTTCCAAAACTGGGTTCTCAGGTAATCCAGTTCGGATTGCTGCAATAAGGCGGCGGCAATGGCATCGGACATCAGCCGGATCTGCTCCTGTGTCAGAGGATAGAGGATCAAATCGAAGGCACCCGCCTTGACCCATTTGACCGCCTGGCGCATCTGTCCGGGATCGGCCATGACCACCACCTCGGTCAGGGACGATCTGCCTTTGAAGCTCTGCAGCACCTGCTCGGCAGAGCTCTTCCGGGCGTGGTCCATCAGCAGATCGATATCGGCAAAAATCATGTCGCAGCGCACCTGATCCAAGCCGTTGAGCGCACCGGCGACATTTGAAGCTGTCTTGAGTCGAAACTTGTCTCTTAAGGCGGAACGTATTTTGGCCCCATCGGCCGATCGCTTGGTAATTAACAGTGCCGATTTCATGGCGCACCTCCGATTACTGGGCAGTCGCTGTAGACCTGATTTTTAGTAAAATTAAAAAGGGTTAGCAACGGTTTTTTCATTCATGATGAGAACCGCCAATTCCGAAGTTTTACCACAATCGGAATTGAAGCGTCATATTCATATCTTTATATTTTACAGCAGGTTAAATGGTTTTTCTTCTTTTTTTTGTTTTCCTTTGCCGCGTGTCGCTGCGGCGCTTCGGAATAAGCACATCTTATTTTTTATCTTCAAATACTTTTAAACTAATAAATACAAAGACTTATGAATTGGGCACGTATTTTGAATTACTATTTTCGGTACGGTGCATAAGGTGCTGTACCATTGAATTTATCACAGTTATAAATCCAAAGGAGAAGCGAGATGAAAACCCGAAACAAACATTTAACCCTTTTGTGTGTTCTTCTGGCCGCTATGTTTGCTGTTGCACCCGTGCTGGCTGGTGGATCTGCGACCCTAACCGGCGAAGTCAGTGAATCCAACGAATTAATCGCCGATGACGGGACCGTGTATACCATTGCCCCGACGGAAAAAGGCGATGAGCTGGCCGCCATGGTGGGTGAAACCGTAACCGCCACCGGTACGGTTCAAGAGGCCGAGGGTGAAAAGGTCATCACCGTGACCGCCTTTACCGTAGTGGAAAAATAATTGCGCATTCAGATCGCTGCGCGAAAAATGCATGCCGGCATATCGCGCCGTCCCCAAGCGCCTAGCCCTTGCGAATGGCGTGTGCCGGCGGTTTCCACGATATCAACGGTATTTTGCTTGAGCACAACGCCAAATTAAAGGAAACCCTATTGAAACGTTCAGCTTTAATATCAGTTATTTGTATTTTGATTGGATTTTCCCTGGTGCCCTGGGGGTTTGCCGCCGATGAGGTGATTCTCGTGGGTGAAGTTAATGACAATTTTCAATTGTACGCCGATGGCAAGATATACGAAGTTGCGGAAACACCCGTGGGCAATGACATGGTCAAGCATTACATCAGTGAAAAGGTGGAAGTCCACGGTTCCGTGGAGCAAATCGATGACTACTTGGTACTAACGGTTCGCAGCTTCAAGGTGGTGCCTGAATGAGCCCAAGGGGCCGCATCATGTCTGAGGTGAAGTTGAAAGGCCAAAAGCGTGGTTAAGAAGAAAAATGGGGGAAGCGAAACGTTAACCGGCGTGGTCACGGCCATCAATTGGGATGGCGATCAGGTTTCCGAAGTTGCCTTGTTCGCTACTGACGATGAAGCGTACCATATCGAAAACAGCCACAAGTTTTTATCGCTGCTGCAAAAAAGTATTGAGGCCTCCGGACATGTTCAGCGCAATAAAAAAAAATTCCGGACCATCAACATTAAAAAATATAAACTTTTATAACCCGATCTGTTTTTCAGATCCGAATATATTCAGGCGGCCGAAAAAGTAGCGCCAAGGCGCTCATCGACTGAGGATTCAACCCTTGGCTGGGGTGAGGAATAGTTGAAATGATAAAGCCGGGTGATCAACACACCCTTGTGTGTCCCAAAGATAATGCCAATCAATATTTTATCGACGTGTGCCAATCTGTTTTTCGAATCTCGGCCCATCGGCCATGGTGCCGTATGTGTCGCCATTTTGGGGTCGAACCTGCTGCCGTCGACCGCAAGGCCTCCTTGTTTGCACCAACGGCCCCAGAGGACAAGACAAGATGATACCAACGCTCAGTCCCTCGGATATTGTTTTTTTTAAAGAACACCTGCAACAGGAGTTGGAGGAGCTGTTAACCCGTGCCGATGAGACGGTCAGCTACCTGGCAGAGATCGGTGAAACCACGGCCGACCCTTTGGACCGGGCAGCGGTGGACAGCGGCCGGGAATCGAATCTGCGGTTCCGGGAAAGAGAAAGCCGGCTCATTCGAAAGATTAAAACTGCGCTTGAAAAGATTGAAGATGCGACGTTCGGCATTTGCGAAAGCTGCGGTGAAGATATCCCCCTCTCGCGTTTGAAAGCGCGGCCTGTTGCAGCGCACTGCATCAAGTGCAAAACCAAAATGGAAAATTGGGAACGCGCTGTCGGGTGGTAGCCTCGTCCTTATTCGGGTACATGGGCCGATTGCTTTGCGGTTAGCACCAGTGCCGTTCGGCAGGGCAAGTATAGGCTCAGCCGATGCATTGGTTGGTTTTCGCTGTCGGGCGATAAAGTGAAATGGTGTGGGCTGTTGTCCACTCGTGCATGGCCGCCGAACTGCGGGTCGTCGGAGTTCAACACGATGGCGTAGCGACCCGGGGGCGCTTGAAACTGGTAGTCGCTGTGGGACAGGCTGGGATGAAAGTTGAAGGCGAACAGCAGGGGCCCCCTCTGAAAAACCAGCACTTTATCTTGATCGTGCTCCCACAACAGGGAGGCCGGGCCGGCCGACAGGATATCGTGTGCAGAGGCCAGGGTCATCATGCGGCGGTCGAATTCGGCGAGCTGCCGGTATTTTAATCGGGGATCGTCGGCCAGGTGCCACTGGCGCCGGGCGTAGCGATAGGTCCAGTCGTTGCCTTCCCGTGGAAAATCGATCCATTCGGGATGGCCGAACTCATTGCCCATAAAATTAAGGTACCCGTGTCCGGCGGTGGCCAGGGTGATCAAACGAATCATTTTGTGCAGGGCCATACCGCGGGATACACTCAGATGGTCGTCATCGACGCGCATGTGGTCGTAAATCGCCGCGCCGACCAGCCGAAAGATCAGGGTTTGGTCCCCCACCAGGGCCTGGTCGTGGGACTCGGCATATGAGATGGTCTTTTCATCATGGCGGCGGTTGTTGAGTTCAAACCACAGACCGCCCATGTGCCATGCTTCGTCCGGAGTGTCCTTTGTCAGTTTAATCCAATGGTCCGGCACACCCATGGCGAATCGGTAGTCGAATCCCAAACCGCCCTCCTGCCAGGGTCGGGCCAGGCCCGGCATGCCGCTGACATCTTCTGCAATGGTAACGGCGTCGGGTCTCACCTGGTGGATGACCTGGTTGGCCAGTGCCAGGTAGGCCAGCGCATCGTCATCCACGCTGGTATCGAAATAGTCATCGTAAGAGGTGAAGGCCTTGTCCATTCCGTGATGGGTATAGAGCATGGAGGTGACCCCGTCGAACCGGAAACCGTCGACCCGGAATTCATCCAACCAGAAGCGGCAATTGGAGAGCAGAAAGTGAAGCACTTCCGGTTTGCCGTAGTCAAACAGACGCGAATCCCAAAGGGCGTGACGCCCCTTCCGGCCGGCATGAAAATATTGATACTCGGTGCCGTCGAACCGGCTGAGCCCTTCCACTTCGTTGTTCACGGCATGGGAGTGGACCAGGTCCATGAGAACCGTCAGGCCCATGCCGTGGGCGCTGTCAATCAGGGCCTTTAGATCTTCCGGGGATCCGAAACGGGAGGAGGCGGCAAAAAAACTGGAGACGTGGTAGCCGAAGGAACCGTAATACGGATGTTCGGGGATGGCCATGATTTGCAGGGCATTGTACCCGGCATCCCGGACCCGGGGCAGCACCCGGCGGGTAAAGTCCGCATAGCTGCCCACCGCCTCGGCCTCCTGGGCCATGCCCACATGGACTTCGTAGATCAACAGGGGGGATTGCGGAACGCAAAACTGCGGGGTTTGCCATTCATAAGCCGCGCCCGGCCGCCACACCTGGGCATTGAAGATCAAGCTGTCAGGATCTTGCACCACCCGGCGGGTCCAGGCCGGAATGCGATCGCCTTCCCCACCGGGCCATTGCAGGCGGAATCGATACAGGTCGCCGTGGGTTAAGCTATCGGCCGGCAGATGAATCTCCCAGACGCCTTGAGCATTGATCCGGCGCAGGGCCAGATCCGTTTGCACGCGCCATTGGCTGAAATCTCCGACCAGGTGAATGGCCGTTGCATGGGGCGCCCATTCGCGCAGCACCCATTGATCGTTTCGCAAATGCAGGCCAAAGTACTCGTGTCCGGAAGCCACGTCCGCCAGTGATTGTTGGCCGTCGGCGAGGCGCTGAGCCATGCGGCGGATGTGGGCCATGCGCCCGGCGATAACCGCCTCGTGGGGCGCCAGATAAGGATCCGAATCGATCAGGCGCTTAAGGCGCCGTTGGTCTTCACGGGTCAGCATGGGAATGGGTTTTACCTTTGGATGATCGGTTTTTAAGTCAGCGGTTCTAGACGATCAATGGCCGGTCCAACATCTGCTCGTACAGATCAATGTACTGACGGGCATGTACGTCGTGATTAAAGGTCCGCATGGCATGTGTCATGATGCGGGTGATATGTGCCGCCTTTTGGGACGGGGGCAGTGCGTAAAAATCCATGGCGCGATCGATGGCCCACATCAGGCCGGTGGCGTCATAGATTTCGAATTTAAAACCGTTGCCCCGGTCGCTGTTGTTGTCAAACTGGATTACCGTGTCGTGGATGCCCCCGGTATCGTGGGCCACCGGCATGGCGCCGTATAGTTGACCGATCATTTGCGGCAATCCGCATGGCTCGAACAAAGAGGGCATTAAAACAAAGTCGGCAGCGCCATAGGCCATGTGTTCCAGTCGTTCGGAGAAGTCGCAAACCGCCACCCGGCTGTGAAATTGATGGTGATTGACGATGTTTCTGAACACCTGCTGATATTCGCCATCGGCCACAAAGACCACTTGCAGGTTTTGATGCCAGTATTTGGACAGCACCATGTAAAAGATATCGGCCAGCAATTGGCACCCTTTTTGGATCGGGTCAAGACGCGACGGCCAGAAAAAAACAGGCGCCTGTTTATCCTTCTTCAGGCCCAACATCTCTTGCAGCGCCAGCTTGTTGTCGGCCTTGGCATCCGCGTGGGTGTCGGCATGGTAAGGATGTTTAAGAAAATGATCCTCGGTCGGATGGTAGCCTGGGTCCGGCGCATTCAGGATGCCGGTGGCCACGCCGGCGTTGACTTTGTTCTTCAGCTCATCGCGCAAATGGTATTCGATAAAATCGTGACGGCCCTCAACAATCTCTTCCAAAAACCGTTGGCTGACGGTATTGACGAAATGGGCCGCAAACACCCCGCTGACCAGAAAATCCACCGGGTTGGTGTCGCGCGTTGATTCATAGTCCGTGGCAAAGTTGGTATAGTACAACTGGTGCCAAAAAGGTGCAGCATCGATACCGCGATCCTCGATGTGCGCCAGCGTGGTTTTAACCGTGTGAACGTTGTGGATGGTGAACAGGCAGGGGATGTTCATTTCTCGGGCCATGGCCGGAATCAGACCGGTCAGCCAGTCGTTGCAGTGGATCAGGTCGGGCCGCACCTTGGGAATGATGTTGTTGATCACTTCGCGCATAAACGCCAGCGCGATGCGGATGTTTTCCGTGCTGTAGCTGGAATAGACCCGGTTGAGGTAGAAAAACGAGCGGTCCTCGGCCAGATGGATCCGGTCGTTGGGCATCACGCGCCGCAGGATACGCTGCTCGCGACGCAACACGGGTGTCAGGCGATCCTTGAAAATGGACCGGTAATCCGGCAGGGCAATGTGAACATCGGCCCCCTGGTGGAACAGGGCGCTGATCAACGCCGCCGACACATCGGCCAGGCCGCCCGCCTTGGCGGTCAGAAAATTGGCCAGGTTACCCATGCGGTCCGGCAGGTAGGTCACTTCCGGTGTGACAATCAACACCCTGGGTTTTTTACGTCGTCGGGGCATAATTAAATGGGCCTATAACAAACAAGCTTTCTACTTTAAACTAGCCGGAGTACCACCACCGCGAACCGCCGGCAACAGTGGATCTGGAGTCCTTCCGAAGCAGCATTCCTTCAATCCTGCCCGCTTAATCAGGCCGGTACCGAGCCCGGCCCTACGAAGATCATCTGACTGACCGTCACCGATTCAGCGTAGGGCCGGCCTCTGCGCCGGCCGGTTGGAACGCCAAAGCCCGGCAAAACGCAATGGCCGTGGCTTCCAACCCGTTCAATCGGCCGAAGGGCTTCAGAGCCAAGGCGTCGACGGTGAAGCCGTTGTGCCGCCACCGCGAACCGCCGGCAACAGCGGATCTGGAGTCCTTCCGAAGCAGCATTCCTTCAATCCTGCCCGCTTAATCAGGCCGGTACAGAGCCCGGCCCTACGAAGATCATCTGACTGACCGTCACCGATTCAGCGTAGGGCCGGCCTCTGCGCCGGCCGGTTGGAACGCCAAAGCCCGGCAAAACGCAATGGTCGTGGCTTCCAACCCGTTCAATCGGCCGAAGGGCTTCAGAGCCAAGGCGTCGGTGGTGAAGCTGTGGTACCGCCACCGCGAACCGCCGGCAACAGCGGATCTGGAGTCCTTCGGCCGATTAAACTAGGCCCAGGTTAGTAGGCCGGGCGTGTACTTAATCCAATCATCCGCCCGCGGCACCACGCGTACGGTAAAGCCATAGCGCCCTGAATCGCCGCAGGTGACCTCACAACGGTATAGGAAGTTGCCTTCGCCTTGGTCCTCTACCATCTGCATGGGCTGTGGCGATCCCTGGATCAGTTCATCGATGCGCTTGATGCGGCCGTAGTACAGCTCCACGTCCACTTCATCCGGGAGAATTTCGCCCAGGTGGACCTGGGCACTGACATGGAACGCATCCTCCACTTGAAAGGGGCCGTCTTGATCTCTGAGCGGTGGATCGACATGGATTTGTTTCCATTTTTCTTTTAAGCGCTGATGCAGTTCGCTCAGGGCCTTGGCTTCCCGGGCCTCATCTGCCAGCAGCGTGGCCTGCCGTTCGATGGCCGGCAGGTAAAAACGCTGCTGGTATTCATCCACCATGCGATGGCTGCAAAAATCGGACATGACCATTTTGATGGAGGCTTTCATCATGGCGATCCATTGGGCCGGCATGTTGCCGTCCGTCCGATCATAGAAACGCGGCAGCACATCGTTTTCCAGGATATTATACAGGGCCTGACTCTCCACGGCATCCTGGTAATCCGAATCGTCAAACACCTCGCCGCTGCCGATGCTCCAGCCCCGCTCCGGCGAATTGCCCTCGCACCACCAGCCGTCCAGAACACTGAGGTTCAACACCCCGTTGATGGCGGCTTTCATGCCCGACGTGCCGCATGCTTCCAACGGGCGGCGCGGCGTGTTGAGCCAAACATCCACGCCTTGAACCAGGTAACGGGCCATGCCCATATTGTAGTTTTCCAAAAAGACCAGGTGATGGCGAAACGCTTCCTGCTGGGCGATTTGCATGATCTGCTTGATCAGCTCTTTGCCTTCGTTGTCCTGGGGATGGGCCTTGCCTGCAAATACGATCTGCAGCGGCCGGTCGCTGTCGGTGAGCAATTTTGTGAGCCGTTCCGTATCCTGGAAGATCAAATGAGCCCGCTTATAGGTGGCGAATCGCCGGGCAAAGCCGATGGTCAGCACATCCGGGTCCAGGGCATTTTCCACCGCCTGCATAATCGATGCAGGGGCGTTGCGTCGGCCGTACTGCCGGACCAACTGCTCGCGAACCTTGCTGATCAAGCGCGTGCGGCTCATTTCGTGGGCCCGCCACAACTCTTCATCGTATATTTCGTCGATGCGTTCGACGTTTTCCGCCTTGCGGCTGCTTAAATGCCACTCCGGACCCAGATAGCGCTCAAAGAGCATGGATATTTCCGGTGCCAGGAAACTCGAGATATGGATGCCGTTGGTCACATGGGAGATCGGTGAGTCTTCATCATCACGGTTGGGCCACACATGGGACCACATTTTACGCGCCACCTGACCATGCAGCCGGCTCACCCCGTTGCAATACTGCGAAAGCCGCAGTCCCAGTATAAACATGGAAAAAGGGGCGTTCGGGTCCGGATCGTTGCCGTTGGATTGGCCCCAAGCCGTCAACTTTTCAACGGGCATGTCGAGCTGCTTTGCCAGCGGCTTGAGATAAGGTTTGACCAGGTCGGCCGGGAATTCATCGTGCCCGGCTGCCACCGGCGTATGGGTGGTAAAGATAGAGGTGCGTGCGATGATTTCCAGGGCGGTTTGCCGATCGAGATGGTGATGCGCCATCAGTTGAACCAGCCGTTCGAGGTTGGAAAACGCACTGTGGCCTTCGTTCATGTGACAAATGGTGGGTTGGATTCCCATGGCCGCCAGCGCCCGCATACCGCCAATACCCAGCAGGACCTCTTGGGCCAGACGCACACCGGGTTCCGCCGAATAGAGGCGGGCGGTAATGTCGCGAACTTGGGGCGGGTTATCGGCCACGTTGGTGTCGAGCAATATCAGGGGAATGCGCCCCACCATCAATTTCCACACATCGGCACGGATGGTACCGTCCGGGCCCTCGACATGAATGATTAAATTGGCGCCGGTGCTGTCTTTGACCCGGGCAATGGGCAGTTGGTAGTAGTCGATCTCCGGGTATTTTTCCTGTTGCCAGCCGTTCAGATCCAGGTATTGCTGAAAATAGCCCTGGCGATAGAGCAGGCCCACGGCCACCATGGGCAGACCCAGGTGCGAGGACGACTTGAGATGATCGCCGGCCAGCACGCCCAGTCCGCCGGCAAACAGCGGCATGCTCTCATGAATGCCGAACTCCATGGAAAAGTAAGCGATTTTGGCCCCCCCCGCATAGCGTTGATCCGCAGGATCGGGCTGTGACAGGAGTACGGCTTTATATTGTTTTTTAACCTGTGCGAGGTGCGCCAGAAAACTATCGTCCTTGGCCAGTTTTTTGAGTCGCTCCTGGGAAACCAGGGTGGCAAACACAATGGGATTGTTTCCAGACTCCTCCCATAGTGAGGGAGAGATGCGCCGGAAAAGTTCAGTGGCGTCTTGTTTCCAGGACCACCACATGTTGCGGGACAATACACCCAAAAAAGAGAGCGACTCGGGCAACCGCGGGAAAACTTGAAAAGCTTGAATATGTTTCATGAATAGCTCCGATTAATGTGCGTGGCGCATTAGATATTGAATTTTCAACATTTACAATAAGATGTGTGCTTTGTCCATTGAATTCAGCGGCAGGTCTTCCTTGTTTCGGCGCTCGTGTGACCGGCAGTTCAGGGCATGCCGTCTTTCACCACGCCCTGAGTTGGCCGTCGATTTGTTTCCTGGCTTAAAGGCTCGATGACCCTGGAACGGGTTTCAGACGATGACCACCGAGTTTTTGTCGTTGGCAAAGTTGCAGTGCCTGAATGTATCGGCGTTGCTGTCGGTGATCCAGTGATGGTCGTCCACAACATAGCGATATTGATACTCGCGCCCGGGTTTGAGCAGCACGGTCGCTGTAAAGTCTCCATTTTTAAGGGGTTTCATGGGAGTTGTCTGGGTTTTCCAGCCATTAAACTCGCCGGCGATGGTAACGTTTTGGGCATCGTGGACTGTCTTTTTGTTAAGACGAAAGGTGACTTTGCAATAGGGCTTGGTTTTAAAATACTGTTTCTTGACGGACATGAGTGGCCTCCATTTAATATAGGGTTGTAATATCCTTTTCACCATGGCGATGGAGTGAGCACAGAGACCAAGGGCGAGCGCATGGCAAACAGATGAAGCGGTGATCCAACTGCAAACGCATAATACTAAGGCGTTAAGCTATTTCGTCAAGCATGGCAATGATTTTTTTATAAACCCTTAACCATTCGCTGACGCCCCAGGCCTGGGCGTCGCACCCGCGTTGGGCATGGGGTGCGTCACCGTCCAGAATTTCAGGTATCTGGCCCACGCAACGGCTGTTGATCAGCGTCACGCTGCTGGAGAGCCAGGCCATGGCGGCGGCGGCCCCTTGTGGCCCGTAGCAGGTCACCCATGCCTCGCAAAACAGCGGAAAGGGCCAGGTCCAAGCGGTGCCGTTGTGATAGGCCGGTTTGCGCTGGGTATCTTCATCACCCGCATAGACGCCCCAATACGGGGCCAGAGGATCATTTAGCAAGCGGTCCTTGTGCGCCACCGGCATCGGTCGCTCCACCGGCCGGTCGGCCAGACTGCGGATGGCGCCCGGCACCAGCAGGAATTGGCAGGCGTGCAGCACGCTGCGACCAATAGTGTCAGGGTCAACGGCTTTAAGGGTCACGGCCAGCAGTTGATTGGGCCTGAGCACATCATCCGGCTGGCAATGCGCGGCCGGATCGCCGGGTTGGCCGTGACGGCAGTCGGCCAAATACCCCTTTTCGGGCAGCCAAAACAGTTGGGCAATGCTCCGGCAAACCTGCTCGGCCAACTCACCCCAGCGGGTGCTGTGGGCTGGATCGATCTCTTTTAGATATTGCAATGCCGCAAACCACAGCGCCTGAATTTCAATGGGGTACCCCTGGCGGGGTGTTGCTGCGGGATGGTTGGTGTCCATCCAGGTAAAATGTGTCGGACTGAAGATCAATCCGGAATCCGGGTCCATGCGGATACCATTGGGGGTGCCTTCGATCAGAGCGCTGGCGGCGTCGCACAGCGTATCACGGATGGTGCGTTCACCACAACGATGCTGCAGATAGTCGCTGCGCCCTTCGACAGCGGTCAGATCAGCGCAAGCGATAAACAGCCACAAGGGGGCATCCGAGGTGTTGCGGTTGGAAGCGTCCGAGCCCCGGATCATGTTGGGCAAGGTGCCTTTTTCTTCAAATGCGGCGAACTGGGTAACGATGGCTTTGGCGGTTTCCAGCCGGCCCGCGGCTATCAGTCCCCGTACGGCAATCAGCGTATCGCGACCCCAGTCGAGAAACCAGGGAAATCCGGCCAGAAGGGTTTGAAAGGGCCCCCGCCGAACCACGAACTGCTCCAAGGCCTGGGCCAGCGCCCGGTCCAACGGCAGGGCGTTTGCCCGGGAGAAAGGCATGGCCGGCAAAGGTGCTGTTTCCAACTCCGATCCATGCGTGACCCCGGCGGTAAAGGTGATGGTCTGCCCGCCTTTCAGTTGGCTGGTAAAGTAGCCCGGACCGAACAGGTCCGAGTCCGCATCCAGGCCGCGCTGGGCTTCCAGCGGTCGATGCACCATGTAGTACCATTCCGGTTCGCGTACAAAACGGCCCCGGTCGACCTGCATTTCCAATGCATGGTCCCCGGCCGGTGCAAACCGAAACCCTTTGTCGCGGGCGTCAATGGCGGCGGGCCATTGATGCTCGGGTCCGGTAAAGGCTTTGGTGCAGTGATGAAAATTGCGATCTTCGATGTCCGGTCGCACAATGAGGGTGACGGCGCGATCGTCTGCCAGCTCGGCTCGACCGGCGCCGGCGGGTTCTCTTTTGACTACCAGGGTAAGCAAGTTGTCCCTGTCGGGGGCAAGGTGGGCTCGAATCTGCAGACCCACATGCTCGCCTTGTCCGCAGGGTACCTGGTAACGCCATACGACACCGGTGTGGTAATCGAAACCGAATTGTTCCAGACAGTCGAGATTGACCGCCTGGCTGTAGCCTTGAAAAACTACCCAGGCGCGGCAACGGGCCAGCAGCATCCGCCGGTCTTCAGGATACTCCGGATTCAGGTTGGCTGCCAACAGGCCGTCGTAGCGGCTCTCTAAAGCCTGCCAATCCGCATGCACCCGCAGGGCGGCGCCCCGCCCGTTGGTCCCCAGGGCCAGCAAGGGGGATTGATGGCACTGCCGGCGTGAAAACAGCATGCGAACCCGGGCATCCCGTCCATCGCCCAGATAGATCAAGCGACTATCGGCGTGGTGCAGCCCGGTTGGGCCAAAGTGGGTGATCTCCAGGGCACATTCGCGATGGCCCGGACGGGTGAAAAGGGGCGGCATCAGTGCGAATGCGGCACCGTTTGGATCGGGCAGGCTGTCCTGGCCATAGACGACCCGGCCGTCGTGTACGATGCGCATGCGAAAGGGATGCGGGGCACGCAGAAGAAGAAAAAACCCAGGCGGCACCATGACATGTCGGGCCAGATCGGCGGGCCACTCCCACAACACCACCCGTGATTCGTCGCTGAACGGATTGCAACGGCGACAATACGCTTCGGGATCGGCGGCCAGATCGGCCGCAGCGCGCTCCGGGTCGAGGGGCTGCGTCAAACCATAGAAATTGACGACCTCAAAGGCCTTGGCGCGCAGGCGCTGGTGGGCAATGGCCGGCGGCACACCCTCCATCGGCCCCGCCGCGGCAGCAACTGCAGGGTCGTCCGGCGGCGCCAAACAACGGATCTGCAGCGGCGCTAAATCCAGTGAGCCGACAGCCGCATCGCCGGTTAGCGCGATGCGTTCGTCGGTCAGCAAATCTACAGCGGCGGTTTGATCCTGCCCCCAACGGCGGCGATCCCAGCCGATGCGCTGGGCATGATCCTCATCCAGATTGGCCGCAATCAGCAGTGATCTTCCCGTGGGCAGATGCCGGCGCACGACGGCTAGAAAATTGCCTTGGCCCTGACTCACCATATCCTGCTGGACCGGGTGGCCGAATGCCGGATGCGTTTTGAGCAAGCGGCACAGGTGGGCAATGGCATCGACCTGATGGGTTTGGGCACCCCAGTTCAAAGCACAGACCTGATGCACATTGATTTTTTCCTGGGCCAGCCATTCGACACCGTTGGCGAATCCGAAGGCACCGCAGGGCGCCAACAGTGCGCACAAGGCGGTGCGCATGCGGGCATAGCGGTGGGAAGTGGCTGCCAGGCGGTTGTTATCGTGGGTCTCGGCATAGTGCACGGTGATGCCGTCGGCCGCCGCGATCTCATCGGCCCCGGGCAGGTAGTGCTCGATCTGACCCCGGTCGTAGTTTTGAAACAACTCTGAATAGGCCCAGTTGAAATTGGCCCGGTTGAGCAGATTGCGCGTCACGGAGATTTTGCCGCCCAGACCCTCCAACAGGAAGAGCACATCGGGAAATTGTTCGCGAACTTTGGCGATGATATACTGCCAGGCCACCTCAGGGACCATGTAGCCGGCATCGCAGCGAAAACCGTCGACGCCCCGGCGGCACCACGTCAGAAAAACCTCCGCCATATAGGTCCACATGGGTTTATGGCTGTAGTCCAGGCGGGTCAGATCTTCCCACACCACCCCCCAGGCGCCGGGGTTTTCAATCTCACCTTGATGGTTGCGGACCAACCAGTGGGGATGGGTTTCGTGCAGGCTGGCGGCCCAACCGGTGTGGTTGATGGCCAGGTCGAGCAGCAGTTTGCCGCCATGGCTGTGGATAGCGTCCACCAGTTCGATGAATTGCTCCAAGGGGGTGGCTGTGGGATCAAATACGGCCAGGGCCGGATCAATACCGGTAAAATCCAGAGCGGCGTAGGGGCTGCCGTAGCGCCCCATGCGGCCATAGGTGGTGGGTGTCGGATTGATGGGCAGCAGTTGAATGATCCGACAACCCAGCCGGTTGATGATAAAATCGACCTCTGCGATGAGATCGCGGAAGGTTCCCGAAGGTGGAATGACGGTATATTTCTCAGCGTCCAGCGTTTTTACGGCATCACTGTGGGGAATCCGGGCGGCATGGGCCTGATGCTTGAAAGGGCCGAACTGGCGTACGAAAGCGTTATAGATGATGTTGGCACAAACCGTATCGGCCGGCTCGACATTGATGGCCACATTGGCACCCTGGGGCCAGAGCGGTTCGGAGTGACCGTCGGCAAGGAACAGGCATTTGGCCTCAAAATGTCCCACCTGGGTCAATCCCAGGCGCGCCTCGAATTCTCCTTCAGCCGTAGGTTGCATGGGAATATCAAACCAATCCCGGCTCAGCCGCGGCGCGTTGTGTTCCACCTGGCGAATGATCTCGCGGCGGGCGATGTCGGCATGCCCCAAATTGGTACGCACATAAGCCCTGCCCGGCACCGGCGGGCTGACCCGCAAATTGAAAAGCGCGACATCGCCGCAGAAGTGAAGCCGATGCCGGCCAGGGTCAGGTAACTGTTCGATATGGCAGTGATCCGGCGGTTTCATTATATCCTTTGCGATGCATACAGGGGTTGCACACTTCGATCATCCCTTTGCAGTTATCCCGCTTGTGGGTCCAAAGCGCAATTGTAACGGCTATCCGTTGTCCATACCGAAAAAATTGGTGATCAACATATTGAGGTAGCGGCGCAATACCGTATAGGAGAAGTGGCGTTTGGCAACTGCATAGTTGTGGCCTACCATCTGTTGTCGGCGATCCTCTGATTCTATCACCTCGCGGACTTGATTGACATTCTTTTCGGTTAGAAAACCGTCCATCACGATCAGGTCGAATCCTTTGGGTTCGATATCGCGTACAAAAATGGCGTAACGGTTGATCAGCAGGGGCTTGTTGAAGTAAATGGCTTCCAGAAAGGCATTGCCGAAGCCTTCGTAGAGGCTGGGATAGGTGATAAAATCGGCGTGGGGGTAGATGTCCCACAGCGAGTAATCCCAATTGCCCCTGCCGCTCTCTTTGAGCGGATCGGCCACATCCATATCCACGAGTATCAGGTCGACGCCTTGATCTTTGGCCTGGCCTGACAGCCAATCGGCATATTCAAACCCTTCGTCACCCGCGGAATGCGATATCACCAGCTTATAACGTGAATCCTTTAAATCCTGAACCAGACTGATGGCGTGCTCGATGCCCTTGCGCTGAACGATGCGTGTGGGCTGCAATATGATCTTTTCATCTTCAGACAGGCCGATACGGCTGCGAAAGGCTCTGGATGCGGTGATATCAATTTGGGGCGGGTTGTCGAAATCCAGTACGTTGGGAATGATCGTTGAAGAGATACCCGTGCGCAAGGCCAGCTCTTCCTGGGCCGCCGAATTGATCACCACGTGCTCTATGTTGCTGAGCTTGGGAGGAAAGGCCATGCGCAGGTAGTCATCCACGGCATTGATGGCAAAGCGCGTGCGTTCCCAGTAAAAATCATGGTGATGGGCAATGGTGGGGATCTGCTGCTCCACGATAATTTCGGTTAAGGCGACCCCTAAAGGGATGTGCAGGGGAATGGTGAGCGCGTTTTCCACCACCAGTATGTCGATGCGGTATTGCTCCACAAAATCTTCAATGGCCAGTTTGAGCAGGGTTTTGAGGGTCTGGATCGCTGTGGTGACATGGGTGCTGCGGCCCCGGTGGCCGAAGATGTGCCGGTTGATCCACTGGTTCTTCTCGTATTTGAAATGGGCTTCAGGTACCAGCATACTGCCCCGGCCGTCGCGGTCCAGTTCGCCGGCCAGCCAAAAACAGCGATGCCCGGCGGACGTGAACACCTGCGCCCATTTGCTGGCCTCCATGGTCACGCCGTCGGTCCCGGAAAATCGGGTGGATATGAAACCGATGTTTTTAGGCATGCTTGATCTTTTGCTGCAATCGATGGCGGTTCATTAAAATTAGCAGAAACCGGCACAACCGGCAATTGGAATTGTTAAGGGCGCGGTTGGCCAGTGAATTTTTAAAAGCCCTCGCCGAATGGATGGCTATTCATTGCGAAATTTATTTAATTTTGCATCGTAGCCGTCAAACCCAACAATATGCTGCATCCGGGTAAAATCAAGAAGGCCGCAACCGGAATTTGATCCATATTGACATCCCGCCCTGAATTTGGAATGTTCGTCGAACACCCAAACCTGTTCTTACCTTTTGCCACGGGCAAACCAGAAAAAACAAGTTTCATCGTTCTGATCCGGTCAAATCCGTTGATGCATTGACCGGCTGTTGAGAAACACAACATCGCTATCCACCATTGATATCATAGAACGATCCAATGGATCATTTTTAATTTGAGGGAGGGATGATGATGAGTACGGTTTTGTTGTCGGCTAAGGAAGTCAATGATCTAAAGCGCATGTGCAACGATCCGTTTCTGGAATTGGGCATGACCTTGCGCCCCAAGCATCTGGCGTGTTTTAAACCAAAAATTGCGACAAGCTATATGAATATCATTATTTTATTTGAAAATCATGAAGATGCTGTAAAATGGAACAACCTGCATGAAACACGAATCCGAAAAAGTGGACACTTGACCACCGTCACTTTACTTTCAGATATGAACAGTTTCCCCATCAGAATTTTTCTATGAAGTGGAATGATATTATCAAAGATGAGACCGGAAAAGAAAAAGAGCGTCATGAACACGGCCAAAGCCATTGCCAAGTAGGAGGAATGTTTGGCATACCTGAGAAATTGGTTCGCGATCTGATTACTAAACAACCGAAATTTACTACGATGAGGTTTAAATAGGAAAAATTCTATCGATGACCATAGCCGACAAAACAAATTCTCATAAGACACCAGTCAGGCGACTTTTTGAGCTTACCCTGATAATCGTTGTCGTAGCGTATGTGGTCCCATCGATTAAAGACGCTCTTTTTCCAGATCAGATGACGCAACTGGAGAAAATGTTGCGTAGGTCAGTCTTTGACGGCTGCAGTTTTAAAGTTGAACGTCGTGACCGTCTAACCCTAATAGCCACCGTTGAATTCCCTGGTCGAGCCCCCATTACAACCCAAATCTACCGGGACGTTGTTCATGAATTGAAGCCATCCGATGGCAAACGAATCTTTTTTGCCCACTCCATCAATGATAATGCTGATGGCGTAACCTACCTGACCCGCACTCTAATTGAGGCTGACAAAGATCTAAAACATGTTCGGCGACTTGAAGTTAGCGTCTGCGGCAGGATCAAAAATCAAACCGGCCAAGTCAGTTATAAGGACCATGAACCCATCTATGAGTGTGACGGTCCCGTCCGGAAGGCCGTTTGCCTGGCTGCAGAATGACCGTTAGCCGGCTCTATATCGTGTAGAGGACCACCAGACACCGGGTCTCTTCATTGGAGATGCTCTTTAATTTGTGCGGCACGTCTGAGTTGAAGTGGATGGACTCGCCGGGTTTGAGCACGTGGATCTTTGAATCCAAGGTGAATTCCAGATCGCCGGCCATCACGTAGATAAACTCTTCGCCTTCATGTTTGTAGGCGACGGGTTTATGGGCCAGATGGGGTTCGATGGTCACCATGAAGGCGCGCAGGTGGCTCTCTTCGGCTTCGGGGGTCAAGGTGGTGTAGCTATAATTGCGGGTGCGCTGCTGAAGAGCTTGGGCGCGGCGGTCGCGGATGGCCGTCTGCTCTTCTTTGCTTAAAAAGGTGCCGGGATCGACTTTCATGGTCTGAGCCATGCGCATGATAAAGGCCACGGGGGGCGAAAGTTGATCGGACTCGACCTGGTCAATGAAATCCGGTGTCTGACCGGTCTTATGGGCCATCTCTTCCACCGACCAATCTCTGGCCTCGCGCAATTGCCGCACCACAGCACCGAATCCACCCTTGGGTACGGTGCGCGCTTCGCCGATATAGCAAGCCGCATCGGCCAGGCGCCTGAGGGCCATTTGCTGGGTTTGCTGGATAAGCAGCGGCAAAAAAGTATTGGCGTCGGCGACGATACCCATATCCGCCAGGTGAAAAATGGGGGCGGCGGGATCGCGGTTGATGGCCACGAGGGTACCTGCTTCCATAATGCCCGCAGTGTATTGAATGGCCCCTGATGTCCCCACAGACAGTAAAAGCCTGGGCCGTACGGTCCTGCCGGTTTGGCCGATGAGGCGTTCTTCCGCCACCCAATGGTGCAGTACGGGCGGACGGGTGGCGCCCACCTCGGCGCCCATGGCGGCGGCCAGTTCGCGGATGAGGCCGAAACCCCGCATATCGCCCATACCGGCCCCGCCGACCACCACGGTTTGGGCATCTTCAAGACGCCGGGTGGACGTCGGTTTCATGCGACGCCGGGTAAGCTGCAGGCCATCGGGAATCGTTACCTGCTCGGGAACAAGGGTCTCAACCCGGCCTTGGGCCTGCGGGTCGCTTTGGATCTCTACCCCGTGGGGTTGAACAGTGACAAATGCCGTATGCCAGCCCTCAGCCAAGGTAATGTCCGCCAGTATTTGACCGCCCCAGGCCGGACAGCGGCCGACCACCCGGCCGGCCTTAAGAAGCAAGGTGTCACAATCGGCGATTAACCCGGTTTGGCAGCGCTGGGCGCAAAAAGCAGCCGTCTCGCGGCCAAAATCGTTCAGGGCCATCAACACCAGCCAGGGGGTTTTGGCTTTTACCTGCTCTTCCAGTACGCGGGCGTAGATATCGGTTCGCGGCACCGCCAAGGCCTCATGCTCAATACAGTATACGGTCTTGGCACCATAGGCCACGGCCTGCTCGGCGGCGTTCGCCAGGGTCATGCAGGGGGCATCATCGATCTGCGACCTGTCCGGTTTGCCCGGATCCGATGCGCCCATCAGCACCATGGCTATAATGGCATCCGCTGCTTCGGCCACCGGCATGGCTTTGGCCATGACATTCAAACTTTGTTTCCAAAGACGCGCCGTGCGCAAATCGCCCAATATCCAAATTGCTTTTGGTGCTGTCATAGGTTTGCCTGTTTTTAGTTCAGGTGGAAGCGGCGTCTCGCCGCAACCAAAAAATGGATTGATGGAATGTCGCGGCGAGACGCCGCTCCCACAAAAATGGTTCAATTATGATAACGCGCCTGCTTTGGTGAGCTGCGCGATGAGCGCCGCCACCTGCTCCCGGGGTTCACCTTCAAGCATGTTGCATGTGCGCTTGCGCTTAATTTTTTCCAAAGCCGCCACGCGTGTGGGAGATCCGCTCAGCCCAACGCTTTCCGGTTTCAAATCCAACTGCGACAGGGGCCATTGCTCGATGTTCGGCGCTGCATAAACTTGGGAAATGCCCACCAAACCCACCGGTCTTGGCCTATAGGCACGCGGATCAATTGTGGCCGCCATTGGGGATTGCACCCGCCAGCACTCTTCCCATTCATCCATGGTGCGCTCGATATCCCAGCCCTCACTGTGGCGCGCAAAGGTTTTTAACCCGCTCAAAAAAGGGATGTCCAAACGTGCCGCTGTTTGAGGGCCCACCTGGCCGGTGTCGCTATCGGCGGTGCGGGTGCCGAACAAAAGCAGGTCGAAGGCCCCGATTTTCTCAATGGCCGTGGCCAGTACTTTCGAAGTGACCAGGGTGTCGGATTCAGCCAGGGCGGGGTCGCTGATCAGCACTGCGCGATCCGCACCCATGGCTTGGGCTTCGGCCAGCACTTCCATGCTCACCGGCGGCCCCATGGTTAACACCGTGATGGATCCGCCATGCAGCGCTTTGATTTGGAGCGCCGCCTCCAATGCCGGCCGGTCAAAAGGATTGAGTTCGCTATTGTCCGGCGTGCGCTTGGCCACTCCCCCGCGCGCAGCCTTGACCACCGATTTAATGCAAACCATAATATGGACCGTCATATGGACTCCAACACAACAGTGGAAGTTTAGACTTTAGAAAAATGCTACCAAGATCCCATGATTTTCGAGCGGGGCTGTTCGTCCGGAATAAAAATTCGACAGAATTCCTTTGCTTAAAACTTTAAACTAAAAACTTATCAGCATAGAACTCCGCCGCCATCCTGATTCTGATAAGTTTTCCAAGCCACAAGCTCGAAAACTACCTCCCTTGCAATGTCTCTCTTGCGATGACGATGCGGTGTACTTCGGAGGTGCCTTCATATATCCGGGTCACCCGCGCATCGCGATAGTAGCGCTCTACGGCGTACGCTTTGGAGTACCCATACCCCCCATAGATCTGAACCGCCAGATCGGTGACCTTGCAAGCCGTTTCAGAGGCGAACAATTTGGCCTGCGCGGCGGCTTGGGTCACGGGCTGTTTTTGATCTTTAAGCCACGCCGCGCGATAGACCATCATGCGGGCCGCTTCCACCTGGGTGGCCATATCGGCAATCATCATCTGAATGGCTTGGTGACGCGCCAGCGGGACACCGAATTGCCGGCGTTGGTTCGCGTACGATACGGACGCTTCCAGCGCAGCCTGGGCAATGCCCAGGGCCTGGGCCGCGATGCCCACACGGCCGGTATCCAGCGCGGCCAGTCCGATTTTCAACCCCATGCCGGTCTTATTCAGCAGGTTTTTTCTGGGAACCCGGCAATCATAGAGGCGGATAGAGCTGACCGGATTGGCCCGCATGCCGCAAAGATCTTCAAGGTCACCCACCACAAAACCGGGTGTACCCCGTTCGGCGACGACGACGCTGATGCCTCTGGGGCCGGCTGATGGATCCGTACGGGCAAAGATCAAACAGATGTCGGCAACCCCGCCGTTGGTGACGAAGGCTTTGTTGGCATTGATGATCCAGTGATCACCATCTTCCAGTGCCGTGGCGGAGATTCCCGCGGCATCGGAGCCGGCATTGGGTTCGGTCAAACAAAAAGCGCCGATCTTTTCTCCTTTGGCCAGGGCGGGGACCCATCGCTGGTGTTGCGCCGGTGAGCCGAAGGCCAGAATGGGATACAAGGCCACGCTGTTGTGGACGCTCAAACACAAGCCGATGGCGCCGCTCACGCGGGAGATTTCCTCGATGGCAACGGCGTAGCTGCGGCTGTCCAATCCGGCGCCGCCCATCTCAATGGGCGCTTGAATGCCGAAGTAGCCCAGCGGGCCCATCTTTTCCATGACTTCCCAGGGGAACCGCGCTTCCTGATCAATCTGAGCCGCAATGGGGCCCAGCTCCTGTTCGCAAAAGGCGCGAACACTGCGGCGCAACACGCGGTGCTTTTCATTTAGAAGGGGTTCAGCCATAATATGTTTAGTATGATTCGTAAAACAAACCCTTCCGGTGCTCAGGATTGTCGAGCCGTTCGTTGATGTCTACCCCGAAAAAATCAGCAATGGGTTGCAGAATTTCCGGGTTTTGCGATTGGATTTGTCTCGCCACCGACAAGACATGGTCAAAACCTTTGCGGGTCATCTTGCCCAAAGGGCGGCGGCAGGGTCCGGACGGCATACCCAACAGTGCCATGAAGGTCTTGATGGCCAGTGGATTGCGGGCGCGGCATTTGACATCACCCAGGGCCGACGTTTCAGTGGTCACCACCGTGACCAGGCTGAAGAGCGGGGCCAGGGCATCTTGTAACGCCTGGGCGCCCGAGCGGTCCCCCGCTTGTAGCAGGTTTACCAATTCGGTCATGGCTTTAGGGGCCACATTGCTGGCCACCGAGATCACGCCGGCGGCATCGATACCGGGGTCGGTCATCATTTCGAACACCTTGGCATCGTCGCCGGACATGATGCTAAAATCCGGTCCGCAACACTGCCGGGTGCGGCGCATGTTGTCCAAATCGCCGGTGGCCTCTTTAACCGTACTGACATTGGGGTAGTCGCGGTGCAACAGGGCCAAATCTTCGGGCAAAAGCTGCGCCCCGGTGCGTCCGGGAATCACATAGGGTATGATGTCCATTTGGGGCAGTTTTTCGGCGATGGGTGCCACATACTCGCGCCGGATCTCCAATGAGCTGGGGCCATTGTAATAAGGGTCTACCAAAAGGACCGCATCCACGCCGTGCCGGGCCGCATGCTCACAGGCTGCGATGGCTTCCCGGGTATTGTTGCTGCCGCCGCCGGCAATGCATATACAGCGGTCTTTTGTCATTGCAGCGACACGGTCCACTACCTCGTTGTGTTCATTCCAGCCCAATGTGGGGCTTTCACCAGTGGTGCCCACGGCCAATATGCCGTTGATATTGTTTTCAATTTGAAAGCGAATTAGTTTTTGCAGCCCCTCTTGATCCACTTGTGTGGCATCAGCGGTGTAGGGGGTGACCAATGCAGTATAGCAGCCGGGTCTCATATCTACCTCTCTATAATTTACGATTTTGGGTTAGGGTTGGGAAGGCTATCGACAGATCACGGATGCTGGCCGATCTTTACCAAACAGGCACGGGTGCAATGTCCTTGAATAAGGGCGAAAGCCCGGAACCTGGCGGTGTCCTTTAATTTGGATTGAGTGGGCGGTTGTGTTCACAAGTAAACCATCTCCTTGGAATGGTTGGCACGTAATCTGTTGTCTTGTCCTGCCAAATTAAAGAACCGCCTCATGGGTGTCAAGATCAAAATGCAGAGGTGCGAACACGAAGCGCACGGATCTGAAAATATTATATATTTTTTTGTATATGTGTGTGCTTTGTGCCATTCGTGGTAAAGAGCAGACATTTTACGGGTTCATCAAGGCTTGACTTTGGTGCACCACCATAATAGCGAGTCTAGGTTCAGGCGCATGGCGCCCTATTTTATATTGGAGGAGTTAGATCATGTCAGGACCAAAAGCCAAAAATGCCGATGAGTTTATTGCCCAACAACGCGCGGGCATCGCGTCAAACCCGGATTGCAGTAATTCACATTATAATCTGGGTGTGGCCCTGATGGGCAAACAGCAATACGATGAAGCGGAAAAAGCGTTTCTCACAGCCATCGAATGCAGCCCCTCACTGGCGGAAGCCTACGTCCAAATGGGTGGCATTTGTTTGCAACGTAACGATTTAGAGGGGTGCCTGGACTGGAACCAGCGGGCCACCAAGGCCCGACCGGGGTTCTCGGAGGGCTGGGGGAATATCGGCTTTGTGCACCTGCAACGGGGTCAGGTGGATGAGGCCATTAAAGCCCTTGAGAAAGCCACTGTTTTCAATTTCCGATATGTCCAGGCTTTTGCTTCTTTGGGTACTGCCTATATGATGAAGGGAGATATCGCCAAGAGCATTGAGAATAGCGAAAAGGCTTTGGCCCTGGCACCTGAATTCGCCGTGGCGCACAACAACCTGGGTATTGCCTACCTGGAAAAGGGCGATCCGGAAAAGGCCAAAACCCACATCCGAAAAGCAAAAGCATTGGGGTATGATGTCGCTCCGCAGATTCTGCAGGAGATCGAGTCTTAATTGATGGATTGTGGGAGCGGCGTCTTGCCGCTCCCACAAAGGCCCTTAGGGCTCGCATAAAAATGTGAATTTATTTTTGCGCGAACCCTTAGAAAAAGTTCGATAACGATGAATCTAGTATGCTCAAAACCGTGAAGCGCGAAGCTCCAAACCATGAACCCATCTTGATATTCGGTCTATCCCCCGACCACCCCCCCGTGACAACCCAAAGCGAATTGTGGTCAGCGCCTTTGCCGGCTTCAAGACACGCCTTTGGACATTCTCCCAATCATAATGATGCCTTTGGTGGGACGTTCACCTATGGGGATTATTTTTCGGCAGTTCGCCAATTTCTGGCACAGGACCATTTTGCGCTGCTGTGCCAAGCGGCCGGCTCGATTTTAGGCCGGCGCGTGACATCCTCCGAAATGGATCGGATCGCTGTTTATCTGGTCAAGCACGGCGCCTTTTATCATCCTGCCCGGATCGTTGTGACGATCCGCCGTCAGCATCTGTCCTTTGTGCTCAATGTGGCAATTTCAGCGGCAGGGCAACGGATCATCCACCAAGAGTTTCAAAGTTTGTCTCATCTCAATTCAAAACTGTCCTTACGGTACTGGCCGGCGGTTTATGGTGTGGGAGCAGGCGCGGCGCCTGCAGGACCATCCATCCCCATGTTTTTGGGGCAATGGTTGGCAGGTTTTTTTGAATTTCACTTAAGCGGTGCCGATAAGGATCAACTTCAATTGGTGGTTTGGGATACGGATCAGGGCCACCGTCGCTTGACCGGCGACCAGGTCATGGATTGTCTGCGCCAGGCGGCCCGCATTTTGTCCTATGCTTACAATCCATTGACGTTTGAAGCCATTGGCCCGTGGCATCATGCTGCCGGTGATTTCGTGGTGGCGGCAGATGGCGACACCGTTGATGTGCGCCTGATTACTGTGCGCAACTATTCTCCTGAGATCGAAAATCCCGAACCGGATGTGGCTTTTGTTCTGGAGGCACTGTTGGTTTTGTGGGTAAAACTTTCGCTGAAACTGCGTTTGGATCGGCGGGATGGGGTGGGGTCTGTGGTCTGCCATGGGACAGATGTGGTGGGACCCATCTGCCGGGGGTTTTTCGAGGGCCTGAAATCGGCAGCTGCCGAACGGGGTCTACCGAAGGATTTTGACACCAGTGTCAAAGAATTTTTGGCGTTGCAGGGTGCCGATCAATTGATCAGCCTGGGCGCGGATATCATTCAAAAGGTGTTCCTGAATGCGGATGAACGGGACTTATTGGCGCCCAATTTGGAAAGCCATGTCGGTGCGCTGAAAAGCGCTCTGTTTGCTTAAAAAAAAGATTGCTGAAGACCGCAACAACTCACTAGATAATGATGTCATAGGTGCTGCCTATACTACATGGTGTGGCATTGTACATACTGCTTGCTATGACCTGTCCTTGGCCCCGACGATCCAGGCTTTTTTATTGACAAGAACCGACAGATCATTTTATATCAGCCTCTTGATTTTTTAAAATCCCCAGAGCTTTAAAATTAAATATATCAGAAAATTGAGAGGAGGTGGCCTTTTAACGCGTTTTGAATTTAAGTCTTTGATATCAGACTTTTTTTGATTAACCCAATGGAGGTAAATGATGGCAAAACACGATACACCGTTGTTGGACCAGCTTGAGTCTGGACCATGGCCGAGCTTTGTTTCCGACATGAAACAGGAAGCAGCAAGACGCGCCAAAAATGAAGACAATATCGAGTACCAGATCCCTGTGGATGTTGTTGACGACCTGCTGGGTATTCTGGAGTTGTCCTACAAACATGGACGGACGCACTGGAAGCACGGCGGCATCGTCGGTGTTTTTGGATATGGCGGCGGCGTTATCGGGCGCTATTGCGACCAACCGGAAAATTTCCCCGGAGTCGCCCATTTCCACACCATGCGTGTCAACCAACCGGCTGCAAAATTCTATAAAACTGATTTTTTAAAAAATCTCTGCGATCTGTGGGATATGCGCGGTTCGGGCATCACCAACATGCACGGCTCCACCGGTGACATCGTCTTTTTGGGTACCACCACACCCCAGTTGGAAGAAATTTTTTATGAGTTGACCCACAAGTATAATCAGGACTTGGGGGGCTCCGGCTCCAACCTGCGTACCCCAGCCGATTGTATCGGCCAGGCGCGTTGCGAATATGCCTGCTACGATACCCAGGATCTGTGTTATGACTTGACGCAGGAATACCAGGATGAGCTGCATCGGCCGGCTTTCCCCTACAAATTCAAATTCAAATTTGACGGCTGCCCCAACTGCTGCGTGGCCTCCATCGCCCGTTCGGATCTCTCTTTCATCGGCACCTGGAAAGACGACATCAAAATCGATCAGGAAGCGGTGCAAGGTTACATTGGTGGCGAATTGGCACCCAACGGCGGCTCTCACGCCGGCCGTGACTGGGGTGCTTTTGATATCCAAAAAGAGGTGATCGGTCTGTGCCCCACCCAATGTATGTGGATGGAGGGCAAGGAGCTCAAGATCGAGACCAAAGAGTGTACCCGCTGCATGCACTGCATCAACGCCATGCCGCGTGCGCTTAGAATCGGTGACCAGCGCGGCGTCTCCATCTTCGCCGGCGCCAAAGCCCCGATCCTCGACGGTGCCCAAATGGGTTCCCTCGTCGTGCCGTTTATCGAAGTTGAAGCGCCCTACACCAAGATCAAAGAAGAGGTCATCGAGCCTATCTGGGATTGGTGGATGGAAGAGGGCAAAAACCGCGAACGTCTGGGCGAGCTGATGAAACGTCAGGGCCTGCAAAAGATGCTCGAAGCCATTGGCAGAGAGCCTGATGCCCGTATGGTTCAGGAACCGCGCCACAACCCGTACATCTTCTGGAAAGAGGATGAGGTTGAAGGCGGCTGGGGCCGTGACGTTGACGAATTCAGAAAACACCACCAGAGATAAGGGGGAAAACCATGGCATTTGTTTCATCCGGATACAATCCTGATAAACCGATGGAAAATCGGATCACCGATATCGGTCCTCAAAAATATGATCAATTCTATCCGCCCGTCATTGCCGCCAACAAAGGCAAATGGCTCTATCATGAAATCCTGCAACCCGGCGTGCTGGTGCATGTTGCCGAATCCGGCGACGAGGTCTACACTGTCCGTTGCGGCGGCGCCCGACTGATGTCGGTAACGCATATCCGCGAGATTTGCGAAATTGCCGACAAGCATTGCGACGGTTATTTGCGTTTCACCACCCGCAACAACATTGAGTTCATGGTGGACGACAAAGCCAAAGTGCAACCGTTGGTCGACGATCTGGAAAGCCGCAAATTTGACGGCGGTTCCTTCAAGTTCCCTGTCGGCGGCACCGGTTCCGGTATCACCAACATCGTGCATACCCAAGGCTGGCTGCATTGCCACACCCCGGCCACCGACGCTTCCGGTCCGGTAAAAGCCGTGATGGATGACCTGTTTGATGAGTTCAAGAACATGCGCATGCCGGCCAAGGTCAAAGTCTCTCTGGCCTGCTGTCTGAACATGTGCGGCGCCGTACATTGTTCGGATATCGCCATTTTGGGCTATCATCGCAAACCGCCCATGCTGGACCATGAATATCTGGACAAAATGTGCGAAATTCCGTTGGCCATTGCCGCTTGTCCCACCGCGGCCATCAAACCCTCCAAGGTGGAAATCGGCGGCGAAAAAGTGAACTCCGTGGCCGTGAACAACGACCGCTGCATGTTCTGCGGCAATTGCTACACCATGTGCCCCTCCATGCCCCTGGCCGACACCGAAGGTGACGGCATCGTGATCATGGCCGGCGGGAAGGTGTCCAACCGCATCAGCGCGCCCAAGTTCTCCAAGGTGGTTGTGGCCTTTCTACCCAACGAAGCACCGCGCTGGCCGTCGACGGTCAAGACCATCCGCAATATCGTTGAGACCTATGCCTCAGAAGCCAACAAATATGAACGTCTGGGCGAATGGGCCGAGCGTATCGGTTGGGAACGTTTCTTTGAAAAAACCGAACTGCCGTTTACCCATCACCTGATCGATGACTTCCGTGATCCGGCGTACTACACCTGGCGCCAGACCTCGCAGTTCAAGTTCTAAGACGGCGGCAGCCAAATATCGGGGGGCCGATACCGGCCCTCCGATATCATGAGGAAAGGGAAAGCATATGGCACTCGATTACGAAGAGTCCAAAAATAAAATTGTTGAGGCGCTGACCAAAAAATTGAAGAATAAATCCAAGTTTTACTTCAATGACCTGTCCAAGATATTGGAAGTAAAACCAAGAGAAGCCAAAAAAATCGTCAACCAGATGGTGGTTGAAGGTGTTTTGGAATACTGGTCCAGTGGCAGCACCTCCATGTATGGCCTGCCGGGAACCGGCAAGCAGGCGTCGGCGGAACACGAAGATTAGTTCGTTGTCCGCATGGCGGCTTAATTTAGATTTTTGAATAATTTTCCCACAGACCGGACCGTCGGCAAGCAACCCGGAATTGTCGTCGCCGCTTTGCGGGGCGGGGCGGGTAAAACCATTTTCTCGGTGGGAATTATCGCCGCCCTGTGCCGGAGAGGCTTGCGGGCGGCGCCATTCAAAAAAGGTCCCGATTATATCGATGCCGGCTGGTTGGCTTTGGCGGCCGGCCGGCCTTGTTATAATCTGGACACCTTCCTGATTCCATCTTCTGTCATCCGGCAATCGTATCGCACCCATACCCAAGACACCGATATTGCGGTGATCGAAGGCAATCGCGGCTTATATGACTGTATCGATACCGGCGGTGAAACCAGCACGGCCGAACTGGCCAAATTGTTGGATATTCCCCTGATTCTGTGTATCGACGGCACCAAAACCACACGCACCATGGCGGCTGTGGTGGCCGGTTGCACCCAATTTGATCCCGGTTTGAAACTCAAGGGCGTTGTGCTCAACCGGGTGGCCGGACCGCGCCATGAGCGTATTTTGCGCGACAGCATCGAGTACCATTGCGGTATCCCGATATTGGGTGCGTTGCCCAAACAGCGCCAACAACGCTTTCCCGAACGGCACATGGGGCTGGTGCCCACCTACGAGCATGACTGGGCCCATGAAGCCGTCGCGTTCATTCAGGGCCTGGCTGAAAGGTATTTGGACTTGAATGCCATCCAGCAGGTGGCCGCAGGCAATTATCAGTGGCAACCTGAAGCGCGTTCACCCCAAGTGTGCGCCGACATAAGGTTTAAGTCAACGGCGCCGGACGAAAAAGAGGTCCAAGCAGCGGCGGCCGCAAAAATCAAAGCCGCCTCAGCCCAGGCTTCGCCCATCAAGCCGCCGGCCCACATTAATCCTTCCCTGCCCCGCATCGGAGTAATCCGCGATTCCGCCTTCCAGTTTTACTACCCTGAAAATTTGGAGGCCCTGGAAAGCGCAGGCGCGGCATTGATTTATTCCAGCCCTTTGAGTGACCAGGATTTGCCGGATGTTGATGGATTGTATATTGGCGGGGGTTTTCCGGAAACCCACGCCGCCCCATTGGCAGACAACCGGGCATATGCAGAGCGGATTAAATCACTGGCAAATGCGGGCATGCCCATATACGCCGAGTGCGGCGGGTTAATGTATTTGGGTGAAAAACTGGTTTTAGAAAGCGGTACTTTTGAGATGTGCGGCGTATTGCCGGTTGTGTTTGGATTTTCCAAGCGCCCCCAGGGGCATGGATATACCATTTTCAACGTGGATCGCGACAATCCTTTCTTCAAGGTGGGCACTTCCATCAAAGGCCATGAATTTCATTATTCCACGGTGGCATCATGGACCGGCAAGGATCAGGACCTGGCCTTTGCCATGGAGCGCGGCCACGGTTTTGCCAACGGCCGCGGCGGCATCTGCCACCAAAATGTCCTGGCCACCTATACCCACATCCACGCCCTGGGAGTCCCCCAATGGGCGCCGGCCCTGGTCAAGCAAGCGGCATCGTTCAAGCGCCAAAAATAATTTTAAACCCCAATTAATGTTTCGATAGCACTCAGCCGCCGTCAGCCGGGCCCTGCCGCTCGTTGTGGACAAGCAGGGCCCGGCTGACGGCGGCGTGATGGCAAATCGTATCGCCGGATGAATATGCAGGGGGTTTAGCCGGCCAGGTTGGGAAAAAACTTCAATCTAAGGAAAAACGCTCGATTTCGGCTTTGGATTTGAGCTGGTCCACCAACTGGCGCAAGCGCTCATCAAGCCGCTCCTGGAAAAACCTGGTTTTGAGTCCGGGAGCGGCTTCGGCAAAGGACGTTTTGCCGGCGGGTATGCGGTCATACACTTTGATCAAATGAAGGCCGAACCGGGTAGTCACGACCCCACTGACGTCGCCGGGCTGCAGAGAAAATGCGGCTGTTTCAAAGGCCGGCGTCATCTGCCCGGTCCCGAAATAGCCGAGATCTCCGCCATTGACTTTGCTGGGGCCTTCGGAATACTTTTTGGCCAAGGCGGCAAAATCCTCACCCGCCGCGATTTTTTCCTGAACCGCTTCGATACGTTGTTTGGCTTTTTGCCGCAGGTCAGCCTCGGCAAACGGCTTGAGCTGGATAAGAATATGGGCCGCGTGCACCTGCACACCATGCTCGAATTCATCGGCATTTTCGTCATAGTAGGTTTTCAGCTCTTTATCGTTAACTTCGATGGTGGGCGTAACGACTTTTTCAACCACTTTTTGGGCGGATAGGGTGCGTCGGAGACGGGTTCGCAGATCCAATTCTGTCAAGCCGGCCTCTTCCAGCGATTTCGTAAATTTGCTTTTGGATGGATATCGGGCCACGGCTTTCTGATAGAGCTGTTCCACCTGAGCTTCATCCACCTGAATTTTTGTTGTTTGGCGGTATTGGTCCAAAAGAATCAGATTGATCAAGGATTCAACCACCTCGGATTTGAGCTGTTCATACATGGTGCCGTCAATCAATTGGCCGGCCCGGTCAAGGCGTCGATAGGCCGAATCCAGCTCTTGCTTAAATTCCGTTTTTTTAACGGGTATGCCGTCCACGACGGCAACAAGCTCCATAGGCGCATCAGCCTCGGGTGCCGGATGGGTCGTTGCGGCACATGCCCCAAGGGCAAGTGTCAATAGCAGTATTAAAATAGTGATGGTTGTCTTACGCATGGGCAGGCTCCTTATGATATTTTTTCGGGCCGATGAGCCAAAATCAAGGCGGACCTGTGATAAGTTTATTTTCTGACGCGGTTAACGGACACCGCAAGTTTAAAGTTAAAAGTGTAAAGCTTAAAGTGAATGATCGCTGCCTTTTCATAAACGGCTGGACCCGCGCATCGTGCCCTGAAGATACCCGTTGAGAATGTATTCACTGTTCTTATTCAACCGCTGCAAAAGGCGATAGTGGGTTCAGCTCTTGTCATGCGCCCCATCCGGTGGTAGCATTGTTCAGATGCGCGAAGGTTAAATGAAGCGGCACCTCTAGAGCGAAACCCACCCGATGTTCGACTCGCTCCTTTTTCCTCTGGAACCGGCGGCGACCATACGACAGCTGACCCTTTTTATCAACCTTTTACAAAAGGAGGTCACCATGGCAGTCAAAGTCCTAATCAAAAGGCGGTTCAAGGAGGGGTATTTTAAAGAAATTGATAAAATGATCAAATTGGTCCGCTATGCTGCAATGGATCAAAAAGGTTACATCTCATCGGAAACCCTGTGGGATCATGAAGATCCTTTCCGGGTTGTGATCGCATCCACCTGGCGGGAGAAAAAATATTGGGCCACGTGGAAAAATGACCCCCAACGGATTGCCAAAGAAAAAGAGTTTGAACACTATCAGGATGGCCCGACGGAGTACGAACTGTTCGATCTGGGTATATATCCCCATTAGTCTATTTGAATGTATATATACCAGAAAACCCACACTTATTTCGCCCAGATCGCCGATGGTTTTGAAACACTGGCTCAAAAAGAGCTTGTGGATTTAGGGGCCGATCAAGTCCGGCCGGCATATCGCGGCATCCATTTTTGTGCCGATGCACAAACACTCTATCGCATCAATTACCACTGCCGGCTGGTCTCCAGAATCCTAGCGCCCTTGATATCCTTCCATTGCCGGGACCGCAGGGCCCTTTACAGCAAGGCCAAATCCATCGATTGGTCAACACTGCTGTCCGTCGATCACACCTTCGGCGTTTTTTCCAATGTGTCGGGCAACGATCAATTGCGCCACTCCAAATTTGCAGCCCTTTGCTTGAAAGACGCTGTGGCAGACCAGTTCAGGGACCGTTCGGGCAGACGACCCAATGTTGACAAAATCGATCCTGATCTTTGGATTCACCTGCTGATCCGCAAACAACAAGCGACCATCAGTTTGGACACATCCGGCGGATCTCTCCACAAGCGTGGCTACCGCAAAGCGCGTGTGGCCGCTCCCATGAAAGAGACCTTGGCCGCGGCCATGGTGGCGCTCGCCGACTGGCAGGCCGATCGCCCCCTTTACGATCCCATGTGCGGTTCGGGCACCTTGCTCTGTGAGGCGATCATTGCCGCCGCCCGTATTCCCGCCGGCTATCTGAGAAGCGGTTTTGGTTTTAGCCGGTTGCCGGATTTCGATAAAGCGTTGTGGCAAAAAGAGAAGCAGCGCTCCGACGACCGCATCCAAGTCCTTGCCCAGGGCTTGGTGGCCGGCAGCGATTCGGATCCCATGGCGGTCAAAGCCGCCCAAACCAATTGCCGGCAATTGCCCGGCGGCAAGGCCGTGGACGTGACCTGCAAAGACTATCAGGCCATCGATGATTTGGGAAATAGCGTCATCCTGTGTAATCCGCCCTATGGGATTCGTATGAACAAGCCGGACCAGTTGGCGCCTCTGTATAAATCCTTAGGTGATTTTCTCAAGCAGCGATGCAAAGGTGCTGAGGCTTTGATCTATTTCGGCAATCGGGAAATGATTAAAAAGATCGGACTTAAACCCACATGGAAAAAGCCCTTGCGCAACGCCGGTTTAGATGGCCGTGTGGTGAAATATGAGATGTATTGACGACCCGGTGCCTGTACAAGGTCGGGTTTAATGAACCCTGTTCAGTTAGACATCGCTGTGTCAGGTGAGTGTTCGTTGACTCTAAATCAAATTTATGCTCTAAAGTGCCCAAACTTCCTGCCGATTTGCGATGCAAGCATCATGATTTAGGATCAACCTGTTCTTGTGCAATGAGAGCCTACTCCATCGGCGTTAAAGCGGGTCTCTGTTTATGATTAAAACCTATTATCCTCATGGCTTGGCTCTGGTATTTGGGTTGTTTTTTATTGGGTTGGGCATCGAACCGGTGTCCCGACAAGTATGGATCGCTGAAGTTATTCCGGTGATCCTTATCTTTTTAGGGCTCGTTTTTACATTTCGCCTCTTTCGGTTCAGCAATGCCGCCTATTCATTGATGGCCGTATGGATGTTTTGGCATACCATTGGCGGGCATTACACTTTTGCAAATGTTCCTTTTGGGTGGATGAGCGATCTATTGGGCTCGGAACGCAACCATTTCGACCGCATCGGCCACTTTGTCATTGGCTTTTACGCCTTTGCCATGGTCGAGTGGCTGCTGCGCCGACGCCAATGCGGTTTGGTTTTGGCCATGATCTTCGGCCTGTTTTTCGTGATGAGCATTGCAGCGGGTTATGAAATCATTGAGTGGTGGTATGCCGCGGCCGAAGGCGGCGAAGCGGGTATTGAATTCTTAGGCTCCCAGGGCGATATATGGGATGCCCAAAAAGATATGCTCGCCGATACCTTAGGGGCTATTACTTCCCTGGTACTCTATGGGTGGGTTCGTCCGGATCGCAGCAAAGAAGTTACCGCCAGGGCAGGTCAAGACTTCAGCGGGTAGATTTTTTTCACGCGTCCCACCTGCCCGTCGGTCAGCCTTACTTTGATACCGTGTGAGTGCCGGGATGATTGGGTTAAAAGTGTTTGGATCACGCCGCGGGTTAATTTACCGCTGCGCTGGTCCTTTTTTAAGACAATCTCCACTTCAAGTCCGGGATGCAGCTCTGAACGATGTTGACCTTCCATGAATTGGGGTTCCTTATTATCATATCGTTAAGTGTTGTCATCATACACTATGCCGAAACGGATCGATGCCCTTCCAGGCATTCAACACCTTGCGGGCCCACCACGGCATCATGAGTCATGCCGGCGGGCAGATCCAGCCGGTCACCGGCCTTCAGCAAGATGGCCTCATTTTTATCCGGCAGGCCGAAGGTGATGCTGCCCTGGACCACAACGATTACCTTGTGATAACCATGATGATGGGACGGGTAGATATCACCGGGTCCATTGGACCAGCGATAATAGGATAGCCCTTCAGCCGCCATTTGACCGGCGATGGCGGGTGCGTCGGCTTGGCAATACCCGGGCTGGTGTTTTGCCTGGGCGTTGAGATCAGGGTTTTCCGACATCATATATTTCCCTTTTTTAAGATTGTTTTTAGTCGTCTTTAAAGACGTCTGCCCCTGGTCCGAGATATGATTTTTGAGTGACCTGAATTTATGATCGAATCCAAATTAGTCAACCGACAACAACTCCGGAGGTACCAAATGAAAAAAATCGGCCTTGTGGGCGGGCTGGGTCCGGAATCCACCCTGGGCTACTACCAAGGTATTATTGATGGATTCAAAGCCACTTATGCGCAAAGCGGATATCCTGAGATTGGCATTGAAAGCCTTGACTTAAAATCCTTTATGGCCCTTGTGCAAGCCAATGCCTGGGAGCGTATCGCTGAACTGATCGCCAATCGATTCGAACTGCTGCGCAAAAGCGGCGCACGGATGGGGGCCATAGCTTCCAATACACCCCATAAAGTATTTGAACAAATTCAGCAGCAAACCGAGCTGCCTTTGATCAGCATCATCGAGGCCGCCTGCGACCATGCGGTCAAGGCCCAGCTCAAAACCCTCTGCCTGCTGGGAACGCAAGTCACCATGACGGATAATTTTTATCAGATGGTGTTCGACCGGCAGCACATTACTTTAGTTGTTCCCAATCCGGAAGAGCAGGCCCTTATCCAGCAGAAGCTTTTTGCTGAGGTGGAATTCGGTAGGGTTACCCCCGATACCCGAAGGCAGTTTTTGGCGATTGTAGAGAGAATTCAGCATGACCATCCAGTGGAGGGATTGATATTGGGGTGCACCGAACTTCCCCTTGTCATCCAGGAGCAAGATGTCAAACTTGCCTATTTGGACACCACGGCCATTCATGTGGCAAAAATTGTTGAGCAATGCCAATTACCGTGATAGATTGAGATTCTTATTTGAGGCAATGCCTGACTGACCTGGATCTGGCGCGTAAATTCACTTCTGCCAATTGACCGAACCGGCATTGTGTTTATTGTTTGAGATGATGAAATACGATTCTTAGGCTTTTCATCCTTAAAATTCTATTGACCGACGACGTATTGTGTCTTGGGATATAATGCGGGGGGTCGCCGTCTTTCCGGTGATAGGGACGCGTGCCTGAACCTTGGCGATGACGGATAAGTACCTGATTCATGATGTTGACCCTGAAGCAGACCCAAGCGTACGGTACGCCATTTGAGGACGTATGGATGAATAAATTTTTGAGGCGCCTGCTCTTCTTAGAGATAAGAATGAAAAGGCGTTGGCGTTCCATTGATGGCATCTTTACTTCGCTACAGGGTACGGGCTCGCATCGGGTCGACGAGATAGGGCTCGGTGGGCTTTCGTTTCACTACAGTGACGAAGGTTTGCTTCACAAAGAGGGCGCTTATGGGTTGAGTATTCATACCCATAAACCGCGATTCAGCATAAGATTAAAGGGGCACACGGTATCTGATCAAGAGGTGGGTGAGCTGGTTTTTCCCAACAAAAAGATCAAACGCCGCAGCGTGTGCTTTGAGCCCCTGAACCGCGATCAAAAAAAAGAGCTTAAAGCCCTGATCCGGCATAATCTCGCCCGGTCCGGCGGAAACCGCTGATTTTGACCGCGTCATAGCCACCATACTGACTTGAATCGATGGGTTTGCGCGAGGTCTGCGCATCGTAAAGATGCTTCTTTTAAAAAACAGTTTCAGGTGGTTACGCTTTTCCTGATCCGCCCTTGCCTGTTCTTATGATGGATAGGTCCCTTGGGCGCCGCCATCATGATCGCGGTCTTTCCCAAAAATCTCCATCCTTTACAATTTTAAGGTCAATATCTATGTTTGATCCAGCGCCCATAAACGGCTATAACGGATCAAATTGAAGCTATGGCTGCGCCATCTCAAAAAGATTCAGCTTTTTTTGAAGGCTATGAATAAGGACGGTGAGTTTAAAGTTTTTGATTATAGGCCTATAGATTTAATCATGAAACGATTTCTCTTGTTTATCTCCTGGATGATCATGTATCTGCTTCTGATCAGTTGTGCCCCTTTCGCGCCGCAGCCCCGCGATCCGGATAGCACGGTTTTGCCGGCCACCTATTCTAATCAGGCGGAGGCTGGCGAGCCCCTCCAACACTGGTGGCGAAGTTTTAATGCCCCCCAATTGAATGCATTGGTGATGGAGGCTTTGGGTCATAATTTTTCTTTGCAAGAGAGTTGGGCGCGATTGGCACAGACGCGGGCATTGGCCATTAGAAGCGGTGCTGCTTTATGGCCGGATCTTGCCGTGGAAGGGGGCGCTGCTTACAGTCGCCAGGGCAATTCGAACAGCCAAACCACTTCCGATGCCGATGATACCGTGGAAAGCTACAGCTTGGGCCTGGTGAGCCGTTATGAGATCGATTTGTGGGGCCGCATCCGTTCCCAGCGCCAGGCTGCCGTCCTTTCGGCATCGGCAAGCCGCGAAGATCTTAATGCCGCAGCCATCACCCTGGCGGCCAATGTGGTCTCCCGCTGGATCGGTATTCAGTCCCAACGCATGCAAATCGAACTGCTGCGCCGGCAGCTGAAAGCCAATTTGACGCTGTTGGAACTGGTGGAGCTGCGATTTCGAAAATCACTGGCGTCCGCTTTAGATGTGTTTCAGCAACGCCAGGTGGTGGCGCAGTCGCGCGCGCAGTTGCCGCTGGTGGAACAGAACGAGCGCCGGCTGCTCAATGAATTGGCGTTGCTTTTGGGCCGGGCTCCTTTTGCGCTGCCCACCATCGATACGGGGGTTTTAGAGATCCACGAGGATATACCGATCACCGGAATCCCGGCCCAGTTGCTGACCGCCCGGCCGGATATCCGGGCGGCCATGTTGCGACTGCAATCCGCCGATTGGGACGTGGCCGCAGCCCGCGCGGACCGGCTGCCCAATATCAGTCTGACGGCCCGGGCCACCTATCAGTCGGACGCCCTGGATCTATTGTTTGACAATTGGTTGCTCAATCTGGCGGGGAACCTGACCGCCCCGCTGTTGGATGGTAGCCGGCGTTCGGCAGAAGTGGTGCGCCAGCGTGCCGTAGTGGATGAAAAGCTGGCGGCCTATCGGGGCATCATTCTCAATGCCATCCGCGAAGTAGAAGATGCACTGGTGGGCGAAACCAAGTTGCGGGAGCACATCGTGGAGCTGCAGGCCCAACTGACCGCATCACAAAATGCACTCAATGAAGCCCGCTTGCGCTACCGCAGGGGCTTGAACGACTATTTGCCGGTATTGACCCAGATATTTTCAGTGCAAAATCTGGAGCGTACCCTTATTCAACGCAAGGCGGATTTACTTTTGGCACGCGTGGATCTATACCGCGCCTTGGGCGGCTCCTGGACGCAGACACTGGAACCCCGAGCCGGGAAGTGACCCAAAGGATACATAGGTTGTTATATGAAATTGTCTCATTTAAAAATGGAAAAAGCGCCCATGGAAAACAAGCCGGTCAATTCGATCGCCGATAGCGCGCCTGATCCTCCTGATCAAACACCGGGCGGCAAAAGGAAATGGGCCATTGTCCTCGTATGTTTGGCTGTTGTGGCAGCCGGTGCACTGGTCGCTTTTGTGCTGGTTGCCTCGGCGCCCAAAGCCAAACGGCGTCCGCCGGCCAAGATCACGCCGTTGGTGCGCGTCCAAAAAGTCTATCCCCAGCCCCAGACCGTTGTCATCCAGGCCATGGGTACGGTTGTTCCGGCCCGCGAGCTGAATTTCAAATCACGGGTGGCCGGGGAAATTGTTTCCCTGCACCCTGAATTTACCCAGGGCGGCATCGTGCACCAAGGAGAGACATTGGCTCAAATCGACCCGGTGGACTACCGGCTCCTTGTTGCCCAGAAGCAGAGCGCGGTGGCCGATGCCAGCTACAACTTAAAGCTGGAGCTGGGCCGCCAGGAGGTGGCCCGGCGCGAGTGGACCTTGCTCAATGGTGACAACGCCACCCAGGAAGCTGATGCGGAATTGGCCTTGCGCAAACCCCATCTGGAAAAAGCGCGCAGTGAATTGGTGGCCGCCGAGGCCGAGTTGGCAGCGGCCGAGCTGCAGTTGGCCCGCACCCAAATAAAGGCACCGTTTAATGCGGTTGTCCGTGACACCCACGTGGAGAGGGGCTCTCAGGTGGCCGCCCAGGAGAGTTTGGCCACCCTTGCCGGTGTTGATCAATACTGGGTTAAGGTTGCCGTGCCCGTGCATCGCCTGCCCTGGGTCGCCATCCCCGGCAACCACGCCCAAATCGGTGCCCCGGTAGAGGTGACCTATCAAGGTGATGCCACCCGCAAGGGGCGGGTGGTCAAATTACTCAGCGACTTGGAGTCGGAAGGTCGCATGGCCCGGTTGATTATTGCGGTCGAAGATCCGTTGGGTTTGAAGGCGCCTGATGCTTCCAAGCCGGCCCTCCTCATCGGTGAGTACGTGCGCGTGGCGATCCAGGGTCGCCAAATCGAATCGGCCTATCGCATTCCCCGTGAAGCGTTGCGGGACAACACCCATGTCTGGGTGGCGGATCAACAAAACAAACTGGCCATCCGCAGCGTTGAGACGCTGTGGCGCGATACCCGGACGGTGCTGTTGCAACAGGGGCTGCAGCCCGGCGACCGGGTGATTGTCTCTGATTTGGCCACTCCGGTGGATGGCATGGATCTTCAAGTGGAGAACAAGGACACCGAGCCCATCACGCCGACTTCGGCCTTACCTGAAACCCCCCAACAAGGTTGATGGCTTCATGCAGACGCGCGAACCCCATATGAAGATCCCCCGCGGCCCCATCTCCTGGATGGCCGGCCACTCGGTGACCGCCAATCTGTTAATGCTGGTGCTGCTGATCGGTGGTCTGATCATGGGATTCCGCATCAAGAAAGAGGTCTTTCCCGATTTTGATTCGGACATCGTCAACATCCAGGTGGCCTACCCCGGTGCCAGCCCCGAGGAGGTGGAACGGGGCATTCTGCAGGCCATTGAAGAGGCGGTTCAGGATGTGGAGGGCATCAAAGAGGTGACCTCGACAGCCAATGAAAGCTCGGGATCGGTCACTGTCGAGGTGCTGGAAGGTGAAGATACGCAGCAGGTCGCCCAGGATATTAAAAATCAAGTGGATCGCATCGCCTCCCTGCCCGAAGAGGCCGAGGAGGCCCGCGTAACGGTGGCCAAACGCAAACACTATGTGGTTTCATTGGCCCTTTACGGTGACCAAAGTGAAGGGGTGCTGCGCGAGATGGCCGAATTGGTGCGCGACCGGCTGTTGCAGGACCCTGACATTACCCAGGTGGAATTGGCCGGTGTCAGAGCCTATGAGATCGGCATCGAGATCTCCCAAGCCACTTTGCGCGCCTACAACTTAACCCTGACATCGGTGGCGCAATCGCTGCGCCAGGCGGCCGTGGAGTTGCCCGGCGGGGCCATTAAAACCGCATCCGGCGATATCCTGGTGCGGGTGA
This sequence comes from Desulfobacteraceae bacterium, assembly GCA_050291605.1. Classification (GTDB taxonomy): domain Bacteria; phylum Desulfobacterota; class Desulfobacteria; order Desulfobacterales; family Desulfosarcinaceae; genus JARRKU01. Next base: position 10,642 of record JBNKKB010000062.1, on the reverse strand, counting down.
AAGAGCGGCGCGATTATGCCCGCGAATTCGGCAAAATCCCCGTGATCACAACCAATGAGGGCACCCAGGTGCTCCTTGAACAGATCGCCGACATTCGCGACGGCTTTGAAGAGACAGACAACTATGCCACCTTTAACGGCAAACCTGCCGTGATGATAGAGGTTTACCGGGTGGGGGACCAGACCCCCACTGCGGTTTCCAGGGCCGCGCACGCTAAAATACAAGAGATCCAACAACAGTTGCCCAATGGGTTGTCGCTGGAAGCGCGCAACGACCGCTCCGATATTTACCGCCAGCGATTGGAGCTGATGCTGCGCAATGGTTTTTTAGGGTTGGGACTGGTGTTTATCTTACTGGCGGTCCTTCTGGAGGCCCGGCTGGCCTTCTGGGTCAGCCTGGGGATTCCCATCTCTTTTTTCGGATCCATGCTGATCCTGCCCAGCGTGGGGGTGAGCATCAACATGGTTTCGATGTTCGCTTTTATCGTCACCCTGGGTATTGTGGTGGACGATGCCATCGTGGTGGGCGAAAATATCTATTTTCACCGCCAAAGCGGTGCGGGTTGGTATACTGCGGCTGTCAACGGCGCCCGGGAGATTGCCATGCCGGTGACCTTCAGTGTGCTCACCAACATGGTGGCGTTTATGCCATTGTTCTTTGTACCCGGCTTCATGGGTAAAGTATTTCGCCAGATTCCGATCGTGGTGATCTGCGTATTTGCCATCTCTTTGGTGGAGAGCCTCTTTATTTTACCGGCTCACCTGGGCCATCAACACACCCGCAAGCTCAATGGTTTGGCCCGCCGGCAGCAACGCTTTGGGGCCGCCTTCAGCCGAATGGTCAATAAGAAATACGGGCCCTTCCTGTCCCGGGCGCTGCATTGGCGCTACCTGACCATTGCCCTGGGGGTGGCCGTTCTGCTGGTCGCCCTGGGTTTCGTCCAAAGCGGACGCTTGGGATTTGAGCTCTTTCCCAAAGTGGAATCCGACTATGCCCGGGTGACGGCCAAACTGCCCTATGGCACCGCCGTTCAAAAGACCGAAAAAGTACAACAATTTCTGATTGATACCGCCCAAACGGTCGTGGGCCAAAACGGCGGCCGGCGGCTCAGCGAAGGCATCTACGCCAGGCTGGACGGCAACACCACCATGGTGCAAATCTATTTGACGCCCCCCAAAAAGCGGCCCGTCACCACGGCCCAATTGACCCGCTTGTGGCGCAAGCAGACCGGAGAGATAACGGGCCTGGAGTCCCTCAAATTTGAATCCGACGCCGGCGGTCCCGGCCGGGGTTCCGCCATATCGGTGGAGTTGAGCCACCGGGATATCGGCGTTCTCGAACATGCCAGCACCGAGCTGGCCGAAGCCCTGGCCTTTTATCCCAACGCCGTGGACATCGATGACGGATTTTCGCCGGGCAAGCAACAGATCGATTTCAAAATTCGGCCCGAAGCCGAAAGCCTGGGGTTGCAGTCCCGGGAAGTGGCCCGCCAGGTGCGCAACGCGTACTACGGCGCTGAAGTGCTGCGCCAGCAGCGGGGTCGCAACGAGGTCAAGGTCATCGTACGCCTGCCCAAAGCCGAGCGGGTGACCGAGCAGAGCCTTGAGGAGATGATATTGCGCACCCCAGGCGGCATTGAGGTGCCCCTGCGTGAGGCCGTGGATTTCGATCGCGGGCGAGCTTACACCACCATCAATCGCCGTAACGGCCGGCGGGTGGTGAATGTCAGCGCCGATGCACGGCCCCGGGCCAGCACCGGCCAAATTCTCGAAAGCGTCAAAACCGATATCTTGCCCCAACTGCAACAAAAATATGTCGGATTAACCTATAGTTTTGAAGGCCGCCAGGCGGATCGCCGGGAGTCCATGGCCGCCCTGGGCAAGGGGCTGCTGATGGCCCTGGTGGTGATATTCGCCATGCTGGCGGTGCCGTTGAACTCCTATATTCAACCCATTGTCATTATGGCGGCCATTCCGTTCGGAATTGTCGGGGCCATCATCGGCCACCTGATCATGGGGTACAGCCTGAGCGTCGTTTCCATGTTCGGTGTGGTGGCCCTCTCCGGTGTGGTGGTCAACGACTCCCTGGTGCTGATCGATTTTGCCAACCGCCGCCGCCGGGCCGGCGCCACCGCCAGGGTTTCCATCCACGAAGCGGCCCTGCACCGCTTCCGGCCCATCATGCTCACCACACTCACCACCTTTGGCGGGTTGACCCCGATGATCTTCGAGACCTCGCGCCAGGCCCGCTTTCTCATTCCCATGGCCATCTCTTTGGGATACGGTATTTTGTTCGCCACAGTGATCACCCTGGTGCTGGTGCCCGCCTTTTACCTGATCATCGAGGATATAAAAGGGCTGGTGAAGGCTGAGGCTGTTATGCCGGTGGAGGATGAATCGTAAAGGATCGATTCGCCGGCAATAGCCCATTGTTAGCTTTGCCTTCACCAGGGTTTAAAGTTTAAAGGGTGAAGTTTAAAGTTGAGGTATTCTGCCTATGGGTCAGGTCGCAAACAAATCGGTTGGGATGGTCCGGTTTCTGAGCCACATTTGATGGGGGTTTCTTTTAACCATTTGTAAATACAAATACTTCAGCAATGCACTTGGGATTTGAAGTTAAGTGGACATCATGCCTTCACTTAAAACTTTAATCTTTAAACTATTATGCTGTCAGGATAAACCATAGATCATGAGCGCTGAATAATGAAATGTAGCCTATGTAATCTTTTCTATATTTCAATCTGCATTAATATTTGCGCGATGCGGCGTGCCATTTCGCCGTTGGGGTGCAGGGCGACTTCGGGTTTGAGGTCATGGGCGCTTTTGGCCACCAGACGATCCCAAGGGATGCTGCCGGCGCACCCAATGGGGATGTTGAGCATGCGCTGAGAAACCTTGCGTATGCGTTTAACGAGGCTGTCCACTTCATCCTTGTTCTCGGACATATTGACCACCAGGTGAGGATGGAATTGATCAATCGCCTGTTTGACCAGGTAGCTGCGCTGGGGCGCTTGGGTTTCAATTTGCCGGAGCAGGTCTGAAATGAGGCGGGGTTCGGCATCGCCGTTGGGTGAAACAAACGCCTTGATGACGGCCAGCAACGCTTCATCTTTAAATTTTCGAAACTTGGACTCGTTGCCGAACAACCGTGTCAATCTGCGATAGAGGGCCATTTTGATAAAGGTGTATGCGTCCAGGTAGGCGGCGGGGTCACAGGTGGTCATCACCAGGCCGGCATCGGCCAACAGGAAAAAATCGAGGATGTTGTAATTGGTGCTGCCGCCCAAATCGATAATGATATAGTCCGCGTCTATTTTTCGGATGGCGCGCATGAGTTTGAGCTTGCGTGCAAAGGGCAGGTTGGCGGCCCCTAACCGGCTGCTGCCCCCACCGATCAACATGGGACCGTATTCGGTGGGCAGGGCAATGTCGGCCAGGTCGGACACCTTCTTATCCAGGTAGTCGTCGATGCGCGCATTCAACCCCCAAACCCCCAGATAGAGGTGCAGGTTGGCGGCCCCCAAATCCAGGTCGATGAGCATGGTTTTTTTACCCCGCTCCGCCAGATAGACGCCGATATTGGCCGCCACCAGGGATTTGCCGACGCCGCCTTTGGCGCCGCCCACTGCAATGATCCGGCGCTTTCCGCCGGCCTTACTTTCCTGAGCTGATCCTGTCATCTCCTGCAAATCCCGTGTTGATCTTTTTTTCAATGGTCGTCTCTTTTGTTGACAAAGGGTATATCGGCGATTCTGTCGGATACTTGACCCCATGTCCCGTGCATAAAAGGATCAGGCAAAAAGGCGGCAGCAATTCCCGGAGCAATTTTTTAGCCATCGTGGATACGATTTTATAGCGGATCGCAAAATAATCTTTCGCAACTTTTCAGGCACGATTTGGGGTCTGTGGGAGCGGCGTCTCGCCGCGACATGTCATGCGGGTGGCTTTAATGTCGGGGCGGGACGCCCCTCCCACAACTACCTGTCAACGGGCACAAGCCCCCCTGGGCGCTTCACCGAGAATCGCTGAAAAGGCGGGTCCCGACTTGACAAAGGGATCGGTCGGCCTTAAGGTAGTTGAAACAAAATTTGATTCATGTGGAGAGGCGTGAGGGATCTGGCCCTGTGACCGCCCGGCAACCTAACCATCAAGGTGCCAAATCCAGCCCTGGAAATGGGACACATGAGGTCTTCATTGGCAAAATGGAAGGACAGACCTCTCCCGTGGATACGGCGAGAGGTTTTTTAGTTTGCTCAAGGGTTGCCGTATACGCATGTTTCGTGTTCGAAGTTCATGGTTACTTTGAAAGCGTGGGCTTTGTTATTCAAAAAGGAGAAGAGACAATGAGTGATCAATACAAAGGTTTTGCCACCCAGGCCATCCATGCCGGGCATGTGCCGGATCAGGACACCAAATCCCGCGCCGTGCCCCTGTATCAAACCACATCCTATACATTTGACGATACGGCCCACGCGGCGGATCTGTTCGGGCTTCGCAAATTCGGCAATATTTATACGCGCATCATGAATCCCACCACCGATGTGTTGGAACAGCGTGTGGCGGCCCTTGAGGGCGGTGTGGCGGCGCTGGCCGTTGCTTCCGGCCAGGCGGCGGAAACATTGACCATATTGACATTGGCCAAAGCCGGTGACGAAATCGTCTCCTCCACGGACCTGTATGGCGGCACGGTCAGTCTTTTCACCCACACCCTTGCCCGGCTGGGGATAACGGTCAAGTATGTGCCGCCCCATGATTTTGACGCCTGGGAATCCGCTGTTAGTGAAAAAACCAAGGCCTTTTTCGTGGAAAGTATCGGCAACCCCAAGCTGGAGATTGTCGAGCTGGATCGGATTGCCGCCATCGGCAAAAAACACGGCATCCCCCTGGTGGTGGACAACACCGTCACCACCCCCTATCTGCTCAATCCCATCGCCCACGGCGCCGCCATTGTCTTGCATTCGGCCACGAAATTCATCGGCGGCCACGGCACCTCCATCGGGGGCATCATCGTGGATTCCGGTCGGTTTGACTGGGCCGCCTCGGGGCGCTTTGCGCACTTTCTGGATCCGGATCCGGCCTATCACGGACTGAAGTTTCATGAAACCTTTGGCAATTTAACCTTTATTTTGCGCGCCCGCGTATTGGGATTGCGCGATATGGGCGCCGCCCTGAGTCCCTTCAACGCATGGAACTTCATTCAAGGGTTGGAGACCCTGGCCCTGCGCATGGAGCGGCACAGCCAGAACGGGCTGAAAGTGGCCCGCTTTTTGGAAGAGCACGCTTGCGTAACATGGGTGCGCTATCCCGGATTGGCCTCTTCGCCCAGCTATGCCTTGAAGGATAAATATCTGCCCAAAGGGCAGGGCGCCCTGGTTGGATTCGGCATCAAAGGCGGACAGCCGGCAGCCGTCAAGTTTATTGAAAGCTGTCAACTGTTCAGCCATCTGGCCAATATCGGCGATGCCAAAAGCCTGGTGATTCACCCAGCGTCCACCACCCATGAACAGCTCAGCGAGCAGGAGCAGCAAGCGGCCGGCGTGACCCCGGATTTTGTGCGGCTGAGCGTGGGGATCGAGGAGATCGACGATATTCTGGCGGATTTGAATCAGGCGCTGGAGGCGGGGGTGGGCTGTCAGCGGGCGTGAGCCAGCGGCCCGGCAATGTTTTATTTTCAACAGGATATGCACATTGGAACACCCACAGGGGTTTGCACCGCAAACCCCTGGTCAACAGAACAGGCCGGGACAGTGCCCGGTCATAGGAAGATCATGTGTCCGGTCAATGCTCGATTCAGCGCAGGGTCGGCCTCAGCGCCGACCGAATCAAGTATTGATTCAACGTAGGGTCGGCCTCTGTGCCGACCGGATCATGCCCGGCATGACGGAAAGCCGTACCAATGGATAGAAATTCAGTGGGACTGGTCACCCCCCAACGCTTCACCTTCGGCTCCCAAAGCGAGCCCATGGTTTTGGAATCGGGCCACCAACTGGGCCCCATCGATGTGGTGTATGAAACCTATGGTGCGCCCAACGCGGATCGCTCCAACGCCATATTGATCTGCCATGCCCTGTCGGGCGACCATCATGCCGCCGGGGTTCACTCGCCCCATGACCGCTACGCCGGCTGGTGGGACGGCATGATCGGCCCCGGCAAAGCCTTTGATACCCGACACTACTGGGTCATTTGCGCCAACATCCTCGGCGGCTGCAAAGGCTCTACGGGGCCGGGCAGCCCGCATCCCGACACCGGCGATCCCTATGGCCTCGATTTTCCGGTGGTGACCATCGGGGACATGGTGGCGGCGCAAAAACAGCTGCTGGATCACCTCAAGATCTCCCGGCTCTACGCCGTTGCCGGCGGCTCCATGGGCGGATTTCAAGTGCTGGAGTGGAGCATACGCTATCCCGAGATGGTGCGCGCGGCCATCTGTATCGCTTCGGCGGCCCGGCTCTCCACCCAGGCCATCGCCTTCAATGCCGTGGGGCGCAGCGCCATCACCCGTGATCCGGAATGGAAAGGGGGCAACTACAACGGCAAGGGACCCGAAAAAGGCCTGGCCATTGCCCGCATGGTGGGCCATATCACCTATCTTTCGAAAATGCTGCTGGACAGCAAATTCGGACGCCGCCTGCAGTCGGCCAACCGGCTCAGTTACAATTTTGACAGCGAGTTCGCCATCGAGTCCTATCTCGATCACAAGGGCAGCACCTTTACCGACCGCTTTGACGCCAACAGCTACCTCTATATCACCAAAGCCATGGACTACTTCGATGTGGCCCGCAGCTACGGCCCCCTGAAAGAGGCCTTCGCCCGCACCACAGCGCGCTTTTTATTCGTCTCCTACTCCAGCGACTGGCTTTTCACCACCGCCCAATCCAAGGAGATGGTGCGCGCCCTGCTCGCCCATGCCAAGCCGGTATCGTTCATCGACATTGAATCGCCTTACGGCCACGATGCCTTTTTGCTGGAAGAGGAGAAACTCACCCGCATCATATCCGGCTTTTTGACCGGTACGGGCAAGGAGGCGGCGGCATGACAGACCAGTATGTGGATCGTTTGAGTCGCACCGATCGGGACATGATCATGACCCTGGTCCCCGAACAGTCGCGGGTGCTGGATTTGGGCTGCGGCGATTGCAGCCTGCTCAATGCCATGGTGCGGGATCGCAATATTCAGGGCACCGGCCTCGACATCGACGGCATGCAGCTGGTCAACGGCCTGGCCCAGGGATTGAATGTATTTCAAGGCGATCTGGATGAGGGCCTGGCGGACTTTCCGGACCAATCCTATGATTACGTGATCCTGAATCAGACCCTGCAAGTGGTTAAACATCCCCTCATGGTGCTGGACGAGATGTTGCGCATCGGCCGCTACGGCATCGTCGGATTTCCCAACTTTGCCCAATGGCAGCTGCGCCGCGGCCTTTTCTTAGGCGGCCGCGCGCCCAAATCGCCGGCCCTGCCCTTCGAGTGGTACAACACCCCCAACATCCGGGTACTGTCCATCAAAGACTTTTTCAGCTTCTGCCGCAAAGAGCGCATCACCGTCGTGCACCAGCGATACCTGTTGGGAGGACGCTGGGTGCGCTCCCCCCTGTGGCACAAAGCCGCCAACCTGCTGGCCCATATCGGACTGTTCGTCATCACCCGCCCCGGGCGATAGGGCGGATGATGCGGGCTTGGGTGTGGCCATTAGCATAAAAACCTATTTGGTTACCGCTTTTAACGTGCCTCAAATTCGGCAATGGCGCCTATACCGACTACACTTACGACGACTGGTCCCAGCGCCTGACCGGCATCCAGACCCTCGCGGCCGCCGGCGCCACGGCCCAGGACCGCCAATACACCTACTCACCGGCCGGCGATATCACCGTGATCGACGACCTGGCCAAGGTGGAGACCTATTATTACACCTACGATAAAATGCACCGCTTGACCTCCGAGACCACCTCCACCGGTTCCGTCGGCGTGATCCCGGCCATCCTGGAGATGCGCTATGAGGACCCGGATCACATCCACGCCGTCTCTTCGGTATTGCATAAGGGAGTGACCCATGATTATGTGTATGATCTCAACGGCAATATGGAGAACGGCCCGGATCTGACCGATCCCATGGCGGTGGTCAGCCGCAACCTGGCGTTCAATGCGGACAATATGCCGGTGACGGTGGCCCATCCTACCGGCGGGACCGTCAGCCTGATCTATGACGGCGAGAGCAAACGGGCCGGAAAGTCCGGCGCCGGCAAGGTGAGCTACTATTTTTCCAACACGATGGAGCTCATCGATAATGTGGAGAACTTTTATGTCTTTGCCGGCAACCTGCGCGTGGCCGTGGTCAAAGGGGGCACCCCCACCTATTTTCACAAAGACCACTTGGGCAGCTCCAGCGCCATGACCGATGTTTCGGGCAACATCATCGAAACCGCCATGTATATGCCCTTTGGGGGCAAGCGGGGCGATGGCGACGGCATATCGGTTAGCAGTTATAAGTTTACCGACCAGGAGCTGGATGCCGAGTCAGGACTCTATAATTATGATGCTCGGTTGTATGATCCGTTGATTGGGCGTTTTTTGAGTGCGGATAGTATTGTGCCGGGTTGGACGAATCCGCAGAGTTTTAACCGGTACAGTTATTGCCTTAATAATCCGCTTGTTTATGTTGATCCGGATGGGCATGAGGGAGAGGGAACAAATGACAAGGATAGCGAGCCAGATATTAATACCTCAGAAAAAGATGACCAAAGCGGTGAAACTAAAGATTCCAAACAAGAAGATCCTAATGACATATCTAAGACTTTACTTAAGCAACATTTAAAATTAACAGAGGAACTGAAAAAATATAAGAAAGAGGTCAAGTCTGAGAAAAAGAAAATAGGAGTGTTAAGTAAAATTGCAAATTGGATATTAAAGGCTATAGGGTTTTACGAAACAGAACAGAAAACAACTAAGGCCATTGAAGCTACGAATAAGACCGCAATGGAACAAACTGCAGCCTGGCAAGCTTGCGCTGATTATATAGCTGGAAAGACAAGAGGAAAGGAAGGTTGGGAGGCATGTGCCAAGGGGCTATACGATTATAATGAAACATTTAAAAATGAATCAAAACCAGCAGTCCAAGATATGGCCAAAGACTTAATGACCTATACAAACCCCTTGGCAGGAGCTACAAAATAAATAAGTATATCTGAAAGTCATATAATGAGAAAAACAATTGTTTTATTTGTTGGGTGAAAAGCTAATTATGGAAAATAAAATATTTTTCTTAGCATAGAACTTGTAGGAAGGTTGATAATATTAAAAAGGCGGTTAAAAGCGATGAAAAAAAAAGCAGCAATAATATTTATAATTGGATTTGTAGTTGCATATTTTTCAATAGGAAAACAAACTAAGACTCTTTTTTTTATTCACAATATTTTTAATGATAAATTGGACCTGCTTTATGCGCAGCCTATAGAAAGAGATATAAAGAGAGAGCCATTGAAAACTGGATATGACTTTAGGTTCGCTGAGCATAAGTTTCGATTTCCCTTTAAAGTAACACCAAATGTAAAAGAAACGGAGGAATTTGCCATACTGGGGGTGCAGAAAAATCTTTTGGTGATGATTGAAAAATATGAAAACGTATTTAATAATCATTTACACAAGATTAAGATTGGGCTTAACTATAAAACAATTGACGATTTAAATCAATACTTCTCGACTAATTTCTCAAACGAATTTGAACTGACAAAAACCTCAATGTCTGTTAAGCCATCCTTTAAATCAATATTTTTATCTAAACGTGATGCCGAGCTTTTACTTATTAAAAGCACAATAAAGTGGTCCCATGTTTCATATGGGCATCCATCTGAGCATATTTATTTTTTTGAAGTTGGCGAAACAAAGGGATTCCAAATAGGAGATTTGGATATTAAGAAGGAAATTAATGATATTACGTTATGGCTTTTTCCAAAAAAGAGAGATGAAATAAAAATCCATCTAATGTCTTATGAAAAGGATTTAACACAGGATCAAATTGATGGGGTAATTTCATTTTTTGAAGAGCACAGATAACGTATAATATTTTGTAACTATTCAGGAGACATTAGGGGACATCCTATATTAAGGAAGTCAACCAAATAATTTTCGTTTTAATTACAATACAATAGAGCATAGAGTAGGGACAGGTAAATTATACTCTATAAAAATGAATAAATACTAAGCTAATAATCTAGGTCAAGGGTATTAACACATGAATTATAGACGCATCATTGTTGTGGTATGTTTTTGTGTTTTATATATGGCAAACTTAAGTTTGGTTCATGCAAGCACAAAAGAGTATTTCGAAAATCTGTATGACTTAATTCCGAAAAATGCAGAATCCCAAAAATTTCCAGGGTGCAATAATTTGTTAAAAAAGATAGGTGGTTTAATTGAGAATGAACAATACGAGTCAGCGCTCAAACTACTTAATACTGAAATAAGCAATGATATTAAAAGTTATGAATTATTTTTTAACAGAGCTGATCAGCGACATTTATAATTCCCGAGTAACGACAATTAAAATTCCCGAAATTAAAAATCTGAAAAAGCTGGTAAAACCATCCAAATTACGCATGAAAAGGAGCGGTTTGGATGGTTACGGACCAGCAAGTGAGGAGGTTA
>JBNKKB010000061.1:0-2749 GCA_050291605.1 Desulfobacteraceae bacterium | reverse complement strand
CGGCTTCACATAGAGTTCTGGAAAAGGCGGGCTTTATCCGTGAGGGAGTACTTCGTTCAAGCGCTTTTAAGGATGGTAAAATAATTGATCAATACCTTTACAGCCAAATCAGAAATGTTGGCACACAACCCATAAATTTAGCGGACCCGAAGGGCCGGACCGCTGATTAACTCGTTAGACCCAAAGAAATAGAAACAAATGTCAAAGAAAATTTTCACTCCAGCACCATTAAGTAGGTGGAGAAATAATGCCATCGCAGGCGGTTACCATTCCGACTATATTGGGGCATACTATGATGCGGCAAGCACACTGATTAAATTAGCCCTACAAAATGGTTATCAAGATTTATATTTCTATCCTATATGCTTTAATTACAGGCATTATTTAGAATTAATGCTAAAATATTTAATTTTAAGAACGGAAAAATACCATGATATTCTTATTGATATCGGAGAAGACGTCGAACCTTTTAAAAAAAGCGTCAAAGAAAATTTAAAAAAAGAGCATAGCCTGCAAAAGCTTATTCAGTGGTTGACCGAAAGGTTAAGCATAGTTGAACCTGATGATCCATTTGATCAAGAAATTATTAAAACAATAAACCAACTTCATTCCGTTGATCCTAATGGCCAAACTTTTCGATATCCTTTTAAAAAGGACGGTTCGCTCACTCTCCCAGAACAAAAGCATTATGATATGGAAATCATCCGAAAGAAAATGGAAGAGGTAAAATGTTATCTTGGAGGAACGGACGCATACCTTGACCACAATATAGAACTTGCAAGGGATTGGCTTGCAGAACTCAACAGCAATTTGCCGTATTAGTATAACCAAGAAAAGTAGTCTAACCTTCTGCTTCACTGGATTCGGGCCACAAAGCGGCCCTCTCCAGTGATCAATGCGTTAGGGCTGAGATGATGAACCCATTATGGATTTTGGCAGCATTTCTATTTGGTGCTCTTATCAGCAGAATCGGTTTGCCTCCTCTTGTGGGATATTTGCTGGCCGGATTTGCACTGAACAGTATCGGTGTTACGGGTGGCGAATTACTGGAAACCGTAGCTGATGCCGGTGTTACGCTGCTTCTGTTTACCATCGGACTGAAGCTAAAGATTAAAAGCCTTGCAAAACCCGAAATTTGGGCCGGTACATCCATTCACATGATTTTAACGGTCATTATTTTGGTCTTTTTGATGCGGATGATAGGGTTTTCAAGGATACCCTTCTTTGATCAATCGACCTTGCAGACCGCGCTGCTTATCGCGTTCGCCCTGAGTTTTTCCAGCACGGTGTTTGCCGTGAAGGTGATAGAGGGAAAAAAGGAGATGTCCTCGCGGCATGCGGCTGCCGCAATCGGCATCCTGATTATGCAGGATATTATTGCGGTTGTCTTTTTGGCGACGTCCACAGGAAAAATTCCTTCTGTATGGGCCGTCCCTCTTTTAGTGTCGCTTTTTATTGCAAGGCCTATTCTTGGAAGACTTATGGCGATGTGTGGTCATGGCGAACTGCTGATGCTGTTCGGTATCCTGATGACGGTTGCCGGTTACAGCGGATTTGAGCTTGTCGGGTTGAAAGGCGACCTTGGTGCGCTGGTTGTTGGAATGCTCTTCGCCGGTCACCCCAAAACGCAGGAACTGGCTGACAGGTTGCTTGGATTCAAAGATTTGTTTTTGGTCGGCTTTTTTTTAAATATCGGTATTTCCGGCTTTCCCACACTCACAGGCTTCACAATCGCGCTGCTACTGGCCTTGGTAATGCCGTTCAAAACCGGGCTTTTTTTTATCCTTCTTACCCGTTTCAAGCTGCGCGCACGTACATCGTTACTTGCATCTCTCAGTTTGTCGAATTACAGTGAGTTTGGTCTTATTGTCGCATCAATCGGCGCTGCTAAAGGCTGGATCAGTACTGAATGGCTGGTGGTAATTGCTATTGCGCTTTCATTGACCTTTATCATGGCCGCACCGTTGAATGCAGCTTCCCATAGCATATATGCGCGTGTTTCAGGCCACCTGAAATATTTTGAGACTTCGACTCGGCTACCGGAAGACGAACCCATTGATCCGGGTGACGCTGAAATTGCGATTCTCGGTATGGGCGGCGTAGGTACGAGTGCCTATGATGAAATGAGGCGTCGATACGGTAATATTGTGATCGGTGTTGATTTTAATACGGAAAAAGTGGAAGAACACCAGAAAAATGGCAGAAGGGTATTTTTCGGAGACGCCAGTGACAGTGATTTCTGGAAACGAGTCGAACCTTCCAAAAGCTCGGTCTGTCTAGTTATGCTGGCCCTGCCTGATCCCAGGACAAGCATATTTTCAGCTCAGCAGATGAAGGAAAGAGGTTACAGAGGTCAGATAACCACGTCTGTCCGCTATGAGGATGAGATGCAACTTCTAAAAGATGCCGGGATTGATGCCGTATACAGTTTATATGAAGAAGCGGGTGTTGGTTTTGCCGACCATGTGTGCGAGCACATGGATTATTGTAGGCTTAAAAATGTCGAGTAGTGTCTACTACTTTGAATTACGATTGATAGCAAGGGAACAAAAGGGATTCAACACAGCTTAGAAATTGAAATCAATTGATATGATGAAGATCAAGATGGCTCACTTGAACTAAGATAAAAAATCACGCAACCAATCAGTCAACCGGACGTCAGCCCCCTTCCGCTTCGCTACAGAGGGAAGACGCCGTTTACCTCAATCGTTAAACAGGGAAAAAATATTTGAAGATAGGTCAATGTATT
>JBNKKB010000060.1:0-27532 GCA_050291605.1 Desulfobacteraceae bacterium | reverse complement strand
AGTTGGCTTTGCGCGGTACTATAACCGCCGCCATAACCGGCGGGGCTATTTTTGGGGGGACCGGTTCAAAAGTTTGATTGTGGAAAAGGGAGAAACCCTGGTCAACTGCCTGGCCTATATTGATCTGAATCCGGTGCGCGCCGGCATTGTTGAGCGGCCGGAGCAGTATCGCTGGTGTTCTTTGGGCTATCATCTCCAGACAGACAACGCGGATGAATTTCTCTCCACTGATTTCGGGTTGAAAGAATTTAATGTTAAAAGCACAAAAGAACGCATGCGGCGCTATCGCCGCTATGTCTATGAAACCGGGGCAGTTCATCGCCCGGACAAGGGACATGCGGCTGTAATTGATGAAAAGGTCATGGCCAAGGAACGGAAAAATGATTTTATCATCAGCCGTACAGACCGATTTATAAACCGTACCCGCTATTTCTCGGATTCAGGTATCATAGGATCTAAAGAATTTGTCTCCACCCACTATCAGAGATTCAAGCACCTATTTCAATCCAAGCACGAAAAAAAACCAAAACCCATCAAAGGCCTGGATGGCATGTATTCTTTAAAACGTTTGTCGGAAGCGATCTAAAAAGCCCCACAACTTTTAATCCCATTCGTTCATTTTAAACGCCATCCTTTTTTAGGCAACTTCAAGGACACAAACTTAAATTGCAGTTCAGTCGGCTCGATCCTCGCTCTCGTTCGCTGGCTGTATGCTCAGCCGCACATGATTTTTGTGCTTGTGTGCTGTAGCGGGTGTGTAGACAATTGGCATAAATGCTGCTACATTGCTGCTTGTCCATCTATGGACGTTCCATGCATCTTCCATTCCCTGCAGTTCAGAGAGTCTATAGAAAGAGGCGGCGGCCCTCAAAATGAAGATGCAGTACCCGTCAACAGTTACATTGTATGAGCCATTCTGAACTCAGAAAAATTTGTCATCTAAAAAAGGAGGATGAAGTCGATGAAACCCCCCAATTGGAAGCCGTTTGCCGCATTCGGCGCTTTTGCGTTGATGATCATGGTGGCTTTTTGCCTGCCCGCCATGGCCGCAGAAACAGATGGAATTGTATTAACCCCATTGGCCATGGGCGTTTCCGGCGACAAGCCCGCGGCCGAACCGGAGGCCCCCCAAGTGGCTGAACCCACCGTGATGATTCGATTGGGTACCGCCCATTTTGATCCCCTGTACAAACAGCCCCGGCCGGCATCCGGTCTGCCCGTCATCCAGGCATTTGCTGAAGGGGCGACCGGTTACTATGTGGTCCAATTTGACGGCCCGGTTCAGGAGCAGTGGAAAGCAGCGCTGCAGCAAGCAGGCGCTGAAATATTTGACTATGTGCCGGATTTCGCCTTTACGGTGCGCATGGCTTCGTCTGCCGTGGCCACGGTGCGCGGGTTGGCCCATGTGCGCTGGGTGGGTCTTTATCAACCCAGTTATCGCATCAGTCAAAAGGCCATGAGTTTGATGTATACCCGCGCCGGAGAAGAAACTTCCCCGCCGGTGGCCCTGCGCGTCAACATCTTTCCGGGCGTGGATCTTGCCGAAGTGCAAGCCCGTATAGAAGCCCTGGGGGGCAGCATCGAAGAGTCCACCAGCACCCGGCTGAAGACCACCTTGAAGGTGGAGATCCCCGCCAAAAACATCTCCCCCTTGACCGGCATCGACGGCGTCAAATGGATCGAGCCGCTTCCCCAATGGAAGCTGTTCAATAATATCTCCACCGATGTGATGAATGCACGGGACGCCCGGGACACCCACGGGCTTTACGGCAGCGGCCAGACCGTGGGGATCGCCGATACCGGGTTGGATCAGGGATCGACATCCCCGGCCAGCTTGCACAATGATTTTGAAGACGGGGCCGGCACCAGCCGGGTTGCCGCTATCTTGGATACGGCCGGTGACGGGAACCGGTCCGATACCCACGGTCACGGCACCCATGTGGCCGGATCGGTGCTGGGAAACGGTGCGCGATCGGGCAGCAACCCGGCGGCCGACTCTTTCCCGGCTGACTGCTTTGCCGGGCTGGCACCCAAGGCCGGTCTTGTATTTCAAGCCGTTATGCAAAATACCACCGGCTATCTTATCCTTCCGACTGATTTGAACGTTCTGTTCAGCGCCGCCGATTCGGCCGGGGCGGACTTGCATACCAACAGTTGGGGCTCCAATACCGCAAGCGACTACAGCGCCTCCTCCCAGGATGTGGATGAGTACATGTGGAATCACAAGGATTTTCTCATCCATTTTTCCGCCGGTAACGCCGGGGTCGATATGGACGCCGACGGCGTAATCGATCTTTACAGCCTGGGCGCCCCGGCCACGGCCAAGAACTGTCTGACCGTAGGGGCCAGCGAAAATGACCGTCCCAGTGGCGCCGGATATGACATACCATGGGGCACGGGGTCCTGGGCTGACAAGTACCCGGCGGCTCCCATTGCTACCGATCATGTGTCCAACAACGACCGCGGCATGGCGGCCTTCAGCTCCCGGGGTCCCTGTTTGGACGGCCGCTACAAGCCCGACATCGTGGCCCCCGGCACCAATATTTTGTCCACACGTTCATCTGTGGCCTCCGGCAGCGGTTGGGGCGTTTATGACAGTTTTTACCTCTATATGGGCGGCACCAGCATGTCCACCCCCCTGACGGCCGGTGCGTCGGCGCTGATGCGCGAATACCTCATCAACCAACAAGGGTTCTCGCCTCCCTCGGCAGCGCTGATCAAGGCCGCCCTGCTCAACAGCGCCGAAGATATCGAGCCGGGCCAGTACGGCACCGGCGCGGACCAGGAGATTCCGGATGCGCCGGCTCCCAACAATGTGGAGGGATGGGGCCGGTTGAATCTGGGCGACGGGATCTTTCCGACGGCCCCGGCGGACATCATCTATTATGATGAGACGGCGGGTCTGGGTACCGGCAATTCCAATGAATATTCCGTCACGGTCACCGACGCCGGCGCGCCGTTGAAGGTCAACCTGGTGTGGACCGATTATCCGAGTCTCCCGGGCGCCCAGGGCGGCCTGGTGAACGATTTGGACCTGAGCGTTACCGACCCCGGGGCATCGGTTCATTATGCCGACCACGCCTCGCAGAAATCGACGGTGACCACGTTGACCTATGATGAGGGCTTTCCCGTCACCGCGGAGATTGGGCCAACCCGATATGCCACACGTTTTACTCCGTCGAGCTATCCGGCCTACGTCGATTCGGTGACGGTGGCTCTCCAAAATGGCGTTCCCGGCACCAATATCAACATCGTGGTATATGCCAATGTTGGCGGTGTACCGGGTGCGGCGCTGTATACCAAGAGTGTACCCTATGCGCCCTCGTTTTTGCCCCACTATGATTACGTTACTATTCCCGTAACAGGCGTTCAAATCGCCAGCGGTGATTTTTTTGTGGGCATCGAGGTGGACAATGCCGCGTTACAAGGTATTTTTCGCGACGCCGTAGATTCCGGCGGCCGCGCTTTTCTCGACTTCGGCAGCGGATGGGCGGCGACAACCGGTGTTACCTGGTATATCCGCGCCCATGTGCGCTCGGCTGACCTTAGCGGCTCCTACGACCGGGTAAACAACACCCTGGGGGTGACCCTCCCCACTCCGGCGGTAGGCACTTACACTATCAGGGTAAACGGCTACAATGTGCCCCAGGGCCCCCAGCCGTATGCGCTGGTGGCCAGCGGCAACATTCAAGATACATCGGCAGGGGTGCTGCAGTTCAATGCCGCCACTTATAGTGTCAGCGAAGGGGTCGGCACGGCCACCATTACGGTGACGCGCACCGGCGGCAGCACCGGATCGGTCGGTGTGGATTACGCCACCAGCGACGGCACGGCCACCGCCGGCAGCGACTACACGGCGGCCAGCGGCACGCTGAGCCTGGCCGACGGCGTGACCAGCGACACCTTCAGCATCACCATCGCCGATGACGCCACGATTGAGCCGGATGAAACCGTCAACCTGACCCTGAGCAATCCAATTGGCGGGGCTGTCCTGGGCGCCAACGCCACGGCGGTACTGAACATTCAAGACGATGACGCGCCGGGCACGCTGCAGTTCAGCGCCGCCAGTTACAGCATCAGCGAGAGCGGCGGCAGCGCCACCATCACGGTGACGCGCACCGGCGGCAGCGCCGGATCGGTCAGTGTGGATTACGCCACCAGTGACGGTACGGCCACCGCCGGCAGCGACTACACGGCGGCCGGCGGCACGCTGAGCCTGGCCGACGGCGTGACCAGCGACACCTTCAGCGTCACTATTGCCGATGACGGCACGGATGAGCCGGATGAAACGGTCAACCTGACCCTGAGCAATCCAACCGGCGGCGCCGTCCTGGGCGCCAACACCACGGCGGTATTGACCATTCAAGACGACGACGGGCCGGGTACGCTGCAGTTCAGCGCTGCCGGTTACAGCATCGGAGAAGGCGGCGGCAGCGCCACCATCACGGTGACGCGCACCGGCGGCAGCGACGGATCAGTCAGCGTGGATTACGCCACCAGCGACGGCACGGCCACCGCCGGCAGCGACTACACGGCGGCCGGCGGCACGCTGAGCCTGGCCGACGGCGTGACCAGCGACACCTTCAGCGTCGCCATCACCGATGACGGCGACGACGAGTCCAATGAAACGGTGACCCTGACCCTGAGCAATGCCGGCGGCGGGGCAACCCTTGGAACGCCCTTTACCGCCACACTGACCATCACCGATGATGATGGCGGCGGCAGTGGCGGTGGAGGCGGCGGAGGCGGAAGCGGAGGCGGCGGCGCTTGCTTTATCGATACCGCTTTATCCGCAAGGTAAAACCACTACGCAGATCCATCAACCTGAAAGGCAGGGCTGATTTGAATGGCCCTGCCTTTGTTTATGGGTTTTTCTTGATTTTAAATCGGCATCGCCATGTTGCGGTATTGCGCTGAAGATTATTTTACCGTCATCACCGGACAGGGGGCGTCCAGTAGAATTTGGCGGGCATTGGAGCCGAATAATAGCTTGCCCAAAGATGAGCGTCTGCGCAGGCCGATGATGATTTCATCCACCTTCATTTTTTTGGCGTAACGGATCACATCCTCGGCGGCCGACATTTTTTCATTGGACATTTCGATTTGGCAATCGAGACCACAGGCATTGCACAACACCTCGGCGTCTTTCAAAACGGTTTGCAGGCGCGTATTTTTCGGGTCATCGATATTGCCGTTATGGGCCGATGTAAAGACATAGAGCTTTGCATCCATGGCTTTGGCACGCTTTTGGGCCACCGTCAAGGCCCGTTGAGAAACCGACGATCCGTCATATCCCACTAAAATTTTCATTTTCCTCAATCTCCTTGCACTCCACGAGCTGATCATATGCTACTTATGCAAACTTGATGCTCAAGTAGACAAATCGCCACCGTAAGTCAAGGGAATAACACGGTTGCCAGAAAAAGCCAAAGAGGCTATGCCTATTTGCAAAATGGACTTGATGGCTTTGACATATGCGCAATTGGAAGATGAATTTAAGCGGCGGTATGGTTGCGGCGCCTTTCATGCTAAGGCCCTTTACCGTGCCTTTTTCCATCGCCCTGAATTGGATGGGTCCGCCGTAGCTGCCTTTGCCGCCTCCGGCCGGTTGCTGGAACAGGTGCAACAGGACCTGATGATTACCCGGCCGACGGTTGTGGACCGGCTTAGCCATGGGGGTGTGACCAAGTGGGTCTTTGAACTGCGCGATGGTTGCCGTGTGGAAACGGTGCTGATCCCCATGGCCCACCATGCCACGGTGTGTATTTCCAGTCAGGTAGGCTGCCGCATGGGGTGCCGGTTTTGCGAAACCGGCCGGATGGGTTTTCAGCGGAACTTGGATGTGGGTGAGATCGTGGCCCAAGTCCATGCCGTCAAAGTGCAGATGGGCATGGATGTCCGCAATGTCGTCTTTATGGGCATGGGTGAGCCGCTGGATAATTTTGATGCGGTGACCCATGCCATCCGTGTGATGGAAGACCAGCGCGGGCTGAACATCGCCCAACGCCATATGACCCTTTCCACCGTCGGATTGATCAAGGGGATTGAAAGGCTGTCGGCCTTGAATTGGCCTCGGCTCAAATTAGCGGTTTCGTTGAATGCGCCCCAAGATGAATTGCGAACTGAGTTAATGCCCATGAACCGCAACAATCCACTGGCGTGTTTGAAACATGTCATGGCCCAATATCCGTTGGCGCGCGGCAACGCCCTGTTTGTCGAATATGTGCTCATCAAGGGGCTCAACGACCAGCCCCGGCACGCCAAACAACTGGCAGACTATCTCAAAGGCTTGCCGGTCAAGCTGAACCTGATTCCTTACAGCCCGCGCCGCCATTCGCCGTTTGAATCGCCCAGCGATGCCGATGTGGACCGATTTCACAGCGCCCTGATCGCAGAGCAGGTGTTTGTGCGCCTGCGCCGATCTAAAGGCGCCGCCATAAGCGCCGCCTGCGGGCAGTTGGGCGCTGCCGTGCAACAGGAGTGACCCATGGTGTGGTTTCAATCATCGATCGGGGTGGCCGACAATTTGTCCTGGCCGGCCATTTGAATTAGTTCGGCCAATTTGTTGCGCGGCCTTTCTTCCAATTCTGAAAAAATAAAGGTGGCCCGCACAGTGGCGGGGGTTTGGTTTGAGTTCCAATTGACAACTTCCAGTCGCAGCAATTTGCAGGTCAGCGAACTGATGGTGGATGGCTTGTCTGGCATGGGGATGCGCAAGGTAATTTGGAGGTCGCCCGCCATTAAATCCTCTGTTCGATGAGTGGACATCTCCACCAGCAACCCACCCATACTGATGTTGATCAAGGTGGCTTCGATGGCACCTTTTGCCGTGTCAATGGTGACGTCGGTTCCCGGTATATGGAATCGGGTGTCTTGGCGCCACGCCCTGGGATTGCAGACCGCATTTATTTCATGGATGAGATCAGCCGGACGGACCCGGATCTGCACCACACGGTCAAAACCTTTTTCAATCAACGCGTCGTACCCGTTTTTGGATTCATTTTCAGAAATGATGATCAAAGGGCTATGGCTGTTGGGCTGGGTCGCTGCCAGTCGGGTTCGAAAATCGGTGACCTCCATATCTTTTAGCCGGTCACTGGCAATGACCACATCAAAAGGCCATTGAGCGAGCATCTCCAGGCCTTCCCGGCCGCTTTGGACATCGGCCATTTCCGCATCATTAAGTTCTGAAAAAACATACTTTTTGATCAATCCACGGGTCGGACGGCTGGGGTGAACCAGCAAGATTTTTCGAATTCGCATATCTTCTCCTCGCTTAAGATCATGTTTACCATCAGATATAGGGCGCCCCTATTCAGGGCTATTTTAAGTTAAAAATGGAATGACCTGATCTTAGGATCGATCAGTGGCACAGACCGCGTTTGTGCCGATAGAACATGAACGAGATTCGTATCGGTAATTATTGCAGATATTTGAACCTATTGTTCAATAACATGCTTTATTTATACATTGAGCAACCGGGCGGCATTGGCCCCGCAAACCGCGTTTTGTTGCGCCGGTTCGAGACCGGCCTGGACCATCTCTTTGAAATAGCGCTTGGGGTCCAGCAGGGGATAGTCGGTGCCCAGTAAAATCTTGTCCAGTCCGGCCAACGCAACTGCGTGTTGGTAAATCCGGGGGTGGTACAGATAAGGCGAGGCCGCCGTGTCGTACCAGACATTGGCCAATGTCTCGCGAACTTCCTTTTTGAGCAGGGCAAACAGGAAAATTCCTCCACCCCAGTGGGCTAAAATGATGCGATTTTCCGGAAAACGTTTGGCCAACGCATAGATTTGGGCTAATGTGTTCGGACTCTTCCCCGGGTAGGCGTGTCCCACGGGTTCGTTGGTATGCAGCATTACCGGACAATGGAATTGGCGCGCCAGGGCCATGACCGCTTCAAGTGCATCCAAACAGCGAGGTTCAATACCCGTGGTATAAAACGCCAGTTCGCCGATACCGGCCATCCCGGCCTTAAGGCATCGCTCCACCTCGTTCGGGGCATCCTTGTTCAGCGGATCCACACAGCAAAAACCCAACAGGCGATCCGGATACCGATGAACGGCATCCAGAATATAGTCATTATGGATCCTAATCGTCGAGGCTGACTGCCAAGGAAAACCAAATACAACGGTTTTGTCCACACCCTGTTCGTCCATCATGGACACCATCTGCCGGGCGCCCACCATTTTAGATTTGGATGAGTTATAAAGCAGTTTAAACACCGGTTCATCGTCAAAAAAGTCCTGGCGCTGACGGCAAATCGTTTGGGGAAAGATATGACTGTGAATGTCGATGATCATATGGATCGCTCTATGGTAATTGCAGGTGCGCCTTTGTATTGACTGATAAGTCAATTCTTATAAAATAGACCTCAACTTTGCAACTGCTTAAAACCTGAAACGATGTGTTGCCATGTGCTTTATCATCGCCGGTGTTCAGCCTAGAACACGGACCCTGGATAAAACGCCGCGGCGCTGCCCCCGGTGCGGGCTGCACCAGGCGGTTATGCGTCGGACGGATCATTATTTGAGCCTGTTTTTTCTGCCCCTGTTGCGGGTTAAACAAGGCGAGCCTTTTTTATCCTGCCGGCGTTGTGAACTGCCGGTGGGGTCCGGTAGCGGGCCGTCAAAGGGCCCGTTGAATGGCGAACCGCCTCGCATGTGCACCCAATGCGGGCGGACCTTGGAGAAAAAATTTACCTATTGTCCGTATTGTGGGCAACATCAATAAACAGTGCCTTGAACTATCAATCAATGAGGTGATGCAATGGATCGATGGAATCCGGGCGGGATGACCCGCCGCCAATTTTTAGTGCTGACCTCCATGGCTGCTGCAGGTTATGCCGTGGGGTGCGCCACCAATCCGGTTACCGGCAAAAGTCAATTGATGCTGGTCAGTGAACAGGATGAGATTAAGATGGACAAAGAGAACGCGCCCCATCAATTCTCAACCGATTACGGTCCCTCCCAGGATGGGGCGCTCAACGCCTATATCCATCAAACCGGGCGGCGCCTGGCGGCGCTTTCCCACCGACCCCGGATGCCTTACTCTTTTCGGGCGGTTAACGCCAATTATATCAATGCTTATGCTTTTCCCGGCGGCAGCATTGCGGCCACGCGGGGCATATTGCTCACCCTGGACAATGAGGCGGAATTGGCGGCGTTGCTGGGCCATGAATTGGGCCATGTGAACGCTCGGCATACCGCCGCGATCATGTCCAAAAGTATGGCCACCAACCTGTTGGTGGGCGGTTTGTCGGCCTATGTCGGCACCAAAAGCGGCTTCGGCGAATTGGCCGCGCAACTGGGCATGCTGGGCTCAGGCGTCTTGCTCGCCTCCTACAGCCGGGAGAACGAGCGCCAGGCCGATGACCTGGGTATGCAGTATTTGGTTCGCGCCAACTATGGTCCCCAGGGCATGGTCGGATTGATGGAGATGCTCAATAATCTTTCCAAAGGCGGCCACAGCAGCGTCGAGTTGCTCTTTTCAACGCATCCCATGAGCAGCGAGCGTTACCGTACCGCCGTCAACACGGTCAAGACCACCTATCGATCCGCCAAGGGAAGGCCGCTCCACCGGGAGAGATACATGGACCACATCGCCGGGCTCAGGCGCATCAAAGGGGCTATCGAAAGCATGCAGAAGGGTGAGGCCAAAATGGGCCGGGAACAGTATGCGGATGCTGAAGCGCTTTTCAGCAAAGCGCTCAAAAAGGCGCCCAAAGATTATGCCGGTTTGATGTTGATGGCCAAATGCCAGTTGGCCCAGAAAAAGACCGCGGAAGCGGAGCAATACCTGGCCAGGGCGCAATCGGCCTACCCCCAAGAGGCGCAGTCCTATTTGCTCAACGGCTTTGTCAAACTCAAGCGAAAAAAATACGATACGGCCATTTCCCAATTCGATACCTACGACAAAAAACTGGCCGGTAATCCCAATGTTACTTTTTATAAAGGCCTGGCTTATGAGAAAAAACAGGTGCGCAAGACCGCCGCGGATCTCTATTCTAAGTATCTGAAGGTGGTCAATCAGGGGGACAATGCGCAGTACGCGTATAACCGGCTGGTGGAGTGGGGGTATTTGAAATAGATAGGCGCGTTTTCTGTTTCAATTAACAATATTAGCAGCGCGCTCTCAGAGCGATGACTATCGCACAAGTTTTAAGTTTTAGGTTTAAACTCAACTTTCGGTTTTCACTAGCTGGCGGCGCCTATTGCACAGGAGTGGCGAAAGCCGAAAGTTGAGTTTAAAGATTTAAGTTAAGGTATTCTGTCGATTGAAAAACTTTCCCCATGAGCGGATAACACGGGGCTGTCATTTTGATTGACATGCAATCCCATACCAACCCATAGTTTGCCAATGACTCATCCAAAAAGTGAAACGGGCGGGAATCTTCCCCCGGAGCGGCATGTGGTTTTGGTGGCGCCGGAGGTGCATTGGAACACGGGCAACATCGGACGCACTTGTTTGGGTGCCGGCGCCCGGCTGCATCTGGTGCGACCGCTGGGCTTCTCTTTGGATGACAAGCAGGTCAAACGGGCCGGGCTTGATTACTGGTCCAAGGTACAGCTCAGGGTATGGGACAATTTAGATCAATTGCTCAAGGATATGCAGGTCGCCAATCAAGAGGTGGCGCTGTTGACCAAAAGCGGGCGCTGCACGCACTGGCAGATGCCTTCTCCCCGCCGGCTATTTTTGATATTTGGGTCGGAAACCCGGGGACTGCCCGAAGCTCTGCGCCGGTTATTTAAAAATCAAACCTATCGCATTCCCATTCAATCGGAGATCCGTTGTTTGAATCTTTCCACGGCTGTGGGCATTGTTCTCTACGAGAGCATGCGGCAGTGGGTAGATCGTCTCTCAATATGAAGTATTTTTCTTAGTTTTTCTTACCTTTTCTATCAATGTGAATGCTTTTCAGACCGGTACGCTTTCTCCCCGTTCGCTGTTTTGTTAAAATATTAATTTTAGAATCATATGGTTATGGTTGAAACCCGCTTGCTCTGCCCGGGTTGGCAAGCTAATTGCTCACCTCTAAAAGCAAGAACAACACAGATAGAGGTGATTCACATGATCGACTTTATGCTTGCAGCGCTTTTATATTTGGCCATTATGTTTGTGGTCTTTTTTTGCATCTCCTTTTTAACCATCGGTATGGCATATGCGACGGCCAGGTTTTTTCGGCAATTTGCGCAGTTGGCTCGCCCAACGCGCTTTGCCTTAAAATAAGCCGCGGTGGATTGCGCTCCATCCCGGCCGCGTTTACCTCCCTTAAAAGGACCCAGAACCGTCTGGGTCCTTTTTGGCTGATTACGGCAAAATAAGCTTGTCAAGCCACCCTGTTTTATGAAATAAAACCGTAGAGATACAACTAACTTTATCCATTCTCCTGACAGCGGCATGCCTTTGGGTATGTCATACGACGCTTGGGTCACATCAGCAAAAGGAGAACACCATGCCCTGGAAAATCCTTAAGCAAACATTATCCGTAATGGTCTTTTGTTTAGGATTGCTTTTACTGTCGGTTCAGCCTGCTCCGGCTGAATATTCCAATGAAACGCTGCTCGACGATAGCGATCCAGCCTACTGGCTGGATCAAGGGGGGCTGTTTGCCACATACGGCAACTTTGCAGCCGCCGTTAAAGCCTATCAAAAAGCGATCGAGCTGGACGCACAAAATGCTGAAGCTTATTTTGATCTGGGCGTAAGCTACGCCGAGTTGGCGGATACGGATCAAGCCCTTTTGTACATCAATAAAGCCATCTCCCTGGATGCCGATCAGGAACGTTACTACTACGGCCGTGCCTGGACCTTGCTGATTGCCGGCCAAAAGGATCAAGCCGTCGAAGATTTTAAAAAGGCCGCTGATCTGGGTGACCTGGACGCCATCATGTACCTGCAGCAGATGGAATCTCAATAAGCCGATTCCAACGCCTTCCTTGCAACAGCGACGATGGACCCAAGGTGTTGAAACCTTGGGTCTTTTTAGGTTGAAGGGGTTTGGCCTGCGATAAAATCGTATGGCCCGATCCCCAAAAACCCTCTTTTGCCTCTCCCCTCTCAAATTGAAAGCCCTGGACCGGGAGAAAACCGGTATTGCTTTCAAGTTGAGAGCCCCATGGGCCGGCATCGGGTTTCCGATAGCCGGCGTTAACCGTTTACGCGTTCAATATCATACGAAATATCTCCTGAACCGGGATGGATGCCTTTTTTGGTATAGCGGTTGCTCTATTACCTTGCCAAAGGGATTAAACGCGGGAGGTAAATCATGAAGCAAGCTACATACCCAACACGCAAATTACCCAATTATTATGGACACTTTTACCCAATCCACGGCGTATTAAATTATTATCTAACTGAATTTATACAGTTTTTAAAAACCATCATTTTTGGCCCGGTTTTTGATATATTAGGGCTGCAACCGGTGAATCTAGCCGTTGTTGAAAAAAAATTAATTGTGGGAGATCCAAAATTCATTCAGAGATTTAAAATACGCCAAAGCCTGAAATATGGCGCCATCTTATATGCGACAGCGGCCATGCTGGCTATTCCATCCGGCATCTGCAGCAACCAACACGCAACAACGGCGCCATTGCCCACTATTGCACCGCCGCAAATACCCCCGTTGATTGCCCTGCTGCATGAATCGGTTCAGGCCCCTGCGGAAGCGCCGACCAAGCCACCGGTTCCTCCATTCTATGACTATGTGATCCAGGCCTCACAGGCCTATGGCGTGGATGAGGCCCTGATTCGTGCGGTGATTATGGCCGAATCGAGCTATAATCCAAGGGCTGTTTCTCATCGCGGCGCCCAGGGATTGATGCAACTGATGCCCACAACGGCAAAATGGTTGGGTGTCAAGGACAGTTTTAATCCGGCCCATAATATTGATGGGGGTGTCCGCTATCTGCGGCGTTTACTGGACCGCTTCAAGGGCGATGTGGAATTGGCTTTGGCCGCCTATAATGCCGGCAGCCGACACGTGCGCAACTATGGTGGGGTACCGCCATTTAAAGCGACCCGTATCTACATCAAAAAAGTGCTCAAGTACCGTCAGCAATTTGAAAAAGAGATGGTCGCCCTCCCATCCGGTTTGATTGCCGGTTAAAATTTGTTAGATCACAAAAATTATCCGTCCTCCCATTGGGTTATCGGCCCGGGCGCAACCGCCGGGCCGATTATTGTTGACCCTGTGCCGCTATTATGGATAAAGCAATGTCTGCTTCTACGGGTTGAATTTCATCCATACCGGGATCGGGCCGTGCGGCCCATGCCCTAATTCTAAATAGGTGACATCCGCTATGGAATTATTGCTTCTGCGCGCCTATGCTAGTGGATATCGGGGGTGTGCCATAGATGAAGAGAGCTATTTCTTTTTTCAATCCCGGCGCAACGGCAAGATCAAACGCCTCATGGGTTATTCCAAAGCAGATTTTGAGGATCTTCAGCACTTTACTGCGATGATGCAAAAGTTTGTTTCACCGCCGGCCTTTCTACAACCCCCCATTCCCATATCATCCCTGACCCTTGCTGAGCTGGACAGGGTGCATGCAGAAATCACCCCATAGATCATATGAAAGGAATCGATATATGTTTCAAAAACACAGTGAAAAAGGGTATGCGGTTGCCATTGAGGGGATCAAAATGAAAACCCTGGTTTACGGGGAACAAACATTGATGGTTGAATTTTTACTGGAAAAAGGCAGCGATTTACCGTTGCATGCACACCCTCATGAACAGACGGGTTACCTTGTCAAGGGCCATCTGCGCCTTTCGATTGGCGCTGAGAAAAAGGATGTTCTGCCTGGAGATAGCTGGTGTATTCCCGGCGGTGTTGAGCATGGTGCCGAGGTAATGGCAGACTCAGCGGCCATAGAAGTGTTCTCACCCGTGAGAGAAGATTATTTGCCGAAGTAATTTGGCGCGTTTTGTTTTTCTTTCCACGTGAATTTTAGGATGGTCTTAGCCCCCGTCAGGTATATGGATTGAAGGCATCCGACGAATCAATAGGTACCGATCCTATGCATTGATGGGCAGCAGGACCGTAAAGGTTGTGCCTTCGTCCGGTATGCTTTTAACATTGATGCGGCCGCCCAGAGAATCCACCAATCCTTTTACGATGGGCAGGCCCAAACCGGTGCCGGTGATGTAGCGCGTCTGCTCTGTTTTGACCCGGTAAAAACGGTCAAATATCTTTCCTAGGTGATGTGGTCCGATGCCAAGGCCGTTGTCGCTGATCTGCACTTGAATGTTGCTGCCGGCCATATCCACTTCGACTTGAATCCGGCCCTCATCCGGGGTGTAGTTGATCGCATTGGTAATAAGGTTGCCAAAGATACTCTCCAAGGCCAAAGGGTCTGCGAACAGGGCGGGCAGTGCGGTTCTGGGCTGCTTGAGGAACAGGTTTTGTCTTTTGGCCGCAGCCTGCGGGTGGAGAAAATCGATGATGTTTTCCAGAAACTCATCCAGCATTATGGGTTTGATCTCCTGGCAAATTGCGCCTGACTCAATGCGTGAGATATCCAGCAGATCGCCGATTAAGGAGATCAACCCCTGGGTCTTTTCTTTGGCCCGGGAGAGCAAGTGCGCCTCTGTGTCCGACAGATGCCCCACCATTTCGCTGAGCACGGCAGCGATTTGCTCATGAATGGTACAAAGCGGCGAGCGCATCTCATGGGAGACTTTGGCCACGAATTCATTCTTAAGCCTGTCGATGACTTTCATGGCCGTGATGTCCTGCAAAAGGACCACAGCGCCTAAACACCTGCCGTTTTCGCCCACAATGGGTCGCCCCCGGGCTTGCAGAAACTTGTCCGTGCCGATGGTTAATTCATAAGGGGGGAGGTCGTCAGCATCCGCTTGGCAACTTTGGGCGAGCTCTAGTATCTGTCGACACAACTCTTTATCCCGGATGTATGTCTTTAATTCCAGGCCCGCGCTCAAATTTTCCGGAAGTGCCATTTGGTGATGAAAAGCGGGGTTCACCAGAACCACTTGGCCCTGGTTATTGGTGACCAGCACGCCGTTGGGCAGGGCGTTCAAAATGATATGGGTCGTGCTTTTTTCTGCACCCAGCATGCGGCTCGGATCAATTTCCATTATCATCAGCCTTTTTTTCCTGGCGGCGGCTTGAGTTATTTTTCATCCGTAACGGCGCCGGATCGGCAGGCCAAATAGGCCTCCCACTCCATGGGAAGCAATTGTTTCTTCTTGGAATTGCACATTTTGCAGGCCGGTACGACGTTGCCTTTGGTGCTTTTTCCGCCGCGGGCGATGGGCACGATATGGTCCATGGTCAACTCTGCTGGAGGCGACTGCCCATTGCAATAGTGACATCGGCCTTTGGCACAGCGGCGTTTCCACCACTGAGAGGCCCGCAGTTTGCGCGCCTTGTTTCGTTCGCGTTTGATCTGGGCTTCGTCCAGATCAAACGCATATGGGGAAAAGGAATGACCCATTATGATTTTCATCTTTTCAATTTGATCCAACGATGACGCAAGCGTTTAAAAATATATTGAATGATTGGAAAAATGCAACCCTCGGTATCATCCATCCCCATTGACGAGTCGTTATCGGCTCAGTGAGAGCGTTGCCAACCATTTGTCGATTTCGACTTCCAGTAATCGATAGTAGGCTTGTGAGCCGCCAAGACCTCGGCGTCCAAAAAAATAGTTGATTTCCAGCACAAGCGCCGTCGGCTGTTTTTGATCCGGCGGACCTTGCGCAAAGATAAAATCAAATCCCGCCAACTGCAAGCCGGTGTATCGATTCACCTTGCGCACCACCTCCAGAGCGGCATGGCTTGTCTTAACATCCACCGCATGATCGATGCGGGCGCCATGGGCCACACTGGTGCCGAAACCGCGTTCCGGGGATTGGATACGCCAATAGGCCCTGGTTTGGGTGTGGATCAGGGCCACCCGCAAGGTGCGCTGCCCGGTGGGGACAAATTGTTGGATTAAAAATCCAAATTGGCCGGATGCTTCAAATGTACGCACGTGGTCCAGCACTTGGGCCAGCTTTTGCTCGCTCTCCACTTTAAACACGGTGTCACCCTGCCCGCCCCAGTCCAGCTTGACGATGGCAGGCAAATCTATTTTCGCACCGGATTGATAAAAATCGGATAGCGATCCATAGCCTTGGGTGACCGGATGCGCCAGGTCCAGCTTGCGGAACAATTCAATCTGGCCCCTTTTGCCGGGATAATCGAAGCGCACGTTCTGGTTGGGAAAGATATGGGGGCAGTTCGACCGGGCCATGCGGTAAAGCGTCTCAGAACATCCTTGGGGCAAAATCACGGCATCTGCGTCTTGAATGGCGGCCAAATCATCCTCGTTCGGCGCCCGCCCGGCACAAATGATGTTCTGATCGGCTTCAATGATGGGATGAAAGGAGAGTATCATGACAACCGTATCAATAACCGAATTTGCGCAGGGCTTTTGTGTCCTTGCTCCAGTTTTTTTGCACCCGTACAAACAATTTTAAAAATACCTTGGTGCCCACCATGTGTTGAATCTCTTTGCGGGCGGCCTGACCGATGGATTTGAGCTTGTGACCCCCTTTGCCGATGATGATGCCCTTTTGGGAGTCGTGTTCGACATGGATAGTGGCATTAATTTTGGTCAGGCGGCCCTCTTTTTCCGCTTTAAACTCATCAATGGTTACGGCCACTGCATATGGGATCTCCTCGCCGGTCAGGCGAAAGGTTTTTTCGCGGATCATTTCGGCTGCAATAAAGCGCTCGGGCATGTCGGTGAGGCTGCCCGGAGGATAGAGAGGCGGTCCATCGGGCAGAGCCTCCTGCATCGCCTGCACGAGATCATCCACCTGGTCGCCATGCAATGCGGAGATGGGCACCACGGCCTTAAATGCAAAACGCTGAGACCAGGCGGCGATCTGGGTCAGCAGATCCGGCTTTTTCATGGCATCGGTCTTGTTGATCGCTAACAGGGCAGGGGCTTTCTGAGCACCCAGCTTTTTGACCAGATATTGTTCGGCATCAGACCCGGTGGCGGTACCGTCCGCCAATACCAGGATCAGGTCTACGTCGGCCAGGGCAGCCAGTGCAACATCCACAATGCGCACATTGAGGGGCTTGCTGGCCCGATGCACGCCCGGCGTATCCAAAAAAACCATTTGGGCGGATGGTCGATCCAGGATTCCCAGTATGCGGTTACGCGTCGTCTGGGGTTTTTTGGAGGTGATGGATATTTTTTGGCCCAGCATGCGGTTGAGTAGGGTGGATTTGCCTGCGTTGGGGGCACCCACAATGGCCACAAAGCCGGACTTAAAATTTTTATATGGATGGGTCATGGTGTCGGTTGTTTGGGGTCTATTACCAAAATTAAGGCGGACCTGCGATAAATTTATTCTCTGAAGCAGTTTGTTAACACCGCCAGTTTAAAGTTTAAAGTGTAAAGGTAAAAGTTAATGTATTCTGCCTATTCATAAAGGGTCCGTTCAATCGCTTGCCATAATTGATTCTTGCCCATTCCGCTTTTGGCCGAAAAAAGGATCAGTTCTTGGGCTTCCATTCCAAGGGTTTGCGCGGCCAGCAAGCGTCGATGGTTTTGCTTGGATTTTGAAAGCTTATCGGCTTTGGTCAGTACCAGTATCATGGGGATGCGGTAGTGACGCAGCCAATCCATGAGGTTGAACTCTTCCACCTTGGGTGTGCGGCGCAGATCCATCAGTAGAACCATTGCTTTGAGGCAAGGGCGCTCGGACAGATATTGTTCCACCATGGGACCCCACTTTTTCTTGACCGCCATGGGCACTTTGGCATAGCCATAGCCCGGCAAATCCACCAGTGAAAGCTGGCCATTGGCCAGAAAAAAATTAATTAACTGGGTGCGCCCCGGTGTGGTGCTGGTTTTAACCAGCCGCCGTCGGTTAACCAGTTTGTTGATCAGCGACGACTTGCCCACATTGGATCGGCCCCCAAAGGCAATCTCCGGATATTCCGGTGCAGGGTATTGGGACGGCTTGACCGCGCTGGTGATAAATTCTGCTGTATGAACCTGCATGTTATGGGTGTCCCTTTTGGGTTGTTGAACAAATCCTATACCATATCCGCATCCTATTTTGTAACCCAATCTAGATGAGGGGTCGGAGAAGTTTTCACCACTGGCTCCGCTCAAACTCAGAAAAACCCCCACGACCCTTCATCTTAAATCGAAGCCGCAGAGTTTTATGACTAACGATTTAACGACTTGACAAAACATAAGGTGAGTATTAAATTTGCAAAATATTTAGTCTATCTAATATTTATTTAATAAAAATATGTGAGTACAAAATTGTTAGGAGCACAATGAATATGAGCAACGATGTTGTCATGGACCAGGCACGCTATATCTTTTTCACCGGCAAGGTGATTCACGACCAAATTCTGAATATCCAAAGCCGCTATCTGGCTTCGGCCCACAGCGGCCCTTTTAAGGATTTGTCGGTGGCCCAATTGCATGTGATTCGAACCGTGCGCAGCCACCAGGAGTTGACCATGAGCGCGCTGGCCGAGCTTCTGAATGTCTCGCCGCCATCAGCTTCGGCCATGGTGGATCGCTTGGTGGAAAAAGGGGCCCTGAGCCGGGAGCACAGCACTGAAGACCGGCGCAAGGTGGTGGTGCGCATCTCACCCCAAGCCATCAAACATGCCGAGGAAGTGGAAAGCGCCATCATGGAACTTTTCGTGAAGTTGGTGGAGAAGATCGGTCCTGAGACCACCACCCAGTGGTGCCGGGTACTCGAGCGAATAAAATCGGTACTGACCCAGGAAACTAAAGGCAATTGACTCGCCGAAACGAATTGAAAGGTGGCGTCATGCAGAATAGCCCCAACGCCGACGACAAAAAGCGGCATTTAAATATCCGGATTGCAGTGTGCGTGGCCATCCTGCTGGTGGGCTTCGGTGGATATACCGTTTTGGCCAGTTTGAAAAAGCCTCCGGCGGAAGTAGCCACCCGCGAGCGGCCCATCAAAGTCACCGTGCTTGCCGTGCAGGCCAAGACCATTCCGGTGACCATTACCGGCTACGGTCAAGTCCAGGCGCTCAATTCCGTTAAAATATCAGCGGAGGTCGCCGGCCAGGTGATATCGGTCCATCCCCGTCTGGAAACGGGAGAGACCATTCCCCCCGGCGACCGTCTTTTTCGGATTGACGACCGGAATTACACTGCCGCATTGGGCCAGGCCCGGGCCGAAGTGGCCCAGTGGCGTAGCGTGCTGGATCGCTTGCAGCAACAGGCCGACATCGATACCCGGCGCCTCAAAACCCTGGAGCGCAACCGCGATTTGGCCAAAGCCGAGTTTGATCGCATCAACGACCTGTTTGCCGTTCACAGCGTGGGCACCCGCTCGGGTGTGGATCGGGCCGAACAGGCTTATAATTCCGCCATCGATCGGGCGGATCAGCTTGCCCAGGCGGTGGCCTTGTACCCCATTCGCATCAAGGAGACAAAAAGCAGCTGGGCAGCGGCCAAAGCCCGACTGCAACAAGCCCAAGCCAATTTGGAGCGCTGCCAGGTAGCGGCGCCTTTTCGGGGCCGTCTCACCCAGGTCAGTGTGGAACAAGGTCAGTATGTGGCGCCCGGACAGGTGCTGGTCACCTTGACCGATGACAGTGTTTTAGAGATCAGGGTGCCTCTGGACAGCCGCGATGTACGCCGGTGGCTGCGATTTGATCAAGCGCAGAGATCCCAGGCCGAAGCGTGGTTTGGCCGGCCTGAAGCTGTGGCCTGCCGCATTCGCTGGACCGAAGACAAGCAGGGCCACATATGGCAGGGAACATTGGACCGTATTGTGGACTTTGATCAACAAACGCGTACGGTTACGGTGGCGGTGCGCATCGGCGCCAAAGCCGCTCAATCCGGCGAGGGCGGCCTGCCCTTGGTGGCGGGCATGTTCTGTACGGTTGAGATTCCGGGCAGAACCGTGACCGATGCCTTTCAGGTGCCCCGTGCGGCGGTAAGCTTTAAAAACACCGTGTTTATTGCCAAGGATAAGCGCCTAAAAACCGTGCCCGTCAAGGTTGCCCGAATCGATGGCAACTTCGCTTATATTACGGCAGGTTTAAGCGGCGGCGACCAGGTGATTACCACCCGCCTGGTGGATCCCCTGGAAAATATTTTATTGGAAATTATGTCAGAGTAACCGGGTTTTGCTGCAACGACGTCAACAGGCATCATCTGATTTGTAATGGCGCATCAACCCAGGACAGGGTTGTTAGACCCTACGGATAAAGCTTGAGATAGTTCGGCCGGCCATTTGCGCAACCCAAAAGGACAACACCTTATGAGACAAGCCCTGGCGGCCTTTGCCCGCAATACCGTATTTGCCAATATTATGCTGGTGCTGATTTTTTTGGCCGGCGGCATCTCGGTATGGTCGATGACCCGAGAGAGTTTTCCTGAATTTTCCCTGGACATGATTTTAATCCATGTGCCCTATCCGGGTGCCGACCCTGAAGAGGTAGAAGAGGGAATCAGCCGAAAAATTGAAGAGGCGCTTGAAGGGCTTGAGGGGCTGAAGCTCATTGAAACCACCTCCCGCGAAAATTTGAGCACCACCCGCTTGGAGGTCAATGAGAAGTATGAAACCGATAAAGTCATGGATGAGGTGCGCACCAAGATCAACGCCATCTCGACATTTCCCATCGATGCGGAAAAACCGGTGATAGAAGAGCTATCGGTACTGGATCCAGTGCTGCTGCTTTACTTGTCCGCAGATATGTCTGAGCGCCGGATCAAAGAGTGGGCCGAACAGGTTAAAGAAGAGATCCAGCAGCTGGCGCCGGTATCCAAAGTCGCAGTGTTCGGCACGCGTGATTATGAAATCGGTATTGAGGTGTCCGAAGAACGCATGCGCCAATACGGCTTGACCTTTGATCAGGTCACCGCAGCGGTAAGGCGCGGCAATCTCAATTTAGGCGGGGGCACCATCCGGACCCAAGGAGAAGAGATCCGGCTGCGCACCATGGGGCGTAAGTATACGGACAAAGAACTGGCTTCCATTGTGGTGTTGGCCCGACCTGATGGCCAGGTGATCACTTTGGATCGTTTGGCGGATATCAAGGATGATTTCAGCGAAGATCCCATTGCCGGGTTTGTCAACGGCGATCCGGCAGCGATCATTTGGGTCTCCAAGACCCCTGAAGAGGATGCATTGGCCATCTCGGATGCGGTCACCGGCTATTTGACCCAGCGTGCGGCCCAGTTGCCCCAGGGAGTTCATCTTAAAATACTTACCGACCTGACCGGTATGTTGCGGGATCGCATCAATTTAATGGTCAAAAACGGCCTCATTGGTATGCTTATTGTTTTCTTGATGCTGTATATCTTTCTCAACGCCAGGCTCTCTTTTTGGGGGGGCATGGGTATTCCTATTTCCATCGCGGGCGCTTTGGTCATACTTTGGGGGATGGGCGGCACCATCAATATGATCTCCCTGTTCGGGTTTATCATGGTGCTGGGGGTGGTGGTCGACGATGCCATCGTCGTCGGCGAGGCCATCTATGTGCATCGCAAACTGGGCAAACCGCCTTTGCGCGCGGCGGTGGACGGGGTCAGCGAAGTGGGCATGCCGGTCATCGCTGCGGTACTGACCACCATTGTGGCCTTTGTCCCCCTTCTCTATGTGGGCGGGATTATGGGCAAGTTCATTGCCATCATGCCGGCGGTGGTGATCGCGTGCCTGTCGGTATCGCTGGTGGAGTGTCTGCTGATGCTGCCGGCCCACCTGAGCCACTTGCCCGATCCTAATCAGGCCAATGGCCGGTTCAATCGCGTGACCCGCTTTTTAGAACGCATTCATCACAGCACCAGCAACGGCCTGGAGTGGTTTGTGCGGCAGATTTACATGCCCTTTTTATCCAAAGTATTATACTGGCGCTATATCAGCCTTTCGGCGGCTATTGCCGTATTGTTGTTAAGCCTTGGGCTGGTTCGCAGCGGCATGATCAAGTTCGAAGTCATGCCGGAGATCGACGGCTTCATTATGACGGCCACGGCAGAGTATCCCAACGGAACGCCGGCAGATGTCACTGCCGATACCCTCGATCGCATTGAGGCCGCCTTGCTGCGCCTTGAAAAGAAAACCCCCACCCTTACCGGCGAACCTTTGCTGAAAGACCGGTTGAAACTGGTGGGCCAAACCCTTGAGGATTTGCCCCGCTCGGGTTCTCATGTGGGTTCGGTGCAGGCCTATATGCTCTCTTCGGAAAAGCGCGGGGTATTGGCCAAAGCGTTGATGGCCCAGTGGGAAGAAGAGATCGGCGCCATACCCGGTATCAAGTCCCTGACCTTTGCCGGTCTGAGCACCGGACCGCCTGGAGATCCCATTGAAATTTGGGTACAGGGGCACCAAATGGCGGATATCTTAGCGGCCTCAGACGAATTGATGGCACGCCTGAAAAAATTCAAAGGGGTTTACCAGATCCGGTCCGATTTTTCAGCCGGGAAAAATGAGATCCGCCTCTCGCTCAAACCCGATGCACGCACCCTGGGACTGACGGTTGAAGACCTGGCGCGCCAAATCTATTCGGGCTATTTTGGAGAGGAAGCCCTGCGCTTGCAGCGGGGCCGCAACGATGTGCGCGTCAAGGTGCGCTATACGGCCGACGAGCGCCGCTATCTGTCCGATTTAAGGCGGGTGCGTATCCGCACTCCCAACGGATTGGAGGTGCCGCTGTTGTCAGTGGCCGATCTGCACTATGCCCCCGGCTATGCCACCATCAGCCGGGTCGACGGCATGCGGCGGGTCGTGGTCAGTGCGGGCGTGGATACCCACAAGGCCAACGCCAATGAGATTATGGCCGAGTTGAATGCCCACTATTTTCCCGAACTGATGAGCAACCACCCCGGTCTTTTGGTGGCTCAGCAGGGTGAACAAAAGAAGATGCGTGAAGCGTTCAAACCGTTGCTGCCGGGCTATTTAATGGCGTTGTTGGGTATCTTCATTGTCATTGCCACCATCTTTCGTTCCTATGCCCAGCCTATTGTGATCATGTTTACGGTGCCCTTCGGCATC
This sequence comes from Desulfobacteraceae bacterium, assembly GCA_050291605.1. Lineage (GTDB taxonomy): Bacteria > Desulfobacterota > Desulfobacteria > Desulfobacterales > Desulfosarcinaceae > JARRKU01. The sequence goes on along the minus strand of JBNKKB010000060.1, from coordinate 4,510 downwards.
ATCGGTGCCATCATCGGCCATCTGCTGATGGGGTACGATCTGTCTATCGTCAGCATATTCGGCATGGTGGCCCTTACCGGTGTGGTGGTCAATGACGCCATTGTGCTCATCGAACGGATCAACGAGAATTTGGCCGAAGGCATGCCCTTTTTTGAAGCCATCTTGGCCGGAGGGGCCCGGCGTTTCAGAGCGATTTTTTTAACTTCCGTCAGTACGGTGGGCGGACTGGCACCCCTGATCATGGAGACCAATTTGCAAGCCCAGGTTCTGATTCCCATGGCCTTGTCCCTGGCCGCAGGTGTGGCTTTTGCCACAGTGCTCACATTGGTGCTGGTACCCAGCCTGTTGGCCATTCTCAGTGATTTGCGGCTATTGACGCACCGCTTGACCAAAGGCGTGTGGCCCAAACGGGTGGAGGTCGAACCGGCCCGGCATCGCCATGTGGATTTAATGGTGGACCCGGATCAATCGGGACCTGCCCGCTATTATGGGCAGATTGACAATTAGCGGCTGTATGATAGATAGGCCGCTTGGCTATAAAAGACATTTCGCGAATGGGTGATGCCCGCGTTGCATGCGCATTGTGCATCATCAGGTCAACAGGAGAGCTTATGGATACGAAATTGAATCGAGGTTTAGGGGCGGTGGCTTATGCACTGCTGCTGGTTGTGGTTTGGTGTTGTCCAGCGGGAGCCGCTGAGCCTGTTGCGGATAGAATTAATTTGGAAGATCTCGAGGTGCTGGACATCCAAACCGCTGCGCGCATCGCTCTGGCTGAAAACCCCTCTCTGGCGGCAGCCCGGGAACGCGTGGCCCAGGCCAATGCGGCGGTGCGCCAGGCGCGCGCGGCTTACTGGCCGCGTTTGGATGTGTCGGCCTCGGCGGCGCGGGTGACGCTTTCCGATGACGCGTACACGTCCCAACTGGCCACGGCCCGGGCACTGTTCGGTCCCAGTGCTACGGTTGAAGATCCGGAAGACTACTATACGGCCAACATAACCGCCAGCTGGCTTCTTTTTAACGGGTTTTCGCGGATGTTCGATTTGGCAGCGGCCAAATACGGCGCTCAAACCAGTGAAGCCGCGCGTGCAGACACCCAGCGTTTGATGCTCTCGGCGGTCACCAGCTCTTTTCTGGTGGCCCAGTTGGCCCTTGAAAATGTGGCCATCGCCAAGGCGGATGAAGCGTTCAATCAGCGTCAGCTCACCGAGGCGCGTTTGCGCTATGATGTGGGGACCGGGGCCTTGAGCGATGTGCTCAACTTTGAAGTCAAGGCCAACTCCGCCCAGGCGGACCGCATTGTCGCCGAACGGGTATATGAAACGTCGCGCATCGGCCTGGCCGCATTACTGGGGGTGCCTGAAGCCCGGTTGTCCAACGATTTGCCACTGGCCCCTTTGGCGGCCATCACGGAAAAAGAACTGGTCGCACCACAGCTGGAGCCTTTACTGGAATCCGCTTTTGCAAGGCGGCCGGACCTGGCCATCAGCGATTGGAGCGTTCAACAGGCCGAGGCCGAGGTTAAGTCTGCACGCGGCAAGTACTTTCCGACCCTCTCGCTTTCGGCCAGCTACGATGGCCAACGGGTTGACGATGCGGGGTTTGAGAGTGATGATTTTGGAAATACGGTGGCGTTGAACCTGTCCTATGAACTGTTTGCCGGTGGATTCAATCGCGCCCGCCATCAACGGGCCAAAGCCCGTTTACGCGAGACGGAAGAGGCTAAGAATAGTGCCGAAATCAACGTCACATCTGAAGTCCGGACGGTGATGGCCCGCGTGGGATCATCCCAGAAGCAATTAATGCTGCAGCGCACCAATGCGCGATTGGTTCAAAGGCACAGAGACCTGGTGGAAAAAGAGTACAAGGCCGGTGTGGGATCCCTGGTGCGTCTGAATGAAGCCCAGCGCGATTTGACAGCCGCGCAGGTGAGACTCGCCACTTCACGAGCCGCCCTGCGTCAAGCCTGGTACGACCTGCAGACAGCTACTGGTGATATCGTAACGGCATTTAAATAACCGTTACGGCGGTCATCATTGCGGCGCCGGATGCGCACACCGCAAATAGTGGGCGTGTTCATTTATTCGGCAAAACCATAGTGGAAAATATCATATTTGGTCTGGCCACCCAGCAAGGTGTCAATTTCGCCTTGGATGGACTGCCGGTCTGAACTGTTCAGCCAAGCGACCCACTCTTCCGAGGTTTGCCATGTGCTGATGACCACATACTCTTCGGGATCGTTCATGTTGCGCAGGGTTTCACCGGAAATGTAGCCCGGTTGATTCATGGCCAAAGAGCGCATCTTCCGAAACAGCGGAATCATTTTTCTTGCCTTTTCGTCCGCAACTCTGCGCTTTATGAGCACTTTTACTGCCATTTAAACCTCCTTGCCATTTGTAGTTCATGTTAATAGACGTGCGGTCTTTTGAGTACTGCTGACCATCCATATCCCTGGCAGATATACCCTGTCCGCGTCAGTCGACTTGGGTCGGTCCAAGTCCTCGGGAACAGGGGAAAATTGTCAGAGAAGCTAACATATTATAAGGTGGAGATCCGTATGGAGTCAAAGACAAATTTGATGCAAGCGGTACAATTTACCCCACAGTTGCATAAACCCCGGCGGTTACGGCTCCTGAACTTATAATAGCGCCAAAGTCGACCAACGAAAGACAATTTCTTGATTTTATACGCCGATTTTTCTAAAATCAAAGGATCCGTCTTCAAAGGGGTATCCGTGTTATCGGTTTCATCAACGCTGAACCGGCTTAAGGGGGTTTATGGTTTCAACAGCGGATCAATCGTTGCCCGATGACTATGATGTCATCATCGTAGGCGCCGGACCGGCCGGACTGTTTGCGGCCCATTTTTTGTCCGAGCATTCGGATCTGCGGGTGCTGGTCATTGAAAAAGGCAAGGCGCCGGATCGCCGCCGATGCCCCATGACGGAGAAGGTCGCCTGCCAGCGCTGCAAGCCTTGTAATATCCTCAGCGGGATCGGCGGGGCCGGACTTTTTTCCGACGGCAAGCTCAACTATATTCACAAACTGGGCAAGACCGATCTTTCCCAATTTATGACGGTGGCCAGGGCCCAAGCACTGATAGATGAGACCGAGCAGGTTTTCAATCACTTTGGCATGGATGGCCGGGTCTATCCCACCGATATGGCTGCTGCTCAGGCTGTTCGTAAGCAGGCTAAACGCCATGGTATCGATTTGCTGATTATCAAGCAAAAGCATTTGGGCAGCGACCGGCTCCCCGGATACATTGCGGACATGGCCGACGCCATACGGGCCAAGGGGGTCGTGATGCACACCTCTGAGGAGGTTCGCGATATCATCGTCGACCAAGGGCAAGTCACGGGCGTGATCACCAATCGCAAAACCTATGGCGCTCCATACGTCATCCTGGCTCCGGGTCGTGCCGGTGCGGACTGGATGGGACGCCTGGCGGCCACTCATGAGTTGGATGTTCGCCAGCGCGGGATTGAGGTGGGTGTGCGCGTTGAGGTGCAAAATGAGATCTTGCAGGATCTATGCGACATTATCTATGATCCTACCTTTTTCATTCAGACCGGCAAATACGACGATCAAACCCGCACCTTTTGCACCAATCAGGGCGGTTACGTGGCCATGGAAAATTACAACCGCTTTGTATGTGTGAACGGCCACGCGTTGATGGATCAAAAATCGGAGAACACCAACTTTGCTTTTCTTTCCAAAGTGGTGCTCACCGAACCGGTCACCGACAACCAGGCTTATGGCGAGGCCATCGGTCAATTGGCCACCTTGATCGGCGGCGGCAAACCCATTTTACAGCGTTTCGGTGATTTAAAACGGGGCCGGCGCTCCACCTGGCATCGCGTGCATAAAGGCTTTATCGTGCCCACCCTCAACGATGTGGTCTGCGGCGACATCGCCATGGCGTTGCCCGAACGCATCCTGACCAATTTGATCGAGGGATTGGAAAAACTCAACTGCGTCGTACCGGGTGTGTCCAACGACGAAACATTGCTCTATGCGCCCGAAATAAAATTCTTTGCGACCCAAATTGAGACCGACGTCAAATTAGAGACCGCCATCAAAGGCGTCTATGTGGCGGGTGACGGCCCGGGCGTGGCCGGCAACATTGTGTCGGCCGCCGCCACCGGATTGATTCCCGCCAAGGCCATTGCAGAATTATCAGGCAAGGGGTCTATGGGTCTATAACCAAAATTTAGGCGGACCTGCGATAAGTTTGTTTTCTGACGCGGTTTTATAACAACGCCAGTTTAAAGTTTTAAGATTAAAGGTTAAAGTTAATGTATTCTGCCTATTAATTTACGGACCTATAACCCAAAACAAGGCGTATCTAAACAGCTTTTTTGGATCTGTAACCGTAGGTCAGTGAACAAGCCGACCCGGCGCACGTTGAGCAAGCGGGGCTTAGCAACCGTTAGATGCAGCGAAGGATCAGCGGGCCGCACGGTTTGAGCGCGTTCGCGAGTTCATAGGGCCCGCCCGCAGCGCATCTT
>JBNKKB010000059.1:0-3254 GCA_050291605.1 Desulfobacteraceae bacterium | reverse complement strand
CCGAAACCCAAACAAGGAATCCAGTCATCATGCAAATCAAGACGCTGATCCCGGTCTATATCGACCATCTGCGCAGCTGCGGCCGTGCGGCCCACACCCTCAAGGGCATCCGCTCCAGCTTGAAAAACTTCATCAGGTTTTTAGAAGCCGAAAACCTCACCGAACTGGAAGACCTGACCGGCCAGGCCCTGGAAGAATACCGCAGCGAGCTTTCTTTTTGTTTAACCGCCAAGGGGATCCCGCTGGCCCGGTCCACGCAGATCCAGCGACTGTGCAACATCAAGGGCTTTACCGCCTTTTTGAAAGCCAAAGACTATTTGTTCCAGGACCCGGCCGAGGCTCTGGACGTGCCCAACCAGCCCCAGCGGCTGCCGAAAGCGATCCTGAGCGCCAAGGAAATCGCCAGGCTCATGGCCGCCCCGGACATGCGCACGGCCAAAGGCTACCGCAACCGCATTATCCTGGAGGTTTTGTATGATACCGGTGTGCGCCGGGCCGAGATATCGGGCATCAAGCTGGCCGACCTGGACCTTGCCGGAGGCTATATTCGCATCACCGGCAAGGGCGACAAGCAGCGGGTGGTGCCGGTCAGCGCCAGGGTGTGCGAGTTGATCAAAAATTACCTGCTGTTTATTCGGACGGCGCTGATCGACGGTGACGATCCCGGATATTTGGTCCTCAACCGTTGGGGCAAGCGCCTGGATCCCAACGGCGTGTGGGCCGCAGTGCGCCGCTGTGTCCAACTGGCCGGCATCAAAAAGCGGGTCTCCACCCACAGCCTGCGCCACAGTTGTGCCACCCACATGCTCAAAAACGGCGCCCCGGTGCGCCACATCCAGGAGATGCTCGGCCATGCCAGTATCAACACCACCCAAATTTACACCCGCGTGACCATCAACGATCTGAAGCAGGTCCACGCCAGGTATCATCCCGGACAGAAGGAGGATCAATGATCAGAATAGAAAAGTATAAAAACACCAGCAACTGGGCCGTGTGGATCGATGAAAAGCTTGTGGCCGTGGTGTGTTACAAAAAAGGCGCTCAGGCCATCAAGGATCTGATCACGCAGCTAAAAGGATCCCCCAGAGCCAACCTGCCGCGCAGAACCCACCCAAAACAGCGATTAAAGAAAAACCACTCCTTTTATTTTAACCGCAAATAATAGCTTGATATCTCAAGGTAAATCGAATAAACTCCCATCAGCTCTTTGAAATAAACCAGCGCTCCGGGGTCCCTGTAAAAAGAAGCTCTTTGGGGGCAAAAATCGCATCTAGGTATTTAGCACAAAATACTTCGATAGGGAAACCAAGCTGTATTACTATGGGTATCGGTATTTTGCTCCTGAGTTGGGACGGTGGATTAATCGGGATCCGATGAGTGAAAATGGTGGGATTAATATTTACGGATTTGTTTTAAATGATCCTGTGTCTCTATCTGATATACTGGGTTTAGGTACATATGAGGAAGGATCTACACCTCCTCGCAATGAACAACCTCTTGACAGATCAACCTATAATACTCAACAAATTGGTTTTATACATTTTTTGTGGGAATATTATAGTACAACAGCAAGAGCAAATTTTACTCAATTAGGAGGGTCAATTCTTGGCTTTCATGATGCGCAACGTCATTTAAAGCATTTCATGGATAACACTGGATCAACATATACAATACGATTTCGTGGTATGAATAAAGAAAGCGAAAGGGCAAAGCAGCATTTTAATTCGGAGTTGCTTGATGCCGTTCTTTATACCGAAAATATTACGCAAGGTACTGATTATATAGAAATTGATATTGTTACAGTTGATGAGGAACACTCAGAAAATTTGAGTGGGAACTGGTTGTATGCTGTTGGTGAATATAGAACATGGGCCAAAGGAACAGCATATAAATGTGGTAAAAAGTATAAACTTGAGTGGTCTTTAAATTTTAGGGACAATTATGATTGGTCGATGGCGTGGTTGCTACAAGGTGGATTGGTTTTTGATAGAGAAATGGCTCATTTAAACCGCTATGGAATGGCGCAGGAATATGAAATGGTAGGAGAACATTCGATTATAGTTGAATGGGAAGAAGGCGACTCTTCTTCAGTGAATAATGCAATGCTAAAATGACACAGATAGAAATATGAGAGTTATAATAGCTATTATTGGGTTTTTGTTTATATTAGCATGTTTTTGGGTGCTTACCTCCGGAATAACAAGAATAGGAGGACCTATAGTCTATTCAATAAAAGATTTTGATGAAAAGAACATTGGAGTGTTGGAAAAAAATTTTAGCATAAAATTCCCATTGGATACTGCCATAGAGAATCTTGGTATTGTTGGGGGTAAAGATTTATCTGTGTTTTTAAAGTTTAAAATTCAAAACGATAAGCTCAATGAATTCTTAGAAAATATTCAATTTGACACAAAAAGAAAAAAGGTTAGGCAGGAGATGATGAATCATCCTGATTTGCCTTGGTGGAACATGCAAATATCTGATGTGAAATTAGTTTTAAGCAGAATGGGAAGCTTTACTTACTTGATAATCATGCAACCAAAAGGTAGAGATAACACTATATATATGCGTTCTGATGGTGGGCCTAAGGGAATCTCTGAAGATCTTTGGGAAGTAATCCACAAAGATGGGAGAAGAGGCAAGCTTTGGAACTGAAAAAGAAACGGGGTCAAAAAGAAACGCAAAAGAAACGAGGAGACCAAGGGGACGCCCTTAACTAATTAACTTAACGCTATAGATCCTTATTCGACGGCGGTTTAGAGAGATCGACTTTTTCTCTTAATCGCCGTTTTTTCTTTTTTAATAGCGGAGCGTCCACCTCCTCGGGCTCCAGCCCGGCGCACAGCCCGCCCCGGTCTTCCGCTGCCTGCGGGGGCGGCCGCGTCTGATTTTAATGCCCGCCCATCCACCCTAAAAAAGGATGGGGGCCGATCTGATCCCCCGCCCGCCGGGGCCGTGGCCCTTGCGATCTGCTGTAGGTGTACGGCCGGCCGCCCAAAGCCTTGGGCCAAAGTCGCTTCGCCGCGGCCCTAAAGGCCGGCACCGCCGGCCCGAGCCCGCCCGAGCCGGCCTACCGCTGGGTTTACCGGCCCGAGATGCAGTTTTCGGTGTTCGATCTTGAAATTCAGCAAGCCGATCACGACATTAAGATCGGCGATCCATCCATACCGGCCGGCACCCAATTGCCATACTCCTACGGCCAGAAAATCGATTTTGAATATTTGCTGTCTTCCGACGGCTTGAATCCGCTGCCG
>JBNKKB010000058.1:0-90808 GCA_050291605.1 Desulfobacteraceae bacterium | reverse complement strand
AAGAGCCGGCCATGGCCGTGATGTTCTCCTGGATAACCACTTGCGGCAACACCAAGCCGGCGGGCTTGAATCATCCCGGTTTAAAGACCCTCTACCAGTATGCTTGTTATTTTCTGAATACTTTGGGTGGTCGCAGCTATCTGTTGCGAAGAGAAACCAAGCTGCGCATGCTGATCAATTACTACTCGATGTTGACCATCGATATGGCCAACGATGCAAAAATCAACGCATACGGCCTCGACATTCGCCCCCATCTTGATCACCTGCTCTACGACATCAATAACCAGAAGGGCTTGATGTATCGGCAACGCTATCTGACCCAAATAAGCGCCCTGCTCAACAAATACCAATAACCAACCGTCAGGAAAGGGCAACTCATGCAGCAGGCCATCAAGATGCCCACATTAGAAATTTTTTCGGACTACATCTGACCGTGGTGCTATTTCATTACCGGGCGTATTGATAAACTAAAGGCGCATCACCCGCTGACGATTCAATGGACGGCGTTTCCCCTGCATCCGGAAACACCGGAACAGGGGCGCACCCTAGATGAACTGTTTTCCGGGCGGGGCATCGACATTGCCCAGATGTTGGCACACCTGAAACAAACCGCCGACCAATTGGGGCTTCCCTTTGGTGACCGCACCCGAACATTCAACAGCCGTAAAGCCCAGGAACTGGGCAAGTGGGCCGAAGCGCAAGGAAAGGGCGACGTATTCCACAATGCCGTATTTCGCGCCTATTTCGAAAAGGGGGATAATATTGCCCGGATCGACGTGTTAAAGTCCATCGCCGCAGCTTCGGGTTTGAATGCACAAGAAAGCGAAATGGTGTTGCGGCAGGGGCGCTATCGCCAAAAAGTAGATCAAGATTGGCAACACGCGAGACAATTGGGCATTACCGCCGTCCCGAGTTTTCACATCCAGGGCCGGGTGCTGGTCGGCGCCCAATCCTATGAGGTGCTGGAAAAATGGGTTTTCGAAAAAGAGACCCTGTCCGAGTTTAAAATCCCCTGAACAGGCTCAAGATCGGTCCAGATCGGCCAATTTAAGTTCATACTTCTCTTCCAAAGCCTCTTTTTTTTCGTAGAGCGGCTCCAACTCGGCAAAGCAATGTTCAATGCGGTTCTGGTTTTGCCGGATGGCCGGTGAGAGCTCGGCAATACGAGCCCCGTCCTGTTGTTGTGACGCTACCACCATGGCCTGGTTCAATTGCTCCAATTGCTGCTCCTGGGCTTCGATGACGGCTTCGGTTTTGGCAATGGCCCGATCAATGGGATTGAGTTCTGCGGCACGTTCTCTCACAATAGCTGAACGCTGACGGCGCAACTTTTTCTTGTTGGTGGATGGAGATCGGGCGGCCGTTGTTTCTTCAGCCTCAGGACCCGTCGTAGCGGCAGCCTCATCGCCCCATCCCCCTTGATCTAGAAAATCCTGATAGGTGCCTTCGAACAGGGTGACTTGGTCCTGATGAAAAACAATCAAGCGCTGGGCCATCGCATGCAGAAACATCTCATTATGGGTCACCATGATCACGGTGCCGTCAAAATTATCCATGGCCTCCACCAGCGCATCACATGACGCCATGTCCAAATGGTTCGAGGGCTCATCCAGCAGCAGCAGGTTGACCGGTGTGGCCAAAAGCTTGCCCAGCATGACCCGCGCCTTTTCCCCCCCGGAGAGAATAGAAATCTTCTTAAGTGCATCATCGCCACCAAACATCATCGCTCCACAGATGTTGCGCGCCTGCTGCCGGTCCATATCCGGCGTGCAGTTGAGAATCTCCGTCTCGATGGTGTTCAAATCGTTGAGGGTTTGTATATTTGTCTGTTCGTAGAGCCCATGGGTAATTGCCGGGTGATAGGTGATCTGCCCACCGGTAGCGGCGAGCTGGCCGGCCAATACCTTGAGCAACGTCGTTTTGCCCCTGCCATTGGGTCCCACCACACAGATCCGATCACCGGCATGGACCGAAAAATCCAAATCTTCAAACAACCGGGGTTGGCCTGGATAGGCAAAACTCAAACCACTTGCACTGAGCACATGCTTACCCCGAAAAGGAAGCGCGCGAAAGCTGAACTCCAGATCCCGCAGGGATTGCAACTTGGTTCTTTTTTCCAATTTTGCCAAAGTTTTAATCCGGCTTTGAACCATACCGGCCAGGCGTGCCTTGGCACGAAAGCGGGCAATGAATTGTTCGACTTCTTTGGCCCGCCGTTGATCCTTTTGGCGGGTTTTCTCATAAATCTCTTCATCCTGGGCGATCTGAGAGTAGTACTTCTCCGTATTACCTGTGATTTTGCGGATCTTTTTACGATGAATGCCCAGGGTATGGGTAACGATACGATCCATAAAACTGCGATCATGGGTAATGAGCAGCACCTCCCGCGGCCATGCAAGTAAAAAGCGCTCGATCCATCGGATAGAAGTAATGTCCAGGTAGTTGGTGGGCTCATCCAGAAGTAAAAGATCCGGCTCGGATACCAAAACTTTGGCCAAATTCAGACGCACCTGAAATCCACCGGAAAATTCGTCCGGACGGCGGTCCAGATCGGCGGTGCTGAAGCCCAACCCAGCCAACACTTTTTCCACCTTCCAATGGTGGTCCCGCTCTGTTGCAGGCAATCCCAGCATGCCCTCCTGGAGAACCGTATCGGCGCTAAAGCGCAGTTGCTGCTGAACGTGTCCGACGCGATACCCTTTGGGTGACGTGAGTTGACCGCTGTCATAATCCGCTTCACCGATGATGATACGAAACAGGGTGGTTTTACCGTGACCGTTGCGACCCACCAGTCCCACGCGCTCTTTGGCGTTGATCTTGAAAGTGATGCCATCGAACAGCACTTGCCCACCGTAGGATTTGGATAGGTTCTCAGCAGCTATCATTATCGTTACAATCGCCCTTTGATTTGTACGCTTCTCTAGAAACGGTTATGATTTGTCACTTATTTCCGGGACCCAACACTGGCGAAGGCCCGCCAAAACGAATGGATCTGATTCTAAGGCGGGTTCATCCGGCGAAGCGCATCGTAGCGAAAGCATGTTACCAGATGATCGTTAACCACACCGGCAGCCTGCAGCAGCGCATAACAGATAGTGGTGCCTACGAATGAGAAGCCATGGGATTTTAACGCACGGCTGACCTTGTCCGATAGGGGGGTGTGCGCAGGAATTTGATCGTGGGTTTGCCATGCATTGTGTATGACGCGCTCCTGCGTGAACGACCAGATAAATGCATCGAATGTACCGTAGGCGGCTTGCAGATCAGTAAAGGCCCGGGCATTGCGGACGGTCGCCTGTATCTTCAATCGGTTGCGGATGATGGCGGGGTTTTGGCGCGCCCGAGCCATGGCATTGGCCGTCATACCGGCCACCTTTTCAGGATCAAACCCAAAAAAGACGCTGCGAAAAGCTTCACGTTTGTGCAGCACGGTTCGCCACGAGAGCCCCGCCTGGAAGGCGTCCAAAACCAAAAATTCAAACCACTTGCGGTCATTGTGTAGAGGGACGCCCCACTCGTCATCATGATACTGCAACATCAACGGATCGTCACCCATCCAGCTGCAGCGCGGCCGGGGCCGGTTTGTCATTTGCGCCCTCCTTGCATCCATTTGATCGGGCTATCGAGTGCGTTGCCCATCCCGAATACATCGATCCAATAAATAGAATATCGATTTATAATATATCCCGCTATGTTGAGAAAGCCCAATTTCGCAGGTACGACTATTGGAGTAGCCGGCGGAGCAATGACCGTTCAAAGCGGATTTCAATGGCGCCAGGGCTGAAGCGGTCAGTTCCGGGAAGTTAAACCCCCGATCCCCAGCCCAGCCGCAGCAGGAAATATCCTCTGGAAAGATTGCATCTTTGGCCAGTGACCGGGCCACATCACGAAAAGCGCCCTCCAAGCCCATCTTTCGGCTGCTGCAGGTGATATGAATGGCGACGGTATCCGCCACCGGAACAATCTGTAGCTTGTCGAGCAGATGGTCCCGGATAAATCCCATCGGTTCATAGATTTGCAGCTTGGCATCCATTTGTTTGCGCATACGGTAAACGCAAGGGCCTGTATCGCATAATACCGGAATTCGCCCACTATCGGATAGAGACATCAACATCGCTTCCAATGCTTCTGATTTTTCCTGCGCTTGAGCCGGGTAACCTTTGCTATCATAGGGTGTGCCACAACAAAACAAATTATCCCGCGGTGGGAGAATCACCTCGAACCCCGACCGTTCTAAAACCGATTTAATCACCCCATAAAGCGGCACCTGGTCCGGATCGCCGGCGGCCGGTCCCATGATCATACTGATGCACGAGGGAAAGTATACCACTCCCGGCAAACCGGTGGATGGAACCGCTTTAGATTGGGGGACATCGATCCCTTGGGGCATAAACCGATTCCAAGCCGGGAGTCGGTTGCCGGACCATTTGCGCGCGGTTGCCGTGATCAATGACATCATGCGGGTCCCCATCAGGCAATGGGCCAGATGGGCTGTTTTTAAACCGCTCCGCATGATTTTGGAAACCAGCTGATAATGGGAAACCGTCCAATCCGCAATCCTCTGGTGGAAAAACCCGGCTACCATCTCACTGCGTTGATGTTGGGTATGGTCCCCGGTGTTAATCTCTACCGGGCAACTGATGGCACATAGCCCATCGGCGGCGCAGGTCTGATTCCCTAAATAATGATAGTTTTTTTCCAGAACCTTGAGACGTGCCGGATTCTCACATGTGGTTTTGAGGCGCGCAATTTCCCGCTGCACCGCAATGCGTTGCCGAGGGGTTAAGCTCAAATTTTTAGACGGACAGCTCGTCTCACAGAAACCACATTCAATGCATTTGTCTAAAATGGGGTGCGCGGCAGGCAAGGGTTTTAAATTGTGTATATGGGTTTGGGCATCTTCAGAAAAAATCACGCCGGGATTGAGCAGGTTGTGAGGATCAAAAATCTGTTTGATCTCCCGCATCAACCGGTAGGCCTCGGCACCCCACTCCATCTCGACAAAAGGCGCCATATTGCGACCGGTACCATGTTCCGCTTTGAGAGAACCGTCGTATTGATCGACCACCATGTGACAGACATCGTCCATAAAATGACGGTACCGATCCACTTCTGCGCGGTCGCTAAAATCCTGGGTAAAAACAAAATGAAGGTTGCCCTCCAACGCATGGCCGAAGATGATGGCTTCATGATAATGATGCTTTTTAAACAGCTGCTGCAGGTCCAAGGTGGCCGCTGCCAGATGTTTCAGGGGAAAAGCGACATCTTCGATGATAACAGTGGTACCCACCTGGCGCAAAGCGCCCACGGACGGAAAAAGCCCTTTGCGAATGTTCCATAATTGGGTGTAATCTTCCACTGAATCGGTGAATTGAACCGGCAACAAAGTGGCTGCACACTTGACGGGTTTGAACCGGGTCAATTGGCTGAAAGTGCGCAGGTCCTCGGTGGGGGATAAAGGAACTGCATCCAGGGTTTGTTCCACAGCCGCCACATTCAGTTGCAGCTCATCCTCGTCTACAGCCCGGGTTTCCACCAACAAAGCGGTTGCTTCGGGGGGCATATCTTTGAGATATTCCGGAAGCCCCTTTTTGTGCTCCACTGAACGCAGCGAAGCACGATCCATCAACTCCACTGCATGCACCGGTGCGTTTTTTAAAAAAGCAACGGTTTGACAGGCGTCCTCAATGTTGGCAAACACCATCAGCGCCGAGGCCTTGTACGCATGCTCCAGCACCGTTCGGTATACAATTTCTGAGATAAAACCCAAGGTGCCTTCAGAACCGATCATCAGGTGCGTGATGATATCGAAGGGGTCCTGGTACTCCACCAGGGCATTGAGGCTATACCCTGTGGTATTCTTGATTTTATACTTGTGGCGGATGCGCGCCGCCAACTCCGGATTTTGACGCACTTTGATGCTCAAAGCACTGATCTTTTCCAGTATTTGGGGATATCTGCCGGCAAATGCACGACGGCTGTTGTCGCTGGACGTGTCCAGCGAGGCACCATCGGCAAAAACGATCCGCATGCTCTCCACGGTTTTGTAGCTGTTCTGGGCGGTACCGCAACACATGCCGCTGGCATTGTTGGCGGCTATGCCGCCGATCATGGCGGAGTTGATCGAGGCCGGATCAGGACCGATTTTCTTACCATACGGTGCCAGATATTGATTGGCCTGGCCCCCGATGATGCCGGGCTGCAATCGGATCTTGGCTCCGTTTTCCAAAACCGTATATGATTTCCATCCATTGCCGGCGATGACCAAAATACCGTCTGTCACCGCCTGCCCGGAAAGACTGGTGCCTGCAGCTCTAAAGGTCACCGGTAAACGCAGCGGGTTCGCGGCCTGCAATAAAGTAGCGACCTCTGCCTCGTTCCGGGTTTGGACCACCACTTTGGGGATCAAACGGTAAAAACTGGCGTCCGTTCCAAAGGCCAGGGTTCGCAATGGATCTTGGACAATTCGATCGCCGGGAATGGTCTGGGCAATGCGATTAACCAAAGCTTGATAACCGGCCTGATCGTCTTTTTGAGCCATCGCGTGTCCCTTTGTCGGCGAAAGTTGGCTGATACGGATCATTGGCTGAAAAACAGGTCAATGAGAATTGGAGTCTTTAAAGATTATTCTCCCGCATCCTTTTTGCAAGGGGTGCGCCAAAGCAAATGGTTACCGGCCCTGGCTTGCATATTGCATCTTTATATCTTTAAATAAACAGATATTGACAAGCAGAAGGATCGCCTGGGCACCATGCGTGGTACCGTCTGAATCAGGATTGACCGCACAGTACTTACCGTCGCCTGGCTTTCCAGCCGACTTTTATGATAATATCGGTTTTTGAACTTGAGGAGGCGTTTTACACAACGGACAGGTCATGAAAATAAAAGCACTTTTCATTTCAATTCTTATGTCCACCTATTTAGGCGTTGCCACGGCAGCTCTTGCCCAGGTCGAGGAGCATAAAAAAATCAACATGCTCTATCTCAACTCCTATGAAAATGGGTACCAGTGGTCTGATACCATTCTGGGCGGTATCAAATCGGTCGTCAACTCGAGCGGGATGAACATCGATTTGCATATCGAGTATATGGATACCAAAATTCGCTACGATCGAATGGTTAAAAACTATCTTTTCGCCATCTATGCACATCGATACCGCAATGTAAAATTCGATATCATCATCGTGTCGGACAACAACGGCTTTGACTTTTACCGACAGTTCCAAGATGAACTCTTTCCGGGTGTGCCGACCATATTCTGCGGTGTCAATGATTTCTCACCGCAATGGATCAAAGGATTGCCCCAAGTCACCGGCGTCGTAGAATCATTTGATATCAAAGAGAATCTGGAGCTGGCGCAAAAATTTCACCCCGAACGCAATCGGTTTGTGGTGATCGAGAACAACTCGACCACCTCCAAACTCATCAAAAGCCAGATTCTCAAGGCCTTCAAAAAAATGGCGACCACGCCCAAGTATGAATTTCTCGAAGCGGTGGGGATGGATCAACTGACCCGGGACGCCAAGGCCATGGCCGACGATTCGGTGTTCTACGTCATTCCTTTTTATATGGATGATCAGCAAGGTCGCTATACCGCCACGGAGATCGTCAGCGCATTGTGGCAAAACACCAAGGCGCCCCTGTACAGCAACTGGAAATTCATGGTGGGTGCCGGTGTGGTGGGCGGAAAAATGATCGATGGGTTTGAACACGGCGCCGCGGCCGCCCGCATGGCCCTGAACGTTTTGGGAGGTCAAGCCCCTGCTGATATCGCTATTGTCAAACCCAATGATGAGTTGCTCATCTTTGACTCTAAAATAATGGATAAATTCAACATCGATAGCGATGACCTGCCGGCCGGCAGCACCATCATCAATCGAAGCGCTTATTTTTTTGAAGTCGACCGGCAAGTATTCTGGTTGATGGTCATCGGTGCCGTCCTGGTGACCATTACTCTGGTGTTTTTGGTGTTCAATATCTCCCAACGCAAGGCTGCCGAAAGCAAACTCAAAGATCAGGTCGCTTTTTTACGTCAACTGATGAACACCGTTCCCATACCTATCTATTTCAGGGATGAGTCCGGAAAATTTACAGGTGTCAACCTCTCCTTTCAAAAGTGGTTCAACATGGACCGCAAACAGATCCTTGGCATCAATGCCGATGAGCTCAAGGACACAGGCCTCGGGCAATTGGTGGATCAAGTCGACGGCGACCTGCTGTCCCACAAGGATATCCGCGCTTACGAAAAACGTATCGATCTCAATGATAACGAAACGCGGGTGGTGATTTGCCACAAGGCCAGCTATACCAATACGAAAAACAAAATTATTGGTATTGTAGGCGCCATTCACGACATCACCAACCGCAAAATGACGGAAAAGGAGTTGCGCGAATCCCGGCAAATGCTTCAATTGGTATTGGACAATATCCCCCAGCACGTGCATTGGAAAGACAAAGAATTGAAATACCTGGGCGCCAACCGGAGCTTTGGTAACTTTCACGGGCTCAAAGACCTTACGGCTTTGGTCGGCAATACAGATGAGGACCTGATCATGGACAAAGCAGTAGCCGCTCTGAGCATCAAGACCGATAGGGAGGTGATTGCACAAGACAAAGCCGCCTACCATCTGCGCTGGACGGTTCAACGAGGGGAAAATGATAAAGTTTGGCTGAAGGTTAACCGCGTGCCGTTACATGACCAGGCCGGCAACGTGGTCGGCGTGTTGAGCACCACTGAGGATATTACCCAAAACGTTCAACTGCAGAATAAATTGGTTGAAACCACCAAGATGGAAGCCATCGGCACGCTGGCCGGCGGCATTGCCCACGATTTTAATAATATACTGACTTCCATCATAAACTCCACCGAGTTGGCCATCGAGGATGTGCCGGTCCATACCATGGCCGCCGAGGATTTACGCCGCAGCTTAAAAGCCGCACGCCGTGGCGGTCGTCTGGTCAAACAGATCCTCACCTTCAGCCGCGCGGACAAGGCGAGCTTTAAACCCACCCAGGTCTCGGAAGTTGTGCGGGAAGCCGTCAATCTCGTCGAAGCATCGCTACCGCGCAACATTATTATCAAAAGCCATATGGCCGCCGAGACGGCCATCTGTGAGGCGGATCCGACGCAGATTCATCAAGTGGTTTTGAACCTATGCACCAACGCCTTTCAATCGATCAAAGACCATGGCGGCATTCTCTCCATTGATCTCGAAGAGACGGAAGTCGACGAAAAGCTGGCCCGCAACCTGGATATCCAACCCGGCCCATATCTACTGTTGAGCGTTGCCGACAATGGTCCGGGCATCGCTCCCGACATACAAGACAAGATCTTCGATCCGTTCTATACGACCAAGAGACAGGGCGAAGGTACAGGCCTGGGTTTGGCTGTTGTGCGCGGCATTGTCAAAAGTCATCAGGGCGCCATTCGGGTCAGCAGCATCCAAAACAAACACACCGAGTTTGAAATCTTTTTGCCCCTATTGCCCGTAGACCAGCTCACCCCGACCCCGGCGGATGTGTCCATAGACGGCGGCAAAGAAACCATCTTGTTTGTTGAAGACGATAAAGACCAACTCCAGCTGATTCCCCGTGTATTGACCCAATTGGGCTATAAAGTGGCAGCCTGCCCCAACGGTAATGACGCATTCCAATACGTGCAAGATGTTGATGGCGCCATCGATCTGATCATCACCGATTATGATATGCCGGAGATGACGGGATTCCAGTTGGCTGAAAAAGTCGCCGTGATCCACCCTACCATTCCAGTGATTATTGTGACCGGCCGCAAAGCACCCGAGAAAATGAATGCGCTGTCGCTGAGCATCAAAAAATTGATTCGCAAGCCTTATAATAAACAGAGCATATCAAAAGCCATCCGTGAAGTCTTGGACCAGCAAACGATCTCCGTGAGCGATAGTGCATCGACAGAATGTGCCTAGCATGATATTAAAGGGGATCGCAACCCCGCATGAGCGACAAACGCCATTCATTGTCATGGGGAACCAATGGCCAATATTCTGATTATCGACGATGACCCTGAAGTTTGCACCACTATGGAGAGCCTGGTCAAACGCATGGCGTTAGAATGCCTGACGGCAAGAAGCCTTACCGAGGGTCTTGAAAAACTAGCCGCCCAAGATGTGGACGTGGTCTTTTTGGATGTCCGCCTGCCCGATGGCGATGGACTGAACGCCCTCTCCCAAATCAAAGAGGCGCCCTCGCACCCCGAAGTCATTATTCTCACCGGTAAAGGCGACCCGGATGGTGCTGAATTGGCCATCCAGGGGGGCGTCTGGGATTATTTGGTCAAACCCTCACCCATCAAGCAAACCCGACTGACCCTCAAACGCGCCTTGGTGTACCGGAACGAGAAACAAACCCGGAAAGGGTTGGTTGCCCTCAATACCGAAGGTGTCATCGGAAACAGCCCGGCCATGCGCAAATGCTTCGATATGGTGGCCATGGCGGCTGAAAGCAGTTTCAGCGTCCTGATCAATGGCGAAACCGGTACCGGCAAAGAGTTGTTTGCACGCACGATTCACAGCAACAGCCCACGTCAAAACAGCCCCTTTGTGGTGGTGGATTGTGCAGCCCTCCCCGAGCACCTGATGGAAAGCATCTTGTTTGGTCATATAAAAGGATCGTTTACCAGCGCCATTCATGACCGCAGTGGATTGGTCAAACAGGCTGATGGCGGCACCCTGTTTTTGGATGAAATCGGCGAGCTCAACCCCAACGCTCAAAAGGTATTTTTACGGGTGCTGCAAGAGCGCAAATTCCGTCCGGTGGGAGCGCGCAAGGAAATCTCCAGTGATTTTCGACTGATAGCAGCCACCAACCGCGATCTTCCCAATATGGTCGAGCGAGGGCGTTTCCGCGAGGATCTTTATTATCGCCTTAAATCCATCTCGTTAAACCTGCCCCCTTTGCGCCAGCGCGTCGACGATATCAAAGCGTTGACGGTCTACTATATCAATTATTTGAGCGAAAGGGCGCAAATCAGCTCCAAAGGGATCGATGCTGATTTTATGGATACCATCACCAGTTACAGCTGGCCGGGCAATGTACGCGAATTGTTTCACTCTCTGGAACAAGCCTTTTTGGCTGCCGGTGATGAAATGACCATGTTCGCCATGCACATCCCTTCCGATATTCGTATAAAGGTGGCCCGCAGCATGCTTGACGGCGCCGCCACCGAATCAGACGAGACCCGTCAAAAGGCAGAACCCCCGCCAACAACCGACCCGATAGAGGCAACCTTGCTCCTACAAGATCCCATGCCATCCATTAAAAATTTCAAACATCAAATGGAAAAGGTCTATCTCACCCACTTGATCAAACAATCCAACGGAGACGTCAATGCAATTTTGGGGATATCCAAATTGTCACGGTCCCACTTCTATGCACTGCTCAAACGACACGGCATTCAGTTTAAAACCCCGGTGAACTGAAACGCTATAATAATTCAATATTGCCGCATGCCCATTCCGGCCTTACGGGCAGGACACCCAGGCCATATCCGTAGCTGAGAATGTAGGAGGCTGTCGCAATAATTGGTACTACCATAATACCTTTAATATGATGATCTGCATTGACGGCTGCTATCGCGATATGAATCCAAGAAACAGTTTGATTTGTCTTTTTTTCCGGATTTGTCCGTTTTTTAAGACCCTAAGAGGCAAGTAAAAATAACTATCGGATTTATAATCAAATTTTTATTCTAATGAATGAAATTATCCCGAAGCGGGCAATGGACAACACGCCGTGATATTTGCCCCATGGCTAAAAAACCGCATGATAAAGAAAGTTTAGCATGCCACTTCGACGAAAGCGCTGAATCGAAGGTTTAAAAGGCCGTGTCCGTTTTTTAAGACGCTTACGCGGAAACGGCTGGCGTATTGAAGAACAAAGAAAAGGGCGATCCGAAGATCGCCCTTTATTACCCAAGGAGAGGGGATATTGGTTTGAGGAGACCCTTGGGTAGAATTAAATTTAATAGTTCAGCAGACTGCGACTGCCCGCTGCAATGGCGCAAGCTTGTATATTTTTCCTCTCCGTTTCCGTCTGTAGTGGATGACCTTCCGCTTTCATTTTTGGCTACCTGTAGGCAACCGCCGGCAGCCAAATCACCAATTGCGGAAAAATGGCAACGATCAACAGGCCGATGAGCTGCAGAATGATAAAGGGGACAACCCCCTTATAAATGTCCAACAGCACCACCTCTTTGGGGGCTACGCCCTTTAAGTAGAAGATGGCAAATCCCACAGGGGGGGTCAGAAAAGATGTCTGCAAGCTCACCGCCACCAATATGCAGAACCAAATCAGAGACGGGTTATCGATAACCCCATAGCCATCAATTTCAACGCCGAGACTTTTGACCACCGGTGCAAGCAAAGGGAGCACGATCAAGGTAATTTCGATCCAGTCCAGGAAGAATCCCAGCAGGAAAACCGCACCTAAAATAACGGCCATCACGCCGTAGGGTCCCAGTGGAAGCCCTGTAAGCGCCCGTTCGATCAGTTCATCGCCGCCCAGCCCCCGCAGCACCAGGGCGAAACAAGTGGCGCCGATAAAGATACCGAAAATGTAGCCGTTGGTGTTGAACGTGGCGAAGGTAACCTCTTTGAGGACCTTCCAGTTGAAGCGTTTGTTGACGGCTGCCAGAATCGTGGCACCCAACGCACCTACACCACTAGCCTCGGTGGGTGTGGTGACCCCCATGAAAATGGAGCCCAAAACCGCAAAAATCAGCGCTGCTGTCGGTAAAATTGTTAAGAACACATCCCAAACCATTTTCAATCGAAGGGGAGGTCGGTTGGGATCCAGCGGGGCGGCCTTTGGATTAATGGCACAGAAACCAATAATATAAATCAGGTAAAGGGACCCCAGGATGACGCCGGGAATGACGGCCCCCATAAAAAGATCGCCCACCGAGAGCCCCAATTGGTCCGCCATGATCACCAGCATGATGCTGGGAGGAATCAGGATGCCCAGGGTGCCGGCGCCGCAGACGGTTCCGGTAGCCAGCGACTTGGCGTAGCCCTGGTTCAGCATGGCCGGGATGGAAAGCAGGCCGAGCAACACCACGGATGCGCCGATGATACCGGTGGAAGCGGCCAGAACGATGCCGATGACGGTGACGGCCACGGCCAACCCGCCGCGCACGGGTCCGAAAAGGGCCTGCATACGGCTCATCATCTTTTCGGCCACACCCGAGCGGTCCAGCATCAGCCCCATGAAGATAAACATGGGCACCGCAACCAGCACCCAGTTATCCATTAATTTGTAGATCCGGTTGACCACCATTCCCACATACATGAAATCCAGTCCGGTAAAGGCGTCCAGGTAAAGATCCGCCAGATAACCGACCAGGGTGAAAAGGGCCGCTACTCCAGCCAGGACAAAAGGGATGGGATAGCCGGTAAAGAGCAGGAGGATGAAGGTCAGGAACATGGCTATAACGAGATAATCATTAATCAGCATCGCTGTGTTTCTCCGGTTTGTTGTGGCTTAGTAAATAGGCGACACTCCTGACCATTCTTGATACTACGGCCAGCGCCAGAAGGCCGAACCCTGAAAACAGAAAGGATTTAATAATGTAACGGGCCGGAAGCCCGAGGGGAGAGTCCGATCTTTCACTGACCATCCATGATTCCATAATAAAATCCCATGAATGGATGAGGATAATCGTGATGATCGGAAGAATCAGCAGGAGATTTCCAAGGAGCTCAACCCATTCCTTGGTTCGCTGGCTGTATCTGTCGTGCAAAATATCCAATCGAATGTGAGAGTTCTGGACCACACAATAGGAAAGCCCGAACATGATCCCGACGGCGTAAAGATGCCATTGCAACTCTTCCAGAACCACCAGTCCCATTCCCATCACATATCGCAGAAACACCTGAACAATGATCACCAGGACCAGGATGGCGTTGAACCATGAAAAAGCGTGCCCGATCCGACGGATGATCTCGTCCATAACCACGCTGAACTTAGGTGCCGTTATCGTTTCTTGATGCATACTGTTCCTTCCTTCTTGCTCCCGCCCCCTCCCCCATTGAGGGGAGAGGAGGGATGCGGGAGCGCACCACGATTAATGTTTTACGTTTTTTGATTATTTGGGTGGCTCGGGACGCGGTAGAAAGCCGAGCGACGCCCAATAGGAGTAGTCTTTATGAAAAGCGGAAAAATCATCCCAGACCTTTTTGAAAAAGGCGTTTTTGCTGGCTTGTTCCTTTGCGACATCTTCCCAGGCCGCCTTAAAGGTGTCCAGCATCTCTTTGGACCAGTACATGTTTTTAACGCCGCGCTTGGTGGCGTTTTCACGAATCACCTTACCCTGGATGGCCTCAGTATGGGCGAAGCTGTCAGCCACGGATGCCTTGGCGGCCACTTCCAGGCACTTTTTCTGATGAGCGTTCATACTGTTCCAGGTATCCTTGTTGATCAGCAGTTCACAGGTGGTGGCTTGCTGATGCCAACCCGGGAAGTAGTTGTATTTCACGACTTTATAGAAACCCAGACGCTGGTCGATCGCCGGCATGGAAAACTCAGTGGCATCGATGGCGTTCTTTTCCAAGGCCGGAAAGATCTCGCCACCGGGCAGCAAGCTGGTTTGAACCCCGAGCTTCTGCATGGCGGCGCCGCCGAGACCGAAAAAGCGCATGCGCATCCCTTTGAGCTGGTCTTTGCTGGTGATCGGTTTTTGGAACCAGCCGGAGGTCTCCGGAGCGATGATGGCAGCCAGCAGTACTTTGACATTGAAGCCCGCTTGGTCATACATCTCCTGGTAAAGTTTCATTCCGTTGCCATAGTAAAACCACGCCAGGTACTCACCGGCCTCCGGCCCAAAAGGTACGGCGGAAAACAGCGGCGCTGCAGGTATTTTTCCGGTCCAGTAGCCAGCCACTGAATAGCCTGCGTTGATCTTTCCTTTTGATACAGAGTCCAGAATTTCGAATGGAGCGATCAGTTTTTTGGGCTCATAGACTTTCATTTTGACGTTGCCGGCACTTAGTTCGTCAATATTGTTGGCCATGTAAAGGATACCATCACCAAGTCCGGGTAGGGCGGTGGAAAATGTGACCGGCACCTTTAACAGAACTTTTTTGGCCATGGCCGGAGTTGCGGTGAGCACAAACATTACTGCAAACAAAGCAAGAAAAATTTTCATCCAAGTACTTCTTCTCATGTTACTGCCTCCTTTGGGTTAAGTGATTCGACTCCTCATTCACACAGCTTAGGTCAAATGGTAATACCAATTTGATCCTCCGCACAGAAACCAAATACGTCGCACGCCATCGCTTGATCTGTAAGCGATATGCCTTAAGTATCGCGTATATGACTGTTTTTTAACTTAATAATTCACTACCGATCAAAAAGGATTGTGATGACCATCGTTGCCCTGCAATCTCATCGCAGTATGCCTTTCATGATGCTATTGCAATGTGTGAGGCCTCATTAAACCGTTTGGTGTTTATTAATGCGAAACCTGTGCCAGGGGGGAGTCATTCCAGATCTATGACGCCATTTTCTTTTTATCCAAAGTATCCGCAATCCCCATCTGCCGGCGAATGTGCTCAATGTCCTTGTCCTCCGGCGGAAAGGGAAAATTCCGAATGTCCGGGCCGGGACGCGAATTGGCGTAGGGTCGATTGCAGGCCACCTGGCCGTCATATCCTTCGCAACCGCTGGTCTGAAAAGGTTCGCCACTATCGATGACGGCATTCAACCGCTGGGGGCGAATGCCGAAATCGGTAATGCAGTCCTTCTCATCGTAGCCAAACTGTCTCGCATGGGAAATATTTTCATCAATCAGAAAACGGGCCAATTGAATGCGCCGATAATGGGCCATGTCCGGCATGGGGTGATCTTTCAGCTGGGATTCGGCTTCCGGAAAAAAGGAAAACAGATGGGTCCAGCCGCCCATATCCTGTATCTGCTGCATGATCTCCACCATCTGTTTTTCACTCTCACCCATTCCGGTGACCAAATGGGCACCCGCATTGTGATGGCCGAAAATCTCAATGGCCGAGCTCAGGCACGCCATGTAGCGATCCCACGCATGGGGGCCGCCCACACCCTTGCCGCGATATTGTTCAAACAATTCGGGTGTCGCCAGGTCAACGGCCACACCGAGTTTATCGGCCCCCGCCGCTTTAAAGGATAGCAAATCCTGGCGAGAGACAATGGTGGGCGAGACCAAAACCGAAACGGGCACATCAAAACTGGCCCGCAGCCGGGTGCAAATGTCCCGGGTATCAGCAATGGATCGCGTATTGGTAATCATGGAGATGCAGATGCGCTTGACCCGGTTGAGGCGCTGGGAAATGCGCGCAATAATATCATCCAGGGCATAGGTGGGCCAGGTCACCCGAATAAAACTTTTTTCGCTATATTGCCCCTCACGTTTCTTGGAAAGTCCGCAATAAGCGCAACGCGCGGCACACCCACTGTCGTAATTCAATAACAGGTTGATGCAATACAGCTTGGCACCGCGGTAAAACAGCCCGGGTTTAAATCCCAAGGTCATGGCCGCCGCCAAACTCATGCGCAAATATTCCGGACTCTCCTGGTTTTTTTTACGGTTACGATCTTCCATACCACAAATCTCCTGCAGGCATTAGGTCTGTAATTGCTTTTGGGTCCATACCGACACAGCCAAATGGAACGATGCCGCCACTGGGCCAGCACCATCAGATCGGTCTAGGCATGCCACCCCGCCGTAGTGTGACTGTCCGTGACCGAACAGCATGTGGGTTGGAATTGCATCTCCAATCCATAGCCCTTGGCCCGTGCCAGGGCCTCTTCCGATGGCAGCGCCATGCGGTTGATACCGGCATCGATGGCCAACTCTTCCAAGAGCGTGTTACCGCGTTGGCGCGCGCAGCCCAAACTGATGGGTGTCTCAGGCATTTGCATACGGGCTTCGGCGATAATATCGGCGACCTGTTCAGCCCGCGGAGGTGCGGCACTGGCAGCGGGTGTGCCGGGAATACGCATCAAAGCGACAACCACCAACTGGGCAATATCAAATCGGGAAATCATCTCCACGGCCTTATATTCGCCCTGGATACGGCCGTAGCCAATACCGCAGACGATGTGCGGCACCATGGGGATTTGCGCTGCGGATAGGGCCGCCATGGCCGAAGCGATGCGCTCGACTCCAAACGGAACATGGTAGATGCTCTGAAAGGTGGCGTCATCGCCAATGACATCAATCAGTGCTTGATCCACGCCGGCTTGTTTGAGCCGGTCTGCCGTGGCCGGGTCCACCAAGCCGCAATGGACGGAAACGAACAACCCGGTGGTCTGTTTGATGGCGGCAATAGCCGGCAAAAATTCTTTCCATGGCATGCGGCCCTGCGCATCGCAGCCCCCACTGATCAATACACCCAAATGGCCTTTTTGGGCCAGTTGCCGGCATTGGGCAACCAGGTGTTCCGGTGTGGCGGCAGAGACCATGCCGGACAATATCTTGCCCTGGCAATGGTCGCATTGCAGGGCGCAATCCGCACCCGTGATGGAGAGCGCGGGATAACGCCCGGTATGGCCATTGAGCCGAAACATGCCCGGCAGGTAGAAGGTGATGCGCCTGCCCAGGTTTTCCCAGGAGAGCGCACGGGCGGTTTCCAAGCGCTGCTTTAATTTACCCATAATATTCCCGATAGGCCACCCAACAGTGCTGCACCGTGGTCTTGAAATTATGCCATTGCGCTTCCATAAAACGGCGCCGTTCGTGAGCCCGTTGCAGGGTGTCCGCCATCAAATCCTGCCACTCATCGTCATAGCGGCCCAGGAGGGTGATATCCTTGGCTCTGACGGCACGGCCGGCCCATTTGCCGGCCATCTGCCCGCCGATCACCGCCGCGAAGATACCGGCGCCGGTAATGGAATGGGTGTGGCCCGCAGCATCACCCACCAGAGCAATGTGGTTGTATACGGTTTGGCGAACGGGTTCGGCCGGAATCCACCCGGCCGTATATGAAACCGGATGGCCTTGAATTTTATTTTGAGATTTCAAGTCCGCCACAAAACGATCCAAGCGTTTTCGAATGCGCTCACTGGAAGTGTCGTTTCTTTTCAACCCCAAGCCCACATTGGCGAATCGGCCTTTGGGAAAAAGCCATCCATAGCCTGCAAAAATATCAGGACGAAAATGGACTTCCGTGTGGTTTAGCGGCCGGGTCAACGCCATGGTCACCTGGGCTCCAGGCAACAAATGGGTGTTTATGGCGCCGACCCAGCGCCCCACAGTGGAATGGGGGCCATCGGCACCAATAATAATCCAGGGTTGCACCTTGATGTAGCGACCCGCTTTCTGTTTTAGGATAACCGCCCCGGAGTCCCAGTGATCCACTGCCCGGGTGGCCGTCAAGACCCGAGCGCCTTCATCTTGGGCAGCCTGGACAAGGGCCTGATCGAATAAATCCCGCTGGATGATATATCCGGGTGCTTTGGTAACGGTTTCCGGTGTTTCAGGGCGAAAGGTTTTCATGCCTTTGATGGTTTGGACCACAAACCCGCGTCCCAAGTTGATCTTGCGCAATAACATGGCCGGAATAAATTCGGCACATTGCACCGGTATGCCCACAATGGATCGGCGCTCCACCAGCAGTACTTTAGCACCACTAAGGGCAGCGGATCGGGCCGCGGCCGCCCCAGCCGGCCCCCCTCCGACCACCAAAATATCGCAAGGCTGTAAATCCATCAGGCCGCCCCGCCCTGGGCTTTTATGTCGACGCCGGCTTGGAGCACGGCTTCCAAAAGGTCCAGATTCAATTCGGTTTGACTTTCAAAACTGCCGGCATAGGCCGCTTTGGCCTGGTCCAGGTCGTAGCAGGTGGTGTTGTCGATATCGAGCAGGATGCCCGGCATTCGGCTGCGTTTAAAATCATCCACATGTTTGGCAAAAAAAGGTTGGCAGCAACACCCAATATAGGCGCTGATCCCTTTTTGCCGCATATGGGTCAACTCGGCCCACAAGTCTTCAAAACTCGTCACCGTCAACACTTTCATTTTACGCTTGCGCCCCATGGCCCAGGCCGGACCTATGGTGCACGCTTCCTGCCCACAAGTGTTACACCCTTTGGCATAGCGTAGATCGCAATCCGTCAATTTAGCGCAATAGGGCAGCAACAGGACAGATGGGTCTTGGCGCAAAATGTCTTCAAAGGAGCCGTTGGCCACGGAGATCAAATTGGCCAACTCCAATGGAATGCCGGTTTTGGTAATCTCTACCTTTTCAAGGGCCTGGTCCAACGGCTTTGTAAAATCTTCAACCGTCATACCGGGAATGGTGATGCGGCCTTCATCGAAATGGCAACGAATGGCATCCATCAGTGGGTCACGGTCCAGGGGCATGCCCCGTAAACCGGACTCCAGATCGTACAGCGCACGGCTGGGAAAAGAGAGAAAATCACCGGTGATGTAAACATCTTTCAAGCGGCGTTGGGGTAGGTTGACCACCAGGGTAAAGCGCACCATTCCTGCATCGGCCTTATAGGAAGATTGGACAGCTTCCCGTTTTTGAAATCTCGGTTTCACCCGATCGATCCACTCCCAAGCGTGATACCGCTTGCGCTTGCGCTCAAATACTTCCCGCTCTTGGGCGGTTAGATCGCCCGTTTGCAAACCTATGCCCAGGTGCTTTTCAAAACCGTATTGAATCGCGGTTTTTATTTCCGCAAGGGGGGGCGTATGGCCCAGTTCCCAATTCAGACAGGTCACGCGATCCTTGACCGAATCGATCTCTTTGGCCTTGAGTTTTTCCACCGGGATGCGCAAGGCACGCAGCATGGTGTTCACATCAAAATCAACCAGCATGGTGCCCTGGAACATAAATGCGCCTTCAGATTCCGTACCGCCGGTACCGGATATTTTACGGCCGTTGATCTCGATATCGTTTCGGGGGCGAAATTCAGCCGCGACGCCCAGGCGCTCCAGCGCTGTGGCTACCGGTTGGCAAAGGGTCTTAAACAAACGGTTGGTGGGAATCACAATATCGAAAAAGCTTTTATCGCAGTAGATTTCCCATCCCAACTGATTCTCATCGAAAAAAATGGCCCCACCGCCGGTGATGCGACGGTTGATATCGATCCCATGTTCCCGGCAATAATCCAGCCGTATCTCTTCCTGAACCGATTGATGATAGCCCACCAGTACACAACGCGGTTTAAATTGCAGAAACCGAATGGTGTTGGGAGACCGGCCCTCGCCTTTGAGCTCCAACAGGGTCTCGTCCAGGGCCATATTGTCTGCGGCCGACATGGGCGGTGTATCAAGTAAACGCCACGTGGACATACTTGCCATATACTCCTTTGACAGGTTAAAAAGCTTTTGATCTATCGCTTCAACATGTTTTTGGCTGCCGGCCGGCCGGGGTCCTCCGCTGTCGGGTCACAGGGCCGAACAGATTGCGGTTCCAACAGGTGGTAATCAATCTGCACATCACTCTTTAATATTTTGCCCACCTCACAAATGCGAGCGGACTGGTACAAGATCTTGCGCTCTCGGTCCGTCAGGTGATCATCCAGGTTCAATGTCACTTCAAAACGGGTATCATCGTTTTTGTTCCGGTAATAATCCAGTACCACGTGAGTATCGCGCAACACGATGCCTTTATGTTGGGCGACCGCATGGAGGGTCAATATGATGCACGACCCTAAAGCGCCGAGCATCAATTGCATGGGACAACCGGCCGACGCGTCATGGTGGTTCTGTTGTCTGACAAAAAAACGTCCGCCGGCAAAGCTCACGCAAGCCTGCCCACCTTCGAGTCGCACCTGGATTTGATCCCGGTTTTCCACAATAACGGCCTGCTCAACTACAGTAAGTTTATTCCGAATGGCTCGCCGCCCAACGCCAATGTAAAGCTATACCACTGCCCGGTGTACCAGTTGGGTGATATCCAGGACCTCGATGGCAATCTTGTTGCGCTTGGCATAGGTCAACATGGTACGCACACATTGCTGACAAGAGGTCACAATGGCATCCGCACCCGTGGAAACCGCCTCTTCCACCTTGTTTTGGGCAATCCGGGCGGACAAGCCGGCATCCACCATCTCCAGGTTCCCGCCGCCGCCACAGCAATTGCAATTCTCGCGATTGTTGGGCAGTTCCACAAATTTAACGCCCGGTATGGCTTGAATCACCGCCCGGGGGGCATCAAATTCCCGGGCGCCGCGACCCAGGTCGCACGGATCATGATAGGTGACCGTCAGATCAAGAGTGTTAAACGGCAGCCGGCCTTGCTCAATCATGCTTTCCAGATACTGGGTGCTATGATAAATCTGAATCCCGTGCGCTTTATAGGGGTAGTGCGCTTTCCACATCTCATAACAAGAGGGGCACGCAAAGACGACTTGAGAGGCGCCCTTTTCCAAAACCGCTTCAATGTTGTGCTCGGCAAATTCGCCAAACATATCCTTCAGCCCGGCGCCCAACAGGGGGAACCCACAGCACCACTCCTGTTCGCCCAAGAGTGTAAAATCAATATCCGCCTGGACCAGGATGTCGGCCAGGGCCAGGGGAATCTTTTGGGCGACCGGAAAATAGGCTGCCGTGCATCCGGTAAAGTAAACCAATTCGGCCTGGTCCTTGACATAGAGATCGTCCGGTGGATCGTCCATGTCCTCAACCCACTCGGCGCGCTCTTCATTGTCTTCGTTAAAGACGTTGTGACTGGATTCCAAATTGCGCTTGATCATGTTTATTTTCTTTGGAAAATGCCGGGTGTCCACCAGATCTTCACGCAATGAAAGCCACAAGTCTTTCAGGTGGATCCCCACCGGGCAGACCTCCTGGCAATTGCCGCATAAAGTGCAACGGTAAACCGTTTCAGAGTACGTTTTCCACTGTTCGTCGGTCAGCGGCTTGGCACCCAACAGCTTGGATAAAATACCCCCCGTACGGCTTTTCAGAATCCGTTGCAGCCCCTTCATGCGATGCAAAGCGGAAAGTTGGCCGTCCCCGGCGGCCTTCACCGCCGGGCAGACATCGGCACAGGACTGACAATTGGTACAGGCGGCCATTTGCATGCATTGCTGTACGCTGTAACGGCTATTTTTCGCTTTATTCATTGTCGGCATACTTTTCAATTTCCGCATCCATCCAGGTTTGCAGTGCATCTGCACCCTGAACCAAATTTTCCAAACCTTCGGTGTCGGTCGGCTTGATCTTGTACATCCAGCCTTTGCCATAGCTGTCTTCGTTGACCAGGCCGGGATTGGATTCCAAATCCTCGTTGACGGAGTCGATAACGCCATTCACCGGGGCATACACTTTGCCCAACCATTTTCCCGATTCGACTTTCGCAAACTTTTTACCTGCTTTTATTTTTTTTCCATCATCGGGAAGCTGAATGTAAACAATCTCGCCGGCCAGTTTCTGGGCAAAATCATCCATACCCATGACCAGCAGATCACCTTCTTTTTTGATCCAAAAATGGTCCTTGTCATAGATCAACTCTTCGGGCATGTTGTAACCCTTGATCTCCATGTCTGTTCCTCCTCGTCTCTTGTTTTAGGTTATTTGGGTCGTTGCGATGCGATCAAAGCGTATTGGTTCGGCACCTTTGAACGCCGACACGATGGCGATCCCTTGCTCTGCTACTCTGCGTCTTCCATTAACTCATTGATAAACTCGGTCGTATTGCAAATACGGATCTTGTCTTTGCGCAGCTTCGAGTTGGACAAGTTATGCACACAAGAGTTGCATTCGGTCACCAGCACGTCCGCCTCTATGTCCAAGGCCTCATTGAGCCGGCGTCGGGCCATGGCCAATGAGTTTTTGGCATACGCCCCACGGGCGCCGCCGCCAGAGCCGCAGCACAGGGAACCGGCATGGTTATGGGGCAGCTCAACGAAATTGGGGGCAATCTTGCGCAGGGTCTCGCGCGGCTCTTCATAGATACCACAATGACGGCCCAGGTCACAGGGATCATGATAGGTGACCTTCAAATCAGTGGAGACACCCAAATCGAAATCTTTCAGAAACTGGGAAATGTGCACCAGGTTCAACCCTTTGTCACGCAATGCGACATATTCATCTTTGTTTTTGAACGTGCGGTAACAGTACGGGCATCCGGTGACAATGGTTTTCGCGCCGGTTGACAAGATGGTTTCGATGTTTTGCTCGGCCAGTGTACGATTGATTTTATGACCGACATCTTCAAGTACACCACTGCAGCACACTTCGTCAATAAGGGTATAGTTGACGTCCAATCGGTCGAGCAGATCGAGGGTGGCTTCGGTGGCTTCATCTTCACGGTATTGGCCCACACAACCGATAAAATAAACATAATCGGCCTTCTGATTGCGCTCGCGATCGAAATCTTCAGGCTCGTCTTCTGCATATATATTGGTATGCTTTTGCAGCACCTCGTTCATACCGGTAAAGGCCGGATGGCACGATCCGATGTTGACCATGTCCTTGCGCACCTGCTTGATGATCTCCGGTACGTTGACGCCCGACGGGCAGTTTTCATGACAGGAGGCGCAGGTCGTACACTGAAACATCGTTTCGATCATCTCGTCGTTAAGGTCAATCTTGTTGTCCATGACCTCTTTGAGCAGCAGCATTTTACCGCGGGCATTAAACGCCGGACGCTGGGTCGCGCCGAAAACCGGACATACGGCCTGGCAATAGCCACAGCGGGAGCACTGCAGGATCTGATCGCGGTATTTTCTTTCAAATTCATATTTGGGTTCCATGTTAGTTCACCTCCAGAGCCATCTTACCGGGATTTAAAATATTGTTGGGGTCAAGTGCGCGCTTCACCCTGCGCATGACATCCATTTCAACGTCATCGTGCTCCATCGACATAAACGGCGCCTTTGCGATGCCGATACCGTGCTCACCCGTCAAGGTTCCATTTAGGTCAATCGATAATTGGAATAGATCGGCCACGGCCTTTTCCATGCGTTCCACCTCTTCAGGATTGTATCCATCATAGAGAATCTGGGGATGCAAATTGCCATCACCGGCGTGACCGAAGGTCGCAATTTGTAAATTGTATTTTTTGGAAATTTCACCGATACCGCGCAACAGGTCGGCGATCTTGCCCATGGGCACCGTGACATCCTCCAGCACGAAGTGGGTTTGGATGCGAGCCAATACCGCATAAGCCGATTTGCGGGCCTTCCACAGATCCATGGCCTCTTCTTTGGATTTGGCCTGTTTGACCTCTAACGGATTGTTGGCATTGAATACGGCGATCACTTTTTTCAGTTGGTGGTCCGTTTCTCCCTGGGTATAGCCGTCGGTTTCCACCAACAGCATGGCGTCCACTTCCGGCAGGCCCAACTCGGTATTCTGATTAATGGCTTGGATGGTCGGCCGATCCATAATCTCCATCACCGCCGGAATAATCCCCGAAGACATGATCTGGGTTACCGCTTTGCCGGCATCTTCAAGGTTTTCAAATGTGGCGACTGCCGTACTGCTTGCCTTGGGCCGGGGATTGATCTTCATGGTAATTTTGGTGACCACACCCAAGGTCCCTTCCGAGCCCACGATCAATCGCGTCAGGTCAAAACCGGAAACGCATTTAATGGTGGATGAGCCGGTGTTCATCACACGACCGTCGGCCAGCACGACTTCGAGACCTAAAATATAATCTCGGGTGGTGCCGTATTTGGCCCCTTTTACGCCACCGGCGTTGGTGGCCACATTGCCGCCCAGGGTGCAAACGGTTCCGCTACCGGGATCGGGCGGAAAACAAAAACCACTGGGGGCCAGCGCCTGGTCCAGATCAGCATAGATCACTCCCGGTTCTACGACGGCAAGGCGATCTTCGATACTGATTTTGTGAATTTTGTTCATGCGGTTTAAGTCCAGCACGATACCGCCTTGCACCGGTACAGCCATGCCTGAAAGACCGGTGCCGGCGCCTCTGGGAATCACGGAAATTTTGTGCTCAGTGGCCAGCTTCATGATTTGGGAGACCTGCTCGGTGGTCGTTGCCCACACCGCGCAATCCGGGCGGTGGCTGTGCTCCGAGGCGTCATAGGCGTATGACACCATATCGATCAGCTGGTCGGTCAGGTTCTCCTCCCCCACAATCGCTTTGAGGGCATTCTTGATATTGTCATCCATTGTTCAATTCCTCCATCAAGGGGGTTATGATCCGATACCATCCAAATCCGGATGGTTCACGTTTTAATGGTGTTCTTTTTCAGTGGCCGCATTCATGGCCATCACCACAGGCGACATGATGATGTGCATCATGCGGCTAAAGGGCAGATAGGCCACAAATGCGCCGGTCAGAACGGCATGCAGATACCATAGATACCCATATGCCTCGGTGAGCCCCCGCATGCCTGAGAACAGTTTGCTGATGCCATAGCCGATAAAAGCAAAGGCCGCCGGTCCCTGGACGCCGGTCATGGCGATGCGCATACCCTCGATGACAAAACCGACCAGAGCAATGGCGCCGATCAGAATCAGGGCCAGGCGGTCTTGTGCCGGCAGACCTGGAGCGCGCGTTTTATCCGCCTCGCTGCCGCGAATCATGGCCAATATGATGCCGACCACCAAACAGAGGCCGGTCAAATCAAAAACGAGAGCCGTGGCAGGATGATTCTTGTCGATCAACACCCAGGCTATTGGGATATCTTTCAACCCGGTGGTCAAAACCAGGGCGGCGATTCCCCAAATGAAGCGGATCGCAAAAGGCCAGAAAATTAAGGCGTGAATAGCCCACCTTTGGGGGGATCGCTGGTATAGACGCCGCTGAAGCAGCACATCGTACCAGAGGGTTTTTAAAATGCGGCCGATCTTTGGGGAAAACAGCACGGCGAAGGTCTTGGCCAGGGCCTGTAAGGCATTGGTCACCACATGGGTGCCGGCACTGCCGGTAAAGCTGCCGGAAAACCACAAAGCGACAAATCCCAACATACCGATGGCAAAAACAGCCAACGAAACCAGGGTGGTCGTATCGCCGGCAGTCAGTGTGGCGGCATGGCAGGGCATGCACAGCACGCTCTTGGGCGGCAAAACCATAGCCGCCGCCCCAACGGGATTGTTGTCGTAATGGCATCGGGCGCACCCTTGGCCATCCGGTTGGATATAATTGTGCAGCATCGTGACGGTTCCGGGCAGCGCCGCCCGTTCCCAAAGCACGGCGTGGGTTTTAGCATCTCGCACGGGCACCACACTCTCCAGATGGCAGGCTTGGCAGGCGACGTTGCTGTGGGCATCATGGGCCACTGACGCTTCGTGGCGCGCGTGACATTGGCCGCAATCCGTTACGCTTTGGAGATGATGCTCATATTGTGCTGCTTCGGGATGACAGGTCAGACAATCCAAGGTTGCATGGGGAGATTGGTCGTATAACGACGGATCCATGACGGGTACACTATCGGGCATCTGCTTGTCAATAACATGGCAGGCAAAACAAAACTCACGATTTTTAAAAGCCGCATCGGGATCTTCGGCTGAAACCGCCTGGTGGCAGGTCATACAGTCTTCGTCGTCCCCGGAATAGGGCATCGCTTCATTGGTAAGGATGTTCTCCGGCGCACCTTCGTAATGGGGATCATGACAGGCAATGCAATTGAGAAACTGCTGGACATCCTCAACCGGCTCACTCCCATGCTCGGCATCGTCCTCTATCTCGCCTTGCACATCTTCATGACACTCCAGACAGCTTTGCGCATCAAAAAAATCCACCATCTTTTTTTTCACATGGCCTGGGTCCGGATGGCGGTCCAGATCTTCGATGTCCGAATGGCAGTCCACACAGGAGGTGTCGCTGTGTACCGATTGGACAAAGCGCGCACCGTCAATGCGCCAGCCGGCCACGGCAACCGAGTTGAACAAGAAAAATATCAGCATACAGACCAGCAATCCTGAAACAAAACCCGATCTCATCTTCATCACATTAGCTATCTTAGAATCTGCGACCCTTTGCATGCGTTGTCTTGCGCCCCTTTCAATCATTAAAAATACTATCACCAGAATGCCAGCCAACCGATATAACAGCATGTGCATAATAGGTATTTTGGTACTACCAATAATATGGCTACAACGATTTTCCCCCTTCGTCAACTGGAAAAAATCATTTTTCTCGGGCATTTTATTAAATACGATATTATTATACTGTATTTATTAAATATTTTACTCTATAAGTGCCGAGCACCGCATATCCCATTGGTAAGACCTTTGGTGTTTCCTAAGAGCAATATCCATACCAAGGAACGATAGTACGACAAAAAACCCCATGAAAATGAAGTATCTTTAAATTTTTTCATCCTCCCAAGGCTTTAACATCTTATATCATATCGAATATATTGTTAAATTACTACCAGCCCAGAATTACAGGAAAAAACAAAAGAAATCATTGACAATCATTTACTGGTAATATTATTTTACCATTAAATGGCACCTATAACGTGCAAACCCCATTAACAGAGTGAAAAACCGACCAGGAGTTTATCAAAAAAGGTTAAATATATTACCCAGGAGGTGGCTATGAAGGCCAAAATTTTATGCGGTGAAAAAGAGTTAGAAATCGAAGTACCCGAAGATGCCATTATGCTGAATCCCAACCCGGCGGCGCCCCTGCCCAACCCCGAAAAGAGTGTGCAGGATGCGATCAACAACCCCATTGGCGCACCGCCCTTGGCCCAAGTGGCCCAGGGCCGCAAAAACGCCTGCGTGGTTATTTCCGATATTACGCGGCCGGTGCCGAACAAGATCATTCTGCCGCCGATATTAAACACATTGGAATCTTCAGGTATCGCGCGTGAAAATATTGTCATTTTAATCGCCACCGGTATGCACCGGCCCAATTTAGGTCAAGAGCTCGAAGATATGGTGGGCGCCGAGATCATGGCCAATTACCGTATTGAGAACCACTACTGCCGCAAAGCGGAGGACCTGCGACATATCGCGGATATCGACGGTGCCGCCATCGAAATCAACAAGCACTATCTGGATGCGGATTTAAAAATCCTAACCGGCCTGATCGAACCCCATATGTACGCCGGCTATTCAGGCGGACGCAAATCCATACTTCCCGGCATCTCCAGCTATAAAACCATGACCTTCATGCACTCCTTTGCGATGATCGACCACCCGAATGTGACCAATTGCAAACTGGAAGGCAACCCATTCCACGCGGCAGGCGAGAAGGTCGCCCAACTGGCCGGCGTCGACTTTATTGTCAATGTGATCATTAATAAACAACGCAAACTGGTCGGTATCTTTGCCGGCCACCATACGGAAGCCCACCAAACCGGCTGCAAAAAAGTCGAACAGATGTCCGTGCAAAAGGTCGCCAAACCGGTCGACTTGGTGATCACTTCGGCCGGTGGCTACCCTCTGGATGCAACGTTTTATCAAGTGAGCAAGGGATTGATTGCCGCCAGCGATCTCATACGGGAGGGCGGGTCCATCATCATCGCCTGCGAATGCCGTGAAGGCTTGGGATCGGTTGAATATTGCGAGATGGTCAGAGAAGGGTGCTCCACAGAAGAATTTGTCGCCAAACGTTGCAACCCGGAGAATTTTGAAATCGACCAATGGTGCCTGCAGACCACCTACCAAGCCCTGGCCAAAGCATCCAATGTCTATGTCTACTCCCCATATCTAGAAGAAAAAGAGCTAAAGAATATCGGCATCACCAAGATTGATGATATCCAGGCCGCCGTAACCAAGCTGACCATGGATCATCAATCCGTTGCGGTTTCACATGAAGGGCCCTATGTCGTTGGTTTGGTTGATGAAGATACAGCCCGGTCCAGCGAGAAAGGATCAATGCACGCCCCTGCCATGAATGCGTAGCCGATCCGCCTACATATCACACAGCCGCATGGCTTACCGCTGTTTGCCTCACCTTTGGCAAGCAGCGGTTTTTTTTCAGGCCTACAACCAAAATTAAGGCGGACCTGTGATAAGTTTAATATCTGACGCGGTTTGCGAAACCCAACGCTATTGTGCGTTGGCGACCGGCGACAATTCAGCGGGAGGGGATTTATCTGCAAAATCCGCATCGCCCTTTGCTGCATCATCGGTATTGACGGCAAGGTCTTGCTTCAGCATGCGGCTTTCGTCGCACATGGTGTTAATCAGAAAGGTGATGTGCCGGTGCATGGCCTCGTATGCTTCGTCCGGATCACGCTGCCGGATGGCATCGCACACGCGCTTATGCTGGCTGATGATCGTTTCAAGGTTATTAGGGTCCATATAAAGCTGCTTCAAACTCTCTTCAATGCCGAAGTGAAGCAAATCATAGAGGTTCTTCATCAGCATGATCTGGACTTGATTCTTTGTGGCGTAGGCCAGGGTCATATGAAAACGCACATCTTCCAGTATCCCCAACTCGCCTGTTTGGATGGAGCTGCGCATATCTTCCACATGCCGTTCCAAGGCAACCACATCCGCTGCCGTCGCTCTTAAAGCGGCCGATGTGGCGGCCTGGCATTCCAGGGCCATGCGCACTTCAAGCAAATCCTGCAGACTGGCTTCACCCCAATCGATCATTTCCCTTAACATGTTGTGACCGCGGACCTCTTTGGGGTTGCAAATATAGGTCCCTTGTCCCTGGCGGTTTTCGATCAATCCCAGCTCAATCAGTTTACGAATGGCTTGCCGAATGGTGGGGCGACTGACTGACAATATGTCGGACAACTCACGTTCGGATTTAAGCTGTTCGCCGGGTCGAAGATCTCCTTTAAAGATAAGATCCCGAATGCGCTCAAATACCTGGTCAGCCAATTTTTTGGGTTTAAGGGTATTTGGAACCATAAAATGCCTTTCCATACCAACATCTCATGTATTTTTTCTTACCACTTTTATAAATAGAAGTGTATCACATTGGTGCCAAAGGTTAAATACCCAACACGGGATCCAATGCATATATGATAATCGCCGTCAAATCAAAAGTCACGGGAACCATCGCCTGTGCCACCTGGGTATTGGATATCGGGTCACTGGTATCCGCCCGCCAAAACCTAAAGTCGTTTTGGACTATGGTAAGACCTATACCATCAACACCCCCCTAATTCCCGGCGAGGCACGAGTTCCAAATATTATCTTTCAAACCGCATGTTTTTATATATTTGTTTTAAATATATTTTTTTTATTTTCATATTTTAGACAAAAGATATATTTATGGTATTACCTTAGTTTTTATATCATTATTAAACTAGTTATTTACTCTAATGTCCTTTGGTAAAACCTTGACAGGTGATGCCCCATTGACGTAAAAAGCAGGCAATGCCCAGGCGCACCGCTTATCTTAGTCAAAGCCTTCGAGGGAAAGGAGGAGCACCATGTCCCAGGTGCTGAAACCCATTAAACCCAAACGGATTGCCGATCAGGTATTTGATCAATTGCATGACCTCATTTTGCGAGGCGAGTTTAAACCCGGCCAAAAAATCATGACCGAACGCGAATTGTCCGATGCGTTTCGGGTGAGTCGTACGTCAGTGCGTGACGCCATCAACAAATTGGTGGTAATGGGTATGTTGGAACAACGCCAGGGGCAGGGAACCTTTGTCAGTTCGCCGGGCGGCAAGGCGCACTCCTACATGGCCAAAGTTATGGCATCGCAAAACGCCACACTGCAAGACCTTCTTGAAGTGCGCATGGGCCTGGAATGTAATGCAGCGGCGTTGGCGGCCCAGCGTGCCCAGGATGCAGACATAGATTTTTTGGAAAGAAGCCTGAAAGAGATAGCTGATGAAGTCCAAGCCGGCAACCTGGGATCTGATGCGGACACACAGTTTCACATGGCCATTGCCTATGCCACGCATAATCCACTACAGGTCTTCATGATGAAGCAATTCCACGATTTTCTATCCTATGGTATCGAGGAAAACCTCTTTACCCTGTATCGTGAATCGCGGAGTTTCGAAACCATCCATCAACAACACATTGCCATCATCAATGCGATCAAAGCGCACGATCCCATGCATGCCTATATGGCCACCAAGCGTCATATCGAGTATGTGATTCAGACCATTGTGGATAGCGAAGAAAGGCAAACCGCCACCGTATAGAAGATGCGCCTTTGGGCGCATGACACTGCACATGATAGATGACATCGTGTTTTCTTCCATAACGATGTAACAGGGTTTTTAAATAAAATATCAAAAAGCCAAAATCCAAATGTCAAATTGCGGATAGGAACCGATGCATATAGAATTCGGTAGAAACCAATCTTTTGAAATTTGGGCTTTGACATTGGGATTTCAATGCCATACCGGAGAGGCCTTACATGCAAGTCCGCTACCGCAACACTTTGGAACATTTGGTCGCCCTGCAAAAGTATGTCCTGCTCAATACACACTTGGGCAAAAGAATGATGCTTCATCGCTTTATTGTCATGGAAGCCATTATTATTGCGATTACCATTGTTTTTGCGATCAACCATAACCGTCTGAATGTGCTGATCGGCTTTGTGGTTGTTAGCAGCCTGGCATGGTTGTTACGGGCACGTGCTGTGGTGGTGCAGTTTAAAAAAGATTTTAAGCGCGAACGCCGTAAAGATAAGACCGGACAGTTTGACAAAGACCGCCTTTTAAGCATCGCCCCCGAAGGCGCGACCGTTCGCATCGGCAACGAGCAAACCTTATACCCATGGGACCACTTGGTTTGTGCCGGCCGGGATCGAAAGTACCTCTACCTTATCACCACCGGCATTCTCCATTTTGTCGTCCCCCTGTCCGCTTTTGCCGACGAAAAAGAGGCCGATACTTTTCTGGAATCCATCGCAGCTTACCGCAACGCATACTAGATATCGAAGCAGATCCCCCCAATCAAACGCCTGCCCAGCCTAAGCAATTTATCAGAAATATCTCAAGATTCTATCCTATTGAACGATATTACTAAAAACACCAAAAGGTGAAAGGTCGAACCGCTTAAACCGCATTTTTGACGACATTTACCTTTTGGCCCATTGAAATCGGAAAACCCGGAAGTCGCAAAACCATCGGTTCAGCGACGACAACGTCTGCATACACCAGATAGCGCTAAGGGAGTTAAAATGTTTAAGAATATCAAACTCGGACCCAAATTGTTGGTTAGTTTCTTGCTTGTCGGACTCTTGCCCCTGACCATCGTAGGTATCCTTTCATCATCAGCGACAAAAAAAGCGCTCAACCAAGCCGCTTTTGAAAAACTTCAAGCTGTCAAGCAGACCAAAAAAAATCAGATCGAGGACTATTTCAAACAGGTCTTGAACGATATAGAGACCCTGACTCTAAGCCAGGATGCCTATTACCTGTATGAAAAGTTCGATATGTACGCCAATTTGAACAACATCTCTGAAACCGAAGCGTTTAAAACTACGCGTGAAGGCCGCACCAGTGGAAGAAACTTTGACGAAGGCTATAACGAAATCGTGACCGTCGATGCTCGAAATTTTACACGTATGTGTAAAGAGGGCGGCTATGCTGATATCTATTTTGTGAGCACCCCCTGGGGGCATGTCCAATACTCAGCCACGCGAAAAAGTGATCTGGCAGCCAACCTCGTTCACGGCCCCTTAAAAACGAGTCCAATGGCCAAAATATGGAAGATGGCGCAAAATGGCCATAAGGCTGTCTTTTTGGATTTTACCCCCTATGGTCCTGACGGCAACCGACCCTGCGCTTTTGCCGCCTACCCACTAATTGAAGAACAAGAGTTCACGAGAGCGGTGGTGATCTTCCGCATCTCAGCCGATCACATCAACCAGATCATGGGCGAGCGTTCAGGCATGGGCGAAACCGGTGAAACCTACCTGGTGGGTCCCGATCAACTGATGCGATCCGATACCCGCTTTGCCCCGAAACGCTATACGGTAGATAGCGCCTTTGCCCATCCGGAAAAAGGGAAAATGCGCACCGCGGCCGTCAAAGCTGCCCTGGCGGGCCAATCCAACACCATCATCACCACCAATTACATGGGACAAAAGGTATTGGCCAGTTACAGCCCGGTAGAGTTCGCCGGTCAACGCTGGGCCTTGGTGGCTGAAATCGATGTCAAAGAAGCATTTGCAATGGTCAAAAAAATACAATGGCGAATGACCTCCGTTGCCCTGTTCATAGCGGTGGCTATCGTGATCTTTGCTCTGTTGGTTACCCGCACAATTACCAAGCCCATTATTCGGGGAGTTGATTTTGCCAGAACCATGGCTGAAGGAGACTTCAGCCAAAACCTGGATATCGATCAGAAAGATGAAGTGGGCATTCTGGCAAGGGCCCTAAACGACATGACCCACAGTGTGGGATCGATGTTCAAAGAGGTCATCTCCGGGGTCGACACCATGACCGACTCCTCTTCGGAGCTCACCGAAATAGCCAACCTGATGTCGGACCGTGCGGAAAAAACATCGATTCAGTCCAACAGCGTATCCACCTCATCCGAAGAGATGAGCAACAACCTCAGCTCCGTGGCTGCCGCCATGGAACAAGCCACAGCCAATCTTTCCATCGTGGCTTCTTCCTCGGAAGAGATGAGCAGCACCATCAGTGAAATCGCAAAAAATTCCGAACGCGCCCGGTCCATCACTTCCGAAGCCGTAACCCAAGCCAAGGATGCATCCGGCACGGTGGGCGAGCTTGGTGTGTCGGCCCAAGAAATCGGCAAAGTGACCGAAGCTA
Source organism: Desulfobacteraceae bacterium (assembly GCA_050291605.1). Taxonomy (GTDB): domain Bacteria; phylum Desulfobacterota; class Desulfobacteria; order Desulfobacterales; family Desulfosarcinaceae; genus JARRKU01. Next base: position 57,215 of record JBNKKB010000058.1, on the reverse strand, counting down.
TCACCGAGATATCCGAGCAAACCAACCTGTTGGCCCTCAATGCCACCATCGAGGCTGCTCGGGCAGGCGAGGCCGGAAAAGGTTTTGCCGTTGTGGCCAATGAGATCAAGGATCTGGCCAAACAGACGGCCGAAGCCACCCAGGATATCAAACGCCAGGTGGGCGGCATCCAAACCAGCTCCGGCAGCGTGGTGGACGCCATTCAGACCATCTCAAGGGTTATCGACGAAATCGATCAAATCGTCTCCACCATTGCCACAGCTGTGGAAGAGCAATCGGCCACCACCCAGGAGATCGCCAAAAACGTCACCCATGCTTCCCAGGGCATCAGCGAAGTCAATCAAAATGTGGCCCAGAGCTCCACAGTGGCCAGCACCATTAACCAGGACATCGATCAAGTCAATCACCAGACCGATGAGATGACCAGCAACAGCAGTCAGGTCAACCTCAGCGCAGAGAAACTTTCCAACTTGGCCGTGCAATTAAAAGAACTTGTCGGTCGTTTTAAAGTCTAAAAATCAGGATTGCGCGGAAAAAATAAACAAGTCAATCTTCAGCTATAGACGATTATATTATTCATCATGTCGTTGTCCTGCTTATTCCGCCTTATCTCGTGCTGCAAAGCTATTACGTATCGCTGGTCTGCACACTCACGGCTGTCATCCTGATCATCGCGTTCTTCAATTTCTACATATCCGCGGCCATGGATCAGCCGTTCAAGAGCCGTTTGCCGAAATGGCCGGTCTAAGCCTCGGGCAGGCTTGAGCTTTCTGTTCGGTTTCGCGCTCCGGGCTCTCCTGGGTGTCGGGGTATAACGGCTGTGATATCGGGTTTATATCTGGGTCGAACCAAGCCAATAGCTTGATATGAAAAAAAGTGTCATCAATACTGTCTATACTCCTTATGGGGTCCAATAATCAATGGAGGCAGTTGCGATCTGTCTTCACCAATGGTCTCTCATGGTTACGCCGGATAAAGATGTCTTCGCCAGGGTGGCCCATGGCGAAGACGGCCGGGAGTATTTGTAATCGTCCGTGAGTCCAGCTTCAATGGATCTGGATTCAGGGGCTTGCGCTGTTTTCAAAACCATACCGCTGAATTTTGTTGTAGAGTGAACGGCGGGAGATACCCAGGATTTCACTCGTACGGGTGCGGTTGTGTCCAGTGAATGCGAGGGTGTGGGCGATGAGCTCTTTTTCCACCATTTCGATACTGGTGCCCACCCGAAAGGTCATGGTGTGGTCATCATCCTGAAAGCTGCGGATGCGCTGGGGCAGCTGGCTGGTATCCAATATGTCTCCGGCACAAGAGATGACGGCCCGCTGGATGACATTTTTCAACTCCCTCACATTTCCCGGCCAAGGGTAGGCTTCAAGGCAACTGATGAAATCGGAAGAGATCCCGCGGATAGTCTTTTGGAAATCATCACAGGCACTTTTGATGAAATGATCGACCAGCAAATTGATATCGCCGTGGCGGTCTCGCAGAGCCGGCATGGTGATATGCAGCACATCGAGCCGATAGTAGAGATCTTCCCTGAAATTTCCCTTGCGGATTTCATCGGCAAGATCGGCATTAGAGGCAGCGATGACCCGGACATCGACGGATATGCTCTCCTGGCTGCCGATGCGGCTGAACTCGCAGTTTTCAATCAAGCGGAGTAGGCTGACCTGCATCTTTTCGTCAATGGTGGCCAGTTCATCCAGGAACACCGTTCCCCCGTCAGCGGTTTCGAAACAACCCTTGCGCCGCCCCATGGCGTTGGTAAACGCCCCCCGTTCATGGCCGAAAAGCTCACTGGCCACCAGATCCGACGGTAAGGCACCGATATGTACCGTAACAAAGGGTGCTTGCGATCGCGAACTCAATTCGTGAATGGCCTGGGCGGCAAGTTCTTTGCCCGTACCGGTCTCGCCGGACAACAAAACCGGAATATCCGTGGCGGCCGCCTGACGAATCTGGCGATACACCTGTTGCATAGCGGGAGAACGCCCCACCATACTTTCAAAGGTGGTCTTTTCCACTTCGCTGCGCAGCATCAGATTCAGGCCCAGTTGGGGTTTTGTCTCAATGGCGGTCTCGATGAGCAGCTTGAGCTCTTCGTCACTGATCGGCAGCAGGGAATAGTGGAAAATGCCTGTCCGCAGGGCCTTGTGGGCGATTTTGAGTCTGTTGGGATGGGTAAAAAAGAGGATCTGGGTACCGGGGCATTTCACCGAAATAAGGTCCAGGATCTCCATGGCGTTGTCAGGTTCGGTATAGGCCATTGAACAGGAAAAGAGCATCAGGTCGAACGCTTCCCGCTCGAAACGGTCGACGACTTCGTCCAGGCTGTGTTCATAGGCCAAAGAGATCGTATTTTCTCCAAAGATAGCCGTCACCTGCTGAGCCAACCCTCTGCCCTTATCCACGCAGATTATTTTTATTCGGTCTTGCTTTTTGCCACGCATGGTATTTTAGATCTTCGCTGATGTAAATCTAGATAGTGAGCAATAAATGCCCACTATTGATGTGGGTTGTATCACCACCCTATGTCCTCTTGAGTTGTATTCTCCATAATAAAATACTATAAATAAAGCAAGTATAATATCCACAGGATTCATTCAACGGGTTTCGAATCGGCATCGGAACCAGGGGATTATATCTTATCGATGGGCAAATTTTTCCCAATTATAAACAATGTCCTTACCTCCATGCTTCCTTTTTGCCCACAGGGCTCAACGCGGCGAAGCATAAAGTCGGATAATCCGTAATCACGGTGACGGCACCATCAATAACTATTTCCTATAAAAACGTATAAATAGGGCATTTTCCCCATCCGACGCCATGGATCCGACGCCTGGCACACCCTTTGCTCAACCCTCCTTCTTCCATCGGCGTTATGGTCTCCCCAGACATCGATCCACTTAAAACAATTATGATGATCATAGAAAGGTACAAAATGAGCAAACTTAGAAACAATCATGTATTCACCAGCGAATCGGTCAGTGAAGGACATCCGGACAAGGTATGCGACCAGGTGTCGGACGCAATTCTCGATGCATGTCTTTCCCAGGACCCATCCAGCAAGGTAGCTTGCGAAACGGCGGTGACCACCAATTTTCTGATCAATATTGGCGAAATCACCTGCCGCGGCTGGGATACCGTGAACCCTGAAGCCGTTGCCCGCCAGGTGGTCAAAGATATCGGGTACGACCGCGACGAACTGCTCTTTTGCTATGACAGTTTCGCATATGAATGTCGTATCCACCCCCAGTCCTGCGACATTGCCCAGGGGGTTTGCGAAGGCCAGGGGCTGTTTCAAGAGCAGGGCGCCGGCGACCAGGGCATGATGTTCGGCTATGCCACGCGGTCGACACCGTCGCTGATGCCGGCCCCTATTCACTACAGCCATCAGCTGCTGGATCATCTTCAGCGCATTCGCAAGCACGGTGACATCGGCTACCTGAGACCCGACGCCAAGACCCAGGTATCCGTGCTCCACGAGGACGGCGTGCCTGTCCGCATCACCAATGTGGTGATTTCCCACCAGACCGATGACGTGCCCTTGTCACAGATCCGCAACGACCTGATTCAAGTGTCCCAGGAGGCACTCGGAAAGACCGGATTGCTCGATAACGATACCGAATATTTCATCAACCCCACCGGCAAGTTTGTCATTGGCGGCCCCCATGGCGATGCCGGACTGACCGGCCGAAAAATTATTGTGGACAGTTACGGCGGCGTGGGCTGCCACGGCGGCGGCGCCTTCAGCGGCAAAGATCCTTCAAAGGTGGATCGCTCAGCCGCCTATTTCGCCCGTTATGCCGCCAAGAACGTGGTGGCCGCCGGTCTGGCCGACAAATGCGAAATCCAGGTGGCCTATGCCATCGGAGTGGCCAAACCGCTGAGTATCAATGTGGACACCTTCGGCACCGGCAATGTGGATGAAAAGGCTATCCAGACTGAGTTGGAATCCGGCGATCTCTTCGACTTCCGCCCGGCTTCGATCATCCGGGATCTGGATCTGACCCGGCCCGAGGGTTGGTCTTACCGGGAAACCTCGGTCACCGGCCATTTCGGTAGGGATATCTTTCCTTGGGAACAGACCGACAAGGCCCAGGCCCTTGCCGATCAACTGGGCCTCAAAGAGAAGCGTGTCGCATGAACGCCGGCAACGAGTCCGACATAATCGCTGGGGTTGGGTCGCCGGTCGTCGACCAGGTGGCCCATGTATCGGAGACTTTTCTGAACACCGTTGAGGGCGATAAAGGCGGCATGCTCCTAGTGGATGCCCCACCATTGGAAGCGCTGATAACGACATTGCCCCATCCGCCGGTCAGGGCGCCGGGCGGTAGTGCGGGTAATACCGCCTTTGCGCTGTCGCAATTGGGCATGTCGACACGCTTTGTCGGCGTGGTCGGCAACGATGCCGCCGGAGACTACTACCGGGAGAGTTTCGCGAATCTCGGCGGCGATGCGAGCCGCATCTGCACACGTGGTGGCATGTCGACTGCCCAATGCCTGAGCATGGTCACACCCGATGGCGAGCGCACCATGCGCACCCATCTGGGGGCGGCCGCCTCGATGCAGCCGGCCGACATACCACCGGAGGCGTTTGCCGGCTGCCGGCATGTGCATATCGAGGGGTATTTGCTGTTCAACCGGGATCTTATGATTTACGTGCTCCGGACGGCGGCATCGGCAGGATGCACCGTCAGCCTGGATCTGGCCTCTTTCGAAGTGGTCAACGACGCCAAGTCGTGCCTGCCGGAGCTGCTGGATCAGTACGTGGACATCGTCTTTGCCAATGAAGAAGAGGCCGAGGCGTATGCCGGCAGCGACCGCCCGGATGACTGCCTCAGAAAACTGGCCGAGGGCTGTGGCATTGTGGCCGTCAAGCTGGGTCCCCAAGGCGCCTTGCTGCGCAATGGCCGGAAGACCTGCCGCGTGTCCGCCATATCCGTCGAAAAGGTGGTCGACACCACCGGAGCCGGCGATCTTTGGGCAGCCGGCTTTCTGTTCGGCCATATCAACGGCCACAGCCTCAAAAGGTGCGGTGAGTTCGGATCTGTCCTGGGGGCCGCCGTCGTCCAGCAGGAGGGCGGATCGATACCTGGGGACCAGTGGGAGTTGATGACAAGCCGCTTTGCCGCATAACCCGAAAAACCAATACTACAGATAACACAACCAAGGAGAACCAATGCAATCGGAAACTACTAGACCAACTTCAGATAAGAACGGCACGGTCATCACCGAGATATCGGAGATCATTGCCGGCGAAAACATCCCGGTCGAAAAGGACTACAAGGTGGCCGATATCTCGCTGGCCGCCTGGGGGCGCCGGGAGATTGCAATTGCCGAGAAAGAGATGCCCGGCCTCATGGCCACCCGTGAAAAATACGGCCCCCAGCAGCCTTTGAAAGACGTCCGTATCATGGGCAGTCTTCACATGACGGTTCAGACCGCGGTGCTGATCGAAACCCTGACGGCGCTGGGCGCTGATGTGCGCTGGGCCAGCTGCAATATCTTTTCCACCCAGGACCATGCCGCCGCCGCCATTGCTGCCACCGGCACACCTGTGTTTGCCTGGAAAGGCGAGACCTTGGAAGAGTACTGGTGGTGCACCCTCAAGGCCATGACCTGGCCGGATGGCAAAACGCCTCAGTTGATTGTCGACGATGGCGGTGATGCCACCTTGCTGATCCATAAGGGGTATGCCGGCGAGAAAGACCCGGCGCTTTTGGACACGCCCACCGATAACAAGGAACTTCAAATCGTCCAGCAGCTTCTCAAGAAAGTATACCAGGCCGATACAACCTTCTGGCATCGTGCGGCAGAGGCGTGGAAAGGCGTTTCCGAAGAGACCACAACCGGCGTGCATCGTTTGTACCACATGCAAAAAGAGGGTTCGTTGTTGGTGCCGGCCATCAACGTAAACGATTCGGTCACCAAATCGAAATTTGACAACGTCTATGGTTGTCGCCACTCGCTGGTGGATGGCATCTGTCGCGCCATGGACGTAATGTTGGCTGGCAAAACCGCTATGGTGTGCGGATTCGGCGACGTAGGCAAAGGATCGGCGGAATCCCTGGCCGGGCAAAAGTGCCGGGTGCTGGTCTCGGAGGTCGATCCCATCTGCGCCTTGCAGGCCTGCATGGCCGGATACACGGTATGCATAGTGGAAGATACACTGGCCCAGGCGGATATTTTTGTCACCACCACCGGAAACAAGAACATCATCACCGCCGAGCACATGAGCCGCATGAAGGACCAGGCCATTGTCTGCAACATTGGCCACTTTGACAATGAAATTCAGGTGGATGCGCTCAACAATTGGCCTGGCGTTGAAAAAACTCAAATCAAACCCCAGGTGGACAAATACACCTTTGCCGACGGTCACAGCATCTATCTCTTGGCCGAAGGAAGACTGGTCAACCTGGGATGCGCCACCGGCCATCCGAGCTTTGTGATGTCCAACAGCTTCACCAACCAAGTATTGGCCCAGATCGACCTGTGGAAAAACCAAGATTCCAGAGATGTGGATGTCTACTGCCTCGATAAAAAACTTGATGAAGAGGTGGCCAGACTGCACCTGGACAAGCTCGGCGCAAGACTGACCCGTTTGTCGCAAGATCAGGCCGACTACATCGGCGTGCCGGTGGACGGCCCTTACAAGGCGGATCACTACCGATATTAATCTGTACGTACCGATATTGCATAAACAACATGGCACAACAACAAGGAGGATAAGAAAATGCAGGCTTCAGACAGTTTTAATATCCATCTGCCCGATGTGGAGACCATTGAACAGGGAAAAGAGTTCCTGATCCTTGAGCAAGATGGCTGCAAGGAAAAAATCGAGTTTCATGACTACGACAAGATATATGAAGTTCCGGGATTGTACGAACATCTGTTTTACGAAAGATACAAGTGCAACTCTCCGGAAGTTGTATGCGGTCTCCTGAAAAAGCATATTGATCAAGACGACCGGGACAATGAACCCCTCGTTGCGTTGGACATCGGTGCCGGCAACGGCATGGTGGGAGAACAGTTGGCTGATCTCGGCGCCGAGGCCATCATCGGCATCGACATCATCGATGAGGCGGCCGAAGCAGTTTTACGTGATCGGCCGGGAATTTATGACGCCTACCACGTGGCGGACCTGACCGATATGCCATCAGATGTCAAACACTCTTTGAAAAAAATCGACTTTAATTGCATGACGGTGGTAGCGGCACTGGGATTTGGCGACATTCCGCCGGATGCCTTTGCCAGTGGGTACAACTTGGTATCAGCACAGGGGTGGGTGGCTTTCAATATCAAGGAGGATTTTGTCTGCGAGCAGGACCAGTCCGGGTTTTGCAAACTGATCGGACGCCTGGAGGAAGATGGTGTCATGGAAATCCGCCAACGCCTCAGGTATCGCCACCGCTTTTGCCAGGATGGAACGCCTCTCTACTATTATGCCGTTGTGGGCAGGAAGCAAACGGATATCTCTGAGCAGATGCTTGCCGAAATAGCCGTTGAAGCCTGATCGGTTTTTGCATAGAAGTGGTTTCAAAACACCACTAGGATCGCGTCAATATCCGGTTGAGTTCACGAAAGGTGAAATATGGATCGTCGTTTTTCATATAGGGCATGAGGATGCGTTTTTTTCGCACCAGCTCCCTTGAGATCGTGGCGGTGATATAGTCCGGTTTGTACATTTTCGCCTTTGCAAGGTTTCGGCCGTAAGGGTCGACCACTTCGCTGCCGCCCCAGAAGTTGTAAATCTCGTCACCGGTCTTGCAGCTTTCCGAATCTTGCCCTCGGTCCAATTGTCTTCTTCCTGCTATGGTTTCGTCCCCCACCCGATTGGCACAGACGTTGTAGATGCCGAAGATGCGGGCGTAGAATTTGTTGACAATGGTCCAGCTTTCGATATTGGAGAACTCTTCGCCCATGGCAGCCTCACATGAGTTGAACAGGGTGACAAACAGGTCGGCTTTCTGGGTGACGGCCAGATAGGGCAGCGCCGGGTGCCACAGGTCATTGCAGATCAGGGTTGCAATGGTAAACCCCATATAGCGGAAGACGGGAATGGTTTTACCGCCCGAGAATATTTTGCGCTCTTCAAAGACGCCGTAGTTGGGCAGGTTCAATTTGCGATAGGCGTATTCGATTTTTCCATCAATGGCGATCAGGGCTGCATTGTAGAAATTCATGGAGCGGGACTCTTCGATGAACCCCACAATGGCCGCTGTGCCTTTGGTTGCACGGGCCAATTGCTTTATTTCGGGGCTGTCCATGCGAAGGGCGACCTTGTGATAGTCGGCACCCACAAAATAGCCGGTAAGGGCCAGCTCCGGAAAGACGACCAGATCGACGCCGTCGTCCCTGGCGGATTTGATTTTTGCAACAGCATCTTTAAGATTCTTACCCAGTTCAAGCAATTGCGGACTGGTTTGATAAACACCGACCTTCATAGACCACCTCTGTCAGTTTGGTATGGATGGGGCACGCATCGACCCAACAAAGCGTCAATGGATTCGCATTGGTCGAATTCCCGGATCAGGTGCACCAATGCCGTCGTATTTTCTTCTCCGATCACAGGTGAGGCAAGCCAAAAAAACTTCTTTTCCAGCGCGTCATCCCCGGGAAGCGTATTGGGGGGCTCCCAGATCGCTTCCATCGGATTGGAATCATATGCGCTGCCATCAGTCATGATAATGGAGACTTCCGCAAGGGTTTTACCTGGAAAGGCGGCATCGAACACCGGCGAGATGTCCGTGGTCACGCGATCCAGCAGTCTCAGCAGTCGCCGATCATTCAACCGGGGCGCCAACACCTGCGCAGGGCCGACCTCGCCGTCCAGTATGGCCGCCGCTATGGGAAAAGCCAGATTGTACTGGGCTTCTTCGGTGTTTTTTGGATGCCCGCTGGGCAAACGAGCGGCTGCAGCGAATGTTCGGACTCGAATACTTTTAATCCGGTCCGGGTCGATCCGATTTTTCCTGATAATGGATAAGGCTCCGGCGATGGCCGGCTGCCCCCATCGGCAGGTGGCATAGGGCTTGAAGTACAGGTTGAGAATCTCCCAGGATCGCCCCAAATTCTCCACCCAATCTGAATCGGGTGTATCATCGAACAGCGGTGTGATACCCGTGAATCCGTCCCGGGCCATACAGGCCGACATAACGCCCACCATACATCCCCACCCAATGCTGTCTTTTCCCATGGAAGGTGTATCAATGCCTTTCATCATGGGGGCGATAGGGGCGTGGTACTCGGCACACCCCATGGCATGATAAATTTGGCCCGGGGTCAGGCCGATCAAGCGACCAACGGCGGCGGCCCCTGCAATTGCCCCCCAACTGCCCGATGAATGGTATGTTTCATAAGTGGCATGGCGAATCAGGCCTGCCCGGATGCCGATCTCGTAAGCGACCAGAAGGCCTGTGAGGAACTGTTCGCCGCTGCACTGCGGCGTCATTTCCGCTGCAGCCAAAACCGGAGGCAACGCACAAGCCCCGGGGTGACCCTTTACCCTTCGGTAGCCGTCGTCGATATCCAGGGCGTTTCCTGCAAATCCGTTGGCCAGGGCGGCGCCGGCAGCCGACACCATACGACCGTCGACGAGGATGGTGGCGTCATTGCCCCTATATTGATCGGCGGCCATCTGGGCCATCATGCGACCCACAGGTGTTTGGGCACCGGCCAGCAGTGCGCCCAGTGTATCCAAAAAACAGCGCTTGGTCTGATGCTGTACTTCCGGGGGCAGGTCCTGCCAGCGGATGCCCAGGACAAAACCGATGGCACGGTCTGTCATTGAACCCATGGTTTTTATTCGTCCTGCATGTCCGCTTGCGCCAAGCGCTCCTCGTGTTGCATCAATTCATCTGAAATGCGGTAGTAATCACCCTTGTGGGAAACCCACACATGCCTGCGGGTCGCAAGGCCTGTCGGCGCATCCAGGGCCCCGGCGGCAATGGAAATACGCGGTTTTCCCCGTGGATCCCAGAACAAGCTGGACCCGCACCGGCTGCAAAAACCGCAATGCACATCGGGGGTTTCGTCGGTGGTGGGGCGAAACCATTTCAAAGTGTCGGACTGAACCATGACGAGATTCTGCCGATCCGTTGCGGTATAGGCGCCCACATGACCGTTGAACCGCCTGCATTTACTGCAATGGCAATTAATGACGTCCATCAGGGTGTCATAAATTTCGAACCGGACCGCCCCACAGAGGCATCCGCCCCTTGCAATTGGTCTCGATTTCACTGATGCAGGATTCATCGTGGCCTCTACTTTAAACCTTGCGCTTTTAAAAAACCGTTCGCCACTTCGTTTACAGATTTTTTATCCACATCGACTTTTGCATTCAATGCGGCCATGGTCGCGTCATTGATGAGACCGGACAATTTGTTGAGATGTTCCGCCAGGTCCGGATGTGCGGACAGCGTTTCTTTGCGAATGGTCGGTGTAATGGCATAGGCGGGAAAGTAATTTTTGGTATCCTTGAGCACGGCAAAATTGAATGCCGGAATACGTCCGTCGGTCGCAAATACAAGGCCCACATCGACGTCGCCATCTTTCAACGCTTTGTAGATCAATCCGGTCTCCATGCGTTTGATATCCGAACGGGGGAACTTGAATCCGTATGCTTTCTGCAGCGGCTTCAAACCGTCATCCCGCTTGTAGAACTCAATATTGCATCCCAGCGTCAATTTTTCACCTGCATTAAGTTTCGCCGCCAGATCTTCCAGGGTCTTAAGGCCTTTCGCCATTGCATCAGCCTGGCGGACCGCCAGTGCATAGGTGTTGTTTGCAGCCGAGGCATTCAGCCATACAATCCCGATACCCGCGTCTTTGGCTTTCACTGCTTTATAGATCTCTTCTCCAGGTTGATTGGCAAATTTATTTTTGTGAAAATTCAAAAAGGCGGTTCCCGTATATTCCCAATAGAGATCGACCTGTTTGTTTTCCAATGCACCACGCACCAGCGAGGTGCCCATGCCTGTTTTGAGCTTAACATCGTAGCCTTTACTTGTCAGATATTGACCGGTGATTTCAGCCAATAGAAGTTGTTCAGTGAAGCCCTTTCCACCCACGACGATGGAAGCCGCTAACGCCGTTTGCACCGAAAACGCAGCGATAAACAAAATCACGACAAAACCGATTTTTGTAAATGCGTTTTTCACAACCATCTCCTCCTTCATGTAAGTTATTCTTCCGCAAACCGTTGCGGGTTTACGCCTTTTGGCAGCAGCCAAAACTGCAGTTTCGACAGTATAAAATCCGTGCCGATCGCCAATACGGCCACCGATAAGGATCCGATCAGCAGGGAGCTGAATTCATTGAGTTGAATTCCGGTAAAAATATACTCTCCCAAGCTATCGGCGGCGATCAATGTAATTAATGGACTGGTGCCGACGTTCAAAGCAAATCCGGTCCGAATGCCTGCTGAAATAACATAAAGCGCATTGGGAATTTGTACTTTCCAGAGGATTTGCCGCTCGGTCATGCCTTGACCGCTGGCCGCCTCGATCATGTGATCGGGAACTTCACTGATCCCCTGATACGTGTTTCTGACCACCGGCAAGATGGTGACAGTAAGCAGGCCGATAAAGGCCGATTTGAAACCAAGCCCGGTCAGGGTCATGATGATCGCCAGAATCGCTAGTGTCGGTACGGCCGAAAGGATATTAAAGCTTTGGGCAAACGCTTCGGCGTATCGTTTGAACCACGGACGTGTCATCAGGATACCGGCACCGATGCCCAGGATGGAGGCCGTCGTGCCCGATGCAAAGACGATGATCACATTTTGTCTGAGCAGGTAAACCCAGTCTTCGTACGTGTCAGTGAACTCTTTAATCAAGCCGGACGATTCCGAAAATACGCCAAACATAAAGGTTAGCCCCAACAGGAGATACAACAGGAACGTCTTGCTTCGGTTAATGAGCGCTATGATGTAGTTCATGCATCCATCCTATGTAATTTTGTCGCCTAGCTTGCGCGGGGCTTCTCCCAGAAGGCTAGCAACGATGTGCTGGGTGATGTAGCCCTTGTAATCACCGTCGTCGTCCACCACAGGCATCCAATCGGATGCGTGGGAATACATTTGCGATACGGCATCATGCAGGTTGTCATTCTCGTGTATCGTACCGGGTATCGGGTCAATGTACTCGCTGACAATGCCGCTTCGGTCCCCTTTAATTTCTTCCTTGGTAATGTAACCCCGGGCCCGGCCTCGTGGGCCAACCATCACGGCGATGTGGGCTTCACGGCTGCGCATCTTGTCGGCGACTTTATCCAGTGAGTCATCCGGATGGACCGCCATGCGAAAGGGCAAAATCGCCTCCTTGACGCTAATAAGTTTCAGTCGCTTCAAGGCACGGTCCGCGCCGACAAACTCCTTTACGAAATTGTTGGCCGGATTAGCGAGAATTTCGTCCGGCGCGTCACATTGCTCGAGAACACCCTCACGGAAAATGGCAATCTTATCTCCCATTTTGACGGCTTCGTCGATGTCATGGCTGACAAACAGAACCGTTTTACCCAGTTCTGCGTTCATTCTTAAAAATTCGTCCTGAATCACTTCACGGTTGATCGGATCAATCGCCCCAAACGGCTCATCCATGAGCATCACCGGTGGATCGGCGGCCAATGCCCGGATGACGCCGATACGCTGCTGTTGTCCGCCGGAAAGTTCCCGGGGATAACGCTTTAGAAAGATTTTCGGTTCAAGATTAACCATTTCCAATAACTCACGGGCTTTCTTCCGGCTTTGTTGCTTGTCCATTTTTAACAAATCCGGCACCACGCAGATATTTGCTTCGATGGTCATATTGGGAAACAGGCCGATCTGCTGGATCACGTAGCCGATTTCACGCCGCAAGGCGATAGGATCCATATTGTCTGTATCTTTATCGTCAATATAAATTTTTCCGGAGGTCTTGGGGATCAGTTTGTTGATCATTTTCAATGCCGTTGTTTTTCCGCAGCCCGACGGCCCTAGAAAGATGCAGATTTCACCTTTACCGACCTCCATGGAAACATTGTTAGCCGCAATCACCGGCTCTTTTCCCGGCACCTCAAAATGTTTGGTCAAATTTTCAAGCCGAATCATGATATCTCCCCGCTCAGGCCTTTTGGTGTCAGCATTTTCTGGATATACAAAAACAAATAGTCCGCGATGATCGCCAGAAGTGAAACCGTCACCGCACCGACGAACAATTTGGTGCTGTTTGTCCCGGTAATTCCCTCGTTGATAATGGTCCCCAGACCGCCCGCACCGATATAGACGGCAATCGTTGCTACCGCGATGTTCATGACCACGGCCATTCTGACACCGGCCATGATTACCGGGACCGCCAGCGGTATCTCAACCCTTGCCAATCTCTGCCAATCGCTCATGCCCATGCCTTTTGCCGCCTCACGCAGTGCAGGATCGATGTTGTTTATGGCGGTGTATGTGTTGCGAATAATCGGCAGCTGGGAGTATAGGAAGATGGCGATGGCTGCCGGCCAAAACCCGATCCCCCGGTTGACCATCGACAGCAGCGGAATCATCAGCCCAAACATCGCCACGGATGGAATGGTAATGATCACTGAGGCCAGATACAAAATGGCATCCGCAAGCTTTTTATCCTTGGTGATGAGGATCCCGATGGGCACACCTGTAAGGATCGCCACACCCACTGATATGCTCACCAGATAAAGATGCTCGATGGTCAGCTTGAAAATTGTCGGATAATTGGTTCCAACGTAATGGAAAATTTCTAACATGGGTCACCTGTGCATTGTTGAGCGATGGTATTGCCAAGAAACGGTAACAGGATGAACGCAGCTTGAGATATGGTGATTTAGATCTGAAATATCTATTGTTTTCAGGCGTTTAAGCGCGACATAGGTCTGAGTGAAGCCATCGTAACGTATGCCGCTTCCCAAGTCAATGCAGTCTCCGTATTTACCGTCGAGCCCGAAATGGCCGAGTCACTATCCGGTGCATCACCCCACCATCGGCCATTTTCCGATCAATCCGCAGAAAAAGCTTGTCAATTGCATCTGCAGTGGTCAATCCACAAATAGGCGCCCGATGTTGGCTGTGGTCAGGGCGTCATCCATATACATGCCCAGACCGACACGCTGGATCGATTCCATGCTCCGGTCGTCGTAGATCGGCATCTCCACATCCGGGGCCTCATCTGCGGTAACTTCTTCGGCAATACGAATGGCCGCTTCCATCTTGGCGAAAGAAAAATCAACCAGATGCCGCAGAAATCCGAAGCTGTGGCGCATCATATGAAAACCGAACTTCTTGCACAGCGCCAGTCCGATTCGGGCATCGTTCAGTGCACGTTCAGTCAGATGCTCTTCATTGGTGGTGCATCCGCTCTGGAAGGTGGGAAGATCCAGAATCATGTTCAAATGGGCCTGAAGCAGATTGAGTATAAAGTGGCTTTTCAGGCCGTAATTGGGATTATATTCGAAGCGCGGATCTGAAATGGTCGGAAAACCGGCATGGATGCACACGTGACCGGGCCGAAGCAGCTGAGCCGTGCAAATGCCGAACAGCACTTCCGCATGGGTCATGGCCAGCACACCGTTATAACAATAGGGTGCATTGATGCCGGCCATTGGCATAGCAGAGATGAACACCGGTAATCCGGCCCGAACCACTTGAACAAAGTTTTCCGAAAAATTCTCGTTCACCTCCAGTGGTGAACGCGTCAAGCAAAACACGATCATCTCTTTGCCGCGTTGCCGGTAGATCTGTTTGGCTCGCTCAAGGGTACGCTCAGATGTAACGGCATAGTAAAGCGGTTTGGAGCAGTTTTCGACCATGATATCGATCTGGGCGACTTCATCCTTAAGTTTGAGGCCTCGCCCCATACCTGCCACGATGGAGTTGGCCTCGGTGATTTGAGCAATTCGCTTGACGTGGTCCATTGTCGGCAGCACCCCCCCGACGCCGGCGTTGTCATCATACACATAGGGGGCTGTGCCACCGACAAAAAAGCTGTTTCGCGGGACGAAAAACTTGTCAATGCCGGGCGCTTTTGCCAGACACGCCTTAACCAGCTCCGAAGTGATATAAACGCGCTTGTCATAGACAATGGCTTTTCCATCCGCTTCATATTGCCTGAAGGTATCCAGTATATCGGGCTGTTTGCAGCCGACACCCATATTTTCAAGCATCCAGAGTGCATCCTCATGAACCTTCATCAGCATATCCACAGTGGCCGGTCCGAATAACCCCTTGGATGTTTCCATCTGCACCAAATTCATTTGACCCTCGCTTTTTTGGTTTCCGGGGAATCCAATGCTTTGCGCAAACTGATCACATTGATCCCCCGTCTGATGACAATCTGTGGATGGCATGATTTTCTCCGTATGGCGTGCGGTTGTCACTGACACCTCTATGATAATACTTTTAATTGCATATGAAACAATTTATGTCAAAATAAATATGGACATGTGATGAAATTTTATAGGCGAAAATCCCCTATATACAAATAAATATTTATTATAACAATTTATTATGGTATTATAAGAGCGCAACTCAATCGTTTGGGGGTTGCAATATATGATAATTTTTAATTCTTTTTGATAGTTTTTGGTAACAAAACTTGATTAAAGTGGTTATTGTTGGCAAGGCTGTAATTTTCTGATTAAATGCCCATCCAAATCGGATGGGGACAAGACGCATGTAAAGAAAATATGATTGATGCACTTAAACGGTGCAAGGGCCTATTCATTTATTCAACAAACAAAATGGAGCGGGTATGATCCAAAAAACGACACATCCTCTGGTCCAAAAGATTAAAACCTTTCCCGACAAACTGACGCCGAAGGGCAAACTGATCAGTGAATATCTTTTGGAAAATCCGCGCAAAGCGGTTTTTATGACAGCACGGGAGTTGGCAAAGGCCTGTGGTATCAGCGAAGCAACGGTGATTCGTTTTGTCGCCCTTCTTGGATACAATGGATACAGTGAGATGCAGCAGGCCCTGCGAGACTATGTGGACATAGAACTTACACTGCTCGATCGGCGGGATTTAATGAACCAAAGAGGGGAAGGGCCGGAGGGATTTAGAAAGACCGTCGCTGAAGAGATCGACAATCTGACGTATCTTTATCATACCATGCAGTTGGAAAATCTCGAGCAGGCCGTTCGCATGATGTGTGAAAAGAGCAGTGTCTATGTTGTCGGCTCCCGGCTTTCCTATACCATGGCTTATTATCTGGGCTGGTCGTTGACCAAGGTAAGAAAACAGATCCAAATCCTCAGGGGCAGCGACAGCACAACATTTGACTGGTTGACCCTTGCGCCTGAAGATAGCCTTGTTGTCGTAGTGGCCACATCCCGCTATCCGAATGAGTTGGTCCGCGTGGGCCGATGGGCCCGTCGCAAAAACATGGACCTGATCGTGATCACGGATGGCACGACCTGTCCGGTAACCCCCTTTGCCCAAATTTCCCTGGTGGCCCCTTCCCAGCACATCCCGTTTTTAGGCAGCCCCACCAGCATTTCCTGCCTGATCAATTATCTGGTCCATGAAGTGGCAAATCAGATTGGCAGTTCAGTGAAAGGTCATCAGGAGGAGATTGAGCAGACCTATTTGGAAAATAATTTGTTATTTAATCCAACGCATCAGCGGTGAGGTTTAGCCTGTTTTATAGGTGCATCATTTTTCCAGTCGAAAATAGGAGCTTATCTACCAAACAAAGGTATATTGGCGGCAGTTGGTTTAAACCGTACAAATTGCGACTATACGCCATCAGTATAAAGATCAAAGTGTAAAGTTTAAAGCGTAGGATCAGGGCCGCTCTAAAAGGAGCGACCCTGATCCAATTTTATTGAACAAACTTTCATGCAATGGCTATGGGGCGGTTGGCGTTCTTTCGTGGGCTACTTCCCATTCTTCGATGGCTTCGCCTTTTTCCACCTCTTCCCAGCCGGTGATCATGGCTTTGACGTGCGCCACGATACTGTGTCCCGTGGTGGTCATGTAAATATGCACCAATAGAAAAGTCAATATGGCAAAAGCGCCCATGGTGTGTAATACGGCAAGCACCGGCAAAGTGAGGGCATCGAGTCCCCAGGCCGCCCACGAGTTGTACCCCCAATATAAAAAGCCGGTGATCATCTGAAACGGAAGCAAAAAAGCGGCCAGGGCCAGATAAGTGAGCCGCTGCAAAGGGTTGTGTTTGGCCTCTTTGCGCTTGGGCACCGGATGGGCTTCACCGCGAAAGATCCCGTAACCGTAGTAACGCACGACCAGCAGCATCTTTTTGGTGGTGGGGATATACTGCTTCCATTCACCGGTCGTAAATATCCAGAAGACAAAAAAGGCAAAGGCGATCAACCAGGTCAGCCCCAGATAGTTGTGCACTTTTACCGCGCTGTGAAACCCTAAAAGTGTAAAACCCTGGTGGATTTCAAAACCGGTCAGCAGCAACACGATGATCAGGGCGCTTTGGAGCCAGTGCCAGAACCGTTCGTATCGTGAGTAAAGATAGATAACGACTTTATTGTTCAACATGGGCTACGCCTCCTTCTTGCCTTTGCCGTTGGTACGGGTAAATATGCGGCCCAAACCGTGCAGGCTGACCCCCAACAAGGCACCCAGCACCGCCACCCAGCCCAGGCTATCCAGCAGCTTCAGCCGGTCGCGACCGGGCATATAAACACCGGAGATATTTGCCAGACGGCCGTCTTTACGGGTATGGCAGGCATTGCAGGCCACCACATTGTCTTTGGGTGTCACCATGTGGGTGGTGGGAAAGTAGTAGGTCGTGGATATAAAATCGAATTGGCCGGAGTACGGCACACCCATTGCCTGCATTCCCCGGGTCAGTGCATCCTGCCAGTCCAAGGTGGCCCAATATCCATGCTTGCCGGAAAGCAGCGGCGCCAGCAGGTTGTTGTTGATCTTGTCAAAGGGTTGTCTGCCCCGGTGCACCTTAAATGGAAAAATACGCGAATTGGCGTCGTCCGCCGAGCCCACCGGACCCGACACTGCAACGGTATGAGCCGGGTCAATGGCGTCTTTGACCGTCATGGTGCTCATGGCGCCATTGAACCATGCGTACTCCGGCAACACATTTTTTTCCCACTTCATCCGGCCTTTGATGGACATGTAGTCGAAAGTGCCCAAAGGGCCTTTCTCTTTATATTTTTTTCCCTCTTTGAGCTTGCCGGATTGGGACCAGTCCCAAGACATTTTGGTGGGCAGCACCCGGGCAAAATCGGGAATGTGACAACTTTGACAGGCCACTTTATCCGTGTGGTCATTGGCTTTGTGGCCGGAGGCGTGTGGGGCGTTACTGTGGCAGGACTCGCAGGTAATTTTAGCCGTGAGATCGTTTTCGATCAGGCTTTTGCGTTCGGTGTAGGCCGGTTTGGAGTAAATGCGCCCGGCAACATGATGCTGCACCGTGGTGTGGCAGCGGGTACACTCGAAATTCTGCCCGTCGATCCCCATATGTACATCCAGCGCCTTATTGGGTTTGGAAAGAGAAGTATCCAGATCACCATGTTTAACACCATCACCGCCGCCGCCTTTGAAATGGCACTCACCGCAATTTTGGCGTGTCGGCCGCCCGATGCTTTGCACCGCGGTCTGAATCTCCGCCTGGATCTCCTGCGCGATCTCCAGCTCCTCCGGATCGTCTGAAGCGGAAAAGGCGCGGTAATCCTCAAATGCCTCGGACCAGCTGACCTTCTTTTGGGAGTGGCACAGCAGGCAATTGACCCCCTGATTCTTGCCCTGCCAGCCGGTATGGCAGGCAGAACATCCCTTGTCCGCCATTTTATTGGTGGCGATACAGAAATTGTTCAGCGAGTCACCCGCCTTTCCCAACTGCTTGCCGGATGCATCGGTATGGCCGATCCAGGTCCAATGAATGGTCTGTTTAAATTGCTGTTCGGCTTCAGAGTGGCACGACAGGCAAGCCTGGGTAATCTCCTGCCCGTTTGAAAAGCGTTTCTGTAAAGCCGGGTGTTTGCTGTGGTCGGCGGTCGTCCAGGGCGTTTGAGCTTTGGTGGCCTGCTGCGCCATGGTGCGCCCAGGCGCCTGGCCATCCGATTCCGGTGTAGCCGCCCATACCGGCGACCATAAAAAACCGGGTCCCGACAACACCATCACCATCCATACCAAAGGGTAGTACCATCGTTGAGTAAGCATTTGTGCTTTTCCTAAACGCGTAAAAAGTGTAACGGGTGCGGCAAGGCCCCAGGGCCGCCGGAGCCTTGCCATATTGTGCGCCACACCCAAAAAATGAGCGCCTTACAGCGGTTTTTTAAGCTCAAAACTGCCGTCCTTGTGTATGGTCATTTCAGCATCCAGGTAGTAAACGTTTTTCATCCCGGGACGTATATCCTGCACCATATAAAAGGATTCACCACTGCGAGCACCGGTGCCGCAAATAAAGACCACCGGTTTACTTTCAGGCAGGGTCTTTATTTTTTCCTCCAAATCATCCACTGGAATATTAACGGCGGTTTTCAGGCTACCGGTTTCAAACTCATCTTTGTCGCGCACATCGATGAGCATAATACTTTTGGGATTCTTGGCCATGATGCTTTTAAATATTTCGATATCGATGCTGCCTTCTTCCCGGCCGGCTTTGACCTTGACAGGCGTCGCACTGGCTACCACTTTTTTCCAAGCCGGGTAACCGGCGCTAAAAACCTTTACGTGGGAATAGCCCATGGCAATGGCTTTGGCGGCTGATTTGTGGCTGAGCTTGCAGTTGAACCCGCCGCAGTAAAACACCAGCAGTTTGTTTTTAGCTTGGGGAAGTTGGGCTTTAAACTTGTCAAATTGAGAATTCGGTATGGAGATGGCCCCGGGCAGATGGCCCTTGTCGTATTTTTTGCGCTTGGGACGCGCATCAATGATTACCATGTCGGCTTTCGCGTCGATCTGCTTTTTCATATAGTCAACGGATACCGACGCATAATGGCCTTTGACTTTCATCCACCCCGGAAAGCCCTTGGCAAATACTTTAACGTTTTTGTAGCCCAGCTTTTCGGCCTTGCGTGCTGATTTATGGCTCAATTTGCATTTGAGGCCGCCACAATAGTAAATCAGCAGGGCATTCTTATCTTTGGGCAGCTTGTCTGTCATTTTATCAAACCGGCTGTCCGGAATGCTCACGGCCATTGGAATATGGCCTTTGTCGAATTTGGCCCGTTTGGGGCGGGCGTCAATAATCATCACATCTTTCGTCAGGGGCACTTTGGCGTATTGCGCCACAAAGTCGACATCGACAATGTCGTGAAAACGCCAGTCGGGCTTGGCCGTTGGCTGCGGTGCAGGTGCCGTCGTCGAACAACCCGCCATAAAAGCAGTCGCCACGGCGAAAACCATCAGAGCGGCAAAGATCCGTTTTGCTTGCATGGGAATCTCCTTTTAAAACTTGGCTTCTATAAAGATCAGTGGCATGGTGTCTTGCGCTATTTGCATTTCGCCGGTGTGGGTGAATCCGCTCCATGCGCATGCAGATAAGCGTATATATCCTGTAAATCTTCATCGCTCAGCTGCGCCCACTCCTCAGCACACCCGAATTGGGCAAAATCTTTTTTGGCAAAAACCCGGGTCCACTGATCCATGGTCTTATCACTGGGGCTGATGGGCGGCGTTTTAGATTCCACAGCACCGCGCTCAGAGCAAGCCTTGTACACCTTGCGGTAGGTATACTTGCCTTTGCGTTTGTTTCCGGTCTCACCGGCACCGGCAACACTGACAAAGGAGACCGCCAATAGTAGTGCGAAAAAGATGATGAGGGTTCTTTTGATCATGATTTACTCCTTAAAGGTTCTCAGTCATATGGTTTTTAAAATTATCAGCTAACATACCCGCTAAATTGCAACCCATATGCCAAATGCCGGCAAGCTGTGTATACGAAATTAACATTCCGTTTTATAAGTACATTCTGTTTTTGAACAGATTCCAATGGACATCGCACAACACCTTTCACCCCCATAAGATTAACAATTGGGTTAACAGGTGCTAACACCCTCATGTATCTCTTTTTTCAATAGGCGGGGTTAAAGGACAATGCGCTTGGGGCATCGATTGAACGGCAGGGGCGGACGCTGGGCCGATGTGAGCATGCCGGGGCATTGGGTTTTGATTTGATCCGCAATACCCAAACGCTGCGCACTCACATGGCAGATGGTCACTTGGGCGAGGGCGAGGACCGCTTGAAACCGCTTCTGGAGGCATAGCTTCACTCCCGCACCGCTGATATGAACCTGCAGAAGGATTCCTTTGCGCCTGGCCGTCGGCGCGATGGTCTTTAGATGCGCACCATGGCGCGCTGAGATTATGAGTATGCCCAGCATCTTGGACATGGTCACCACCAGCAGATAACCCGTGTGTGGGAAAAAATATCGTCCAACAGCCGGTCCCAATCCACCGGCACTTTTGAGACACGGTCGTCATAAAGACAAACAACCGTGGCACCATCTTCATCTGCTAAAGCAGCCACCAGGTCGAAAACCATTTCATCCGGTTCACTGCGCAATATATGAAGTGTTTTGGACATCGGCCCTCGTTAGAAGGGGATCACCCATTCCGCTGCCTTAAGGCGTTGTCCCAATGCGAACAAAGAGAGACACGCCAGATCATATCGATCCGCCAGGAACCTGTGGTTTGTGTAGCATTCGGCCCGGCTTTCCAGCAGGGGCCGGAGGTTCCAATGCGGATTCTGGTGTGTCGATGGACACAAACAGAAAAAGCATACCTTGCCCCCCAGCGCAGTGAAGTGATCGGCACAGCGTCTGGCATCTGTGAATCGATGCGGATGCTTTACCAAAATGGCGATTGTTTGTGTGCTCTGGCGATTCATATCATATGTTTCAATGCATTTTTCCGGTTTCATGCGTTAGAGAGCAACCCGTATGCCAACCGAGAATAATTAATATCTAACTGTAATTATGAATAAACTAGTTTTTATGAAAAACACTTGCCTGTTGGGCAGGGCATTGTTATGTTAACAGGTGTTAACTTCAGAATTAACACATTAACGCAAAAAGGGCATGCAATGGATCTATCCTCCCATTGGAAGACCATAGTGGACACATTACAAGACGGGGTAATGGTGGTTGACCCCAAAGGCGTAATTGTGGCGGTCAATCCATCGGCTGAACAAGTGACCGGCTATTCAGCACAAGAGCTGATCGGTCAATCGTGCCGCATCCTGGACTGCACCGGATGCCGAATCATCGGTAAGGGGGCCGGTCGTCAATGGTGCGGCCTTTATAAGGTTGGCGGCGTGCGCGCCAAACGCTGTTCCATCGTCCACAAGGAGCACCGGACCATCACGGTCATTAAAAACGCATCCATTTTATACGATGCACAAGGCGAGATCATCGGCGCCGTCGAAACCCTCAAGGACATGTCCGATTTTGTGCGGCAGCAAGACGAAATCCACTTGTTACGCCGAACGCTTAATCTGGATAAGGGCTATCACGGCATTTTAGGCCGAGCTCCGGTGATGCAGGCGCTGTTTGAAATGATCGAAAATGTGGCCCAAACCGAAGCACCGGTATTGATCCACGGCGAAAGCGGAACCGGCAAAGAATTGGTGGCCCGGGCCATTCATGAAGCCGGCGATCGGCAAGACAAACCCTATATCAAGGTCAATTGTGCGGCTTTGAACGAAAATTTACTGGAAAGCGAATTGTTCGGTCACGCCAAGGGTGCATATACCGGCGCCGATCGCTCGCGCGTGGGCCGCTTTGAAGCTGCGCATCAGGGCACCATTTTCCTGGATGAAGTCGGCGACATCCCCCTGTCCACCCAGGTCAAACTGCTGCGCGTACTGGAAGAGAAAGAGATTGAACGGGTGGGGGAGCAAACACCCGTTAAAGTCAATGTGCGCATCGTTTCGGCGACCAATAAAAATCTCGAATCCCTCATCGCCAAAGGCCAATTTCGCGAAGATCTCTTTTTTCGCATCAATGTGGTGCCCTTAAGTTGTCCCCCTATGCGCGACCGCGTAGAAGACATTCCCGCCATTGTGCAAGGCTTTATTCGCCAGAATGTGACCAAATCCGGAAAAAAAATCTTGGGCCTGACCCCGAAAGCCATGGAAAAGATGCTCCATTATGATTGGCCGGGAAACGTCCGCGAGTTGCGCAACGCCATTGAATACGCCTTTGTCTTGTGCCCCAGCGGCGGCATTGATGTCAGGCACCTGCCACCTAAAATTTTAGGAAAAACACCCAAAAAACCACTCCCGACAAGGGCTGCCAAAAGCGGCCCATCTGAAAGAGAAGCCCTATTAAACGCCTTGCGACAAACCAACGGCAACCAATCGGAGACCGGCCGGATCTTGGGTGTCAGCAGGGTAACCGTTTGGAAACGCATTAAAAAACACGGAATTGATCTGAAGCGGGAAATCCATGGGTAAAACGGACGCGTTCGTATAAAGCCCAACATCTACATTAAGCGGTAGATTGAATCGCTGGGTTGTGCGCACGGTACGCCTCACAATTTTAAATACCGCAAGCCTTGATCCTGAACTCTATACGAACGCGCATGAATCCGGTCTATCCCGGCTATTGAGACGATGCGTTCGCCCCCCCGGACCTTGAGGCAGCGCGAGTTGTTGACATTACACAGCCATGTTGGCATACTCTGGCCCACGTCAATCCGGGACCGCAACCATTTTCACTCCCTTCACTAAGATCATTGGCGAAACCGACCCACGGATTGCTTGGAGGCACCATGGACACCATCTCGTTTCTGGAAAAAAAGAAAGACGCCATCCAAAATGTGGTGGTTGTTTTTCCCTTTACATATGTCAATCCGCACAATGCCATGCCGCCGGTGGCGGCTGAATACCTGCAGGCCGGCATTCTGGCCACCGGCAGAAATGCGGTGCTGTTGGACATGCGCTTTGAAATCGACATTCGGGATCAACTGGAAAGTGCCGACCTGGTCTGTCTTTACGGCCATTTTGAAGACTGCTCTATCTTCGTCAAACAAAAGATCCATGTGATCAATGAAGTGCTGGATCAAATCCCCGCTCATACCCCCATCGTGGCCGGGGGCACCAATTTTAACGATCCTGAAAAAGCCTTTGAGCTCTATCCCAAAGTGGATGTCATCATCCTGGAGAACCCGGAAACCTGTATCATGGAGTTGTTGGACAGCGAAGATTTTGAAGCCGTCACCAACATCGCCTACCGCAAAAACAGCCAACTCATCAAAACCCAACGCATCATTCACCCCCTGCCCGAGGATATCTTTCCCGTCCGCAGCGCGCGCAATCCCAAATATAAATACCACGCCATCGGCATTCCCATCGACCTGGTGCGGGCCGGCATCGGGTGCAACTATCAGTGCAATTTCTGCTATCAGTACGGCAAGGATTTCGACGGCTCGTTCCGGCGCTGGCAGGGACGCTCGGCCCAAAGCCTTTTCAATGAGATGCAACAGATCGAAGCACCCATTGTGGGGTGGGTGGACGATGATATGACCGCCGGCATGAAGGCGTTGGATGAACTTTCCGGCATGCTCATCGCAAGCAACATCCAGAAACTGTTCGGCGGCACCGGACGCATCGATCACGTCAACCGCTATGTGGAAAAAAACGGCGAGGCTGTGCTGAATAGACTGGAAAAAGCCGGCTTTTTGGCGCTCAGTTTTGGCGTAGAGTCTCTGAATCCCAAAACCTTAAAATTTTACGGCAAGGGTCAGAGCGTCGCATCCATTGAAAAGGCCATGCGCCTGATGAACAAAACCAACATTTTGCTGGTCTGCAACTTTATCTTCGGCTCCCCCGGTGAAACCGAAGCCGATATGATGGACATGCTCTGGTTCGGCCGCAAATGGAATGCCGATACCATCGTCACCAACCGGATGGGATTTCCAGAAGATTCCGACATCCATCGTGCTATTTATGACGAGGACGGCAACTTCAGGCCCGGCATGGAGATGATCACCGGCAAAGAGCTGGAACGCATCAAATACAGCGTCAAATTCGGCCAACGCACACCGTTTCGAATTTTGCTCTCTCTTTTAAAACTCTACCGCCACCGCGGCATGTTTCTCGATCCTACCTATCTGTTCTGCTGCGCCCTGGAGACTATGACCCGGCACAGCTGGCTTGAAAAAACCCGTGTTTTTCCGTGGATGCTCCAATTAACCAAAAAGATTGTGGTGCTCCCATGGGTCCGGCAGGTATTACGGGTATTGGCCATCATCGCCACACCTCCGGTAAAGCTGCTCAACTGGCTATTTGAGCTCATCGACAAACCCACCGGCCTGTCAACCCGCTTGCTGCCGCGCTTTTTTCTGTATCTGACCGAGGGCATGTATAAAAGACAGGTGGCAAGGGCACAGGTTCGATCCACCGAGTAATCTCGTGCGTCCCGGGTATGCGTCACCGTACGTTACCAAGGGCCTAATTCGACCTTCTATCTCAATGCAACCTCTACCTTTCACACCGACGCAACTTCTCCGAGCCGGTGGAGCATGCGCTGGGTATTATGGATAACAAGAGATGGCATTGCTATTAAAATTGAAATTTGTTCTTCCGCTTGCTATAAATGTTGTCATTTTGAAAATGTTTCAAAAAACCCAGTATAGGCGCTTTCTGGGAAACCATTGTGGCTTGTTTATTGATGTTTTTAGCGGTATGCATTTGCAGCTATCTTCGGCTGCTGAGACATTAAACTAGAATGAAAAATTGGAGAATTATTATGATGAGGTCATCAAAAATGATGGGTACTGTGGGATTCGTTCTGCTAATTTTGTTTTGCGTGACAATATTTATTCAACCAACGGTTGCAGAAGCAAAGTCAAAAGTGGTTCTCATCGAAGGCATTGGCTATAATGTGAATTCCTCTATGGCGGACAACTTAAAATCGCTTGTCGGTAAAAAAGTATATGTCGCCGTTGATTCAGGGGCAACCTATGTCGGTTTTGTCAAGTCCGTTGGCAACCATTTAATGCATCTTGAAAAATTAGATAGAAAAGATTATTTTGATGCCCTCATCCGGATTGAACGCATTAGCGCCATCGACACAAGATTCCGGGAGGTCCAACGCTAACAAGCTTTTTGCCGGAGTCAGCTTGAACGCACCCAAATATGTTATGCTCTGTGAATCGTGTGATGCCTTTAGGTATTGCATAAAGGCGTCATTCGGCTGCCTTTGCCGTTGAAAAGGCATGGTAAATCCGGGACTTCAGCAGCATATAAAAAGATTATACCCGTTATTGAGGACGGCCTGAGTCAATTTAAAGCGATTTTTGAGTAGAAGCCATTTTGATAAAGTGTGTCAAGTCTGGTGTCTTGTCCGGCGAAGTTTCAGCGAAGCCTGAGAAGCGAAACCAGATGACCCAAGTAGCAGGTAAGGACATGCCGGCGGAGAAAAAACGATCGGACAAGGAGGGCCGGAACGGGATTGTTGATCAAGCCTTGCGCAACCGTCAGCGACGGGAGCAGGGTTATCGGGAGAAGGCGCTTAAGATCTATCCCTGGGTCTGTGCGCGCTGCGGCCGTGAATTTGAAGGTAAGCGACTACGGGAACTCACGGTTCATCACAAGGATCACGATCACAACAACAACCCGCCCGACGGCAGCAACTGGGAACTGCTGTGCCTGTATTGCCACGACAATGAACATTCACGCTATCAGGACCAGGAATGGTTAGAGGCGGAAACACCGGGCGTCGCATCCGAACCCATTGCCACCGACAAACCTTTTGCCGATTTAGAAAAGTTATTGAAAAACAAATAATTGCTGTACTGTTGCGGCAAAACAGGTGCCCCTTATGAAGCTTTATTGGGTGACTACCGACTTCCATGAAGAAGATTGGTTCGTCCTTGCGCAAAACGCCGAGGCGGCTGCCAGGTTTCACGAAGATGCCGAAGGCTATGAAAAAGGCGATGCCGTGGCCGAAGAGGTAATGGATATTCCCGACGACATTCCTGTTGAAAGAGGCTGGCCGCCACCGGATTTGTTAAAAACGCTGGGTGCCAAGATCATATACAGCGACCTGTCAAGGGTCGTTGAACTTTCCGGCAGAACCTTT
The DNA here is from genome assembly GCA_050291605.1 of Desulfobacteraceae bacterium. Taxonomy (GTDB): domain Bacteria; phylum Desulfobacterota; class Desulfobacteria; order Desulfobacterales; family Desulfosarcinaceae; genus JARRKU01. Next base: position 30,193 of record JBNKKB010000058.1, on the reverse strand, counting down.
TGCGAAGGGTTGATGGATGCGACCATTTATACCATAACAGATAATGTTTTTGAGCTTTTAGGGCGCGGCCGACCAAACCAAACGCCTAAAAAGTGAGTATTCTGGCCCAGAAAGCCCGGCATTGGCTCAACCCCTTGAAAGGGATTCGCTTCAAGCGTGTTGCCGGTTATGGCGATCGCGCTTTGCAGATCAATGGCGTTCCAACATACCGGCGCAGAGCCCGGCCTTACGCTTAAAGGACCGCTTGCCGGACACATGATCTGCGTAGGGCCGGGCTCTGTCCCGGCCTATGCTCTTGACGGCATGCGATTTATAGAAAAACACGATTTCGATCAAATACAAGCCTATCAACTGGGCTGGTCCCTATTGGGCCCACCGGTCATGACGGTTTACTGCTATGTATTCGGTGATGTGATGTTGGATACGGCCCAGGCCCATATGAAAAAAGAAGCCCTGAAAATTGCCGCGGCGCACCGCATTCAAAGCGTATATCTAACCCATTACCACGAAGACCATAGCGGAAATGCGTGGGCGATCAAAAAAGAGATGAACGCGCGCATATACGGACATCCAGTAACAAAGAGACAATTGTCTGCTGCATTTAAGATTTTACCCTATCAAAACTACATATGGGGGAAAGCCACACCATTAGATATCAAAATCGTTCCGCAAAGAATAGAGACCATCCTGGGAGACATGACGCCCGTTCATACGCCTGGACATTCAGAGGATCATACCGCTTATTTTATTAAGGATGAAGGGATACTATTTTCAGGGGATATTTATTTAGCTGATAAAATAAAGTATTTTCGTGCCGACGAAAATATGGCGAATCAGATCGCATCTTTGAAAAAAATCCTATCTTTAGACTTTCATATGCTATTGTGCAGCCACTCCCCAAAGCGTGAAGCCGGCAAGCAACATGTAAAAAAAAAGCTCGATTTTCTTGAAAATTTATATGGCAATATCATTTTGCTTTGGGAAAAAGGGTTGTCCGAAAAACAGATATTTCGTTCATTAAATCTTAAAGAACATTATTTTGCCAAGTATTTTTGTTTCGGAGACGTTAGCATGATGAATGGTGTAAGATCAGCAATCCGGCACTACAACACCGCCAAAGAAAAAGAAGGCCCCTATGGGCTTTCAAAGCAACGGAGAGAAAAGGCCGTGCGTGAAGCCAAATGATCGGCAGGAAAATCGCCATCATGGCCTACCTACACAAATGCTTAAAAAATTGAGATCACGCTACTTTTATGGCTATAACATCGTGGCGGCTGGATTCATGACCCAGGCGGCGTGTGTCGGCGCTATGTTTGCCTATGGCGTATTTTTCAAAGAGCTGGAAACGGCTTTGGGATGGTCTCGCGCCGTTCTTTCGGGCGCATCGTCATTGGCATTTTTCATGATGGGTGCCATGGGCATTGTTGCCGGTTCGCTTAATGATCGCATCGGCCCCCGCATTATTTTGACGATTTCGGGAATCGCTCTCGGCCTTGGCTACATGTTGATGTCCCGGATGACCCTGCCTTGGCAGCTCTACCTGCTCTATGGCGTATTGGTGGGCATTGGATTCAGCACCCATGATGTGATCACCTTGTCCACCATTGCACGATGGTTTGCCCGGCACAGGGGCATGATGTCGGGACTGGTCAAAGTGGGTACGGGCAGCGGCCAGCTATTGGTGCCCCTCATGGTTGCGGCTTTGATTGCCCGGGTCGGTTGGCGCCCGGCCTGCTTGATCCTCGGTATCCTTGTGCTGACCGGCCTCGTAAGCGCCGCCCAGTTGATGAAGCGGGACCCACTGAGCATTGGATTGCAGCCGGATGGGGACCTTCCGGATCAGCACGACCGTAAAAGGTCGGCACAACCCCGGAGTGCAACCCTACGCGCGGCCAGTCGGACCTTTTCCTTTTGGAATCTGTGCGTCGCCGAATTTATGCTTTTCAGCTGCCTGTTGACCACCATCGTCCATATTGTGCCTCATGCGCGGGACCAGGGTCTTACCCCCACAACGGCAGCAGCTGTGTTGTCCACCATCGGTGGGATCAGCATGCTGGGTCGTTTCGTCATGGGGGCCGCCAACGACCGCATCGGCGGAAAACGATCATTGATGATCGGTTTCATTATCCTGACCGGTGCTCTGTTATGGCTGCAAGTGGCCAGCCAGGCGTGGATGCTGTTTCTATTTGCCGTTATGTATGGTTTCGCGCATGGCGCCCTTTTCACCGTCATGTCGCCCACTGTCGCGGAATTGTTCGGCACCGAATCCCATGGATTGATCTTCGGCGTAGTGCTATTTTGCGGCACACTTGGGGGATCGGTAGGCCCTTTTGTGGCCGGATATGTGTTTGACCATACAGGCTCTTATCGCGCGGCATTTATTCTGATGACGGTCATGGTATCGATCGGTTTGGCGTTGATCAGCTTTTTGCAACCCGTGGTCGGGGCCGAGACCGATTAGAACCAACGATACCCCAAAACTAATCCTTCACAGCTACATGCGTTCTTGCGCGACAAACCGGGAGTTCCGTTTCCACAAGGGGCCGGTATAGCGGGTGATAAACTGGCTGCCGGTGTTGACCCAGAAGCTGTCCCGGTTGAACTGGTACATGGGATGGTAATGGACCATCACAGCCGCTTCAGGAATGGCCCCGCTGCGGCGGGACTTTTTTTTGCTGGTGGCTTCGAGCAGAAAGACCTTACCGTTGCGCATAAACACAACCCAAGCATGGCCTTGCTCTTTATGCCGGCCTAAAACCACGCGCGCATCAATTCCCATTTCGATGAGCCAGTCGGCCAGAATCATGGCGTGATCTTCACAATCACCGCGGGTGTAGTAATAGGCCTGGCGGGAGTTTTGCCAGACATCTTTCAGGCCGCTGTATTGCAGATGATCATACTCGTAACGTTTGCGCAGGCCCAGCGTATATAGGGGCACCCAAATGCGCTGGGACTCAAAAGGCTGATATCCCACCAGATAGCTGTTGACAAAATGATGCATCCGATCAATGCCCAGCGCCGTCATGGTGGCCCGGGACACACCGCCCCACGCCCAAATATGCGAAAAGTTGGCGGATCGGCGATCCTGGCGCAGGAAACGATGAATATGCTTCTCGGTAAGCACCCGCATCACACCCTCCACTTCAACATGGCCGGCACGATTGACCCCGCCTTGACCCGTGATGCCCAGCTGCCGGACGGACACATCAATCTTATGCTGAAGTGCTGTGTTGGTGCGCCAGGTGGTATAAATTTGCGGGGCCACCAACAAAACAATCAACAACAGTAAAATTGGAAAAATGTACTTCATGCCACAACGCTACCCTTTGAGCCCGAAGGAGACGATCAGCGCCACAAACAACAGTACGGTGGAAGAAAAAATGGCAATGGCCACATTGCCCGCTTTGAGTTCTTTTTCAACCTCCGTGGATTTGAGCAATTTTTTATCGATGACCACCAACGCGGCCACGCCTAAAAAAAGGGCCAAGATCGTGTAGGCCAGATTCATGCCCAGGTTGAAAAGCGTCGCAAAAATAAACTCTGAATTCATAACGCCTCCTGATTCGCGCTATTTTCGCATTTTTCCGGAAATTTTATCAATGTCGACTTTTATCACCGCCGTGCTGTCGATCAGTTTGTCGATGTAGGCTTGACCCCGCTCCATGTGCTCTGGAAAATACTTCTCGAGCAAAGCGACCAGGGCCGCTCTTTTTTCATCTTCACCCACCAAGGATGCCCGGCCGAACGCAATTGCGCTTTGATACCGTGTGGAAAATGCATCGGCCAGCAGCTCAGTGCGTCCCACCACACAAAAGGCGACCTTGTCGTTGGCGGCAATATTTGCCAATTTATGGCCCTGCCTGGCCGCGTGCATATATATAGCGCCATCGCTGACCACATAGTTCAGTGGTATGCCATAGGGTTGACCGTCATCGTCTACGGTGGACAACACACCGTACTGCCCCTTTTTCAACAAGTCCCAGGTGGCCCTTTCTTCCATGACACGGTCTTTGCGTCGCATGACGTGATGCATAATTTCCCCTCATGCCTTTGTTCATCAACTGGATAGAAAAAAGGCTCGGTTGATAAATACTCAATACACGGTGAAGGATCAATCGTGATGCCTATGGCGCATGGCTTCGCGCTCTGCCGACAGCTCCGCCAGCAAAGCCCCCAAGGTCCAGTTTTCAGACACCGGGGTCAGGGTGGCCCACAGGGCATCGCGCATACCGGCTTTGCGGGCGCCACCCATCAGGCGGTGCAACTCTTTCTCGGTGATTCCGGCCATGATCACCGCCCGCGGCAAGCTCGAATCTTCGCCTTGCCCGCTGCCGTTTTCCAACGCCATCAACCGACCCAGCGCCACACCGGCCTGTTCATCGGTGGCCCACACCCGGGGCAGGTCCGTCAGGCCCAACATCTCCAACAGTGTGCAGAAATTGGACTGGGCGCCGGCACCAAAACCGCATAGCAACAGCTTGCGGGGGCCAAAAAGCGGTTGCTCCGAATGGGACACTTTCTCAAATGAGGCGTCGGTCATAGCCTGGCTCCATTGTATGTTTTCGATCAAGGCGTTTCTATGCTTTTCGCCGCCAAGAAAAAGACAGTAGCAGCAATCTGATTTATCATCGGCTTGAACGGTCTTTAGCCCTGGCATTGAGCAGGATGTTATCAATTTTGGCTTTAAACTTGGCCCGCTCCGGTCTCTCCAAAGCCTTGGTGATATCATGAATGGAGGGGGACCATTTCTCCACAGGAAGCCCCTTCATCAAAGTGCCGTCAAACTCATAGGTATGGCCTGCCAAAGTATTAAAGCGGACATACTGATCAAACTTTGAGCGATAAATTGTATTGCCTTTTATTTTGACATAAGAGAGGCCGATATCGTGCGAACCAGGAAGCAATTCAAATATCACTCCCAGCTTTTCTTTCAAACGCACGCCATCTATCTCCACAACGTGTGCGCGCTGATCTTCATGCTGAACCAGCAAAGCAATCTGACTTCTGTCTCGAAAGGGACCTTCATAAATTTTATCTGAATAGGCGAATTTAGATTGCAGTGCATCAACACATCCCATCAACCCAAAAGTGATCCCTGCGGCGCAAAAAGCAACGGCTGCCAAGGAAAGACACTTTAAAAATCGGTTCATATGCAACATCTCCTCTATCCGGGTAATACACCCAAAGTTTCCGATTATCTAAGGATCGAAATCCTTGGCCCGACACAGAGATTGGTATCGAGCGGGGCCTGATGACGAATTCACAAGCGCTTGTCTTTGAGAATATGATTGCTGATCACCACCCGTTGAATCTCCGAGGTTCCTTCGTAAATGGTGAACACACGGGCATCGCGATAGTAGCGTTCCACAGCGTACTCTTTGGTATATCCGTAGCCGCCGTGCATCTGCAAGGCCTTAGCCGTGACCCGGTTGACCATTTCGGAAGCAAAAAGCTTGGCCATGGAGGCTTGCAAGGTATAATTTTTACCACTGTCTTTCAGGGCCGCGGCTGAATAGGTTAGCTGGCGGGCCGCCTCAATCTCGGTGGCCATGTCGGCGATGATCCAGCGCAGACCTTGAAATTTGGAGATCTTTTGACCGAACTGCTCCCGTTCGGTGGCATAGTTGACGGCTGCGTTCAGCGCCGCCTGGGCCACACCGATGGATTGGGCGGCGATGCCGATACGGCCGCCGTCCAAACCCTTCATGGCCAGTGCAAAACCCTGTCCTTCATCTCCCAGGCGCTGGTCTTCCGGGATGGGGCAGTCGTCGAAAATCAAGTCCGCGGTATCCGATGCCTTGAGCCCCATCTTCTCTTCCACGTGCCCGACTTTAAAACCAGGCGTGTGGGGGGTGACAATAAAAGCGGTGATACCCTTGTGCCGCAAGGCGGGATCCGTCTTGGCGGTCACAATAACGATATCCGCATTCTTGCCGGTGGTGATAAAGCGCTTGGTGCCGGTCAAGATATAGTCTTTGCCCTGACGCTCGGCCTTGGTGGATTGCCGCACCGGGTCGGAACCCGCATCCGGCTCGGTGAGAGCAAAGGCGCCGATGGCCTGTCCCTGGGCCAAAGGTTTCAAATACTTCTCTTTCTGCTCCGGGGTGCCGAAACGCAGCAGGCTTTCGCATACAATGGAGTTTTGTACGGACATCACCACCGCCGTGGACGCACAGGCAGCAGCGATTTCAGACAGGGCCAACATATAGCTGACCGTGTCGGCGCCGCTGCCGCCGTACTCCGGAGGAATCATCATGCCCATGAGGCCCAGTTCGCCCATCTGCTTAAGGATGTCACCGGGAAACCGGCGCGTGTGATCGCGTTCGGCCGCGCCGGGCGCCACCACATCGCGGGCGAATTCGTGCACCATGGTCTGGATCATCAACTGTTCATCTGTGAGCTGAATGGTCATATTGAAAACTCCAATATGGGTAGCCATTTATAGACGCCGACTTGCGCTGGCGTCATTTTGATCTGCGGTACGGTAACGCAGGTGGTGAGCGTCATCCATACTCAGGGCGTATACAGTACGACCAAAAGTTCGGCGCCCTCTTTTCCGGTGTTTTTGATATGGTGCCGAACAGCAGCGTTAAAATGGACGGAATCCGCCGGACCCAGGCGGGTGATGTGGTCACCCACCGCAACGGATACCTCGCCGCGCAATACGTAGACAAATTCTTCGCCCGGGTGTTGATACCCCACCCCTTTGTGGGATTTCTGGGCCTCAATTTCAATCCGGAATGCCTTGAGATGCTTGGTATCCGCTCCTGAAGCCAGTGTGGTATAGGCGTAATTGTCCGTGCGTTTGGCCAATGCCTTGGAACGGTCCTTACGTCGCTTCTCTTGTTCTTTGAGAAAAAAGCCGGATTCGATGCCAAGGGCCCGCGCGATCTGCAACAAGGTCCCCACCGGTGGCATCTCTTCACCGCCCTCTACCCGCTTGAGGTATTCGATGCTGCATCCGGTGTCGTTGGCGACCTGATCCAGGGTCATCTTTTTCTGGATGCGGGCCTTTTTGATCTTTTTGCCCACAGGCATGGGCCCTGGAGGTTTTCGTTTGGCCATGTCGCCTCCTTGGTAAGGTAAAGTTTAATAGTCATAGAACCCTTTTTGAGTCTTACGTCCCAGCCAGCCGGCTTCAACATATTTGCGCAGCAGGGGGCAGGGGCGATACTTGGAATCGTTAAAGCCATTGTAAAGGGTCTCCATAATGGCCAGGCAGGTGTCCAAACCGATCAGATCCGCCAGCGCCAGCGGTCCCATGGGATGGTTCATACCCAGTTGCATGACGGTGTCGATGGCCTCTTTGCTGCCCACACCATGATAGAGGGCAAACACCGCTTCATTGATCATGGGCATCAGGATGCGGTTGGAGATAAAGCCGGGAAAATCGTTGGCTTCAGCCGGAACTTTGCCTAACTTTTCAGACAAGTCCCAGGTCACCTTGAAGGTCTCTTCCGAAGTGGCGATACCCCGGATCACCTCCACCAGCTTCATCAGGGGCACAGGGTTCATAAAGTGCATCCCGATGACTTTCTCCGGCCGCTGGGTTCTGGCGGCAACCCGGCCGATGGGAATCGAAGAGGTGTTGGTGCTTAAAATCGCTTCCGGCCTGCACACGCTGTCCAGGGTTTCAAAGATTTGATACTTGATGGGTTCATTTTCAGTGGCGGCTTCCACCACGAAATCGACTTCGGCCATATCCTTAAGATCCGTGGAGGTTGTGATGCGCGCCAGGGTGGCGTCTTTGTCTTGGGCTGCCAGCTTACCGCGCTCCACACCCTTGGCGAGAAAGCGATCGATAGTGCCCATACCGCGCTGCACCAGGGCGTCGTCCATATCGTTCATGATGACATCCAACCCGCTCATGGCAGCCACTTGCGCGATACCGCTGCCCATCTGCCCCGCACCCACAACGCCAAAAGTTTTGATGTCCATTTAATACTCCTTTTTTCAAACCCCTTTTAGGTCATTATGATCTGTTTTCTTCCATGAAATGCAAATCGGGCCATCGGTCCCAACCCCGCCGCCGGTGCGCTATCGCTTAACAACCAGGGCTACGGCTTCACCACCGCCCAGGCAGAGGCTGGCAAGGCCGGTTTTTTTCTCTTCGCGGATCAAATTGTGGATCAAGGTCACCAGCACCCGGCAGCCGCTGGCCCCGATGGGATGGCCCAGCGCCACGCTGCCGCCGGCAATGTTGGTTTTGGCCGGATCGAGGTTGAGCTCGTTGATCACCGCGCAGGTGGAACCGGAAAAGGCTTCGTTGATCTCGAACAGGTCCACATCATCCAAGGCGATACCTTCTTTTTTAAGGCATTTGGGCACCGCCCAGATGGGCGCCACCAGGACATATTTCATCTCAATGGCCGAGGAGGCCTGGGCGCCGATGGCGGCCATGATGGTGCAGCCCAGCGCCTCGGCTTTTTCACGCGCCATGACCACCACAGCCGCGGCACCATCGCTGATGATGGACGCATTGCCGGCAGTGGTCACCCCGCCTTTTTTAAAGGCCGGCCGCATTTTGGCCATGGCATCATAACCGGTGGCCCGGGGGCACTCGTCGGTATCGAACACGATGGGATCACCTTTGCGCTGGGGAATGGAAACGGGCATGATCTCATCTTTGAACAACCCGTTTTCAATGGCATTGAGTGTGCGCTCATAAGACTGGGCCGCATAGCGGTCCTGCGCTTCACGGGAGATGTTATATTTTTCGGAACACAGCTCATTGGAGATGCCCATGTGAAAATCGTTGACAATGTCCCACAACCCGTCATGCACCATGCTGTCCTGAAACTGGCCCGGCCCCATGCGATAGCCGAAGCGCGCCTTTTCCAGGTAGTAGGGGGCCAGGGTCATATTCTCCATGCCGCCGGCCACCACCACGTCGGCATCGCCGACCTGAACGGCCTGGGCGGCCAACATAACGGACTTTAAAGCGGATCCGCACACCTTGTTGATGGTAAAACACTCCACTTCTTTGGGAAGGCCGGCTTTGACGGCGGCTTGTTTGGCCGGGTTCTGGCCGTAACCGCAGGGCAGCACCTGGCCCATGATGGCTTCGTTCACTTCGGCGGCATCGATCCGTGCCCGCTTAACCGCCTCCGCCATAACCAGACCCCCCAAATCCGTGGCCCCCATATTGGCAAAGGTGCCGTTAAAACTGCCCAAAGGGGTCCGCACCGCACTCACAATAACCGCTTCACGCATTACCCTGTCTCCTTCTTGTTGGAAATAACGTTGCAGATACTCTCAATTTCGGTATTTGCCCAACATAATGGGGAAAGCGGCCTACATGCAACCTAAATTTCATAGTCGCACGGTGAGTGATGCCCTCTTTCGATCAGACATACTCGATTGCGTTAGGACGCGGCGCCACGGCATTCAAATCCCGCTGTCAAAGGTCTTGAAAAATACATACCTTAACAGTCCGTTGCGTTTTATTACCAGCGGGTAAATGAACTCATGTAAGGTTACCCAGGTTTTATTTGCTTATAGAAAGGCAGTTGTTTATTATTAATAATTTCCCTTTTGTTTGCCCGCCATGGCGGGCAAACCCAGTCGGACGAATCCCGGCACCACCTCGACCAGGGGGAAAACAAAATGCATTTTTTTGAGGTGTTTTTTTGTATCCTATGATCCGGCATATTTTCAGGCTGTGCATACTTATGTGTCTTTTTGTCGGTTTTTTCAACGGTATGGCTGCCGGCACGGAGTCAGATCCGGCCGCACCCATATTAAATATTGATCAAAAATTAACCTCCCAGGAACAGGATTGGCTTAATAAAAAACCGGTTATCCAGGTGGCAGGTCCCAGATCTTTCCCACCATTTCATTATTATGAAAAAAATGGCCGGCTAAAAGGCATTAGCGCTGACTACCTGTTTTTAATCATGGAAAACCTGGGGATTCAGATAAAAATCCAAAAAGCCATCCCCTGGTCCGAGGTGCTGAAACGGGCTGAAAACGGGCAGGTGGATATGATCCCCTGTATTGCAAAAAACAGTGAAAGAGAAATCTATCTTAATTTTTCAACCCCCTATCTTTCTTTCCCTCTGGTTATCTTAAGCAGAAAGGATGCCTCTTTTATCGGGGGTATTAATGATCTTTACGGCGCCCGGCTGGCGGTCGTTAAAAAGATTGTTACATCATCCTGGCTTAAGCAGGATGGGATTGAATACATCCCATATATTGTTGATACTCCGCTGGAGGCACTCAAAGCGGTTGCTTTTGGGCAGGCTGACGTGGCCATTGAAAATCTGGCAACAGCCGGATATCTGATGCAGCAGCATGGCATAACCAACATTAAAATAGCAGCGCCTACCCCATATGGCAATTACACTCTTCATATGGCAGTCAGGAAAGAGTTGCCTGAGCTGTTATCCCTTATTAATAAGGCTTTGGAAGAAATTACTCCCCAAAAACACAGCCGGATAAAAAATAAGTGGCTTTCCATCCGATATGAGCATGGTATTCGCAAAAAGGATGTTGTTAAATGGGGAGTGGCTATCTTTTTGCTGTCAGGTATTATTGCTGGTCTGTCCATTGCCTGGAGCAGGCGTATAAAACACGAAAGTATGAATTTAAAAAAGGCAGAAGAAAAGCTCGAAGCCGGTGAAAAACGGTTCAAGGTCTTTTTTAATTCCATGTCTGATGCTTTGTTTTTACATCCCCTGAAAGAAATAGGATTTGCACCGTTTGTTGATGTGAATGAGACTGCCTGTGAATTGTATGGGTACACACTGGATGAATTTAAGACATTAACAGCCTTTGATATTACCCAAAAAGAAGATGCCCGATCCCATGCCAGGGCCGATAGCCGAAAAAAGCTGCTTGAAAAAGGCTGCTTGATATTTGAATCGATCCATATAAAAAAATCAGGTGAGCAATTTCCAGTGGAAATACATTCCAATATCATTGAACTGGAGGGTCAGAACATGATCTTGGCTGTTGTCCGGGATGTTTCCGAAAGAAAGACCGCCGAACAGGAAACCATCATAGCTCAAAAGATTATTGGTGAGCAGGAAAAAATGGCGTTGGTGGGACAGGTCGCAGGAAAAATGGCTCATGATTTTAACAATATCCTTGGTGCTGTCCTTGGGAACGCAGAACTTTCTTTGCTGAACTGCACTGATAAAGAGATCCGGCAGCGGCTTAAAATTATTTTATCCCAGACTGAAAGAGGCCGGAATTTAACTAAAAACCTGGTGGTTTTTGCCAAAGATCAAGAAATAAAAGAAGCGTATTTCAATTTAAACGATAAAATTGATCTGGTTTTAAATTTATTGCAAAAAGAGCTTGACGGTATTTCTGTCGCAAAAGAGTATTGTCTTGACCTGCCTCAATTACTTGCCGATCCGGGAATGATAGAGCATGCCCTGGTCAATATCATACAAAATTCTGTCCACGCGCTGAGTAAAACCGATACCCCTCAATTAATTGTAAGAACATATGCAAAAGATAAACAAATATTTCTTGAAATAGAAGACAATGGGTGTGGAATTGCCAAAGAGCATTTGGAAGAAATATACATGCCTGCCTTTACCCTGAAAGGGGAAAAAGATGAAAACAATGCGTATCGGAAAGGGATCAACGGGACTGGATATGGCATGGCCAATGTTAAAAATTATATTGAAAAGCACAAAGGAACCATTGATATAGAATCTTATGTCGATAAAGGGACCCGTTTGATTATCAGCCTTCCTGTTATCTTAAAAGAGCTGTCCAGAACCGAAAAACAAAAGATTGTAACCAACCCTGATTTGATCCAGGGAAAGAGGATCCTTTTGGTGGAAGATGAACAGGCCATCTCAAATGTTCAATACGCCATTTTAACGGCAGAACCGTTTTCCCATGAAGTAATCGTTGCAAACAATGGTCAAATTGCGGTCGACAGTATTCGGCGAGACGCATTTGATCTGATCAGTCTTGATTATATTTTACCCGGGAAAGTAAACGGCATGGATGTATACCATACCATCAGGGAGATTAATAAAGAGGTCCCCATCATTTTTGTGTCCGGTAATATTACATTCATTGAATCCATTAAAAATTTAAAAAACAATGATCCAAATATTGATCTGCTTTCCAAACCCTTCCAGAACATTGAGTATGTCAATAAAATCAATGAATGGTTAAATCTGCGGTAAAAAAATAGCACCCTCCCCAAAGGGTTTTCAGCCGTAGACCCTTGCTAACCCAGAGGGGAATTAGGGAACGTACGCCACTTTTCCAGATTATATACTATAATTGTGCTTTGCAACGAGTTCCCTTCCGCATCGACAACACCCTCCTAACCTTCCTAAAACACAGGCCCCTGGCACTTGGATCATAGCAATGGATCAACTTGATAAATCTTTTGAATCAGCCGAGCACAGTTTTTACGAAAAGCGGTAGATGATACAGCCGGCTCGACCAAGGCCAGCACTTGGTCATCAATCTTTCACAACCGCCGTCATTCTTTCGTTTACCTCAGCAAGTTAATAAAGTTAAGGCGTCCCGGCAACCTAAAGCCCCAAGTTTAAGCCAAATTCAAGTCGGTCCTTTAATTTTCGTCAATACTTTATGTTATAATGCATGGTTCAATCTTTTTTCGCAAAGCGAACCACACCAGCTCATGGTACGACTTTTTAACGAGCAGTGCACGGTAGAAGAAAAATTCGGCTCGTCCACCGGCAGTCACAACTCCAATCATCAGATCAAGGTAAGGAACAAAACCAAAGGAGATCTGCTTTAATTCCCATTTGATCGGGATGCCTCCTATGGCCATAAAGGCAACGGCTATAGCGCCCATAACACCGAGACCTGCAACAACAAAAACAGTTGTAAGATCATCAACGGTTCCAAGGTCCACGGCGCCGCCAGGTCGGATGCCGGTAAGGCGATGGATGTCGTCGATCGGTTGACATCGACCGGCTTAAAGCCCGCCAGGTTATTTGCCGACGGCGGCTATCCTTCGGTGCCGTCTTGTCTTGATATCGTCGGGCGCGATATCAAGCTTATGGCCCCGGTTAATCACCCGCGCATATCCGACCAGACCATGAACCGTGAGCGGTTCACGTTTGGAAAAACGGCTGTGTTCTACGCTGTCCGCCAGGACACCGGCCGGTGGCCTTCCGCATGCGCAGCTCCAACAACAAAAAGGGCAAAGCCCTGCATGCGATTTTCGACGGTAATAAATGTCGCACCTGTGGCAAACTGGAGCTATGTCCGGTTCGTGCACCAAACAACAGACAGCGCGGGTGCAACATACGCAATGCCACCGGCAATTTCAGGCTGTAAGTCACCGACCAGCTTCGATTACGTGATCAGATGTACGCTGATCAGCAAATTGACCTATGGAAGCAGCTGTATAAGATACGGGCAGGCATCGAAGCCACCCTGTCTGAGCTTAAACGCAGTCGCGGCATGGGCAAGCTGAAAGTTCGCAGGGCATCAAAAGTATGCTTTGCCGTCGCATGTAAAGTCAACGCTTGCAATATCAAGCGTTGGGCAACGGTGGCGGCGACAAGGCATTCAAACAGGCAAGCTGAATGGTGAAACTGCTCTCGGTTGGCTCGCACTATTATTTCCGATTAAAATGGCCAAAAAAAGTTAAGCTTTGGCCGATTCTTCCGATTACATAGAAAAACAAAACTGAATATCAATTGCATTGGAAAAGATCTCATTCTCATTGTTCTTGCAAAGATAAAATTAAATTACGATCATTAAAAATGCTTTGCCGGCGAATTTGTTGATGGAACCCAAATCACGTATCACAATAGACGGTGTATCGAATCGTGTTCTTGTGGTGGATGACCAACCGACCATCTGCCGAATGCTCGATGACATGCTGACCAAAAGGGGCTATGCGGTAAGCACGGCCAACAGCTACCATGCGGCCGAAACCCTGTTGGCTGAAGATGAATTTGGCGTAGTGATCTCGGATATCTGTTTAGAAAATGGTGATGAAAAAGACGGCATCGGCCTTTTGGAGCGCGTCCACGATTTGCAACCCGACACGCCGGTAATTCTGGTTACCGGCGTGCCTTCTGTCGATACTGCCTCAAAAGCGGTCAAGCATAATGCCTATGAATACCTTCCCAAACCGGTATCCCTTTACCGATTAGCTGAAAGTGTGACCAATGCGCTAGCCTACAAATCGGCCGAGGTTGAAAAACACCGTAGTGAAAAACTGAATAAAAGGTATCGCAAAGAGTTGGAAGAGCTGGTGGAATTGCGAACGGCCAACGAGATACAGAGCAACCAGCGGTACCAACTCCTGTTTGAAAACTCAAAAGACGCCATTTATATGGCTGCAAGTGACGGTGAAATTCTGGCAATTAATCAGACGGCTCTGGAATTGTTCGAATACCCTCAAAACGAGTTGATCCGTCTCCAATGCGAGGAACTCTATGAAGATACGGCACGATACCGGGAATTTCAAGAATCAATCGAAAAACAAGGCTTTGTCAAAGATTTTGAAACTCGAATGCGGACGAAAACCGGCAACATCATTGATTGTTTGGTCACAGCGCATGTGCTGAAAGACAAAAATGATTCCGATCTAAGTATACAGGGGATCATCCGGAACATTACCGAGAAAAAGCGTGCCGAGCAGAAAATACGCCTGCAAAATGAGTTTCTGGTCAATCTCATAGAGTCTTTGGCCCACCCTTTCATCGTGATCGATGTAGCGGACTTTCGTATCAAGATTGCCAATTCTGCAGCCAGAAACGACCAATTTAAGGAAGTTATGACCTGCCATGAGCTGAACCACGGCTACGACCAACCTTGTTCAACAGATGAACACCGCTGTGCCGTGCGGGAGGTAGCCGCCACCGGTCAGTCGGTGACGCTGGAGCACTTTCATGTGGGCCAGGACAATCAAGAAATTGAACACGAAGTCCATGCCTTTCCCCTTTTCAATACGGATGGTGAAGTGGTTCAGGTGATTCAATACTGCATCGACATCACAGAAAAAAAACGATTGGAGTCCATTGCCGAAGCCGCCAATCTAATGGACAATCTTGGCTACATTTTTTCCGGCATCCGGCACGAAATCGGCAACCCCATCAATTCGGTAAAAATGGCCCTATCGGTGCTTTCCATGCATATAGATTCCTATCCCCGCACTAAAATTCGCGAGTTTGTCGACCGATCCCAGACAGAAATCATGCGCGTTGAATATTTGCTTAAAGCCTTAAGAAGCTTCAGCATGTTTGAAAGTCCGCAGGTTGAGCAGGTCCAGATGTCCGCTTTCATGAATAATTTTATGGCCCTTGTTCAGCAGGATTTTGCGCAGAAAGGAGCGAATATCCAGCTATCTGTTGAGCAGGACGATATCTACGCCCTGACCGATCACCGTGCCTTTCATCAGGTGATGCTCAATCTGCTGACCAACTCGGCCGATGCCTGCGAGGGAGTTGACAAACCCCAAATTGTGATTGATGTGAAACGCCTGTCGGCCGATTTGATCCAGGTGCAGGTCAGTGACAATGGCTGCGGTATGAGTGTGGCTGAACTGCAGAATTTGTTTCGCCCGTTTTATACGTCAAAAGCCCACGGCACCGGCTTGGGGTTGGTGATCATCAAAAAGATGTTGGCTACGATGAACAGCACCATTCGCATCGAATCCCATCCCGGGTGGGGAACAACGGTGATGATGGCTTTGCCCGCAGGAAGGTTGAACCATGAATAGCACGGGCAAAAAATTATTGATTATCGATGATGACCGACTGCTCTGTGATACGATCCGTGAAGCGATGGCTGATTTAGGCATTG
The DNA here is from genome assembly GCA_050291605.1 of Desulfobacteraceae bacterium. Classification (GTDB taxonomy): domain Bacteria; phylum Desulfobacterota; class Desulfobacteria; order Desulfobacterales; family Desulfosarcinaceae; genus JARRKU01. The sequence continues at coordinate 14,428 of JBNKKB010000058.1, read as the reverse complement.
CGGTGACAGCTGTGCACCGCGCGGATGAAGGTTTGCGCCTGTGCGAGTCCGAAAGTTTTGATATCGTTTTGCTCGATCAGAAGCTGCCCGACGGCCGCGGCATGGCATACTGTGCACCCATTTTAAGCTGCCAGGATCATGCTAAAATCATCTTCATCACCGCCTATCCGAGTTTTGAAAACGCCGTGCAAGCCATCAAAGTAGGGGCCCATGACTATCTGTCCAAACCTTTTGAAATGGGTGAATTGCGCCTGGCGGTCACCCAAGCCCTGCGAACCCTTGAACTTGAACAGGTCGAGCAGGTCCAGCGATACAAAAGCAGATTGGAAGGCGATCGTATCAACTTGGTGGGGCATCAAGCGGGCTTGAAAGATGTTCAGCGCCTGGTGGATCTGGCAGCTGACAATGGGGCGGCGGTGCTGATTACCGGAGAGACCGGCACCGGCAAGACTTTAGTGTCCAAAGCGATTCACTATAGCGGGGTCAAGTCCAGCAATGCATTTATCGGTGTGAACTGTGCGGCCATCCCTGAAAATTTAATGGAAGCCGAGCTGTTCGGGTACGAAAAAGGGGCTTTTACCGGTGCCGTGGCCACCACCAAGGGACTATTTGAAATGGCCGCCGAAGGTACCCTTTTTCTCGATGAGATTGGTGAAATCCCGCGTCACCTGCAATCCAAACTGCTGGGGGTCCTGGATGACCAGAAAGTAAAGCGTCTGGGAGGCCAGTCATTCCGGCCGGTCCACGTAAGAGTCGTTGCGGCCACCAATGCCGATCTGGCGTCTGCTATCGAAACGGGTGCTTTTCGTCAAGACCTTTTTTACCGCCTCAGCGTGGTCCGTATTCACGTGCCGCCCTTGCGGGAACGCTTGACGGATCTACCGGATCTGAGCCGCTATTTCATCAAGCAGATTGCACCGGATCAGGATATTGAATTGCCTGCTGATGAAATCAACGCCATGAGCAGCTACCATTGGCCTGGAAATGTGCGCGAACTAAAGAATGTCATCGAACGAGCGATCCTGGTGCGCCGGGGACATTCGATCTATCCTTCTCAATTGCTGCACATCAGCGAAAAGAGTACCCAAGCGCCCAAAAGATCGGAGGACGGATCACCTATCTTGACTCTGAAAGCGCTTGAAGCCGACCATATCCGAAAGACATTGGCCCGGATGGCGGGCAATCATACCCAGACCGCCAAAGCGTTGGGAATTTCCCGCTCGACGCTGATGCGCAAGATCAAATCCATCCCAACCTGCGCATCAAAGTGAGACACTGCCTCATAACAGGTCACCTAAAACAGGTCATTCCTTTACCCACTCTTTTGTGCCTTTATGTAAAAATACTTTGATTTAAAATAGTTACACCACACCAAACATATTGGTACACCAATTGCTCTTTAGTCCCGCCAAAGTCCTACGGGGAGAAAGCAATGAAGTATGTCCTGGTTGTCGATGATGAAGCGTCCCTGCTGCTGACTATCCAAGCAGGGTTTGACGGGTATAAAGATAAATTTGAGGTGGTGACCGCCCGCAACGGTAAAGAGGCGGTTGCGGTATTGGAAAGTTTGCCGGTATGCTTGGTGGTGACCGACCTTAAAATGCCCGAAATGGACGGCTTTGAGTTGCTGGGCTACCTCAAGAACGAATTGCCTCAAATTCCTGTCATCGTCATGACCGCTTTTGGCACCCCTCAGATCGAAGCCCGCCTGAGTCAGACCGGGATGATCCGCATGTTGGAAAAACCGGTGGATTTTGAAGAGTTGACCCAGTTGATCATCAGTCTGTTGGAGCACGATTTCACCGGAGGTACCCTTACCGGTATTTCACTGCCAAGTTTTCTTCAGTTGATTGAAATGGAGCAAAACACCTGCCTGATGGAAATCATGACATCCAGGGGTCAGGGCCTGCTCTATTTTAACAAAGGCATTCTGTACGATGCGATCCTTGGTGACATCCAGGCTGAGGAGGCAGCCCTCACCATGCTGGCCATGGATGATGTCAAAATCAGTTTTCGCAACCTGCCGTCCAAAAAACTGAAAAAACGCATTAAGAAAAATCTAATGTCATTGATCATGGAAGGAGCGCGCTTAAAAGATGAGCAAGCTGAGGCAGAAGAAGCCACTGGTTTGCCGCCGCCTGAAGTGAACAGCGCCGATGATACGCAAGCACAGACGCCTTCAACCCATGATAAAAATCAAAAAACAGATCCTATGAAAGGAGAATTAACAATGGCGGACATTAAAGAAATACTAGAAAAGTTTAAAGTAATTGACGGTTTCCAGGCTGTAGGGGCATTTTCTCCCAACGGCGAGATGGTAGCAGAGTGCAACGTAAACGGTATCAATTTGGCTGAATTGGGCGCCCTGGCCAATGATGTGCTTCTCAAATCCCAAAAAACCACCGAAATCATGAACGTCGGCCGCGGCCAACTGGTGCATGTAGAAGCGCCCAAAGCGCATGTCATCTGCCGATGTCTCAATGAAGCAACGGATTTTGCAGCCAGTGCAGCCGGTCGCGCCCATGTGCACATGGTGCTGATTCTGGCCAAAGAGGGCAATGTGGCCATGGCTAAGATGAAAATCAGCTCAACGATTCAGGAAGTCGCCGAGTTTTTCAGGTAAGCCGGATATCGGACGGTTGCTTGGAAACTGCGTTTCCCGGGCTTGTGTCCGGAGACTCTGATATCAAAAAGTGCCTGGCACACCCGGGAAGGCGCAATTTCAGTGACATTGTGCAATATGGAAATAGACGGTAAAGCCCCATTAAAATGGCGTGTGGATCTGCATGTACACACGCAACGATATTCGCCTTGTGCGGAACTGCTTGATCCTGCTCTGCTGCCGAATGTGATGGTCGAACGTGGATTGCACGGGGTGGTTATCACTGAACACGATCATCTCTGGTCTTCAACTGAGGTGGACGAGCTGAACCGAAATCTCTGCGGAATCCGCATTTATGGTGGCGTGGAGATCAGCAGTTGCAACGGCCACTTTCTGGTCATTGGTCTCGATCGATTGGACAACCTCAAACCGGGTGCTTCAGCCCAGAGCATCATTCAGGTAGCGAAGAGACAGGGGGCGGCCGTTATCTGGGCCCACCCGTTGCTCGAGTATCGTCAGATCCAGCAGCCGCTGAATACTGGCAATATACCAGAAGGCATCGATGCAATTGAAGTGGCCAGCACCGTTACCGTCGGACCGCAGGCGGCAGAGGCCAGAGCGTATGCCAGGAATTCAGGCTGCGGTATGGTTGGCGGCAGTGATGCCCATGTGTTGGATCAGGTCGGTAAAGCCTTTACCCTATTTGATCATTTGCCGACTGACGGAAAAGACTTGGCCGCTGCCATATGCAACGGCCGTTACACAATTGTTTAAAGCGACGAACGACTGTGCAATAAATCCGAGACACGAATATATTACTATGCTTTTGTCGATAGATTTTGAAAAGGCCGTGGCTTTTATCCAATCCCCCGAACTGATTCGGCGGGATACCATCATACCGGAGGATTTTCCCGAATGTCCCCATTCGACTTACCGGGCTGGGTATGACTGGCTCTATCGTTACGAAAGAGACATTGCCGGCTTTCTGGAGCCCTGGTTGAAGCCTTATCGCTATGATTTGATCGGCGAAAAAGGCCTTCTTTGCGAAGCGCTTTCCAACGCCTTTGCCCACGGCCACGGCAAAGATCCCAAAAAAACGATCACTTTGGAGGTATTTCTGGGCAAACAGGGGGTGTTGGTACGCATAAACGATTCAGGGAAAGGCTTTGATGTAAAGCGTGTTTTCAAAAGCTATTTACAAAAAAAAATCTATTACCACACGGCCGGCAACGGCATGCATCTGATGGCCACATCCAACCTCTTCGGCATATTCTATAGTGCCATGGGGTCGACCTTTAACCTGTTATATGCCTTCGGCAAGAATCTTGGCGATTTGGAAAAAACAAATATGCATGCAAGTTCATTACTTTACTAACTGCTGAACAAGCCATTCAATTTTAAATTTGCTTCATGATCCATATACATAGGAGGTCTGATCATGACACACAAAATGAATTGCTGGGAACATAAACGATGCGGCCGTGAACCCGGCGGCCACAAGGCAAAAGAGCTGGGGGTCTGCATTGCAGCAGAACAAACAAAGGCAGATGGCATCCACTGTGGTCGCAATGGCGGCAGGGCGTGCTGGGCTGTGGCCGGTACCCTCTGTGGCGGAAAAGTGCAAGGCTCGTTTGCAACCAAAATGGGCGCTTGCCGGGAATGTGATTTTTACGAAAAGGTCGCCATGGAAGAGACGGTGTTGAAAGACAATATCGATATTCTTTACCAGATCGGCTATCGCATTAAGTGATGCCAATGCGTACGGCAGGCTTGCCTGCTGATAAATTCTTCAAGGATCATCTCCAGATCAGTTGGAGAAAGAGAAAATTAGGGGACTTTCTTCGTATTGTGTTAGCCAGGGGAGTATTTTCTTCTTTTAATATATAACGTACGTCACTTTTTCAGCTTTGTATACAATAATTGTACTTTCCGACCAGTTTCCTGCCGCGTCGCACCGCAATGCCATTTGCTGACGGTGACAACTCCAGCCTTTTGCTCAAGGCTGCTTGTGATATACCCAACTCATTTGTCGCCCAATAGCATAATAGTCTTCGGGCTTGAACAACCTCAGATTGTTTTCCCTTTATCCATACAAAATCGGGATCTATCCCAATGATTGGTGATCAGCGCCGATGCAAAGCATTGGGTTTGGCTCTCTCGGAAAATCCTTGCGAGTCGTTCCAGAAAAAAGTCCCTGTCGGTATCATCATCAAATATTTTTTTCGGGCAATTCCTCTGGCGATAATAGGGTGCAGTGCACCGGGAGCATCTATGCGGGCTTTTCGCGGCATATGTGACTTGTCACTTCGGACAAACATATAGCAACTGGTTTTTAACGTCCCGGATGCCCGGAATTCGACACCCTGGTGCGATCAACAGAGGTTCGGACAGAGTTAGCTAGGGACCGGACCGAGAGGCAGCGAATCGGCGTAAGGGGCACCCAACTGTATTCATCAACGGCAAACGCCTTAAAGATAAATCCCTGGAATGTTTTCGAAAGGCCATCGATAGAGAGCTTAAAACACTGGCGCAGCAACATCCATTATTGCATTAAAATAATATAATTCCAGTTATTTGAGTCGTCGTCACGCGATCAAAGCCAAATCCCTTGCCGTTTAATTCATACTGTTTTAGTATAAATTAATTGACTTATGCCAATGATTCCTGTGAGATGGTCCCGTAGACTGGCGATGTGCCATCCGGAACTGGTGGTATTGGCCTCAACACCGTAGCAGAAACTGCTGATAGCGCTTGACGGAGATATGATCAATGGTACCCTTCATAGAAATAGATAACATTAAAGCGGATCTCAACGGACGGCTGGGCAAGGACTATAACCGTTGCCTCCATTGTCAGTGCTGCGGCAATGGGTGCCCCTTCATCCAGGCCATGGACTACGCACCCAATGCCGTTATCCGGCTGATCCAATACGGCCTGGTAGACCACGCTCTTTCCTCCAGCACCATTTGGGTCTGTGTGGCATGTAATACCTGCGCCATGCAATGCCCAATGGCCATCGACATCCCTGGTCTGATGGACAAACTCCGCCACTTGGCAATAGACAGAGGATCGGAAGTGGCCGAGCCCGATGTTTTGAAATTTCATCAGACGGTGCTGGACTCGATCTCGCGATACGGCCGCACCCACAAACTGGATATCATGATGCGGTTTAAGCTCTCAACCCGCCGCTGGCTGCAGGATTGGCAGGTCGGGCTGAAAATGCTGACCAAACGAAAACTAGACCTGCTGCCCTCCAAGGTGGGCCAGATGGAAACGGTCAAACCCTTCTTCGACAAGTGTAAAAAGGAGAATCACAATGGCTGAAATGACCTACTCCTATTTTTCGGGCTGCTCCATGGCCACCACCGCCAAAGAGAGCAATGATTCCCTGATCAATTACGCCAAAAAACTGGACATCACCTTGGAGGAATTGGACGACTGGAACTGCTGCGGCAGCTCTTCCGCTCACAGCATCGACCCCACCCTGGCAGACCAGCTGGCCATGCGCAATCTCTCCCTGGCCCCCACCGACCGGCCGTTGCTGGTGGCTTGCCCCAGCTGCAACCTGCGGCTTCAACAAGCCAACATCAAGCTGCAGGAGGATGAGGCAGCGCGCAGAAAATACCAGGAGTGGTTCGGCCAGCCGGCCCCTCGGGATCTGCACATCATGCACTTTTTCGAGTTATTGGATCAAATGGACTGGCGGGCCATCAGCCAACAGCGTGGCGGCCGCCTCAACGGCATGTCCTTTGCTCCGTATTACGGGTGCATGCTGGCCCGTCCGCCGGCAATGCGTCATATGAAAAACTATTACGGTCTCATGGAAAAAATCCTCTCCCGGCTAGGTGCCACGCCGCTCTCCTGGGGATATGGTTCGCGCTGCTGCGGGACCTTTCTGTCGGTGGTACGACCGGACGTTGTCACCAATATGGTGCAGGAAATCGTGGCCAACGCCAAACATGTGCAGGCCGATTGCATCATCACCGCCTGTGCCATGTGCCACATGAATCTGGAATTGCGCAGCAATCCCAAAGCGGCTTTGCCCATCTTCCATTTTTCGGAGATCCTGGCCCTGGCCCTTGAACACGACAGCGCAGACACCTATTTTGATCGTCACCTGATCGATCCGCGTCCCATGTTAAAGCAATGCCAATTGATACCCTGAGCATCGATATCGAAAATAAGAACCGCTGAGCCAAGGACGCGACGCAGGAAGATCATTTCAGAAACCCCACCCCTGAACGGTCTCAAAGTGCGGAATTGCGGGCAGTATTGCGGTGGGTATTGCGGGACGTTGTTGACTAATTGTACTTATTTTAAAACTCAATCTAAAAAAAACGAATTTAAGTAGCAGTAGTCAACAACGTCCCGCAATACCCATTATGCCATATAAACCGAGCCTAAGCACATTTAATCCGGGAAGGAATTCATATCACATTCTCCAAATTTTTCGATCTTTTTTGAAACGATTTCCTGATCTATTGTTTCTACCCATACCGCACAATGGTCTTTTGACAGCTCACCCTTGATTGCGTATATCGTACCATGTTTAAGTTCAACTTCAACATCACCCTTTAGACGGTACATCTTTCCCCCTAAAGACAAGATGGGCGCAGCTACATGAGTCGTACCTTCAATACTTAAAATCGACTTTCCCGCAGGGACCCTACGCTCGGCTGTCCTCGTTATCATGGATAATCCCATACCATTGTTATACTCAGACGTTTCTCTAGAGCTTGTCTTTACTTTTCTCCCATCAATTTTCGATAATTGAAAAAAATGTACCTTTGTTTTGGAAATGATCTTGGATGTATCCATTACAGTCACCAGCGGCCCATTATACCCCTCCGGGATGGGAGTATATGTTGTAGCACAGCCACACAGGAGCAACATACACGTAAACAATAAAAAGACTTTATCCAGTTTTACTAATCCGGACCCAGCAGTTGTTTTTTTCATTTTTTCCTTTTTTAGAGCAATTATGATTTTCGTTTCAGCTAAAATACTGTCTCAAGAGCGACACTTCAGCTGCAAATTGCACCGTTAAGCAATCACCTATTCATAGCTGATCACTATCGTTTTCCTATAAAGCATTTTTAAGGATAAATTGGGCCCTTTATAGCCTGTTTAGGGAGATAATCAAGACTTTATTATCACGTTATCAGTTTATCAACTTGGTCAGCCCCCTATTGTTGCTCCGGACAGGACCTTTTCAACCGTGCGTTTTAGGGGGACATTATTGACTATTGCTACTTAATCAATCCATCTTCACCATTCAATAGTATGGGATTGGTTTGTTGTTGTTTATCTAAATAAGTCTTAATTATCAACAACGTCCCGCAATACCTTCGCAATACCTTATCATTTAGTCCAAGAAAGAATGCAGCACAACCGCTGCAAATATGACAGATTAGGGACATGTATTGAAAATGCCATGGTCTTAATTAAGATGTGATTACATAGCTTTCAATGCCGAAACTCTTTTATTCTAATTTTTCAACAGGTCGTGATGAAGCTCATCGGCCAACTCTCCATTCCGATTAGTCAACATAGTGGGTTTGAAATATTCCCTGTACCGGGAATCAATTCTAAATGCCGGTGTATACACCGGATCTAGCCGCTCTGTGGGTCCAATAAATGTTCGGGGTAAACTCTTGTATGCGCCCCTGGAATGGCCGTTGCTTTTTATGCCGGCGTTGGCCACATTCGGAAAACACAACAAAAAGGCATTGTATTGTGACGAAACCATATTCATGCCCTTGACCACTTTGTGATACCTGCGATGAAATTCCAATACGCGTCTCGCAATTTTGAGTTTGTATCCCTTGAGTGTTTGAATGTCTTTAATGAATTGCGCGGCGTCTTTTAATGGATCCAGCGGTTTGACAGTTATGGTCTTGCCATCTAAATCCCTGAGCCTGACATTGGGCAGAAACAATTTTTGTTCGAGGCATTGATAAAAGTAAGGACTTCCCAAAAGAGGGATGGCGACAGACACGAACGAAGGTAATGTAATATCAGAATTTCCGATAATGAAGTTCAATTCCTGATTTAAATCTGCAATGGGCCGGGTGGTTAAATCGAACATAATTCCATAATGGAAGGCAATTCCGGCTTCAAGGCATTTTCGAATCATTTCTACCTGGGGAAGGGTTGTATTTTGGTACTTTTTGAAGTTCAGCAATGATTGTTTGTCAAAAGATTCGACGCCGCTAAAAAGTGCACCGCAACCTGATTTGTTTGCAAGGGTCAAGTTTTCATCTTTTTCAAAGAAGTCGGTCGTAACCTCTGCCGTCCATTTGTAAAAATATCCCTCATTCTTCAATTGTGTCAGAAGTTCAAATCGCCTTCCAAGAAATTCTGGGTCCTTTGAGGCGAAATTGTTATCGAGAAAGTGAACAAATTTTTGTTTGCCCATCGCTAAGAATTGTTGCCGCAAATAATCAATTTCATAAGTCTGGTAGCGGCCTCCCTCAGCTGTCAATGAGCAATAGCTGCATCGAAAATAGCAGTTTCTACTCGACTCCACATAGCTTAGCACCTTCGTCCAATACACCAGATCGTATCTCGGAATCGTCCAACCGTTTTCGCAAAACGTTTCTGATACATAGTCCTTTCCAAAAACATCTTCGATCACCTCGTTTAATTGTTCAAGGTCCCCAGTACAACAGTAGTCAAAGAATTGATCCGAATAAAAAGGCAGCGCTCTGATGGCCGAACCGCCTGCCACGACTACGACACGACGGTTCTTAGTGCGTGCATACGCTGTGATATGCCGCATTCTGTCAAAGGCGGTATTCAATCCTGTAAGGACAACCATATCCGGAAAGGCTAAAAGTTTTTCATCTTCAAGGGGGCCGCTGAAAACTTCGTCATATAATTTGATATCGCAAAGTCGCTTAGAAAACAAACCAGCCAGGTAAGCAGTTGTCATAGGATGTGGGGCTTTCAGCCGTCTTCGTATGGGCACCCGCGCTTCGTCAAAGTAACAGTTGACTATAAGAATTCGTTTTTTATGCATGCCATCGACCTGTCTTTTGGTAAATCTATGCTTGACTCAACTATGTCCTTTTGCGCTTTTTGTTGATCCACAAATAAAAAAGGATTTTTCTTTAACGCGAACCAATCTTTTTTGATGTGATGGAAAAACCCATCAATTTTTTTATCCTCAAATTCATCTCCATTTCTCGGATAGTTGCGCCACATGTGGGATAGGAGGTTGTAGCAGATCGTAGCATGCCCACAGGCGATCAATGTGTCAAATTCTCCATGGGTATTGCCATGGGGCCGGGTCACTGATAGTTTTGTGGGAACTCGTGAGCAAGGACTGGCAATCACCTCTCTCATCCGGAAAGTCGGATACAACCAATCCGGTAAATCATTTTGGTTTTTTGGGAGAATAAGGGAAGCAATTTCATTGACAATAATTTTTCCTTTCAAACGCTTTTGGGATAAGAGAACTGAATAGCCTAAGGTCCTAATTCTGTTCATAAACATGCTTTTTAATATCGGAACACTGCGCAAGCTTCGAACAAACCAGTAACCTGCAGCGGCAGTGGCGAGAATAAAAATAAAAATTAGCAGCAGCGGAGCTGAAAACGAGTAAAATCCGCTCATTTGGCTGTAAATTTCATTTGGAATCTTGCGCACATTGATAAGTAGAATAAACACAGACACTATAGCAGCTGCACACGAGAACTTGGCAATCCATTTAATGGCCGCCAAATTAAAAAACCCGGAGGTTAAGACCTCCTCAGACTGCAGAGCGGTTTTTTCACACATTGGTGTATCCGAGACAATGAACAGATCCGGTTCGCATTCATAGTTAGATGAATCTGTTTCTATCTCCTGCGTCTCTTTTTTTTTAGAAGGCCCCTTCGCTAGTGCTAAAGCCCAAAGAACACCTGATATACCTTGATTGTCAATTACGGCACCGTCCATTAAAGGAATGGCGCTTTCATGCACCTGTTGCTTAAAGTGTAGATTGATCCGGTTGCATGTTTTTCGATTGCTTTTTTCGGGTACAGCTTCCCCATCGTCCGGCCAGCGAAAGTCATCCGGAAAATTAAGGGGCTCCATGCATATTGGGATGCTGGTTGAGGCGGCAAGGATATCTGAAAGCCGGGCTTTTTTTGCAAAAATTGCAGGGAGAACAACTCTATTGTTGCCGCTCTCACATTGGGGGTTATCTTTGCCAAAGTAAAATCTAAATCCAGCGCCGGTCTTATATTCCATTGCGTTGATAATGATGTGTTTCAGATTACTCTCAGGGACGGGATCGTTATTCCAAAACATACAAAATCTATTGCCGTTACAAAACCGAAACCGTTTGTCGTAAACCTGAGCGAGGGCTGTCATGAGGCTTCGGCGGCCAGAAGGCGCCGGAGGATTGCGTTTGCTGACGGCACCCAGCAGGGCTCTGAAGATAGGCGGGTCGCTGTGAATATCTTCCGATGTGTCCCTCACGAAGCTGGCAAATGCTTTCCCTTCTTTTTGATAAACAGCATACCCTATACCTGCGACGCATCCACCGGATACCGAAGACAGGATGCTAACCTTTTGCAGCGCGCCGATACGATCCAGGTAATCCATGGTTCCAAGGTGGAATCCCACAGCGCGAACCCCTCCTCCGGACAACGAGAGGGCGATATTGACAAACGGACACTCGGGAAAACTGATAGTATTCATAATAAATAGCTATGCGATGATTGGTTAATGTTGATATTCGAAGGTGCCGGTATGCGCTTCGCAGACGATCGGCGGCACTTAAGATTGGAACTTATTGGGGGAAGGACGCAGTGCTAATTAACGCTGCTCAACCCAGCTGAAGTCCGAAATCAGTCCAAATCAATTATGCGATTCAATCGACGAGAAGCTCATCAACTCAAAAAACGTACACCGGCACCGTAAGTGATCGAAATTATGATGTAAATACTGGTACAATTGGTTTAAAGCGGAATTGAATCTCCGCTGCGGGATTTTCTGTGACATAGCAGGCACGCAAAGTCAAGACGAATAAAGCTTATTTGAAAGGCCGAATGCGTATTCCCCACCTCGGCACAGCCATTCGATAGATTTCCCATTCTTTACCGAAGAGCCGCTGCATCTCTTTTTCCTCGCAGAACACAACTCGAAGGTGAAAGATCACTGGTATAAGCACGGCGTATGCATAGTTCCATATATTGCCCGTCAAGAACGCCCATCCGAGCACCAGTATAACAACCCCCACATACATCGGGTTACGATTAAAGCGATAGAAATCCTTGACCACCAAATATTTCGGAGGATCCCATGGAGCGAGCGTGCCTTGACCACGGCGGTAAAACGAAACTACCGACGACAGCAGGACGCCGCTGCCTGCTAGAATCAACGCCAGTCCAATATTGGATTTGAACCATACTGGTGATGGAATCCATGAGATAAGCAAAGGGAACACTCCTGCGATTAAGGCCGGCAATGCTATAAATGATAGAATAGCACGCAGTATCATCTTGTGTGTCGAATGGGCTGCTCAGCGGACGCAGAGTATTTCAAGATCTCTGCGAACAATTCAGCAACAGCTATTGGTGAAAGAATTATTTGAGTTCGAATCATGCTCCACCTCATGTGATGTATACATCATACATTTACACCTGTTGGGTATTTTTTCAAGGCCAACAAAGTGTTCAGCGGCTGCAGCATACTCTCAGAGGTCCCTCTGAGAGGCATGGGTTATGGACTCGTTGCTAATGATGAGCAGCGTATTCATCCAGAAGCCTTCGGATCATTTTATCCCTGACGACGGACGCCGTGAAGGGGTAGCTTGGTATTCCAGGCAAAGCCGCAGCCCTATGGGGGACCGCAGGCGTAGCATCGCTACGTCGAGGATCACCGATAGGGTGAGAACGCCGCATGGGGCGTCAAGATGCTGCTTCACAGCGCCAATCACATGTTGCGGCGGTACTGCCCCCCCACCTCAAACAACGCCCGGCTGATCTGCCCCAGACTGCACACCCGCACTGTCTCCATCAATTCTGCAAAGATATTGCCGCCCTCCAGGGCCACGGCCTTGAGACGTCCAAGGGCTTCGGGCGCCTGCCCGGCGCGGGGTTGCTGAAAGGCGGCCAGGCGCTTGAGCTGGGACTGCTTCTCCTGTTCCGTGGAACGGGCCAGTTCGATGGAGAAATCATCATTGAACATGTCATCGCCGCTTTGGGGGTCGCGAAAGGTATTGACCCCGATGATGGGCAGCTCACCGGTGTGCTTGAGCACTTCGTAGTGGATGGATTCCTCCTGGATCTTGCCGCGCTGATAGCCGCTCTCCATGGCCCCCAGTACACCGCCGCGTTCGGAAATGCGGTCGAACTCGGCCAGTACGGCCTCTTCCACCAGATCGGTGAGTTCGTCGACGATAAAGCTGCCTTGCAGCGGATTCTCGGTTTTGCTCAGGCCCCACTCGCGGTTGATGATCATCTGGATGGCCAGAGCCCGGCGCACCGACTCCTGGGTGGGGGTGGTGACCGCTTCGTCAAAGGCATTGGTGTGCAGACTCTGGGCGTTGTCGTAAATGGCGCACAGGGCCTGCAAGGTGGTGCGGATATCATTGAATTGTATGTCCTGGCTGTGCAGCGAGCGACCGGAGGTCTGGATGTGGTATTTGAGCATCTGGGCGCGTTCCGCGGCGCCATACTTCTCCCGCAGGGCCACCGACCAGATCCGGCGGGCGACCCGGCCGATGACGGTGTATTCGGGATCCATCCCGTTGGAAAAGAAAAAGGAGAGGTTGGGGCCGAATTGGTCGACATCCATACCCCGGGCCAGGTAGTACTCCAGATAGGTAAACCCGTTGGCCAGGGTAAAGGCCAGTTGGGAGATGGGATTGGCGCCGGCTTCGGCGATGTGGTAGCCCGAAATGGAGACCGAGTAAAAGTTGCGCACCTGATGATCGATAAAATATTGCTGAATATCGCCCATCATCTTGAGGGCGAAATCGATGGCAAAGATACAGGTGTTCTGCCCCTGGTCCTCTTTTAAAATGTCGGCTTGGACTGTGCCCCTGACGGTTGAGAGCGCTTGGGCGCGCAATCGGGCATAGGTCGATGCATCGGGTTGCCGTCCGTGCTCGGCGGCGTAGCGATCCACCTGCTGGTCGATGGCGGTATTGAGAAACATGGCCAGAATGATCGGTGCCGGTCCATTGATGGTCATGGAAACCGAGGTGTTGGGGGCGCACAAATCAAATCCGTCGTACAGGGTTTTCACGTCCTCCAGGGTACAAATGCTCACCCCGGCATTGCCGACCTTGCCGTAGATGTCCGGCCGCGTGTGGGGATCAAATCCATATAGGGTCACCGAGTCAAAGGCGGTGGAGAGCCGCTTGGCCTCGCTGTCGGCGGAGAGCAATTTAAAGCGGCGATTGGTGCGCGCCGGGTCTCCCTCACCGGCAAACATGCGCGTCGGGTCTTCACCGACCCGTTTGAGCGGAAAAACGCCGGCCGTGTACGGAAAAAAACCCGGCAAGTGTTCACGCCTCAGCCAGGCGTAAAGGGCGCCGGGATCCTCGATGCGGGGCAGGGCGATCTTGGGTATCTTTTGATGGGACAGGGATTCTTTGAACAGCGGCACCCTCACCTCGGTGCCCCGGACCGGATAGGCCAGCTCATCCTGGCGATAACGCTGATCGATCGCCTCCCAGTCGGCCAGCAGGTTCTGTGAATCCGGGGCCACCGCTTTTTCAGCATTTATCAACTCGGAATGCAGTCGATCGGCCGGGGCCGTCGCTTCAGCAGCAGAGGCCCCTTTCGAAAGGGCTTCGGCGGTCTTTTTTAAATGCCACAAGTGGCGCAG
>JBNKKB010000057.1:0-6772 GCA_050291605.1 Desulfobacteraceae bacterium | reverse complement strand
CGGCCCGAGCCATCTTTTCCACCGGTTGCCCGATGCATTGAAAGTACAGATGTTCGGCGTGGAACACTTTGTCTGTACCCAGGGGTACAGCCGGCCCGAAGACGGAAAGGAGACGGATCTGTTCCATGGGCTGCGATAACCGAATTGTCGAGGATTAGAAATTTGGCGCCGACATCTATTTTGGCCTGAGATTGCGTTGTGTATACTAGATTGAGAAACAGCTGAAAACAAAAGTGCGAAAAATTCTGGACACTACCAAAAACAAAACCCGCTCTCCCGGATAAAGATCCTGGAGAAACGGGTTAGCAACTGTATAATGGTGGAGGCGGCGGGAGTCGAACCTACGTTGGTCCTAACAACCACAGGGGTTTGCAGCGGTTTACCGAATGTTTACTGAATAGCAGCTAATCTACAATCCAGCTTTTGAGCATTTATTCAGAAATTCCCTCCTATTACCAGCGACACCCGCCAATAGGTATGGACTCGGCTCACAATATTTAAACAGCACTACGCGGCTTGGAAAAAGGCTACCATGCATAGGTCAGCGAACGCATACTCCATGCCTCATTTCAGATTGGAAGCGGCAGCTCCAATTGATGAGCATAAACATCAGGCAGCTTCTTCTTTCCTCGGCCATATCATGTCAGCTCCTGCCAACCCGGCACAGCGTTAGCGAACTCTTGCTGGAACGCCGGACGCCGAGCATTGTCTATTTTGACCTTCTGCGCAAATTTTACCCAACGCTTTTGATCACCCAACACATCAACCAAAACGTGACGCACTTTGGCCATCACTTTGGCCTTGCGAACGTATTCCTTGCGTTGAGCGTTGCGGTTTAAATTTCCCAGTCCGGAAAGATAGAATTTGAGAATTTCTTCAGGATATCGTTTTTCAAGCTTTTTGGCGACCTTGATTTCATACTCTCCTTCCCAGGCCGATGTGGGATAACGACCGTCAATCAAAATAGTAAGGGCCTCATCGTACTCCTTGCGATGCATTCTAATTTTCAAATGATCCGTTCCCCAAGCGTTGTTCAACATCCCAAGGACTTTTGGCTCGAATGTTTTCCACTCGGCAGGGGTGCACATTTTCTTGAAAGCCTCGTACTTTTCAAGGCTCAGGCGGTCCGTGGTCTGTGCAAACTGAACTTCCATGTATTTGTTCCGGTCGCCAGCTTCCTGCGCCCTCTCAGCCATAAACGCTCTGAGCTCATCCATGCGCCCCCGTGCTTTATATAGGCCGTCCTCGGCGACATGAATGGCTTTTTCCTTCTCACCGGAATCCCAATAAAAAGTGGCCAAATCGTGGTAGTCCGCCCCATATTCCATGCGCTTGGCACGCAGCTCAAGATATTTATCTCGATCCCCAATACGACGGTATATGTCTCGTGCCTGCCCAACTTTCCATTCACCGGGCATCATTTCAAAAGCCTGCGCCAGTTCTCGCAGGTCATCGTCATCATAGCAGGTGGCATAGGCGACTTCGTAAAGCATGTCGCCCATGCCGGCATTGCCGCTTTTGATATATGGCAGCACCAGGTTTAGAATCTCCTGTCGATGTACTGTACCAACATTCTTTTTTTCCAGCCGCTCTTGAATTTGATCCAGAAGCTCAGCCACAAGATCCTCAGTAGCGTAATCGCCGCCGCCATAACTGTCCAGTTCATCCAAGTCAGGCGCCAGTTCGGACCAGAGAGCCAGGATGGCTTCACCCTCAGACCGGCTCTGAAGGGCCTTGGAAACAGAGGCCTGAGATTTCAGAAAATCAAAACACTCCCTCCGGACCTCCGGGAATTCTGTTGCAAGTTCCAAGATCAGCTTTGATAGCACTTTGTGCGGTGCTACCTTTAGCAGATCAGTCAGGGCATCACCCTTATTTGTTTTCTTTGCCATAGCGGGCTACTTTACGGAAACATCTCTTGTAGAGCAGACATGAATTCTTTAATCTGCAATCCCAGCCGGTAATATGGGCTTTCCATCAACCGAATCATTCCTAATTGTTCCTGCGAGAAAAAATACTCAGAAACCAATTTCCCAGCTTCTTTGGCAGAAGGGTCATCTTTATGTTTATCGCGCAGCTGGAGTGCGTACTCCCACTCCTCCTCTGTTGTCGTTGCCAGAATGGTATACAAATCCAATGCGTGGTAGCGACCGAACTCCTTGTTAGGATCCTCATGCCTATCCCTAAAAGCGAAAAGTTTCATCATCGAAAACGTGTAGGGATGCGGCAGGAAGATTTCAGATTCCCAATCGTCACCAGAACTGAGGCTTCCAGTCAACTCGATTGGCAGCAAACCTTCTTCCAAGGTCATCGCTTCGTCTACGGGGTGGGCATGGATCCCGACAGAAGGCTTGGGGCGGGCTCGACGGGTGTCCGCTTTTACCCGAGTTCCCTGAAATCGACTTTGTGGACCGGTCAGAATATCAATCTTAATGCCGCCCACATCAGTACCGTCAGGTCCAGGTTTAGCAAACTGGTATTTTTCCGCTCCAGGGACAACTTCATAGCCCAGCTCTGCAATGGCGCTTACCAGCGGTTTTAACTTTGATGATTCGATTAGTAGCTCAGGTCGAAGAAACAAATCGAGGTCGTTCGTTGATCGCGGCTCTGGCCATTGATTCAAAAGCGTTCTCATGGCCGATTTTCTAACATAATCGGTTTTAAGATAGATTCCGAAGCCACCGCCCACGATGAGTCTAACATCTGAATCGTGCACTTTTTGCAGCAGGTCGACCAATGCAGTTTGAAGGTCTATGATTCTGTTCATTCTTGTACCACTCCAGCATTATTCAAAATTAGGTCTTTTAAATGCTTGGCAGTTTCCTGGTCCCTCTTGTCGCCAGCCATCAGTTCCATATAAACCTGCAGCGGCGAGGCCCACCAGAAGCCGTCTTCTTGCCGGGCATCGAAATAGACCGTTTCATCATCCGTTTCCAAAAGCTCAAGATTTGGGAATCGATCCGACTGGCTTCCGGGCAACCGATTAAGCAGCATCTCCACTTTAGGACAGTATACAGTCAGTAGATCTCCGCGCTGCATCACAGTGTATCGTGTGACAGAAGAGGTCCCTGATGCGATTAGGGGCAACTCCAATTGCTGTGATTGTTCGGACAGCAATTTTAAAATCGACTTGTTGTTTTCCGAAATTTTAAGGCGAATCCGTTTCTTTCCGACAGGTGGACTATAATTTTCACTTAATTTTTCCAACAGTTTATCGGGCTGTAGGAGACGAATGGTTTCAGCGCGCGTGACGATCAGATCTTGCACCATCGTCTTCAGAACCTTTGATACGGTTGAAAGGCTCATCGGTTTTTTGTCCCAACGGTTCACCAGGAGATTACGTTGGTTAATTGTGGTACGGATATCTTGAACAGATTGGAAGTTGGAATATACGAAGAATCCTCGTCCCACCATCGAACTGTTTTTTCGGTAAATATTTTTAATAGCGGCTGATGAGGGGAAACGGTTCTTGCCTCCACTTCGAAATACGCTAAATGTTCCTGGTGAAACCACCACACCGTTGCCACACAGATCGATTCCGCTAATCCCGACCCTTTCCAGCTCTTTAAGCTGCAGTTCACTTAAAAACGGCATCAAAAGCATCGGGAAAACATTCTTTGGAAGGTGCAGGGATTTCAGATAATTGATGCTATTCTGAAAAAATTTAGGAGTTGAAAGGGCTTTACATTCTACAGCGAATCTCGCTGATTTTCGCTTCCATTTTGCCTCAATATATACATCAATACGTTTGTCTTCTCCAATATTGAGTTGGTCGTCTGAAAGGCGAAACGTCAGGGGCGGCAACTGGACCTTGCCTTGCCGGAGCTGATCTAGCATTTCTTTTTCTGTTGGCATTTTCCTATCCCTAAATGTTTTCTTGATCAAGAAAATAAACAATTTCAGGAAAATAATCAAGCATAATATCGATGCTTGATCTAATTGATATGGAAATGAGATTTACCACAGCTAAAGGCTCGGTATGATATTTAGCAAATTAAAAAACCCAAATTGACGAAATCATCAATTTGGGTTTTTGCCAACAATTTACCGAATGAAAAATAATTTATAAATAATTGATATTGTAATATTTAGATGGTGGAGGCGGCGGGAGTCGAACCCGCGTTGACCCTCACAGCCACAAGGGTTTGTAGCGGTTTACCGAATGTTTACTGAATATCTGCTTTGATAGCAACCGTTCCATCAGCAGGCAGACGGTAATCCTATAAACCTCCATGGCTCGGGTGGTCTTTCCACTTGGCAAAGAATTGAATTTCAAATATTTCCCTTGATTTTTAAACCGTGATCAGACAAATTGTATCCACTTATCAACAAATGGAAACATTTTGTCTGTGTATAGATGAAAAAGGACCCGATAGAGATATTCCGTAGAAATGGTGGTCAACTTCGAATGAGCGAGGCCATCGCACATGGTATTACGCGCTATATGCTGTATGCGCTCAGAGACAAGAGAATTATCGAGCAAGTAAGCAGAGGCGTTTACCGGTTGAAGGAACTGCCTCCGATATCTAACCCTGACCTGGTTACCGTAAGCCTCCGGTACCCCAATGCCGTCATCTGTCTCATTTCCGCCCTGTCGTATCACAATATCACAACCGAGATTCCCCACTCAGTTTACATGGCTGTACCTAGAAACTCGAGAATACCGTCAATCGACTATCCTCCAATTCAAGTCCATCGTTTCTCTAATGAAGCATACAACGTCGGAATCGAAAGGCATGTCATTGATAGTGCGTCTGTAAAAGTCTACACCCCGGAAAAGACCCTTGCGGACTGCTTCAAATTCAGAAACAAAATTGGAATGGATGTTGTCCTCGAAGCGCTCAAGCTATACAAATCGCGAAAAAAATTCGATCTGGAAAAGCTACTTATGTTTTCCGAGGTATGCCGCGTAAAAAAAATTATGATGCCCTATCTGGAGGCAACGATTTGACCAAAAGACCACCGAAAAATGTCGCGGCATCTGTAAGGCAAAAACTGCTAAATAAATCAAGGGCTGATAGCCGTCCTTTTAATGAACTTGTTCAATATTATGCCATGGAACGGTTTCTATATCGCCTTTCCCTATCTCACCATGCGAATCGATTTATTCTAAAAGGGGCCCTGATGCTTCGAATTTGGCAGGCTCCCGAGATCAGACCGACGATGGACATTGACCTGCTTGGCAGGACAAACAATGATATCTCACAGCTTACGTCCATTGTAGAGGATATATTATCTATTGAGATTGAACCGGATGGCCTAATTTATTTCGCTGAACAGATAACAGCTGAAAGGATTGCCGAAGAGGCTGAATATGAAGGTGTAAGAATCTGCTTCCCTGCAAAGTTAGATACAATGTCGCTGAATATGCAAATTGATATCGGATTTGGCGATGTTGTTTATCCCGTGCCTGAAAAAACCGAAATCCCCTCCATGTTGGAATTTCCCTCACCGCGGTTGCTGTGTTACAGCCGTGAGAGTTTGATTGCTGAGAAATTTGAAGCGATGCTGAAACATCGTGAGTTGAATAGCCGGATGAAGGATTTTCATGACATCTGGTTGCTCTCCCGCCATTTTGGCTTTGAAGGAAGGGAGCTATCGGAAGCCATAAAGTTGACACTTGAACAACGCGGGACTTCTTTACCAGTCAACATAGTGGCCTTTTCTGATGAGTTCATCTCAACCAAGCATGTTCAATGGAATGCTTTCCGGAAAAAACTCAGACAAGATCACATTTCTGAAAAGTTTGAAGAGATCGTCAAGCAAGTGAAGGATTTTATCGGCCCCATTACATCGTCACTGATGTCGGACAAATCACCTCCTTCAAAATGGTCTGCTCCAGGTCCATGGGTATAATCATGGAGTATCAACAATTGGGTCAAGTCTACGTTTGACCTTTTAGGATATTGTCTTCAATATCCTGGAGGCGGCCTTTAAATTTTTTATCCTTTTTCAGCTTTGCTTTGACACGGATAACCGCGCTACTGATAGAACTGTATTGGGTTAATCCAAAAGTTACACCAACTCGTATTAGCGGCTCTGCACGTATGGATCGAATTAAATACATGGCAACATCTCGAGGCTCGTTTTCAATGCCGCGTCGAACCGTTTTTAAATGGGTTGGTTTGACCGTATAATAGCGACACACCTTTGAAATGATTGTATCCAAATCCGGCGCAAGTTTCTTTGACGCTGGAACTTGCTTGTCTTTTTTCTTTTGGGTATAAACGCCGTTGAGATGTCTCATGCAACGGAACAAATTAGCATCCGGTGTCTGGAGCAACACATGGTAATGAGTTGGCATCATACAATAGGCTGCCACTTTAACATTGAACAGATCTGTGGTTTCTTGCAGCAATCCTATAAATTGCTGATTATCAGCCTTGTCAACAAATAGATCTTGTCCCCTTCTGGCACGATTCATTACATGATGCCATGCATTCGGATAGTCCATTCTCAATGGTCTTGACATATACGAGCCTTAACAGCCAGGACAAGTTAAGGCAATCGTAGACTTGATTCATTTCTTACTGGCCCGGTCAATGTTCCCGGCCGAAACGTCCCGGAAATGGATGCGCTCGGCATGCCTGATCCGATTCATTTGAATTGAATTTTGTTCTAAGGTCAACCATAGACTTGACCCCCCACTTTCAGAATATTTGATATCCGATCCGTGTCCCCCTCAGCCTGTTTGAGAAGGGATTAACTTATCGGATGCACGATAACGGCCTAAGGCCGCATAGCAAAAATAAGCCACCAGTGCGCACTGGGT
>JBNKKB010000056.1:0-2993 GCA_050291605.1 Desulfobacteraceae bacterium | reverse complement strand
AATTCCGGGCTGGATTCCAGAAAATAAAAAAGAGCCACGATTAAGGACATTTCCAAATCGGCCAATGTGCCTGAAATGGTCGTATCCATGGCGTTGGACGATAAGCCGAGCGTCAGTTCCAACCTGGTCATCTTTGCATATATAACAAACATAAGGGAAAAGACGGGTTATGATATCGGGGTACTGGCCACATCCGTGCAAAAATATATTATAGCATATTGTACGCATAATCATGTAGCAGGACATATTTCGCCGAACCACACCTTACTGGACCTGCATAGGTTTGCGTCGTCGGCAACAGGCCATATTGGATCCAGGAGGAGAGCGGAAAAAACCGGGGTGAGATGGTCGGGTTATCGTGTCTTGGATGGGGATGTTGTTATCCTATAGGGTTGAGTTGAATGTCGATTTGATCGATACTTTAATTTTGATAACTATTTTGCCAAGATTGATAGCTCTTCTGTCGAAAGGCCATCGCTGCCGGGAATTCATCTTAAACCGGCTGTGAACTGTTGGTGATCCGATAAAGGGATTAAAAGAAAACTATAATAGCCAACATGCCGCACCGTGTTGATCACCAAAATTGTTCCAAGGCGGCGTTTTCGTTTTACAAATTTCTTTTACTGACTGGCATCTGCAATGAAAATGACATCCTGATGGAGGATTTAAAGGACTTGGCAATTCACCCTTCAAGATAATCCTTTTCTTATTGCCGTTATCTTTTATGACCGGAACTGCTGACATCAAAGCTTGGGTATATGGATGGCAGGGATTCTCAAAAAGGTCGTCCCTTTTCGCGATTTCAACAATTCTTCCCAGGTACATAACAGCAACCCTGTGCGACAGATGTTCCACGGCATTCAGATTATGTGCGATAAACAAATATGAGAGCCCTAGCTCATTTTGAAGATCTTTTACCAAATTCAATATTTGTGCTTGAACCGAAACATCCAAAGCAGAAATGGCTTCATCGCAGACAATGAATTTTGGATTCAAAGCCAATGCTCGTGCAATAACGACACGTTGCAATTGTCCACCGGATAATTCTGTTGAATATCTGACAGCATGAGATTCATTTAATCCTGCCTTTCTTAGCATCTCCATTGCTCTTTTTCTTCTATCATGCCTGTCTCCGATATTGTGAATAGTAAGCCCTTCCATGACCGCATTCAGGATTGACATTCTAGGATCGAGTGATGAGTATGGATCCTGGAAAATCATTTGCATATTAATTCTTAGTCGTTTTAAATTTTTTCCTCTTAATCGCAGGATACTTTTTCCTTCAAATAGAATATCCCCCTCCGTTGGTTCCAAAAGTCTTAACATCGTGCGGCCAATTGTGGATTTTCCCGAACCTGACTCCCCTACAAGACCAAAGGTCTCGCCCTCTTGTATATTAAAACTAACATCATCCACCGCTTTGACCCATGCAGTAACTCTAGCTGGAAAACCGCTTTTGATTCCGAAGTGTTTCTTCAGATTACGCACTTCAATTAAATTTGATGCTTCCTCTTTTAGATTATTATTCATATTTTCACCCAGCTCATCCATATTTCACTGCTTACAGGTTTTTTTAAGCGGTGTTTACTTGTTTACTACGAGTCAAGCATCTCCAGCATCTAACCTTATGCCCAGGTTTAACTTCAACTAATCTCGGTTTCCGGTGGCTACCCCTACAACTTTTATCTTTAACGCATCGCTCATTAAAACTGCAGCAGTCCGAAATTTCCTTTAAATCAATTACGCTCCCAGGAATGGAATACAATCGGTCTTTTATTTTTCCCAGAATCGGCATCGACGCGAGCAATCCTTGGGTATAAGGATGCATCGGATTATCAAATAGCGTTTCAGCATCGGCTTCTTCCACTATTTTTCCCGCATACATAATAGCGATACGATCCGCTGCTTGCGCAATAACGCCTAGATCATGAGAAATCAAAACGACTCCCATATCAAATTTTTTTATAAGATCACGCAATAGATCCAATATTTGCGCCTGAATTGTTACATCAAGCGCGGTTGTCGGTTCGTCCGCAAATAAGAGTTTGGGTCCGCATGACAGCGCTATCGCGATTCCTACACGCTGTGCCATTCCACCGGATAACTCATGTGGATAACAATGCGCTCTTTTGGATGGATCAGGAATTCCCACCATATCCAATAATTCGACGGCTTGATTCCACGCGTCTCTTTTGCTAATGCTCGAATGGGTCTGAATCGCTTCAACAATCTGACTTCCAACCTTATACACAGGATCCAATGAAGCTTGAGCTTGCTGAAATATTATAGATATTCCTTTTCCTCTCACTTTAGTCATTTCAGATTCGGATAGCTTCGTTAAATCTTTGCCATCAAAAATAATTGAACCCTCATCGATATACGCCGATCGTCCGAGAAGTCGCATAACCGACATGGATGTCATACTTTTTCCGCATCCCGATTCTCCCACTAGTCCCAGCACTTCCCCTTTCTTTACAGAAAGATCCACTCCTTCCAGTACTGTAACAGGACCATCTTCTGAATAGAAACAGGTCTTGAGTCCTTTTACTTCAAGCAGGTTTGGTTCTTTCAAATGGGTCGTCTGATTCATACTTTTTAAATCCTGAGATACAAGTGTTTAATAACAAAGAATATTATAAGATTGAAATTTGGTACTATTTTTTTTTCTTCTTTTTAATTTGGACAACGGATTTCATACGAGGATCGAACATCAGTGATAATCCTTGACCCGCAATTGTAACGCTTATCGTAGTTACGAATATCATTATTCCAGGAGCCATGATCAACGTTGGCACTCTCTTCATGTATGGAACGGCTTCTGACAGCATCAATCCCCAATCCGGATTCTGCGGTTGGGATCCAAGACCAAGGTAGGACAATCCTGTCAAAATCAGTAACGTATGCCCAAACCTTAGAAAAAAAGTGGCCATAATAGTCCCAAGCATATTGGGTAAAACATGTTTCCGGAAAATAAAAAACTCTGAAGCTCCCAA
>JBNKKB010000055.1:0-48486 GCA_050291605.1 Desulfobacteraceae bacterium | reverse complement strand
ATTAACGCTTGGAAAACTGGAAGCGCGCACGGGCGCCTTTTTGACCGTATTTCTTCCGCTCTTTCGCCCGCGGGTCACGGCGTACAAAGCCTGCTTTTTTGAGCGGCGAACGCAGATCCGCGTCAAAGGCAATCAGTGCTTTGGTAATCCCATGGCGGATGGCCCCGGCCTGACCAATGATGCCGCCGCCGCAAACCTTAACCTTGATATCAAATTTGTCCTGATTGTTGGTCAACTTGAGCGGCTGCGTAATGATCGTCTTGGCCGTATAGACACGAAAATAATCTTCAAGGGTTCGGCCGTTGATGGTGATATCCCCGTTGCCTGATGTAATCCAGGTTCTGGCGATTGCATTTTTGCGTTTTCCGGTAGCGTAAAAATTGTTTTCTTGTGGCATTGCTGTCCCCAAATTGTCCTAATTGGTAGGGTTAAATTTCCAGAGGTTCGGGCTGCTGTGCACCATGCGGATGATCGATGCCGCCATATACCTTCAGTTTTTTGAAAAGCTGGCGTCCCAGTCGATTTTTAGGCAGCATACCTTTCACAGCGCTTAGCACCAGCTCTTCCGGCTTAGTTTCCATCAACTTGCGGGCGGTGACTTGTTTTAAGCCTCCGATATAACCGCTATGCCGGTAGTAGTTCTTTTGATCCATCTTTTTACCGGTGAGTTTGATTTTGGCTGCATTGATCACCACAACCGAATCTCCGGTATCCACATGAGGGGTGAACAAAGGATTGTGTTTGCCGCGCAGACGGGCCGCCACATGGGTGGCCAAGCGCCCCAGAACAGCACCTTCGGCATCCACGACCCACCACTTGCCGGGGTTATCGGAATGTTTGGCGCTATAAGTGTATTTTTTCACTGTCATGTCTCCTGTACCTGGTTCAGAATCGGAAATAACTAATGGAAATTAACGGTCAAGTCAAGCGAAAAATCAAACTGCATCCACGGTTTATCCACCCGTCATCCAACCCTTGACCCACGCCACGGCATGGGCCACATCGCTCCGGGCGGTGCCGGGTGAAAGTTCGATGACCAAAGGGCGCTCCGGGCTGATCCATTTTTGGATGGGTTCGAAATCGATTTCACCATGGCCCGGCGCCAGGTGGTCGACCAGTCCTACGGCATCGTGTACATGCAACCCCACCAAACGCGATCCATAGGCCTTCAACCAGGCCGATTTTGAAACTATGCCCAATTGCTCTTGAACGTAGGCATGTCCCGTGTCGTGCCAGTAGCCCACGGGGGCTCCGTCAAACTCGTTAAGGATTAAGGCCATCTCATCAAAGCTGGGCAATTCAAAATAGTGATAGCGCGTCTCTAACCCTAAAACGATCCCATGCTTTTGGGCCGACGGCAACAATCGGTCCAAACTGAACAGCAATGCGTCCAGGTACGGCCTGCTTTGTTGCTTGCGTCGCTGCAGCTCGGTGAAGCGCAGTTCTTGATAGGCTGTGTTGCTATTTTTATCTGATTGAAAATGGCTGTAAACAGCATCATGGCAGGGAGACATGGCCACCGCTCCACAGTGCAGGACCACTGCCATCGCTTCCAGTTCATTGGCCTGTTCGATGGTCTTAATGGTCCACTGTACAGCCGTTCGGCGCTCTTCTCGGTCAGTCGAAGAGAGCGGAAAATAGTCGCCACCGGGTGGCACATTGAGCTTTAATTGAGGAAAGGGGCAATAGTTGTGCAGGCTGCATACCTGCAGATTCATCTTGCTCAGGTTCTCTTTGACTTGATGCAATATATTCCGGGTGATGCGGCAGTCCAACTCCAAATAGGAAATACCATATTGTGTCAATGTTTGTAGCAGTTGGGCCCCGTGATCAATGGATGTGGAGATAAATGAAGTGGAAAGTGCCAGCATCAGTGGCTCCCTTAAGGATCTTTTTGACAAACCCATTCAATCATGCTTTTTGAAAGACGAATGAATCATACTATCTCAAGAAGATGAGCTACAACCCTGACGTCCATTGGATGGCCTATGATGGAAAAACTCAATCATTTAGAAGTTGAAGTCAAATTCCACCTGTCCCACCCTTCAGCCATGCGACAGCGCCTCGATGCCATCGGTGCAGTTGCCCAAGACAAGGTTTTTGAATCCAATATTCGCTTCGAAGATCAAGATTATGCGTTGCTCAAAAAGAACCAGCTGCTTCGATTGCGCCAGGACAAAACATGCCGCTTGACCTTTAAATGCCCATCCCGGGAAAATGATGGCGAGTGTAAAATCTACCAAGAGCTGGAAGTGGAAGTCAGCGATTCGGAAACCATGACGGCTTTATTAAATGCACTGGGCTATCAAGGCGTTCAAGTTTATGAAAAATGGCGTCAAACGTTTAAATGGGGCAACGTAGTGATATGCATGGATACCATGCCTTATGGCAATTTTCTTGAAATAGAAGGCCCCCAGACGAGTATCCAGGCGGCTGCCAAGGCCCTTGATCTGTCATGGGACAAACGAATACTGGGCAACTATCTGGCGATATTCGAAATATTACGCAAAGGGAGCCACCTGCCTTTTAACGACCTGACATTTGATAATTTTAAACAATATCCGATAGATATAACAACTTACTTGCCATTGTTTGAAGCAGACAACGAAAAACATCAGCTCTAGTTTATTTTGAGGCAACCTACGATTTGGATTTAAGCGCTTGGCAGGCCACGCTCGCGTTCAACTTGCCGCCGGCCTCCACAATCAAATCACGGCACTTTACATCACCAGAACATTTGCCGGTGGCTAAAATAACCAGGGCCTTGTCAGCCTCTATTTGACCCTCGAACAGTCCCCCTATGGTGATGTCATTGGCACGCGTTTCAGCATATACAGCGCCTTCTTCGGCGATCACCACATTGTCTCCGGTCACGGCACCCTTGACCGTACCTTTAATCACCAAACGGCCCTTTCCCACAACCGTACCGTCGACGGTAAAACCCTCATCGATAATGGAAAATTTCTTGGCGTCATTCTTCACTGCGACTCTCCTTGTGTTGTCGGTTGAGATGGATGGGGAGATGTTTCTACCGGTGGCGTAGTCCGTTCATCTTGGGAACCTGAATCGGTAGAATCAGGATCGGTAATCATGTCCGGCTCGCCCTGGCCTTCTGTTTCCGGGGCGTTTTGCCCAGAGGGGGTGGCCGGCGTTTCCGTCTCTGTCGGGGCGTCAGATGCGGCCGGTGTCTCGACCGTCGGGCCGTCAGGATCAGTAGCGGCGCCGCTATCTCCCGGTTCGGGTAAGGGCAACTGCGGTTGTGTGGCCGGTTTTTGCACCGGTATCGCGGGATCGGCTAAGGGAGCTGTCCTTTTTTCAATTGTTTTGGGTTTGGGTATGGGCACCATTGGTTTTGGTTTCGGCTTGACTTTAATTTCAAAGTTGTGGTCTTTGCTCGCCAACAAATCGCCATTTGAAGCGTAAATAAAAATAGTGGCTGAATTGTATCGTATGGGTGCTTTTTGATTAAATGCTTTGAAATTCAGGGTTCGAAAATTATTAATCTTAAATGCTTTGCCACGTTTGCCGCTCGGTTTGCCGTCGATCAACTGCACACGAGGAACTGCCATCCATTGAATGGGCGGATCATCCTGCTTTTTAAACACCACTACTGAACGACCCGATAGAGGGACTTTAGGTGAGGAGGTATTGTAGACGCGAAAAGCAAGACTCAGCAATTTGCGTTCAGGCTGGTACGACACTTTTATGCGACGTGCATCCGCATTCAACCGGACCGGTTCTGCCGCAGGCTTGGGCGGGCTCGGCTTAGGCTGTGCAGACGGGGTCGGTTTGTCTACAGGCTTGGTATTGAATTTTGCACTCGGTTCCTGATCGGCTTTAGTAACTTTGATCTGCTGCTCTGCCGGCGGTTTGGCGATATCGATCTGTTCCTGTTTAATAACCATTTGGGTGAGCAGCAGATCTTTTTCGTCTCTCAGTTCGGCAAGTTGCTTTTGGGATATTTTCAAATCCGCTTCCAAGGTATTGATTTTAGCCGTACGGATAGCCAATAGGATGGCCAATACCACCCCCGTGATCAACAGGACAACCAACCCACCCATCAGACTCAAAGCGATGCTTTTAAATCGCCGGAAGGGAACCACTTGTCCATGCTCGCCAACCAGCATTACACTCCAGTAACGGTCTCCAATTTTAGCCTTACCATTCTTTTTGTTAGCCTGATCTGTATTCATTTTCATCCATCATTCGCGATGGGCACCTTACCGTGTGTGCGATATCTTTTATGGCAAGTATGCCGGTTCTAATCCCATCATATTCACAAAAGGCTATAGGCCAGACAACACGCTTAACTCTTCGACTCGACGTAAACCACAGTGCCTTGACCCGCACCCAGTCTTTGGGCAGCGCTACCGCCGGCGACAGCAATCTCTAAGCAATTATGGCTGCCAATCAAGGCCAATGGGGTTTGCGATGCGACACCGTCATAATGTTGAGCCATTCCTTCAATGCAGTGCTGCCCCACCCGGATGAGAAGAACGGGCGGTTCAGCCGTATCGTCCAACTGCTGCAATTGGGCAGCCTCAATATTGGTGATCAGGTTGCCGAACCGATCAATATAAACCACCTCTCCCGCCAATTCCCCGGTTGGCAAAAACTCAGCTAGCTTAGGGTCGAGGGTTGTGAGTTGAGCCGCCGCCATGGTCGATCCCACATCCGTGAGTTGATACCCTTTGGACAAATGCGCAGCCACCGGTGCAAATATATCGCGGCCGTGAAATGTCCGGCTCACCGGGTGTCGGAATAGGGACCTGTTTTCCACCCGGACGATGATTTGGGGTGTAAGATTGCCCCATACCAGCGGCAAGAGTCCGTTGTCCGGTGCCAAAAAAACATAGCCATCCAGCTCGGCTGCCAGAATTTGCCTGGCGCTGCCCACCCCCGGATCCACGACCGCCAGATGAATGGTTCCCCCGGGAAAACAACGATACGCGGATCGCAATATATGAGCGGCGGCGGCGATGTTTTGGGGCGGCGTATGGTGACTCACATCAACCAGGGTCACTTGGGGATTGATTCCCAGGATCACCCCCTTCATGGCACCCACATATTCGTCCCGGGTGCCGAAATCGGTCAACAATGAGATAACGGCCATCTAGAAAAGCTTCTCCTGAACGGTATATCCCATATGGCGGTAAGCACGTTCAGAGGCTTTGCGCCCGGAAGAGGTCCGAATGACCATCCCGATTTTTAAAAGATAGGGTTCAACCACATCCACTAAAGTATCGGACTCTTCCTGTAAAGTGGCTGCGATGGCTTCAATGCCCACCGGCCCGCCATGATAATAATCGATAATGGTCTTTAAATACATGCGATCCAGGCGCGTAAGCCCCTGATCGTCCACACCTTCCAGCGAAAGGGCCTCCTCCACTGTTTTGATCGAAATTTGACCGTCACCTCTGACCTGGGCATAGTCCCGCACCCTTTTTAACAAACGGTTGACCACGCGTGGCGTTCCTCGCGAACGTTGCGCCAGCGACGCCGCACCGGGGTCGTCCACCTGAATTTTTAAAATGGCTGCTGAGCGCATGATGATTTGGACCAGGTCGTTCTCGCCATAAAAATCGAGATTGCGAAATAAACCGAATCGATCCCGCAGAGGCGCTGAGAGCAAACCCACACGTGTGGTCGCCCCCACGATGGTGAACTGATTCAGCCGGTACCGATGGCTGCGCGCATGCACCCCCTTGTCAAAAACAAAGTCCACCGCAAAATCTTCCATAGCCGGGTAGAGAAACTCCTCCACGTTCTTGGGAATGCGGTGAATTTCATCAACAAAGAGCACGTCGCTCTCCTCCAGATGGGTCAAAATGCCGATGAGATCGCCCCCTTTTTCAAGGGCTGGGCCGGATGTTACGGTCAAGCGACCGCCCATCTCTTTGGCAATGATGTGGGCCAAGGTGGTCTTGCCCAACCCGGGGGGGCCGTGAAATAAAACGTGTTCAAGGGGCTCCTCACGTTTCAGCGCCGCCTCAATGGCTATTTTTAGGGTATCCACCACCTCACGTTGGCCAACGTATTCATCCAGGCACTCCGGCCGCAAGGTTTGAATTTCTCTATCCAGATCCGCCGGCGTGCAGACACTGTCCACAATGCCTTGGGTATTGGTACGGCGGGTTAAGATATCATCTGGCATGATCGGTTCCCTGGGTTGGGGTCATCAATGATTACCCGTCAGTATGGGTCTCTCCTCGGTAGACTTCATCAAACAGCTCTTCGGGTGTCGTAATTTTAGGGTTCCGATCAACCGCCTCTTGAATCATGCGCTTGGCATCAGCCGGGCGGTGGCCCAATTGATTGACCAATACCTCCAGTACCGGCTGCGAAAAGTCCTGGGGCTCAATTGAAACCGCCCCTTTTCGGGTTCGAATGAGGGCAAATTTGCTCATTTTGCCTTGCAGCGTGGCTACAATTTTTTGCGCCGTACGCGCCCCAATGCCTTTAAGTTGCTTAAGCTGCCCCACATCATTGGATTCAATGGCTTGCGCAATCTCGCTGATGGGTCGAGTAAGCGCTTTGACTGCTTTTAGCGGACCAATGGCTTCAACGGAGATGAAGTGCTGAAAAAACTCTTTCTCAGCTTCAAGATTAAAACCGATCAAGGTCGGCTTGGGTTGCCGCTCGGTTTGGTGATAGTAAATATACAGCGCTATTTCATCACCCACTTCTTTGGCATCGAGGGTGCTGCGTACAAAGCTCGGCACCAACACTTCATAGCCTACCTGATTGGCGAGCAACAGAATGCGATCCTGTTCAGCGTTGAGCATCCGGCCTTCTATGTATCCGATCATTATTATCTCTGTCTTTTACCGTAGTCATCCTACTGCGAACCCTTGGTAACGCGGGATCTGGAGTCCTCCGGCTTTTGCAACCCAGCATAGCGGAAGAGACCGATAAGCGCAAGCCCCATCGCATCAGAAGCATGATCAGGGCGAATGGGCTCCGGACTTCCCACAATTTGACGCACCGCTTTCTCAAGCTGCGCTTTACTGGCATTCCCATTTCCAGACAACACCTGCTTGGCCTCACGCACCGGAATCTCTTTAACACTGGCTCCCATTTGTTGTGCTGCGAGAAGAACAACACCACATACCTTGCCAAGGCCAATACCGGATTGGGGAAATCGCGGCGCAGAATAGACATCTTCCAAAACAACCAAATCGGGCTTTTCGTTCTTAAACAGATTGCACAAATGGGTATAAATTTTCTCTAGGCGGACACCGATGGATTGGATTTTATCTGTTTTAATGACGCCGTAAGCAAAGGCTGCCACCTTGTGTGCGTTGCCTGTCACCACGCCGATACCGGTGGCAGCCAATCCAGGGTCAATACCGATGATTTTTTGGTTCATGGAATTTGAACACCATTGGCGGGGATCATTTTGAGTTGGCGAATAGCGTCGTGTCGCCGACGGCCGGTAAGCACTAAAAAGTTTTGAGTTTGTTGGCCGCCAGTTTGGCTTCGTTTGATTTAGGATACTTTTTTACCAACTCATCAAAGATGATGCGGGCGTTGGATTTATCGCCAATTTTCAAAAATGCCAAGCCCTGCTTGTGCATCGCAGCAGGCACTTTGTTGCCCTTTGGATATTTTTCGACCACCGTCTGATACTCTAAAATGGCACGCTCATACCAATTTTCACGATAGTAACTTTCACCGATCCAAAACTGGGCATTGTCGGCATATCCGGATTTCGGAAAAGAGTTGATCAATTTTAAAAACCCTTGGCGGGCTTGATCCAGCTGGCCATTATTAAAAGCCTGGCGTGCTTCATCATATATTTGCTTGTCGGTTAAACCGGCTTGGCCCACAGGGACCGGCGCCGGCGGCACCGGCTTGGCCTCTTTGCGCTCCAGGCTCAAGTATTGTTCAAGCTCAGCGATCCGTTTTTCAATCTTGGCCAGGCTAAGGTGGGCCTCATCCATGTCCTGCTGCCGCTGTTTGCTACCTTGTTCAAGTGTGCCCACCTTGCGTTTGAGAATATACTCGATCTCTTCCACTCGACCATTGATCAGGCGCAGTTCCTGCTGTAAATTATCAACACTTACCTTCATACGCGCGTATTGACTCCGCAGCGAAGATTCAGAATTCTTTCTTGTTTTTCCCAAGGTAGTCAACTCGGATTGAAGCTGCTGCTGCATCTCCTGGGTCTGAATTTCCAGTGTCGCCACCCGGTCATCCAAGATAACAATGTCTTGTTGAAGCGCACATCCAACTGTGCCGAAAAGGCCAAGACCCAAAACAAAAGCAATTGTTCTCATGATAGCACCAATAAAGAGCGGTGTGTAAAGCCGCCTTTTTCATAGGCGGTTCATAAAAAAAGTACTCCCTTTGACCATCTAAGTAATGCAAATGGTCAAAGGGAAAGCATGCGTATAGGTGAGCTAGTCGATGGCAAAGTGGGCGCGCCTGTTTTGCGCCCAAGCAGCTTCGTCATGGCCCGGGTCGACAGGCTGTTCTTCACCATAGCTAATGGTCGTCAGTCGGCCGGCATCCACACCCATATTGACCAAATAGGCCTTTGCGGCTTCAGCACGTCGCTGTCCTAAAGCCATATTGTAGGCATCGGTGCCGCGTTCATCGCAGTGTCCGCCGATGGTGGTGTTGATGTCCCCATTGGCATTCAAAAGCTCAGCCTTGGTGGCCAGCAGTTGCTGTGCAGACGGCAGCAATGCGGAGCTGTCGAACTCAAAATAGACATCCTGATTCACAAAATCCTGCATGGCAGCAGCCAAGGCCCGTTGGGCATCATCGGCCGCCGTATCCTCAGGGGTGGTATCTTCTACGACAGCAGGTTCGGGAGCCGGCTCTGCAGCCTCAGGTGCGGAAGCCACTTCTTGTTTGGCGCACGAAACAGATAAAAGCATTGCGGGCAGTATCAGCACCAGGGTCAACGCAAACCAGACATTTTTCCTCATTTTTTCCTCCTTTTTTTATCGATGCCGCTAAGCATTATTGCGGAATATTGAATGACCACTTTGGATGGGTCTGTTCACCGGGCAAACTCAACAAACGGCGTTGGTCTGTCCCAAAAGCGGTCATAACATAAATTCGGGATCGCCCTTCACGATTGGAATTGAATGCGATCAAGCTGCCGTCGGGTGACCATGAAGGTGCTTCATTATCACCTTGGTCATAGGTTAATTGAACCGGGTTATTGCCTTCAATGTCAATAACAAAGATGTTGAGTTGCCCTTGTTCCATGGACGAATAGGCGATCATATCGCCCTTGGGGGACCAACTCGGTTGTGTGTTGTACTTGCCTTCGAACGTAAGCCGCTGGACGCTGCCGGTGTCAATCTCCTTGATGTAGATTTGCGGTCTACCCGAACGTTTGGAAACAAATGCCATTTTCTTACCGTCAGGCGACCACGCCGCATCCACATCAATTCCCCGGCTATTGGTCAATCTTTTAATCATTTTCCCGTTACCGGTCAACAGATAAATTTCCTGATCACCCACCAGGGACAGGGTTGCCGACAGCTCGAAGCGCTCGGGTCGCCAGCGCGGTGCAATCTGCACTCCTTTAAACCGGACGCGCTGTTCCTTGCCGGTTTTTAAGTTTCGCACGTAGATTTGTGCCGGACCATGGGCAAAAGAGGTAAAGGCCAAATAGCGATTGTTCAGCGACCAGTCCGGAAAAGAGGTAATGCTTCGCTTTTTGGTGAGCTGTCGCACATTGGCCCCATCGAAGTCACACGTATAGATCTCCTTGTGGCCACTGCCGTTGGATACAAAGGCCAGCTTGCTGTAGAAAAACCCTTCCCGGCCGGTGAGAACCTTGATCACTTCCGAGCAAAAACGTCTGGCCATGGCCCGCTGGTCCTTTATTTCGCCTTGGTAGCGCCGCCCGACCAGAAGTTTCGATTTAAACGTATCGAACAGACGCAGCTCAAGCACCAAGGTGCTGCCTGTGATTTGCACACCGCCGGTGATCAGCATTTCGGCGCCCACGGCGGTCCAGTTGGCAAAATTGAGCTGGGTCTCGCTGATGCCTGAACGTTGGGGATCAAATAAAAAGCTGCTACGGTCCAAAATTTTGAAATAACCTGTAAATTCCAACATATCCCGGATCTTGTCCGCCATAGAGGTCACCACAGTCATCTCCATCGTACTGGGGGTTTGGGCCTGAAAGACCGGTACGGCCATGGGGATTTTGTGTAAAAAAGGATTGGTTAAATCAAAATATTTAATTTCCGCCCGAGCGCTACTGGCCATGAGGACCAAACCGAACAAGACGGTTAATCGCAGGGGTAGTCGGTGGGCAATTTTCAATGTCATCACTTTGCTTTTAACTCCCGGCATACAACTTAAGAAAGAATTTATAATCAGTGACAATGCACTTATCTCCTTTAGCGAACCCCTTCGGGTGTAAAATGGAGACCCATTTCGATGTAGGTCCGCTTTAACTCCGGTGGATACGGTTTGACCGGGCTCGATTTGACGATCGCTTTATAGGCCGAATCATCCAGATAGGGATTTCCGGATCGGTCCGTGAAAAAAATATCAGTAATCGTGCCATCAGGCATCACCTTGAAGGCGATACTGGCCATTAATTTATTTCCTCGACTCGATAGTTGCTCGGCAAAGGCCCAATTTTTGTTGATGGCATAGGCGATTTCCAAACTGTACAGGTCAATGAGCTCTATCTCTTGTTTGCTGCCCGGCGCATAGCCACCCCCGGTGGCGGCCTGGGTCCCCTCTTTGGCCGGTTCCTGCTTTTGAACCGGCTTGCCCTCTTTGGCGACCTTTTCACGCAACTCCTTGAACCGATCCTGCAGCGGCCTGGGTGTGCTGGTCTCCACCTTCTGTTTCAACTGCTTCAAGGCCTTTTTCTTCATGGCCTCCTTTTTAAATGTTTTGTATTTTAAGGCGGTTTTGGTTTTTTTGCGGCGAGGGGCCACCGATACTTCGGGTTTGGCCGGCTTGGCAGGCGCAGAGAGTGCCGATTCAGTTTTGGCAGGTTTGGGCTGCTCTACCCTTGGCACCGTCACTTCAGGGGTTTTTCCTGAAGGGGCGGTGGAGGCGGTACGCTCCGTCAGGTCCACCATGCGCACATCGATGACGGAGGGCATAAAATCCGGCGTAGAGTGCCCTGGGTAATCGAAAATCGTAAAACCCAACACCAGCAGATGGGCCCCGAAAGAGATCGCCAGAGGCCACAGCATCGGGTTGCGTCTTCCATTGGCCACAAATGCCTGCACGTAAACTCCCATTGCCCAATGCCGCTATTGCTGGCGGGAGCGGCGTTGCTCCTCTTCCACGGGTACTGTGACCATGCCGAGTTTTTCAACACCGGCCGCCTTGATTTCCGCCATCACTTTTACCACAAAACCGTAAGGCACGCTCTGATCGGCCTTGAAATAGACCCCGCGATCCGAACGGTTTTCCAGTATCTTTGCCAATTTATCCCGCAAAAAGTCCATCTCCACCGCAAAATCATTGATATGCACCTGCTGCTCTTTATTAATCGTGATCACCAGGTTCTCTTTTTGGGCGACAATGGGTTTGGCGGTGGCCTCAGGTAAAGCGACATCCACCCCCTGCATCATCATGGGGGCGGTCACCATAAAAATGACAAGCAGCACCAGCATCACATCCACAAAAGGGGTGACGTTGATATCGGCCATTAGACGGTCGGATTGGGTTTGAACAGCCATGCTTATGATCCTTTGGAGGGCAGTATATCGCGTTCAATGATGTTGAGAAAATCAGCTGAAAAACTAATCAGCTCCGTCTCAACGACCTTGATCTTAGACATAAAATAGTTAAAGGCAATGACTGCTGGAATGGCCACCGCCAATCCGGCGGCGGTAGCGATCAAAGCTTCAGAGATGCCGGGGGCCACCACGGCCAGGCTGGCTGACCCGCGCTGGCCGATACCCACAAAAGAGTTCATAATACCCCAGACCGTCCCGAACAGTCCGATAAACGGCGTTGTGTTTCCCGTAGTAGCCAAAAAGGGCACCATTTGGGTCATCCGCGTGGTTTCACTGTTAATGGCCCGTCGCAGGGCACGCTTGACATTGTCGGCACCGGAGATACGGCCTTTTAAGCTGCCGATATCCTCAGGTCCGCCGTCAGCACCTCCCATCCGTCCGGATTGACTGACCTTTTTCAGCTCCATGTACCCCACTCTGAAGATACGCGCCACGGGGCAGCCCGCCAGCTGTTTTGCCTTGGCATACGCACTGGCCAAATCCCGGCTTTTCCAAAAGTATTCCGTAAAGCTACTGGACTCCCGATAGGCCCTTCGAATATAGCGAAACTTAATAATGATAATGGCCCAAGACATCACTGAGAAAAAAAGCAACAGCAGCAGTACAAATTGTACCATTAGGCCGGCTTGGGAGAGAATGTGGATAATATCAATATCATGGCCTGTCATTGATCTATTCTCCTACGGATTTTCCGCGTGTCGCGGTTTTATCTCCTATTTGCGGTCATGCCCGTCCAAGACAACATATCCCGCAAACTCGATTTATAAGGGTGTGTGATTATTAGTGCAGTTTTATGCCCTCTGCAAAGAAAAGCGCCCTGGCGCTGTGAATAGATGGTACGTTGAAGCCGTGTAATATGCGGATTCGACTTGAAGAGCAAGCCTATACAAACCTGCCAAAAGTGTCAACCCTAAGGTTGTTCAAATAAGACGGCCCATAAATTGTTAACAGATTGATATCTTATAATATTTGAAAAATAGGCTTCTTTTGACCGGTAACCCAAGGCTAATGTCCAAATAGCGAAAATGCCGCCCTTTGCGATCCAGGTGACAACGTCTCATGCTTTTGATAAAGTAAATTTTTTATTGAAACCCAACCCGCAGCAGGCACTTTGGTGCGCTGTATGATTGACAAGGAGACGCCCATGCAACGAATTGCTGAGCTTCTATATGAGGCATGCTTTCTTAAGCACATGCCCCGCAGCGGCTATCAATATTTAGGCACCGGAAAGGAGTCCGTGGCCGAACATGTGTACACGGCCATGTTTATTGGCTATGTTCTGGCGCAACTAGAGCCCAAAGCCAATGCCCATCGTTTGACCACCATGTGTTTGCTCCATGACCTGCCCGAAGCGCGCACCGGCGACCTGAATTACGTTCAAAAAAAATATGCCACCGCTAATGAAGGGCAAGCCATGTCTGATGCATTCCATGACCTGCCGTTTGGTCAAGACATGAAAAACATCATTACTGAATACAACGCGGGTCAAACATTAGAATCTCAATTGGCCCACGATGCCGATCAACTGGCCTTGATTATCGACCTGAAATCACTCAAAGATGTCGGCCATCAAACACCTCAAACTTGGCTGCCGCATGTGCTTAAACGCCTCAAAACCCCTCTGGGTCAACAATTGGCAGATGCCTTGTTAAACGAAGATTGGGATGGGTGGTGGCGCAAACTTTTTTGTTGACAGTAACAATGTTTCTACCCAGTACCAGAATACTTATGAGATCATTCATGGAGGAGCGTATGAACTGGTTTATCAACGCACTAAAAACTTCGGTGGGCAAAAAGCTCATGATGGCAGTCACGGGATTAGCCTTCTGTGGATTTCTGGCCGGCCATTTGGGCGGAAACCTGACCATCTACGGCGGCAAAGCGATGTTTAACGGCTATGCCGAACACTTGCACGCTTTGGGTATTTTACTCACCTTTGTTGAGTGGGGTCTTGCTTTTTTCGCCCTGATCCATGTGCTCACCGGGTTGACCCTTTTTTATCAAAACTTCAAAGCCCGTCCCGTACGCTATCGCATGGACAAGCGTGCCGGTGGCCGCACCTGGGGATCAGCCACCATGCCCTATACCGGCATCCTGCTGCTGGCTTTCGTTATATATCACCTTAAAAGCTTCCACTTTGTGGACAAAACCGGAACGACCATTTTCGACTTGGTCAGTCAGGCTTTTGGCAACCCCTTGACGGTAGCCACCTATCTTGTCGCTATGATTTTAGCCGCGCTGCACGTGAGCCATGGCTTTTGGAGCGCCTTTCAAACCATTGGCGCCAATCATCCCAAATATATGCCCATGATCCGAACCATCGGCTTGGTCTTCGCACTGGCCGTTGGCATTGGATTTGGTACATTGCCGCTTTTTATATCGCTAAGCGCTTAGAAAGGAATGCTTATGTTGCTGGATGGAAAGGTCCCTGGAGGGCCCATCGCAAATAAATGGGAACGGCACCGTTTTGAACTCAAGTTAGTGAATCCCGCCAACAAACGTAAATTTGATATCATTGTCGTGGGAACCGGTCTGGGCGGTGGTGCTGCCGCGGCCACTATGGCAGAGCTGGGCTATAACGTTAAAGCGTTCTGTTTCCAGGACAGCTCCCGACGCGCCCACAGTATTGCCGCCCAAGGTGGCATAAATGCCGCAAAGAATTACCCCAATGACGGCGATAGCATCCACCGCCTTTTTTATGACACCGTCAAAGGCGGTGATTTTCGGGCGCGGGAAGCCAATGTGCACCGCCTGGCCGAATGCAGCAACCTGATCATCGATCATTGTGTTGCCCAAGGAATCCCTTTTGCGCGTGACTATGGCGGTTTACTAGCCAATCGATCTTTCGGTGGCGCCCAGGTATCTCGTACCTTCTATGCCCGGGGTCAAACCGGTCAGCAACTGCTGTTGGGTGCCTACAGCGCTCTCAGCCGGCAGGTCGCCGGCGGCCAGATCCAGATGTTTCCGCGCAGGGAGATGCTGGATCTGGTACTGGTCAATGGCCACGCTAAAGGCATTGTGGTGCGCAATTTAGTGACAGGTGAACTGGAAAGCCACGCCGCCGATGCCGTGGTTTTAGCCACAGGGGGGTATGGCAATGTTTTTTTCCTGTCCACCAATGCCATGGGATCCAATGTAACCGCCAACTTTGCCGCCTACCGCAAAGGCGCCCTTTTTGCCAATCCATGTTTCACCCAGATCCACCCCACTTGTGTACCGGTCCACGGCACTTACCAATCCAAACTCACCTTGATGAGTGAAAGTCTGCGCAACGACGGCCGGGTGTGGGTCCCCAAAAATCCTGGCGACCAACGGCCCGCCCACCAAATCCCGGAAAACGAACGGGACTACTACCTGGAAAACAAATACCCCAGTTTCGGCAACCTGGTGCCGCGCGATGTGGCTTCCCGAAACTCCAAGGAGCAATGTGACGCCGGCAAAGGCGTAGGCGACACCGGCCTGGCGGTTTACCTCGACTTTTCCGATGCCATCCAACGGGATGGCCGCGATGTGATCGAACGCAAATACGGCAACCTGTTCGCCATGTATAATAAAATCACCGCCGATGATCCCTATACCACCCCCATGATGACCTACCCTGCGGTTCACTACACCATGGGCGGCTTATGGGTGGACTACAACCTGATGAGCAATGTCCCCGGCCTATTCGTGATCGGTGAGGCCAACTTTTCCGATCACGGTGCCAACCGCCTGGGCGCCAGCGCGTTAATGCAGGGCTTGGCCGACGGTTATTTTGTGCTGCCCTATACCATCGGCGGGTATCTGGCCGGCACGACCCAAGGCGATATCCGCGCAACCGATACGGCTTTCCAGGAGACCGAAAAAAGCGTCCAAGCGCGCGTGGATCGCCTGCTCACCGTCAATGGCAAACGCACCGTTGATGATTTCCACCGCCAATTGGGGCTGATCATGTGGGACTATTGCGGTATGGCACGTAACAATGCGGGCCTGGAAAAGGCCCGCGGATTGATTCAGGAACTGCGTGCCGAGTTCTGGGACAATGTATTGGTACCCGGCAATGATCGAAGTTTCAACCAGAGCCTGGAGCGGGCCGGCCGAGTGGCCGACTTTTTAGAGTTTGGGGAGTTAATGATTATCGACGCGCTCGCCCGCCAGGAATCTTGCGGGGGGCATTTCAACGAAAAGTTTCAAACTGACGAAAATGAAGCCCTCAGGGATGATGACAACTTTTGTCATGTGGCAGCATGGGGGTATACGGGTGAAAGTCAGGAACCTGAAATCCACAAAGAGGATTTGGCATTTGATAACGTCCAACTGACACAAAGGAGCTACAAGTGACCCAAACCATCAATCTCACCCTCGAAGTCTGGCGCCAAAATGGCCCCAACGAAAAGGGGCGTTTTGAAACCTATAAAGCCAACAGCATCTCCACCGATATGTCTTTTCTGGAAATGATCGATGTGGTCAACGAGCAGTTGTCGTTAGACGGCAAAGAGCCCATCGCCTTTGACCACGATTGCCGCGAAGGCATTTGCGGTAGCTGCGGTTGCGTGATCAACGGCCGTGCCCATGGCAAAGAAAAGGGCACCACCCTATGTCAACTGCATATGCGTCACTTTAATAACGGTGACACCATCGCCATCGAACCATTCCGGGCCATGGCCTTTAAAGTCATCAAAGATTTGGTAGTGGACCGCAGTGCTTTGGATAAAATCATCCAAGCCGGTGGCTATATCTCGGTTAACGCCGGCGGGGCGCAAGATGCCAATTGTCTGCCCATCGCCCAGGAAACCGCAGAATTGGCCATGGATGCCGCCCAGTGTATCGGCTGTGGCGCCTGCGTGGCCTCATGCCCCAATGCATCCGCCATGCTATTCATGAGCGCCAAGGTATCCCAATTTGCCCTGTTGCCCCAAGGCCAACCCGAAGCAGCCAAACGGGCCATCAATATGGTTCGGGAAATGGATCACCAGGGATTTGGCAACTGTACCAATGAAAGAGAGTGCGAAGCCGAGTGCCCCAAAGAGATCAATATTACCAACATTGCCCGCTTAAACCGCGAATTTATAAAAGCCAGCTTGGGTTCATCCGTGCGCTAACGGTTAACCGACGATCCGTCTGTTTGTAAGCTTTCCGGGCGGCCTCACCCGCATACCGGCCGCCCGGAATAGTATCACTTTTGCCTGCCCTCTTTTCCTTTGCATTGAAATTCCTATAAATTTCTAAAGTCAACCTAGGGGTGGCCGATAGTGGCTTTAGAAAGGTATCAATCTTTGGAGTTTAAAGATGTCTTACACCGTACTTACTGTTGACGATAGCCGCACCATTCGCATGATTGTCAAAAAAGCATTTCAGCCATATGATTGTGAGTTGCATGAGGCGGAAAATGGCATGGAAGGCCTTGCTATGGCAGCCAAAGTCAATCCGGATCTCATCGTTCTGGATATCACGATGCCCATCATGACCGGGGTTGAAATGCTCGGGAAACTCAATGAAGACGAAAGTTTAAAGACCATACCGGTAATCATGCTTACGGCGGAATCGGGCAAAGACAATGTGATGCAGATCGTCAAAATGGGCGTCAAAGATTATATCGTCAAACCGTTTAAAGGTGAACAACTGATTGAACGCGCTTCCAATATCTTAAAACTTACGCGAACGGAGAAAAAATCCGAACCTGCGGCAGATCAATCTGAAATCAATAACTTCAGCTTTGACGGTGATATCGTCACCTTTACCATGCCGAAAAAAATATCCCGCTCCATTGGTGCCAAGACCGAGGCGGTAATCAAGTCCAAAATCGAACAGATGAAAGGCACCGGGGTCCGCAAATTAGTCGTTGATCTGACACCCATTGCCAATATCAGCATGACCACCATTCAGGTCATCATTGCAGTGGTCAACAACAGTTTGAGGGCCAAACAGCAACTCCGCTTGGTGGCCACCGAAAATCAGGCGACCGCTTTAAAAGGGTTTAAAGAGACGGGGGCCTTTGACACATATCCCACCAGCAAAGCTGCCAAAGCGTCATTTTAAACCCCCGCGCCCCTTTTCTTTCTCTTATGCTTTTAAGCCGTTGCATCCGGTCGCGATGCGCTAAAACCACCGATACTCCTGCGGCAGGGTCCAGGTGCAAAAATAACTAAAGTTTTTCAAGTGGCTGCGGATAAATAGGTGTAGGAAGACCTGTATGGGAAGATTATCAAACCCAATATTTCAATTTGCGGTAACGGCTACATGGACAAGGGTTTGAAAAGCAGTGGAAATCAGCAAACATCAATCTGCGGTACCTTGGATTTAGGAACCCAAGCAACTCGTGCCAGCTAAAAGGAGTGCCAATATGACCATTCAAGATGATGAAACCTTGCAGATGTACCTTGAAGAGTCACTTGATCATCTCGCCAATATCGAAAACGATTTTTTGGCCATTGAAGAAAATGGTGCCGACATCGATGATGATTTGGTTAACAAAGTCTACCGTGCCGCCCACTCCATTAAAGGCGGCGCCGGCTTTATGGGGCTGACCAATATCAAAGATCTGACCCATGAGATGGAAAATATTCTGGGCAAAATCCGTAGCTCCGATCTGGTGCCGACACCGGATATCGTCAATATATTGCTCAAGGCCTCAGATGCCTTGAAAGCGCTGATGGATGATATTCTCAACAGCAACGAAATGGATATCAGTGCCCACGTCCAAGCGCTGCAGGCCATTTTGGAAGCCGGAGATAATTCGGATGCCTCGGCCACAGCCACATCCGGTGCAACCGCCGATCACCAGCCCGGCGCCGATGCCGCAGGCGTCAATGGTGGGACACCATCCGTTGCAGGCGAGGACGGACAGCTTTCACTGGGACTTCCCGACGGCAGCCTGACACTGGTGGTTCAGATCGAAAAAGTGGCCCCGCTCTTCGAACAATCCAAATGCGTCTATCTGGTCAGAATGGATGTGGCCAAAGATA
The DNA here is from genome assembly GCA_050291605.1 of Desulfobacteraceae bacterium. Lineage (GTDB taxonomy): Bacteria > Desulfobacterota > Desulfobacteria > Desulfobacterales > Desulfosarcinaceae > JARRKU01. Next base: position 29,804 of record JBNKKB010000055.1, on the reverse strand, counting down.
TCCAAAACCGGGATAAAACTTGCCAAAGTGTGGTGGAGGAGATGGAGCAAACCGGCATTATTATCAGTGCCAACTTTACCCTGAAACCGTCCGAAGATCTGGATCGGGAATGGATGCCTGACGTTCCCAGCATGCTTGTTTTGTTTGGGTCGATTTTAAAACCGGCTGATATCAATGTCCTGTTTGAAATTGCCGATGAACAAATATATGAGCTGCGATCGAATTATGGTCTCTATCAACTTGACGGCAAACCCGTACTAGCTGACGCAGCCCCTGTTGATGCCGATACGACGGTACCGGTAGAACAGGCTCCGGCACCCGAACCTGAACCAACTCCTGAACCCGAACCCGAACCGACACCCGAGCCGACTGCAGCTACCGTCGTCGAAAAAAAAGCTCCTGCTCAACCCAAGGCCGAACCTGCGCCCGCAACCATTCCCAAACCCCAACCGCCCAAAGCAACACCGGCGGCGTCGACCTCAAAAAGCGCACCTGTTGCGAACACGGCCGGCGATTCTCCAGCAGTTAAAAAAAGTCCCAAAATCGAACATGAGACCAGTTTGCGCGTCCATGTCAGTTTGCTGGACCAATTGATGACACTCGCCGGCGAACTGGTCCTGAGCCGCAACCAATTGATCCAATCGATCGGTTCAAGTGACCATCGTGGCTCCGAGATTGCGGGTCAGCGCATCGATTTGATCACCTCGGAACTTCAGGAAGCCATCATGCTCACCCGCATGCAGTCCATCGGCAATGTGTTCAATAAATTTCCACGGGTGGTTCGCGATATGGCCGCCGCTTTAGGCAAACAGATCGAGTTGACCTTAGAAGGCAAAGATGTCGAGCTTGACAAAACCATCATCGAAGCCATCGGCGATCCTTTGACCCATCTGGTGCGCAATTCTGTGGATCACGGCGTGGAAACACCCGAAGTACGGCAGCAAGCCGGTAAAAGTGCCATCGGTCAAATTTATTTAAAAGCCTATCATGAAGCCGGCCAGGTCAACATTGAAATATCCGATGACGGTAAGGGCCTCGATGGCAATAAGCTTTCGGCTAAAGCCGTTGAAAAGGGGTTGATCACCGAGGACCAGGTGAAAATTATGTCAGCCCGCGAAAAGACCAATCTGATCTTTTTACCCGGTTTTTCGACTGCCGAGAAGGTCACCGATGTTTCCGGACGCGGGGTGGGCATGGACGTGGTTAAGACCAATCTGGACAGATTGGGCGGCATCATCGACATCGAATCCGAGTATGGTCAAGGCACCACCATTCGAATCAAATTACCGTTGACCCTGGCCATCATCCCCTGTCAGATCGTGCTTACCGGGGGAGAACGCTACGCGATTCCTCAGGTTAATCTGGAAGAGTTGCTGCGCATTCCGGCTGAGCAGGTTTCAAAGCGCATTGAACGTGTCGGCAATGCAGACGTGGTCAGATTGAGAGGTAACTTGCTGCCCCTGATTCGTCTTGCGGAAGTGATTGATGTCGATCCGATCTACACTGACCCGGAAACAGGCAACACCCATACCGATCGTCGGAAATCCATCTCCGACCGCCGCTCGAAACAGAGCGGTGTAACGGACAACGTTAACCATTCGAGCGAGGCAGCCCCATCCGATCCACAGGGCAAGCAAAGGCGCCGTGATGATGAAGATAGACGCTTTCACGCCGATAGCGCCCTGAATATCGTGGTGGTATCCACCGGTGCGATGAAATACGGCCTCGTAGTGGATTCCCTTAACGACTCGGAAGAAATTGTGGTCAAGCCCTTGGGAAGGGATTTAAAGCAATGCAAAGGATATGCGGGTGCCACTATTATGGGGGACGGTCGCGTGGCGTTGATTCTGGACGTGGCCAATTTGGCACAAATGGCAGGTCTCACTTCAGTAGAAGGTTCGTCGCGTGCCGCAGAAATTGCCGAGGCGGAGAAGGAAGCGCTCCGTGCCAATCAGGACAAACAAGCGCTGCTTATCTTTCGCAGTGGTGAAAGTGAACAATTTGCAGCACCCCTCAATCTGGTCGAACGAATCGAGAAGATTAAACGTTCGGACATCGAAAATGTTGGCGGCAAACGGGTGATCAAATACCGGGGCGGCAGCCTCGCTCTTTTCAGTATCGACGAGGTGGCCATGGTGGATCCCCTGGCTGATGTAGACAACCTTCTGGTAATTGTCTTCATGGTGGCCGAGCGCGAAGTCGGAATATTGGCCATAGGCCCGGTGGATGCCCAGGAAATCAATCTCGACATTGACGGGGTCACCCTTCGACAGGACGGTATCATGGGATCTACCATCGTGGGGGGAAACACCACCCTCTTGGTGGATGTGTTTGAAATTGTACGGACTCTCAATCCTCAGTGGTTTGAACTACCAGAAGTCGTTGAAAATGCTGAAGGTGAAAAACCCACTATCCTGTTTGCTGAAGACTCCTCATTTTTCCGGAATCAGGTCAAAACTTCCATCGAAAAAGAGGGTTTTAACGTCATTGAAGCAGAAGATGGCATGATCGCTTGGAACCTGTTGCAAGAAAATGCGGATCAGATCACGCTGGTGGTCACCGACATCGAGATGCCCAATATGAATGGGTTTGACCTCACCCAGCAAATCAAGACCAATCCGGCTTATGCGCACCTTCCGGTTATCGCATTAACCACATTGGCCGGGGATGATGATATCGCGCAGGGTAAAAAAGTGGGCATTGACGACTACCAGATTAAACTGGATCGTGAAAAACTGATGAACAGCATTCACGGATTTTTGAAAAACGCAGCATAGTGTGCCCCACTCCGGCTTGTGTTGTTTTTCGTTAGAAGCATTGCCATTAAATTAGACGGTGAGTTTCACAACCCGCGCTAAAAAATGGCATGCATGAAAGGATGGATAAATATGAATGCAGCTCGGGAAAAATCGATGGCAACAGTCGAGTTGGCCACCTTTTACATTGGAAGTGCGCTTTGCGGTATGGATATTTTAAAAGTGCAGGAGATCAACAAATTGATGGAAATGACCCAAGTCCCCCAGGCACCGTCCTATGTGACCGGCATTTTAAACCTTCGCGGACAAATTGTGACCGTGATCGATCTGAGTAAAAAACTTGGGTTGGAAGCCACCGATTTTAATGAAAACTCCCGCAATATCATTGTCAATTCGAACAATGAATATATCGGCCTGCTGGTCTCTCGCATCAGCGATGTGATCGAAGCCAATTGGGAAAAAGTGGAAGATCCCCCTGCGAACATTGGCGGTGTGCAAGGCGTCTTTTTCAAAGGCGTTTTCAAGACCAAAGACCGTCTTATCGGCATATTGGACGTTAAAAAAGTATTGGCTGAAGATAACTGACCCCAGGGTGGCCTGAGCCACCAGCAGAACATTTAGGGATATTCGCTAACCGTGTTGATCTATAGGAACCCACATTGAGCACAAACAACCACTGCTTAAAAGTATTGGTAGTAGACGATACTGTCGTATATCGGAAAATTGTCAGCGATGTATTGGCAGAATTCCCCAATGTGGAGGTGGTCGGAACCGCTCACACCGGCAAAGCCGCACTGATGAAAATCAAATCCCTGCAACCGGATTTACTGACCCTGGACATCGAGATGCCCGAGATGAATGGGCTGCAGGTGCTGGAGGCACTTCAGGAAAACGCATCGAATATTGGAGCGGTCATGCTCAGCACGCTTACCCGTGAAGGCGGCAACATGACCATGCGTGCTTTGGATCTGGGTGCTTTTGACTTTATCCCCAAACCTCAATCCGGGACCATGGCTGAAAATAAACTGGCCGTCAAAAATGCATTAGGTCCCATCTTGAAGGCTTTTCAGCGCAGCCGGAATATCCGAAAGCTGTTAGACCGCAAGGAATCGACGGGGCAACCGATGGCCGGCGTGAAAAGGTTGGCGCCCACAGCACCAAGTCCGATTGCCGGCAGACGAGCGGGACATTCTTCTATCGTTGCAATCGGCATTTCCACCGGAGGCCCCAACGCACTGGCGCTGATGTTGCCGATGTTGCCTGACAACATCGGTGTGCCGGTGGTGGTGGTCCAGCACATGCCGCCCATGTTTACCAAATCCCTGGCCGCAAGCCTGGACAACAAATGCAAAATAGCCGTACGTGAAGCCTCAAATGGTGAACCGCTTGAAGCCAATGTGGTCTATATTGCACCCGGCGGTAAACAAATGAAAATCGTAGCAGGTGCCGACGGCAAAAAACGGGTGGTTAAGATCACCGACGATCCACCTGAAAACAGTTGCAAACCCTCCGTGGACTATTTGTTTCGATCCGTCGCAGATCACTATATCGGCCGAGCCACCGGGGTGATCATGACGGGAATGGGATCGGATGGCACCTTAGGGCTTGAGCATATGAAAAAAAATGGGGCAGTTTCCATAGCCCAGGATGAAGCGTCATGCGTCGTTTACGGTATGCCCAAAGAGGCCATCCAATCCGGCCATGTGGATATTGTTGCACCGTTGAACCGGATTGCAAAAGAGATTCTGAAAACGTTGGCCCTATAAAGCGATGGAGAACGGCCACAGGATGAATATGCAAAATAACGCACCCGCAAATAGCACACGCGAGATTGCCAAATCAGCCCCCGCTCTGAGTCCGTCGCCTGCAAGAATCCGGCAAGCCGCTAAAATCACCCCTGAAGAGATCAATCTGTTATCAAAGTATATCTATGGCGTCTCGGGCATCCACATTGAGGCAACCAAAGCCTACCTACTGGAATCACGTTTAGGGCGCCTGCTTGAAACGAACCAATGCACAACCTATGCTGAATTTTTCCATAAAGCCAAAGCCGATCTTTCCAAAAGATTGGAAAAGGAAATTATCGACGCTATCACCACCAATGAGACACTTTTTTTTCGTGACAGCAATCCTTTCGAATTACTGAAGCATAAAATCATACCCGAAGCGATGGATCACAAGTCCAAACAAAAGCTGCCCGGTCCCCTGCGTATTTGGAGCGCTGCCTGCTCTACCGGGCAGGAGGTGTTCAGTATCGCCATCGTGCTTAAAGAGCTATTGGGCGCAAGTGGTGCGGCCAAGATCAAGCTGTTGGGGACGGATCTGTCCGATGCTGCTGTAAAGCAAGCAAGCTATGGCAAATACAATAAGTTTGAAATCGAACGCGGTTTGCCCCGCGATCGTCTGCAGCGTTATTTTGTTGCCCAAGGCGACAGTTGGAAAATAAAAGATGAGATTCGCGCCATGGCGACCTTTCGTCAAATGAACTTAATGCTCCCGTTTTCGGGCATCGGAAAATTTGATATTATTTTTTGTCGGAATGTCGCTATCTATTTTACTTTGGAGGATCGCAAAAAATTGTTTAACAAAATTGCGGATACACTCGAGCCGGGAGGGTTTTTAATCATCGGTTCCACAGAATCGCTTACAGGCGTCTGCCCGCGATTTGTCCCCAAACGGCATTTAAAATCAATATTTTACCAAACACGGTAGAATAGAAACAGCATAATAAGCACTTGTGGAGGTAGGAGCATGCAATCACTCAAAATATTAGTAGTCGATGACGATCCCGTTACCCGCTCATTGTTGTCAACTCGCTTAAGCAAGGAAGATTATGATGTCGAGACTGCTGAAAATGGCGTTGAGGCCATCCGAATGATCGCCCACAAATTCTATGACGTCATCTTGACCGATCTGATGATGCCCGGCGGGGTAGATGGAATTGGCGTCTTGGAATGTGCAAAAGAAAACAGCTTTAAAACAGAAGTCATCCTAATCACCGCCCACGGTTCCATCGACAATGCCATCATCGCCATGAAGAAGGGAGCGGTGGATTATCTTCAGAAACCCATCAACTTTGACGAACTGTTCATACGACTCGCCAAAATTCAGAATGTTAAAAACCTGATGAAGAATGCCAGCGACCTGCGAGAGGCCATGGAGGTGACTGAGCAGGAATCGGGCGAGACCATTCAAAATTTGGAAATGGCGGTAGCTGATCTTGAGCAAAGGGTAGCATCCATCAAGTCAATATTGGCGCAATCGGGTGCACCGCCGGAAGAGCGCATTCAACAGGCATTGGATGCATAAAGGATCTCTGCTGATTTGAGAATCAAGGTATCTTTGTGCAGTACATCGCTTTTGATCCCAAACTGCCAGCCTAAAATTCCAGATGGGGTTGTTTTAAACAAGCTCTATATTTTTTACCCGAACCCGCAACACCGGCCTGCCTGGCGTGCACAATAGTCTACCCTATCTGCACCCCATTTGTTCGTCCATGCTATTGCGCCCTCCACCTTTTTCAACTCTAGGTTTAGCATATCTGCATCGATCCCACTTGAAGAATTACAGCGTAAACGAGAGGGACTGACGCTTGCGCTTGCACATCTTTGCTGAAGAGACTATCATTTCGTTGCGATTAATGATGACAGGAGGAAGCTATGGATCGACTGTTGGAATTGTTTAACCGTTCACTGCAACTCGCCGAAGGTGACGCCCTGTTGGCTATAAGCATCCGCGCATTGGCCGCCATTGCACTCACGTTGCTGGTATGGCTGGTCATAAAAACCGCACTTCGCATCGCCGAAAAACGTTTATCTACCACTAAACTGATCCCTATAAACACCCAGCTCTTTATTCTGATACGTCGGGCCATGGGTCTTGGGTTGCTGCTGATAGTCGGCACATACTTGATCCGCTTATTTCGATTGCCGTCAGCGGAGAAGCTATTGCAAGCCATCTTTATCGTGCTTTTGGCCGCGCCTTTAAAAGGTTTTTTGGTTTTTCTGTTGAACTTTCTTGAACAAAAAATAGCCAACAAAACCGAAACCCAGGTCGATAACATCATCTTCGATCTACTCAATCGGTTTTCGGGCGCCATCCTATACGCAGTGGCCGTTGTGCTGGCGTTGGACCACATCGGTGTGAACGTGATGCCCTTTGTGGCCGGCGCAGGAGTCTTGGGGGTGGCCATCGGCTTCGCGGCCAAGGACACCCTCTCCAATCTGATTGCAGGCATATTATTGATCATTGATCGTCCGTTTGAAATCGGGGACCGCATCGAGGTGTGGAGTGCTCCGGCCGGCAGCGCCAGTTGGGGGGATGTCATCGATATCGGTTTGCGTGCCACCAAGATCAAAACCACCGACAACCTCATCATCGTCATCCCCAACAATGAGATCATGAAGCGCGATATTGTCAATTACACGCTGATCTCTTCTAAGATCAGAGTGCGGATCAATATAGGTGTGGCCTATGACACCCCCATTGAAAAGGCCAAGGCGGTTATCCTGAAAGTGGCGTCAAACATCGAATGGATCAGCGATACGCCGCCCCCCAAAGTGGTGGTGCGCAATTTTGGCGAATCATCAGTGGATCTGCAATTGCGCGTCTGGATCCAGGATGCCCGGCAGCGAATGAACACCATTTCAGCCGTTACCGACCAGGTCAAAAACGCTTTTGATCAGGAGGGCATTGAGATCCCTTTTCCCAAACGAGATATTCATATTATCAATACGACCTCGGCATAAAAGAACAGTGCGCCCACCGATACCTGAATCAAAAACACCAATCATGGCAAACTCGCCCTTACCCGCCAACGGGCCGCTGCGTCCATAGCTGCGTTCGAAATGTTTTCCAGAGGATCGGCATGCTGGGCCGGCCAAGGTTAATGCTCATCAGAGCACAGATCCAACTGATCCATCACATAGGCCACTATTTCTTTATCATCTGCGGAATCATCCATGCCGGGACACATTCTCGCCATGATATGCCAATTGATGGGATCGACGACCACACTTTCGATAAATGGCCATTTACGACACATGCGAGGTTTTACAGCATGAATGGTGCAATTTCCATCCCAAAAGATGCAGTATCCATCAGAGCGCTGCTTGAGCACCAGGCGTCGGCCGGATGGGGTACAGTAAGTTTGTTGAAATTTTTCAGGCGCGACACCCACAAACCGGGCAATGGCATCCAGATCGAATTCTGTCAGATAGGTACCGCCAAACCCTTTACAGCAGTCACTGCACTGGGTGCACGTGAACAGATTCTTTTTAAACATCCCGACGGCCCTCAAACGCGCATTTCAGAGTCATTTGATCAACATATTTCAAATCTCCCCCGACCGGCACACCCGAAGCGATGCGCGTCACCTGAACGTTCTTGCCCGCCAGCTGCTGGTTCAGATAGGCGGCTGTGGACTCGCCTTCCACGCTGGTCCCGGTGGCGATGATGACTTCCTTGATGCGCCCTTCACTCACCCGGCGGATCAATTCTTTGAACCTCAATTCCTGGGGGCCAATACCTTCCATGGGCGAAAGTGCACCACCCAAAATATGGTAGAAACCTTTATAGGCACCTGATTTTTCAATGGATACCATATCGGCGGGCTGCTCCACAACACAGAGTAAGGCGTCATTGCGGGTGGTATCTTGACAGATCTGACATTTTTCACTGTCACTCAAGGCAAAGCACATGCTGCAAAGCTGAATGGATTGCTTCACAGCCACAATACTGCGGGCCAATAATTCCGCATCGCTCATGGGCTTTCGCAAAATATGGATGGCCAGCCGCTCAGCGGTCTTTTCCCCCACCCCGGGCAGTTTAGCCAAATTGCGAATTAAGTTCTGAATTGACTTGGGATAGTGCTGCATACTCTATAAAAATCCAGGAAGATTGAATCCGCCGGTTAATTTACCCATCTCGGTGCTTACCATCTCCTGTGCTTTGGCCAAAGCATCGTTAACGGCTGCCAGAACTAAATCCTGCAGCATCTCTACATCTTCAGGATCAACGACTTCCTTATCAATGGTAATGGCCACAACTTGTTGACGGCCGTTGGCCACAACCTTGATCATGCCTCCACCGGCAGCGGTCTCGACAGTATTTTCAGCCAGCTCTTCCTGAAGCTTCAACATCTTGGATTGAAGCTTCTGCGCCTGTTTCATTACATTACCCATACCCTTCATTGTACAAACCTCCTAAGGTACTTTAATATCAATGACGCGACCATTGAACAGCTCCAGTGCCCGCATTACCAAGGGATGGCTCATGGCCTCTTGTTTTAAAACGTTATCTTTTTGTCGCTTTTCCTGTTTGGCAACAGAGGCCTCAGCATTGGCCTTGATGACGATGGTAATGTCCCGTCCGGCCAGTTGGCTGCCCTGCTGTTCGATGAACGTCTTGTGCTTTTTAATATTTTTTAAAGCGAAATTATTGGCTTTAACTTCCAATTTTAGCTTTCCACCATCAGTCCAGCCGGGAGAGCATAATTTTAAAAATGCGGCCACGGAAGGTTTTTGCTCTGTGATATGCGATAGAATCTGCTGCCACAAAAGATCGATTTCTGGTAAATCTTCTACTTTGCTTGACGCATCTAATTTCGCCGCCCTGACCGAGGGCTCGTTCTCATTCAGGGGAACCGACTTTGGTCTAGGCGGAGTGATTGAGGGCGAACTTGATCCTGTTGACGGTAACTGCGAGTGCAATTTGTCCAGCTTGTGAATCAACTTGTCTATGGGCAGTGCCGGTGCCGTCTGAAACAACTTGAGAAAAACCATCTCCAAGGCGAGTTTGGGTTGACTGGAAAGCTTGATGGACGGTTCAGCTAGAAACAAGACGTCGAAAATCTGCAACAAATAGGAATCTGGAACATCCGCTACCTGACGCTTGATCTGATCGATCTCGTGGGCCGGCAAATCCACCAGCCGGCTCGCCTGGGGACCCATCTTAACGATGGCCAAATGGTGAAAATGAGCAACCAGATCAGCGTAAAAGCGTTTAATTTCATACCCATGCCGCCAAACCGCGTCAATATCCTCCAGCACCTTTTGAATATTGCGCTCCAGCACGGCGCTTGAGAGTTCAAACAAATGCTTGCGCTCGACGACACCTAGCAATTCGCTGATCAACTGCTCTGTGATGGGCCCCTGGGCACATGCGAGTACATGATCCAGCAAGCTGAGGCTGTCACGCATGCTGCCGCTGCCTTCCTGGGCTATCAGGGCCAAGCTGGCATCGTCAATCTCAACCTGCTCCTGGTCGCAAATCCGCTTAAGATGGTTACCAATGGCTTCGCCATCAATACGCCGCAAATCGTGACGCTGGCATCGGGACAAGATGGTGATGGGAATCTTCTGGGCCTCAGTGGTAGCAAACATAAACAGGATGTGGCGGGGTGGCTCCTCCAGTGTTTTTAACAGCGCATTAAACGCAGCCAAACTCAACATATGCACTTCGTCGATGATGTAGATCTTATAACGACTGTGGGTCGGCATGTATTTTAAATTTTCTCGCAGCTCACGCACCTGGTCCACGCTGTTGTTTGACGCACCATCAATCTCAAATACATCTGCAGCATGACCCTGTGTGATCTCGATGCATGATTGGCACTGGTTACATGGCGTGGGTGTGGGACCTTCGGCACAATTCATCGCTTTAGCCAAAATCCGGGCCACCGTTGTCTTGCCGGTACCGCGGGGGCCTGAAAACAATACGGCATGGGCCATACGATCTGCGACAATGGCATTCGACAGGGTGCGCGTAACATGCGTCTGTTGCACCACCTCATCGAAACGCTGCGGCCTGTATTTTCGTGCGAGTACAAGATAGCTCATGTGATTTCCTGCGGTTTCAACTATTCAAGACCTTATAGCGCACCTTGCTGTCAGGTGCAATGATAGGGATACAGTTGCAGGACGATCTTCCAATAAAGGCATATTGCCGGCAGTAAGTTTATCCCGCGCAAATCATAGTATGCGCAATCCGTTTAAAGATTAAAGTGAATTTCGATTTATAGGGCGCACTTGGACGATGAATTCGGGATTTGGATTCTGCAAACAAGATAAAATTAAATGGCGGAGAGAGAGGGATTCGAACCCTCGGTGCCGCTATAAACGACACACACGATTTCCAGTCGTGCTCCTTCAGCCAGCTCGGACATCTCTCCGCATTGCAATTGCAACCTGCACCACACTTTTAAAGTGGCGGAAAGGGAGAGATTCGAACTCTCGGAGGGTTGCCCCTCACTGCTTTTCGAGAGCAGCGCCTTCAGCCACTCGGCCACCTTTCCGATTCAAACGTGTGCCGTGCAGGTTTGGATCAATAGCGTAGTTGAACGGTAGTGTCAACGGGCGATCAACAACGCACCAAGGCAATTTTTTGAACATGACATCACAGACCTATATACGAAAATACGGCTAAGCGTTTCCCCCCATATTAAAATCCAAATACGAAAGCCCAAATATCAGATGTTTTACTGGTGAATCATCATTATTTGGTCGATAGACCCGAAAAACTATTTTTCTTAAGGCGCCATCATGGCCTGCACCGCTTCAGTATATGTGCCGTCTGACCGGTAAATGATCTGAGGACGATCCACTTTCAGTCCCGGGTTTCCGGACATCACTCCTTTGACCATAACCCATTTAGCTGAATCATCTTGAGTTGATTGCACGGTTTGCATCCATTTGGGTTCGATGCCCATTGTACGCATTTGACAAAGCAATGCGACCGTCCGTTCACTGGGATAGATGATGGCAAATTGGCCGCCGGTGCGCAACAATCGCCGTACGGTTTTGAGCAAATCAACTAAATCCAAGCTTATTTCGTGGCGGGCCATTGCTTTTTGATCATTGGGATTAATGCGCCCTGAGCCCACAGGATAGAAAGGTGGATTGCATACGACCCAATCGACCGGGCCGGCCACCCGGTCTGCGCTGAGCTGACGCACATCCTCCTTGATGACGGCAATGCGATCCTGAAATTGGTTGGCTGCCACATTGGATCGGGCAAAAGCGACCAGCGCCTCCTGCAATTCAACAGCCCAGATGCATATTTGAGGGTATCGATATGCCAGTATCAGGGAAATTATGGCACAACCTGTACCCAGATCGACAACAGTTTCCCCTGTTTTGGGCTGCACGGCGGCCGCTAACAGCACCGCATCAAGGGAAAACCGATAGCCATCCTTGGGCTGGGTCACCTGAATGGATCCGTTGAAAAAAGTGTCATGCGTTGAAAAGGACATAAAAGCACAGTTGGAAACACATCTGAAGTATATAGAACGAATCAGCAAGGACCGATTTTAAACTTTAACATTCGCACGCGTGTTCCTCCCAGGGCCTGGTTGATTTTTAGAATCAGCTCCTTTTCCATAAAACGCAGGTGGTGAAGCCAAGTCGAGTTGGACACATGCACCAGCAATATGTCCTTTTTAAAAGCTGCCGGCTGGGCATTTTCAGCAACAATATCCCCCACGGCGGATTGCCAAATGTCCCATACCTGAATAAGGGATTGATCCATTTGGGGACGATACTGATGCACCACTTTATCGATGACTTGCCCAAGAGGCGTAAATTTTTGTCGGTTGTATCTTCGATCTGTCATTTGATTTTTAGGCCCTCGGTAGGCATTCGCTGACAATTGTACCTTGCATTATCAGCAAGCCGCCCAATTTTACTTGACTTCCCTATAAAGCCGACTTAGAGTGTTGCTGATTCAAACGGACTGAAATTACTGATAATCAAACGTAACGACTGCAAAAACACACCAGTCTGACGTCAGCCGACATCGCTATGACGGTTGTTATGACCGCATGAAAAAGCACTAGGAAAACAAATAACACATATTACAGGTGAATGCACTATGGCATGGGATTGGGAAAAATTAAATCAACAACACTCGGGAAAAAGCGGCCCGCCACCGCAAGTGGATGAGGTGCTCAAACAACTCAAAAACCTAAAAATTCCGGGCGGCGCGTTCGTCATTGTCATTTTGGTGATAGCCGCCATCATTGCGTACTCTTCGATTTTCACTATCAAATCAGGTTCGGTGGGGGTGATCCAGCAGTTCGGCAAATATGTGCGCACTGCGCCGCCGGGACTGAATTTCAAATTGCCCTTTGGCATTGAAAAGGTTACCAAGGTCTCCCAGGAAAGAATTGAAAAGGAAGAGTTCGGTTTTGTCACTGAACGCTCCCAGGCTCCCCAGCGCTTTCGCGCCACTGAATCCGGAACTGCCTCTTTGATGCTCACCGGTGACTTGAACGTGGCACTGGTGCCCTGGATCGTGCAATACCGTGTTAAAGATCCTTACCATTATCTTTTCAAGGTCAAGGACGTTCGCGGGCTGCTGCGCGACCTTTCCGAGGCGAGCATGCGCCTGGTGGTGGGAGACCGCAGCATCAACGAAGTGATCAGCAGCCGGAGCGAAATTGCCAATGCCGCTGAAAAGGTACTTCAGGAAGAGCTTGACAAAGCGGAGACCGGACTTTTGGTGGTCAATGTCGAATTGAAGCGTACCAATGTTCCTGCCAAAGTGCAGCCCTCCTTCAACGAAGTCAACCAGGCCATTCAGGAAAAAGAGAAATTGATTTACCAGGCCAGGGAGGATTACAACAAAGCCATTCCGGCAGCAAAAGGCGAAGCCGAACGCACCATCAAAGCGGCTGAGGGCTATGCCCTGAATCGAATTAACAGCGCCAAAGGCGATGCGGATCGGTTCATGGCCCTTTACACCGAGTATAGCAAGGCCAAAGATGTCACCAAGCGGCGCCTCTATTTGGAATCCATCAAAGAGCTGCTCCCCAAGTTGGGGCCCAAATTTATCGTCGACGCAGATCAAAACAATCTCTTACCGCTGTTAAATCTCGGAAAACAGCAAGGTGTTCAAAAATGAATATAAAAATAATTATCGGTGCCCTGGCGGCTGTATTGGTGGTGGTCGGGATCATGTGTGCCTTCACTGTAGATGAAACCGAGCAGGTGGTGATCACCAAATTCAGCAAACTGAATCGCACCATTTCCAAACCCGGTCTGCACTTCAAGTTCCCCCTGATTGAAAGGGCCATCGCCTATCCCAAAAACCTGCAGGAATGGGACGGTGATCCTGGCGAGATCCCCACCAAAGATAAAACATACATCTATGTGGACACATTTGCCCGCTGGAAAATCGTCGACCCGGTGCTCTTTTTTAAAAGCGTCGGCATGGAAGCCCGCTTGGCTATCAATCGTTTGAATGAAATAATCGATCCCGCCGTACGCAACCTGATCACCTCCAACCGACTCATCGAAACGGTGCGCAACACCAACCGTGAACTGGATACCTTCGAGGAAGGTTTGGAGGCAAATGAACAAAAACTGCCGGCTAATTATAGGATCACACTGGGCCGCGGCAAAATCGACAAGATGATTTTGGCCCAAGCTGCTAAAAAACTGGCCAATTTCGGTATCGAATTGGTGGATGTAAAAATCAAACGCATTAACTATCGTGAAGAAGTGCGTCAATCGGTGTACGACCGCATGATCGCAGAACGCAAACAGATCGCCCAAAAATACCGTTCTGAGGGAAAGGGCGAGGCCCAAAAAATATTGGGTGACAAGGAATTAGAGCTAAAGAAAATCATATCTGGAGCCTACCGTACGGCCCAGGGCATTAAAGGCAAGGCGGATGCCGAATCCACGCGTCTCTACGCTCAAGCCTATGGCAAGGACCCTGAATTTTACTCTTTTGTAAAAACACTGGAAATTTATAGTGAAACCCTTGACGAAGAGAGCTCTTTGGTGCTCTCCACCGATTCAGATCTGCTAAAATATTTGAAAGGGTATTCACCAAACCGGTAACGCGCCCGTAAAAACAAAAAAAGCACCGCTGCATTCTGTGAGGCAGTGGTGCTTTCTTAAGTATAAGGGTCGCGGAAGGAATAAATTCCACTCAATGGTGCTTGATGAATTGCCATTCGCCTGACCCACGCATGCAGCGCTGAAAACGAACTCAAAGACGACCAAAATCAGGGAATTCATTCCTTCCGCGGCCCCAAACAGGTCGCAGCAGTCATTATTTGCCCTTTCTGCGCTGATGTCGCGTGCGAGCTAACAGCTTGCGGTGTTTATGTTTTCGCATTTTTTTTCTGCGTTTTTTAATTACGCTCCCCAATGGCCCACCTCCTTTCTTTCTGTTTCAATCAACTTAGCCGCCATCCATAACACCATACCCATTGCTTTGTCCAACAATTTCTAATCGTAAAATCAACCCGATCCTTACTTAGGTTCGATAGTGGCATCCTTTTGAATAGCCAGGATCCATTTCGATGGTCACTATCGAGTACGGTTCAAAAACCCACCCGAATGAATCCAATAATTTGATATCGTTGGCATTGTGTGCTATGGGCGCTACATGAACATAGATCAGCCCACACGGTCTTTCACGCCTGACCAGCTTCAGATTATCAACCAGGCCACTCAAGTAGCCGAAGAGTTGGTCAGCAACCATTATAAAATGTCAAAAACCGAATGGCTGCGTCCCAAATATGACGTGAAAACACTCGTCGAGCTTGAGCCCAACGAAATTATCGATGGCCCTTTTGCCCAAATTATTCGCTACCAAGGACAGCGAAAAAATTCATATCTGGGATCAGACACCTATGACTTCTATAAAATCTGCCTGCAAGACCACACCATTCAAGCAACCTTGGCCCGGAAACCGAATATTTCCTTATTGCCCTTCGGCCTGTACATCGTTGCCCATGAACTGATCCACATTGTGCGATTCAGCAAGTTTGTCCAAAATTTTGAAGCCAGTTCCGATGAAAAACTGGCTGAGGAGCGTCGGGTGCATGCCCTTACCCACCAAATCTTAGCCCCGGTCTCCATGCCCGGAATCTCGTCGGTGCTTTCATTCTACCGGCAATGGCAAAGTCCCATCGAGGAGTTAAGCGAAAATTAAGGTGGTTTTGACCCGAGTTAGTGTTGTGTCCCAAAAATAAGTGACAAATCATAGCCGTCATTATTCCGATGAAATTCCCAATGACAAAATCAAAATGTCAAATGAATGGATTGTATCGATTAAATATTCAATCGGTCTCCATCCGCCATTTGATATTTGGGCTTTGGCATTGGGATGGGCTTTTGTTGCAACTGCAAAATGTTGTCTCGATCATGGTTCGCATCCCCAACCCCTTTGCGGAGGCAACAGGCTAAGCTTTAAGTCTGCATTCCGATTTGGGTTAAATTTTCTCGGGTTAAGGCGCTTGACAATACGAAATCACACACTATATTAGTCCAGATTTTTGATCGGTGTGTCTTATAACATTTTAAAATTGGGAGGAAAATCAGGGAATGCCGATCTACGAGTACCAATGTGATCAATGCGGAAAAATTGAAGAAGCACTGCAGAAGTTTTCAGATAAACCGCTAAAACAGTGCAGACACTGCTCTGGCAAGCTGAACAAGCTCATTTCCCAGAGCGCTTTCCATCTAAAGGGCTCCGGTTGGTACGTCACTGATTATGCCGGTAAGGCCCCAAACAAAAAAAATAAAAATAAGGATGCTGCGGCCTCCGACAATGATAAAAGCAACAAGACCAAGGCCGCATCGAAAACCGCGCCCAAAAAGGCGGAAGCAGGCTAATCCATTTCGGAAACAGCATTGCGAATGATCTGTTTGGGTAGGTGCTTTGGAAAAATCAAGCGACCGGCTAAACAGCCGGGCGTTGATCCAGGACTTTACTGAACAGACAAAATATTGGGCCATTATCAGTACCAAAAATTATTGTCCATTTTTGATTCGATAGATTGAAAGGGGGTGTCGGATAAAAACTTTCTGCTTTTGCTGCAAACCATAATTTCAATTACAAAGCCTTTTTTATAAGCAAATTTTAACCATAGCAAGATTATGATAACAAAAGGAGAGATGGAAAGATGAAACTAAGACCATTGCAGGATCGAATTCTAGTACAACGCGTTGAGGAAGAGACCACCACCAAAGGTGGCATTATTATTCCCGACACCGCCAAGGAAAAGCCGGCTGAAGGTAAGGTCGTTGCTGTCGGCAATGGCAAACTGGGTGATGACGGCAAGCGCGTCGCCCTGGAAATCAAAAAGGGCGATCGCATCCTTTTCGGCAAGTACTCCGGTACCGAAGTTAAAATTGAAGGCGAGGACTTTCTCATCATGCGCGAAGACGATGTTCTGGGCGTGATTGGCTAAGACCATCTAAAAGACAAAACGAATGGAGGATAACAAATGGCATCAAAAATGATTAAATATGATATGAAAGCCCGCGAAGCGATGCTCAAAGGCGTCCAGACACTCGCCGACGCGGTTGTGGTTACCCTTGGCCCCAAGGGTCGCAATGTGGTTATCGATAAATCCTGGGGTTCGCCCACTGTTACCAAAGACGGTGTTACCGTAGCCAAAGAGATCGAACTCGAAGACAAGTTTGAAAACATGGGCGCCCAGATGGTTAAAGAAGTGGCCAGCAAAACCAGCGACATGGCCGGGGACGGCACCACCACTGCCACTGTTTTGGCGCGCGCAATCTATGAAGAGGGACAAAAACTGGTTGCCGCCGGCAACAACCCGATGGCTATCAAACGCGGTATCGAAAAAGCGGTTGAAGTGGCTGTCAAAGAGCTCCATAATATGAACAAACCCACCAAAGATCAGCGCGAAATTGCCCAAGTGGGCACCATCTCAGCAAACAATGACGAAACCATCGGCAACATTATCGCCGAAGCCATGAACAAGGTCGGCAAAGAGGGTGTTATCACCGTTGAAGAAGCCAAAAGCATGGAGACGACCCTGGATGTGGTAGAAGGCATGCAGTTTGATCGCGGCTACCTTTCACCCTACTTTGTCACCGATCCTGAAAAAATGGTGGTTTCTCTTGAAGACCCTTACATTCTCATCAATGAAAAGAAAATCAGCAACATGAAAGACCTGCTGCCGATTCTGGAGCAAGTGGCCAAAATGGGCAAACCGTTGATGATCATTGCTGAAGACGTAGACGGCGAAGCGCTGGCGACCCTGGTGGTCAACAAACTTCGCGGCACTTTAAATGTGGCTGCCGTTAAAGCCCCGGGCTTCGGTGATCGCCGCAAAGCCATGCTCGAAGATATTGCTGTTCTTACCGGCGGTCAGGTGGTATCCGAAGATCTGGGCATCAAATTGGAAAACCTGACCGTAAACGATCTGGGTAAAGCCAAGCGCATCAATATCGACAAAGACAACACCACTGTCGTCGACGGCGCCGGTGCCCGATCGGCGCTTGAAGGCCGTGTCAAACAAATCCGCGCCCAGATTGAAGACACGACCTCTGATTACGATCGTGAAAAGCTGCAGGAGCGGCTGGCCAAATTGATCGGCGGTGTAGCTGTTATCAATGTGGGGGCTGCAACTGAAACAGAGATGAAAGAGAAAAAAGCCCGCGTGGAAGATGCACTGAATGCCACGCGTGCGGCAGTTGAAGAGGGTATCGTACCCGGGGGCGGTGTTGCTCTGGTTCGCACCCTTGATTCGCTTGAGAAAATCAAAATTAAAGCGGATCAGAAACAAGGTGTCAGGGTTGTCATGCGTGCCATCGAAGAGCCGCTGCGCCAGATAGCCAACAACGCCGGCTTTGAGGGCTCCGTGGTTATCGACAAGGTCAAAAAGGCTAAAGGTGCCGAAGGCTACAATGCCGACACCAACACCTATGAAGACCTTATCGCTGCCGGTGTCATCGATCCCACCAAGGTGGTGCGTTTTGCCCTGCAAAATGCCGGTAGCGTCGCTTCACTGATGCTGACGACAGAAGCCATGATCGCTGAAAAACCAGAAGACAAGCCTGAACCGGCAATGCCGGGTGGCGGCGGCATGGGCGGTATGGGCGGCATGGGCGGTATGGGCGGCATGATGTAATTGCCCGGACCTCTCAGCTCTTTTGAAATACCAAAATAGATAAGCCTCCGGATCATTAAGATCCGGAGGCTTATTATTAGTAAACAACCATTTTATTTGAAATGACGAGTTGCTTCTTCGTGCACGCACTGCGTTTCCGACTGCTATCCACCCCCTGACCATCAAGACAAAACTTGACAAAGTCCAACCAAATAGGTTACTGAAATCAATAACAAACTTATTTGTGACCCGATAATAACGCAAACAAACAGGGATGTTAGCGATGAAAATGAATGCACGCTTGCACAGACACCATCCGGTGGCCTGCATCATCGGACTGACACTTTTGCTGATGGGGCTGGTGCCCGCTTTTGCTCAAGAGGCCCAAAAAGAAGTTAATTTTGAAGCCGGTTTTTACTACACCGTCAAAAAAGGTGATACCCTTTGGGACATCTCTCAACGCTTTAACGACACCCCCTGGCAATGGCCCGATCTCTGGCGTGAAAACCAGCAACTGCCTAATCCCCACTGGATTTATCCAGGCGAGCGTATTCGTCTGTTTCGCAAAAGCGGCAAGGGACGCTACCAGGAACCTCAAAAAGAAGTCCCTGCGGTAACCCCACAAGTAAAAGTCGCTATGCCCGAACCAGCAGAACCACCCCAGGTCGGCTTTTTTTACGGTCCCATGGACAGGATCGGCTTTATCCGCAAACCGCCTGTTGAACCCCTTGGGGTTGTGTTTAAAGTACTTCTGGATAAAGATTTAATCAGCACCATGGACCAAGTTTACATACGCTATCCTGACTCAGGCAGCGTGGTCGATTTTGCCCCTGGCCAGAGATTAACCATTTACAGAACCAAAGCGCCAACTAAGGATCGCTCTTCAGAAGAGACCATCGGCACCCAGCACTATCTATTGGGCATTATCGAAATTACTGCTGTTAAATCCCAGTACGCCATCGCCAGTGTCATCAAATCACAGAGGGAGATCAAAGTGGGGGATCTGCTCATGGCTTATCAGACTCAAAGCAGCGATCTTGTCGTTACTGAAAGCACTCCTGGGATTAATGGTCAAATTATAGGCTCTGAAGAGCACAACAACCTGATCGGCTCCCATATGGTAGCATTCATCAATAAAGGGCAGGATGACAATATCCGCCCGGGTCAAATCTATAGCATCTCTTACCAGGAGACCGAAACCAACGGCAGCGGCGAAACCTTCACCCTGGAACCCATTAATATCGGCGAACTGATTGTACTTCGAACCGAAAAAACAACATCTACGGTATATATTACCGATGCATCAGAAGAGATCTCACCCGGCCAAATGATCCGCACACCCTGACTTCTCCCTTTAAACTTCAAGGCGGCCGACTCCCTCCGGGAACGGCCGCCTTTTTTATCAGATGGAAAAACACGGTAGCTAATGGATAAAGCCGAATGCGAATGCTGCGAAACCTTGGCAACGCAGAATCTGGAGCCCATCACAGTGTACTGCGAAGGCCGGAGGGCGACAAAGCCAAGGCGTCCAAGGTTGAAGCCGTATGCCCATACTGCGAAACCTTGGCAACGCTGGATTTGGCGTCCTCCGGCCTTCGCAGTTAGGTATGCTCCCAGGTGACGCGCAGCACCTCTTGATACGTTGTCACCCCTTTTAAAAACTTTTCCATAGCACTTTCCCGCAGGGTCCGCATCCCTTCTTCCCGCGCCTTGTTGCGAATGGCATCCACATCGGCTTGCGCATGGGTTAGTTTGCGAATCGATTCTGTAAAGGGCATCATCTCCAGGATAATGGTGCGTCCTTTATATCCGGTGCCGCGGCATTTTTCACACCCTTTGCCTCGAAAAATTGAAATCGTACCGCTTTGTTCCATTTCGAGTCCAAGGGATCGGAGTTGGTCACTCTTCATTTGAAAGGACTCCTTACAGTATTCACAGATTTTGCGAACCAGACGCTGAGCCAATACGCCCACCAAGGTGGCCTGCATTAAAAAGTGAGGTACGCCAAGATCGAGCAATCGCATGATGGCTGATGGTGCATCGTTGGTATGCAAGGTCGAAAGCACTAGGTGGCCGGTCAAAGCCGCTTGGATCGCATTTTCAGCGGTTTCCAGATCACGCATTTCTCCAATCATAATAACATCGGGGTCCTGTCGGAGAATATTGCGCAGAATCGATCCGAATGTTATGCCGATCTGATTTTGAACGGCAATCTGATTAAAATTCTCATGGACCATCTCAATGGGCTCTTCCACTGTTGTGATATTAATGTCAGGAGAATGAATTTTTTGCAGCGTCGAATAGAGGGTTGTGGATTTGCCGCTGCCTGTGGGTCCGCATACCAGAATGATGCCATGGGGCAATTCAACCACCTTCTGATAGCGTTCCAAATCCAAGGACGAGAATCCCAAGCGACTCAGGTCACAGAACAAGATATCCGGATCCATGATACGCATCACCACCTTTTCACCAAAAGCGACCGGCACAGTGGAAACTCGAATTTCTACTTCAATATCACCCTTGTCGGTTTTTATGCGGCCATCCTGAGGACGCCGTTTTTCGGCCATATCTAAACGTGATAAATTTTTAATCCGGCTAACCATGGCGGAATGAACAGCTTTTGGCAGTCGGTAAATGGTGTGCAGCACGCCATCGATGCGCATCCGTACCTGGGTGATATCGCGTTTGGGCTCGATGTGGATATCACTGGCCTTTTGGTCAAATGCATAAATAAACAGGTGGTCCACAGCATTCACGATGTGCTGATCGTTAGAGGGTAGTTCATCAGTCGAACGCAACCGCACATATTGTTCTAAATTGCCCAGGTCGACGCCTAGACCATTAAATTGATCCTGAGCGGCAGTAATGGAATGTTTAAAACCAAAAAATTCATTGATCAGTTTCATGATTTCGGATTTGGGACTGACTGCAAATTTGACCTTTAAATTACTGGCGCGGCCGATGTCATCCAGAACAGCCAGGTTGAACGGATCCGTGGTAGCCACTGTCAGCGTTCCATCTTGAACCGCTACCGGCAACACGAGGTGTTTCATGGCAAAAGATCGCGGAATATTGCTGGTCACGATATTCAGATCAAGCTTGAGCGGGTCAAGCTTGAAAAAAGGGACCTCCCACTCCTTTGCCATGGCCTGATAAATGGTCTCTTCGTCTAACGGCAGGCTGGGATTGTCCAGGCGTTTGAGATTTAGGGAGACAATCACGTCGATAAAATTCAATGGATTGTTAATCAAGGCTTCAGCGGGAGTATTTCTGTATTTTTTCTCTCGGATTTTTTCCAGCTTGTTCAGCAGGCGGTCTTTCTGACGCAATATCTCTTTGGCCTTGACGGGTGTCAATAATTTTTCTTTGATAAGCCGCTGGCAGACCCGTTCGGATCGAAGCGCTGTGCTGCTGCTTGCCATGATTATACCTTCACCCGTCCTGATTTAAGATTGGATTTTCTCAATGGCCTCTTCTATCCAATTCAAGGTTTGCTGCACTTTCATAGTGAACACCGGGTTGGAATCCAACGCATTTAACTTTTGGGTATTTTCTGCGATCCTTTTCAGAATGCTGGCATTATCTGCATACCCCACACAACCCATGCAGCGGACAACAATGTGAAGTTGCCCGACAAGAAGACAAAGGTGCTCACTGCTTGAGGCGTTGCGATACATTTCAGAGTCATAAGCGCCATATCGTTGCAGCACATTGTTAATAAGTTTACGTGCAGTCGGGCCTTTGACCAGAGCCAGAAAAATCAGTGCTTCACGTTCCAGAGCCAATAAAAATTCCACTGTTCGGTCTCTATCACTTCCCGCTTCCGTCCCAGACTCGCAAAGGATCTGCTCCAAGGCCCGGTGAATGGTTTTGATTTTAGCAACCACGCGAATTTGGTCTGTATTGATGCGCCATAAGGCATAACGCCGCACATCGTTCTGCACGGCATGGGTACCCAACAATAGATTTTCGGGAGTACGGTCAAGATCTACATGCAGGGTTTTGTTCTCAGCTTGCAGCAAAATGTTGGCCAGGACAAAGGCATTTCGGTCGGTATAATCTACCCGATCCGTACTTCTGCACAAATCATCCAACAAAAAGCACAAGGCCCGTTTGGCATCCCCAAGGCGAGTCATCAGCAATTGGATGGCGTTTAAAAAAGCCAAGCGATCCTTGCGTTGGGGGGTCTCTTTCAAAAAGCACCAGTTAATTTCGAAAAATGCGTCTGCTTGCTGTGCCATAGCATCGATCCGTGATTCAAATGCATCACGAAAAAAATGCCCGTCGGCGTTGAAACAACTCTTGAAAAAATCAAGTAGATGATGCGCATGCGCATCTGAAATATCAAAGGTATCTACCATCAAACCTGCATTTTGATGGGCAAACTCAAAAGCAATTTTCTGAACGATGGCAATCTTGTGTTGCGTAATCACCTGGTCCTTGACCAAGGTGATCAGATCCACCAGGCGGGCATGCACCAAACCCACCACCATCGAGCGGCCCTGGGCGACGAATCGCAACCCCTGGCGCAATACTTCAATATTGGATAGTACCTGGTCGCTCACTTGCAGCAAGCGACATTGCAGGAAATAGAGCAAACGATCCACCACTTCCGGATCCTGGCTCTTTTTTTCAATGGCATATAACAACCCGCTCGCAGAGATCAGCCGTTCGGCAATCGCCTGGGTGTTTACCGTGCCATAGTCGTTTAAAAGAACATCCTTCAGCTTGATGACGCTCGGTTCATCATCGGCGATAAAACCAAGCAGGTATTTTTGCATATGCGATGCATCCATGAGCTGGAGGTTCGTCGGCTGATGGAATACAGGTGTCACGGGTGCCTTTTCATCTAATTGTGAAGGATCAAAGCAGCCCGTTCCACTGCCAGATGCTGCGCCTTGTAAACGGCCACTACCCTTCACAATGTCGTCACAGGTTCGACCCCCGTCCCAAGGCAATGTATTTACCTCTACAAGCGGTTTGATTATTTGGGAACGCAAGCTGCGAACGTTGAAAATTTGGGTATAATTATCTTTGATGACCTTGTATCGGTGTGCGTTATCCGCATTTTCGGATAGTGCAATATCATGGTAAGCTTGGGCCTGCTTAATCAATTCATCGGCATTGGCAGCCGACAAGCCGTTAATACCCGCCAGCAAGGTCAGGTTAAAATCTGGCAGATCCATATAATTCCGAACCATTGGAATAACCAAAGGCCGGTCTCCATAGTGAAAGGTCACAGCGCTTTGTTTTTTCACAGCATCTTGAAAACGAGCGATAATATTGAGTGCCAAGTTTAATTGATCCGTCTTTTTTGTCGAATCACCGGGCAGCCGAAGATGAAGACTCGCAATACCATAACTGAGCATGTAATCAAAAGTCTGATCGAGGGCATGGTTAAGGTAACCGGCATGTTTTCCGGCAATGGGTGTGGCGCCATGGCCCTGACTGGAGCACTGCAGGCTAATATTTCCAAACAATATCCGGTAACTGATGGTCTCTGCGGGCACCTTTTTTACCGGGCGGTAGCAAATCATCATCATGGTTCCGTCATGGCCGGGCATTTTTTCCAGCAACTTAAGGTGGCGCAACATTTGATCAAATAAAACCGATGTTGCCCGCACGCTTTGGGCATGCCGGGAGTGGATCAGCAATAGCCCCAGCAGATGTACAAATTCAGCCAACAGCACCTGCCAATGCTCAACCGTCGTTGATCGAGAAGAGTCCGGTGCGGCGGCGGCACCATCATTGGCTTGATTATATGTCGCGGAAATATTCAAGATCCATGCACTTCCATATTATACATGACGTTTTTCCTGGTTTCCGATAGCTTCCGAAAAAAAGCCAACATAACTAACTGATAACAAGAGATTTTCTAATAGGATACTATAATGGAAAGCCCAAGAGGTGTCAATCGGCAATCCTTTACCTCATTGTCCCATTGACAATGGTCCAATACACATTGTTTGTAAAAAAGCGCACGCTCGTAACGAGGTCTCTTTTAGCATATATCCCAGTATAATCTATATATGCTTTATATTCAGCATTTGTTTTTCTTCAACGCTGTCAATTTCAAAAAGATCAATCGAGCGGACCCGACAAAAAACAAAAAAAGGCAAGTTTGCCCTATTCCGGGCCAAGTATTTCTAATGCCCAGAGTTTATGCGTTTATTCGTATAAACAGGCGTCAAGTAAATCCGAAATGGGGTTGAAAGAAATCTCTAAACCGCCTAATATCGATAGGGTTAGGAGATATTCATCGATAGGTTTTAACACAGTTTATGCGAGTCGTTTTAACATACGGCAGCGAGTTATCAAAGAAGATCAAAATGAAACTTTTAGTCGGATTCGACGGTTCAAATTCATCCAAGGCTGCACTATCATTAGCCTGCACCTATGCCAATGCACTCAAAGCGGACATGGAGATCGTGACCTCCATGGAGGGAGGCCCCTCCGAAGATGCCGTCCAGATACAGACGGCTGAGAAACAATTGGAGTGGGCCGAGTCGGAAACCACCAAAAAAGGACTCACGGTGAACACGCATCTGCTGATCAGAGGGGTGAAGCCGGGTGAGGATGTAGTTCAATTCGCCGAAGAAAATAGTGTCGATGCATTATTCATAGGGATCAAAAGACGATCAAAAGTAGGCAAGCTGTTGTTTGGATCCAACGCTCAATTCATCATTCTCAAAGCGCCCTGCCCTGTGATGACCGTGAAATAAACAGGCACAGGAAGGATCGCCGGACAAAAATATTAAAATCCAACCCAATCTGCACCGGCCAACTGTTGAAAAACAGACTGCCTCCATGCAACCGGATCAATCGGCTTTCGATCTGTTGATCCACAGCAATTTTCGCATTAGAGTGAACGGCAAAGATGCCATCGATTACCACGACTGGGAGTATATTTTAAGAAAGCTGGGCATGCTCAAGATGGATCATGCCCTGGCCTGGGCGGCACATCTGACAGGCGCCATACTTCTGACAGGCGCCATACTGATGCTGGCAGCCATCGGCTGGGCAGGGGCCAACCTGTGGGTGCAGTGGCAGTCCCGCCGGGAATTATCAAAACGTATCGGAAATACCATCAAGCCCTACTTTTCAGGAGGCAGTTCATAATAACTGAAGTCTCTATCTTTGCCGGGCGTCACCTGGTAGGTGTGGATAATGGGGTCATGGCCTTGGGCTTGAATCACCAGCTCGTATTTCCCGGCGGGCACGCCAAACATACGTAGATAGCCGTTATAGCAGTAATCTGTGCGCGATGCTTCCGCTTCATATATGTCGAAATTATTAATGTCCGCCGGTACCACGGTTCGATGGATCCCGTTCCCATTCAAGGTGATGGATTGCAGCGCAACCTTGTTCCTCTCGGGCCGCTCTTGCCACCCCGGCATGCCGACGACCTTATTTTCAGGTTTGATGGCTGCAGTGATGTATGCGGATACCGTTCCGTCAGGGGTAAAAACGAAACTGAGCGCATTGGCATGGTCGCTCTCGATGGCGACAAGCGCACTCTGTTTTTGCGTTTTAACGCCCTGTGCTATCAGCATGGCTTTATAGGCACCACAGGGAAACGGACCGAGTACTTTTCCACTATCTTCTGGACTTAACGCGATTTTCGTTACCTTCTTCTTTTGGTCCTTGAAACCTAGGTAGAGACTAGGCCAGGGCCGTGGCTCGTCGCCGGGAAAGGCGTAGGTAAAATTCAGCTTGAGGTATCCCACCGAAGCATGCTTTGGGGTGCGCTGTTTCGCATCAAAGGCGTTGAGGATCGCGTTGTACTGGTCCAGTACCTCCTTGCTGTATATGATACTGGCATGATCCTCATCGAAAGCATAGCACATTTTCGCCTCAGCCTGGGGCCTTCTGTCCAGCAGGCTGGACATGGTGATGGTGCCGTCGTTATTGGATCGAAATGGATTGCGATTGCCCCGATGGCCGTAGAACATATAGAAACTCACCGTATCGGGCATTTGGGTTCGGTATATGGATTGGATGAAATCCCCTTCCGGTTGCATATCGATCCAGCACGGAATCACCGCCGGGGATTGCTTGACCCCGTATTCAGCCATCCGATCTCCGCCCCATGGGGTTGCCAATGAGACAAACAACTTCACGAAAGGAAAGGCCTTCCCATGATCCGTGATAAACGAGTGGGCGATCAACCCCCCCATGCTGTGCGCCGTGATATAGAGCGTGTCGAATTTATATTTGATTTGAAGGTTCTGCAGTTTCCACACCAACAGGTGGGACATGCTTCGCATACGGGAACCGGAGGGGTAATAGAAAAACCAGGGCTGGAATCGGGTACGGTCAATATGATCGACAAAATACTTCCATCCTTTGGGGGTGCCGCCGGCGCCATGTATGAAAAGAATGGGTATTTTCTCCGGATCATAGGCCTCGAGAAAGTAGATGTTTCCTCCATACGCTTTGTAAAAGGAGATCGGCTCCCAGAAACCTTGGGCACCGCGCTCTTCCGAAAAGAGCGCGTCATCCAAATCCACTATGGCGCCTGCCAGCCGGCTGTAGAGTTTTCGGGGCCGCTCCTTGGCGATGGGTCGGCCTTGACGCCAATCAATGGGGGGTCCGGATTTCGCGATAGCCACATCAATTTTGGCAACGACACCGCCGACCGGAGCAGCGACCGCTTTGGGCTCACCATACTGGCCGGCCGGTTCACCCGGATCATAGATCAGGTTGCCGTTTTGATCGCAATAGGCAAAGACGTAATACTTCCCTTGGCTCACCATGAGTTCAAACTCGCCGGAATCGTGCAGAATCGTATAGTGGGCGACTTCCCTTTTTCCGGATTTTTTGGTGTAGGCGGCCACTACAATGGGGCCGTTTAGCGGGGAACGGGTGGAGACATGCCCGATGATCACGGTTAATAGCTCAGCACCGCGCAAATCCTGATTTAACTTAATTAATGCGCAACCGGTGGTAATCCAACAGAGCACAAGCAGAACGATGCTAATCTTACAGAAAATTGCAGGACGGCCGAGTTCCAAGCAGCGAACAGCATGTAGGAGTGATTTCACGAGTCGAACCTACCTGGGTGGATTGTCAATCAAAGGTCTGAGCTTGTTTTCCAACCTGGCGATAGCATCCGGAATGTTGGGGAACTTGAGCTGCACATAGATGAATATCCACCACCCATCGATACCATAAGTGAACCTTTTTGCTGCTCGATGGTATATTCGCATGGACGCAGGCTCCTGTGGCGGCTCTATTTAACATAAAGGCATGGTCGTTGGAATTATTTTAAATTATAGAAAAATATGCCGATGCTCTCTTTGCCGAAAATAAGAACATGATTGAACGCATCCGAGCATAGCGAACGGGAACTTATATGTCAATGACCGGCTGGATAATAAGGCACACCGAGGGGTCTAACGCATGAGTGGCACCGCTGTTTCTAGGATAGCGCGGCTGAAGATGGAGACAATACAGCCGGAAGCCGGGATATATAAAAAGCGAAGCTATTTTCCATTCGAACCTTATTCAATATTCTGCCACCAATACGCCTTGCCCCAAGGTTCACCTTTAAACGGTACTTGAATGATGCCGCCGGCTGCGTCTGGAAGCATAATCCGGTCCAAATGCGGTTGAGCCGGATCTTTAGCGATCACCGGATCGGCGTAGATAGGCTGATTGATACTTTTGGCGCCAAGAAATTCTTCTGTGGTTGTTGACGTTTGGCCGCCGTTGCAGCCATTTAGCAGGTAGATCCAGGATACCCCGCCACTGCGACATAGGGTTTGCTCGGGAACCAGAGAGACAAGAACGGCCTGGCCGCCACGCAGGGTCACCTTGCCGATGACCCGTTCACCCGGGTTTGCCAGTGGATCCGGGGCTATGGGAAAATCCAGGAACCAGCCGACGTGTTGGACCGGATCGTCGTTTTGGCTGGGATCGGAAGGGTCCTCCACCACATCATAGTGAACGACAGACTGGCTGATCTGACGGGCCGCATCGTCACCGTACGTCTGGTCCAGTACACGCTGTTGAACAAGGCGCAGACCCGTCGAAAGCATGCCGCTGGATCGATCCGTTAGGTAGCCGAGATACTCGCTGTCATCGCTGTCATCGCCATAATCCCATATTCCATATATACTTTGCCGGCGTGTGTCACTTTGATCGCCCACGGCAAAATAGCGCCCCGTACCAAAAATAACCATATATCCCGTTGCCTGTGGGTTGCAGGCATTGGCCATTGCCATAATGTCGGGCCGTCCGGTGATGGACTGGCCGCGGGTCTGAAACAAGGGTTGAGGCCTGTCTCCTTGAGTTGCATCAATGGTGTGGTCCCCGTTGAGATCCACGCCATAGGCCACACCCCATCGATCCGGGTTTTGCGCGGTCAGATCGAATTTCCACATATTGCCCGCGAGATCACCCGCATAGGCATAATCCACACGATGGTCGCGATTTACGTCGATCAATGCCGGTGTAGACAAACCATTGTCCAAGCCTGCACCGGTATCAATTTTACGCACGATTTCACCGGTAGCTGCGTCCAATACATAGAGCACCGCTTTCCCACTAGGGCTGTCATATCCATTGCCGAAAATCACCACCGGCCGGTAGCTGTCTGCAGCACAATTGGCATTAACCGCATACCCTTGGCCGAAGGAAAAACCCATGTGCGGGTCTATTTCTCCAGGTTCATCAGCCATGCCATCGGCATTGTTGTCCATGCCGTCACTGGATGGATCTATATCCGGATACTCCCATTGCACGACTTGACCGGTATCCTCTTCACCGGATTGAGATCCCAGCTGGTCGAGGTGAAACGTCCATTCATAGGAACCATAATCGTCTGCCTGCCGAGGACGATGGCGCACACCCGCCAACAAACAGAAGTACCCGCGCCCTCCTTTGCCCAACCCGCCCACCAGATAGGTGCGACGTTGATAATTGCCCACCTGCACCTCACCGGCCCACAGGGGGCCGTCCACATAGAAGCGATGCCGCCCTGGATAGGCCGGGTCACTGAGTGATTTTAGATGATCAAAGACCAGGTTGGGTACATATGCAAACCGCTCAGCTCCCGTTTGGGCATCGAGCGCATGCAGCATGCCGTCGTTGGCCCCAACCAGCAGGGTATGGCCAACCACAACGGGTGTTGCATGCACCACATCGCCCATGGGGTGGGCGCGGCTCCT
>JBNKKB010000054.1:0-2843 GCA_050291605.1 Desulfobacteraceae bacterium | reverse complement strand
TTGGATTACGAATGGGGTCAGGGGAGACCTGATTCGTAAAAACCATAACATATCGATATTGATGTATCATTTTGTCTGTGTAGCCAAATACAGGCGTTTGGTAATCACCGATGAAGTAGACGCGGTCCTGAAGGACGTTTGCCTATAAATCTCCAAGCGGTTTGAAATACTGTTTTTGAAGATTGGTACAGGAGGGGATCACGTCCATTCTCTAATCCAATCTGTGCCAACGTACAGTCCTACTAAAATAGTGACAAAGATCAAAAGCATTATCGCCCGAGAGATATCTTCAGCCACTCCATCAGTAAAAGAACAATTATGGGGTGGCGAGTTTTGGACAGACGGATACTTTGTATCGACTGTTGGTGAGCTTGCAAATGAAGATGTAATCCGTCAATACATCCAGAGGCATGGCCAACAAGGTCCATATAATCAATTACTCAAACAAAAAGTGGTGAACAAACAACTTCAGCTTTTCTGACGCCCGATACCCCGCTGCTTGCGGCGGGGTAGTTCATTTAAATTTCTCCATAACCGCGGCAATCTTTTCCTCTTCTCCCTTGATGATGTGGTAGCAGTGCTCATCGGCAGGGAATTTTTGGGCTTTGACATCCTTGATGTATTCGGAGACCGCATCGATGTATACCTTTGCCACGTCGCAATACTTTTTGACGAATTTGGGGGTAAAGGCTTGAAACTGGCCCACAAGGTCGGAAATGATCAGCAGTTGGCCGTCGGTCTCCAGACCGGCACCTATCCCATAAACCGGTATGGCCAACTTTCTGGTGATAAAGGAGGAGAGTTCGGGGGGAACCGCCTCGAGCAGCAACAGTTGGGCACCGGCTTCCTGAACGGCCAGCGCATCCTCGATCAGCATTTGCGCCGATTCCGCGGTACGGCCCTGGGCTTTGTGCCCCCCCAACTGCCCGGAACTCTGGGGAGTCAGGCCGATGTGACCACAAACAACGATACCGGCATCGACGATTGCCCGGATGCGAGAAACGGTACGCACCCCACCCTCGAGTTTAATGGCATCGACATTGGCTTCCTTGAGAAACCGACCGGCATTGGCAACGGCCACCTCGTCGGACTGTTGGTAGCTCATGAATGGCATATCTCCGATCACGAAAGCCGTGGGCGCTCCACGACGCACCGCCTCACTATGGACGATGCACTGATCCATGGTGACCGGCACGGTGCCTGGATAACCGTATACGCACATGCCCATGGAATCGCCAACCAGAATCATCTCGATACCGGCTGCTTCCTGAAATTGGGCCGTGGGAAAGTCATAGCAGGTCAACCAAGTTGCTTTTTCGCCGATCGCTTTTTTCTGGTAGAGGTCGTTTATAGATATTTTTTTTCTGGTCATGGGAAAACTCCTTATAAAGCAACAATTTCCTACTCACGATAAAATTAACGACAATTGGTGCGATTCGTTTTTACGATGCAATTTTTTTTATTTATAGCGTTTCAGAAGGATCCGAAAGGCTGCAAGGCACATGCACCTGGCACTTGGCACAGCCATGGCTGCGTTCGCCGAGGCCGAGTTTGATGCGGTTGTGCCAGTTGGAATGCAGGCGCTGATTGCAGCGCTGACGATTAATGCCATCATCGACGCTTACGGCCTTGACCGGACAGCGGGCGACACACTGGAGGCACTCTTGTCCGATTTTGTGCAGGCACAACTCTTTTTTTGAGACCAAAGGATGATTTCCGATATCGGCATCGGTTACCATGCTTCCCATGCGGCCTGAACAACCAGAGGGCGTGATAAACTGAGCGTTTATACCGAAACGCCCCATATCGCACAAATAGCCCAGGTGCTTGTGTGACCAACGGGCAGCCATTGTATCATCATCCTCATCGGAATCAGGGTTTGAGGCTGTAGCCGTCAGTGCGCATTTGTAACCTTTCGCTTTAAGCACGACCTCCATATGCACCAGGGTCTTATCGATGAGGTCGTTCGTCACCTCGTACGCGATGCCCCAATTGGGACAGGGAAACTTGCCCGGATGGTTCTCTCTTACCAACGATTCCTTGAAGGGAATAAAGAAAACGATCACTGTTTTGGCCGTGGGCAGCAGATCCTCGGGCATCCAGTGGTTTTTAGCAGCCATTTCAGGCAACCTCTTAAAACGGGCATCAACTGTAGCGGTGCAAAGCAACGGCTTGCGCCACCAGTGCGTTTCGTTATATTTTTGTGGGTACTCGTCTACGTACCACTCAACTTCTTGCCTCAGTTCATCGATGCTTACCTGCATTTTTAAATCACCTCCATGGTGCATTTATTTTAGGGTTAGGCCAACTAAGATTGACCCTATCCGAAAAAAATGAATGGGCTCAATCAATCTTTTTCAAGAATTATAGGTTGTTAGATGCAATTGTGTCGGCCTCATAACCATTTAAAAACCGGAAAAAAGCAACAGTGTCCATTTGTGGATTTTTTTATGTATACATCAAAGAATTATTTATGTCAAGCGGGACCTCTATCACCCGGCGACCAGGCATATGAACGATAGTAAGGTTTAGCTACTCCCGCCTGACTGAAAGCACGGGGCAAGAAGCCTTCATAATGATGTACTGGGAATTGGAGCCGAATATGAGCTTACCCGTTACGGACCTTCTTCGGAGGCCCAGCACAACCAAATCAGCCTTGATCTGATCGGCAAATTCCACAATTTGTTCGCCGGCCGTTGTCGTGTTGAGTAACAAATCCACCTTATAGGAGATCTCGCAATTTTCGAAGAGCTGGGCCAAATGGTCTTCCATTTCTTCTTCGATCTCCTGGATCTGCCTTCGTTTCAAAGGCTTATCGCGGCTTATGGCACAAACCACGGCAA
>JBNKKB010000053.1:0-72681 GCA_050291605.1 Desulfobacteraceae bacterium | reverse complement strand
TGGATGGCATACACTGGATTATGGGCCATCTGCTATATGGCTCAGGGCTGCGTCTCATGGAGTGTCTGCGTCTGAGGGTCAAAGATATAGAATTTACACAAAACCAAATCGTTGTCAGGCAAGCCAAAGGACAGAAAGATCGTGTTACCATGTTGCCGAAAACCATTAAAACGCCTCTGAAAATCCATCTTGAAAAGGTCAAACAAATTCATGAAAAGGATTTGGCTGAAGGGTATGGTGTCGTGTATCTGCCCTATGCTTTGGAGCGTAAATACCAGAGGGCCAATATCATGTGGGGCTGGCAGTATGTATTTCCATCACATAAACGTGCCATAGACCCACGTTCAGGTGTTGAGCGGCGTCACCATCTCAACGAAAAAGTACTGCAACGCAGGGTTAAAAAGGCTGTGCGCCTGGCAGGGATTCATAAAAATGGCGGATGCCACTCCCTTAGGCATTCGTTCGCCACCCATCTGATTGAAGCGGGCTATGACATTCGCACCGTGCAGGAGCTTTTGGGTCATAAAGATGTTCGCACGACGATGATTTACACCCATGTCCTGAACAGAGGCGGTCGAGGTGTACTGAGCCCTTCTGACATGTTGGGAACATCATCATCTAAGATGCAGGCAATGGCGTAGAATTTTGCCATTACCTGAATGTGTTTTTCTGGCGTGTCCGGCAGGATTCCATTCGACTGCGCTCAGGGTAAACTCACAAATGACAAAAAAATCCTTCGATATTGTCGATGGGTTTTAAATAAATGGCGCGCCCGGCAGGATTCGAACCTGCGGCCTACGGATTCGAAGTCCGGCGCTCTATCCAGCTGAGCTACGGGCGCGTGTGTTCCGTTATGGGCCAGAGGTTTCTCAATGATTCTGAGAAACCTGGTGTCTCTTCATACCCATTTTGGGCGTTAAATTCAATTCTTATCTCCGTTGCCGATGATTATCCAAGCATGCGGTGCTAGTTCTGTAACGATTGTCCGGTTGGGCCTTTTTATCCTGCTGCGGCACGGCAGCCGCTTCGGTCGGTTGGGACGATTTGTCGATCATGTCGGCCGCCTCTTCGATGGCGAGCACCACCTCGGCCGGTCGCAGATGTGGGATGAGGTGCCCGAAGTTGGGCAGGATCACCTCATGGTATTGGGCGTTGATCAATTTCTTTCGCGCATAGACGGCATTGCCCGGATCGACGAGACGGTCTTTGTCGCCCTGGATCAATATCACCGGTTGATCGACGGCGGCCATCTGCAGTCCCAGGGAACGCAGTGCCCGGGGCAGGACCATGATCTCATCATTGGATTTGGCGAGCATCCGGGGTAAAAAAAACCGGATCAGTTTGTAATCCGCCAGCTTGTTGAACCACCTAACGGCGTCCAGATCGGGATCCAGGGAGGGCGCCAGCAATATCACG
Source organism: Desulfobacteraceae bacterium (assembly GCA_050291605.1). Lineage (GTDB taxonomy): Bacteria > Desulfobacterota > Desulfobacteria > Desulfobacterales > Desulfosarcinaceae > JARRKU01. Next base: position 71,265 of record JBNKKB010000053.1, on the reverse strand, counting down.
GCCGCCACCCTGTGCGGATAATCCGCTGCCATCTGGAGCACCAGCGCTCCGCCAAGGGAGTGCCCCACCAGGATAACCTTTTGTCCTGCCTTCCCCAGCTCCAGTGTCGCGCGCAGCATCTCGGACTGGCGGGACAGTTCCGGCACCACCGCGACTGCGGGGGACCGTTCATCCCAACCCGGCCGATTCACTGCGATCAGATTGAACCGCCGCTTCAACCGGGATCGGGACAGGATAAGCTTCCAGTCCTCCCACGAACCGGGCGATCCATGCACGAAAACCACGGGCACTCCCATGGGGTTGCCGGTGCGGACATAAGCAATCTCATTTGTGCCATGCGGGTATAGCCCCCGCTCCACCTCCGGAAGGGGAAGTTTGAAAAACGCTTCCAATTCATCCGGCAAAAAGGAACAGTTTATCAACCATTGGGTAAAAAAGATAATGGCCAACAGGCACTTGTATTTTCTCAGACCGGTTCCCATGCCGCCTTCTCCCTGGTATGAATGACCTGCCCGTGCTACTTCCCGAACGAGATGGATAGGGGTTCGGTGGGTCTGCCCCATAAGCTAAGGCATTTTCCCTGTCAGTGCAAAAGTTGGTGGTTTTCTGCGGGTCACAGGATCAAATTAGAAGGCCAACGTGACACAGGCATCACGTTGGCCTTTGAATTCTGATGGGGTGAGTGATGGGACTTGAACCCACGACCACCTGGGCCACAACCAGGTGCTCTACCAACTGAGCTACACCCACCGTATAGAGGCCCGATTAGTTAGCAAAACATATCTCGCTTTGCAAGGTAAAAAGCGTCGATCTTTTTTCACCAGGGCCCAACGCTGAATTGGTGGTTGCCGGGCGGACAATCTTCGTAGGACGGGGCTCTGTCCCTGCCGTGTGTGGCAGAACAGCCATGCCGGTCCCAACGGCAGGCGCGGAGGCCTGCCCTACGTTAAAAGGATTGATTGTTGTATATTGTCGTCTTCTTAAAGCGGGGCTCTGTCCCCGCCGTTTATGGTATGCCAGCCACATCAGTCCCAACGGCAGGCGCGGAGGCCTGCCCTACTCCCCTGCCCTGAAATTCCAATCGACAGAATACCTTCACTTAAACCTTAAAACTTTAAACTTAAAACTGGGCAGACATAGAATTCACCTTTGTCTGATCAAACTCCTGGCTATAAGCCATATTGCAGCTCCTCCCTACCTCCTTGACATCTGCTGCAATTTGCAATTAACTCAAAACACCAGCGGCCACCACACCATATGAAAATAACCCAAGGGGTACCTATGCCTGAAAACAACTCCATTAATCTGACCGAAATTCTCAATGCCATGGAAGACGGCATTTATATCATCCGCGACGATTACACCGTGGAGTTTATGAACCAGGCCATGATCCGGATGTTCGGCCAGGGGGTCGGCAAAAAATGCTACGAAGTGGTCAACGCCAGTGAGGTGCTGTGTCCCTGGTGCCGTGCCAAAGAGGTGTTTGAGAACGAGGATACGGCACATCAAGAGATCTACATGCCGCGCACGGACAAGACCTACCGTATTGTGGAACTGCCCATCAAGAATCTGGACGGCAGCGTTTCCAAGCTCAACATTTATCGCGACATCACCGCCCGTAAAGACCAGGAGCTCAAACTCAAGGCCACTGAACAGGATTATCGCCGGCTTTTTGAGCACGTGGCGGTGGGTGTCTATATCAGCACCAAGGAGGGCCGTTTTTTAGATGCCAACCAAGCCTTGCTGGAGATGCTGGGGTACGATGACAAAACGGAATTTCTCAATATCTCCATCCAGAAAGACCTCTACGTCAGGCCGGCCGACCGCATCGCCTTTCAACGCATGATGGAAGAGGATCGGCAGGTGGTCAACCACTCCGTAAACTTCAAGCACAAAGACGGCAGCACCATACCGGTGCTGCTCACCGCCCACGTGCGCACCAACCCGGTGGGCGCCATTACCGGTTATGAAGGCATTTGCGTGGACCAGACCCGCATTACCCGGTTGCGGCGGGAGATCCAGGAGGCCCTTGATTTTCTCAATAATATCATCCGCAGCTCGCCCAACACCATTGTGGGTGCGTCAATGGAAGGCAAAATCATCATCTGGAACCAGGGGGCCGAAGTGACATTGGGCTACACGGCCGATGAGACCATCAACAAAAGTGATGTGCGCCAATTGTACAAGGAGGATGAAGAGGCCTACAGAGTCATGCGACACATGCGGGGTGAAGATTTTGGCGGCAAGGGCAAATTGCGCTCCTACCCGATGACATTCATACACAAGGACGGCACCCCGGTGGAAGGCAGCCTTTCGGCCAGCATCATCTATGACCCGGCAGGTAAAGAGATCGCTTCGGTGGGCTATTTTGTGGATCTGGGCGAACGCCTGGCCATGGAGCGCAAGCTGCACCGCACCCAGGAGCAGCTGCTGCAATCGGAAAAGCTGGCGGCCATGGGCCGCCTGACCTCCCAGTTGGCCCATGAGCTCAACAACCCGCTGTATGGGATCATGAACACCTTGGAGTTGATGAAAACCGAAATCCCGCCCAGCAACAAGCGCCGCCGACTGCTCGACATGGCCCTGTCCGAGTCGGTGCGGCTGACCGATATGCTGCGCAAAATGCTCTCTTTTTCCAAACCCGATCAGGAGGTGCACTGCAACGTCGATATGAATACCATTCTGGATGAAATTTTGCTGCTGCATGAAAAGCAACTCCGCGAAGTGGACATTAAGATCAAAGCCGATCTGACCGATGGCCTGCAACCGGTCTGGGCCTCCAAGAACCAGCTGCGTCAGGTTTTTCTCAACCTGGTCTCCAATGCCAGGGATGCCATGCCCGAAGGCGGCACGCTTTCGGTGAAGACACGCGGGGATGATCAACAAATCCATATCCAGGTCAGTGATAACGGCATGGGCATCAAGCCCGAGCACCTCGATAAAATATTTGAAACCTTTTTTACCACCAAGGTGGACAGCGAGCGTGGCGTGGGATTGGGCCTTTCGGTCTGCTACGGCTTTATCAAGGATCATGGCGGCGATATCAAAGTGGAGAGCGAAGTGGGCAACGGCGCCACATTCAGCATCGTATTGCCTGTCAGTGACCAGAAAGAGACCGAACCGTGTCCCATAGATTGAGATCGCTTCGAAAGAAAACAGGAAAGGAAAGCAAATGCCTTTTGTAAACATCAAAATCACCAATGAAGGTGCAACGGCAGATCAGAAAGCTGAACTTATCAAAGGTGCGACGGATCTACTGGTAAAAGTCCTGGGGAAAGATCCAAAAACGACAGTTGTCGTCATTGATGAAGTAGAAACAGACAACTGGGGAATTGGAGGAGAAACCGTTACCGCGCTTCGCAGCTTTTAATGGCCTGCCTCTAAATCGGCACCCCGCTTTTTGATTCAATCGCGTTTGTATTGGAACCACCATCTGGTGCGGCTTGGCGCCGCGACAAGACATGATCCATAGCCATGGGTCGAGGTTGAAAACTGCATCGGAAAAATCGGCTGGGACGGAGCCCAGCCCGACCAAGACCAACTGCAGAGAACTACCATTCCAATCGTCTATTTTCTGAATGCTCCGATAGCCAATAAACCCGTTCCTATTCATTAAATGTCCTTAACCACCGATTTTACAATAAATCCGTTCCACCTGATTAATAAATACGTTATTCTATAAATTTTATAATTACTATAATAACTATACTTACTGTCCATTTTTATGGGGTTTTAGTTCAGTTTTTTTAGTTATTTCTATTTTTTTCCTTGACATTGTCTTGGTGGGCGTTTTAATGAAAGATAGCACTTAATAGAAAAGGGAGGATTGTGATGGAAGACACACTTACGGTCTACAAGGCCAGTCAGATGTGCAAGGTCTCATCCAAATCCATCATCAACTGGATCGAAAAGGGCCACATCAAAGCCTACAAGACGGTTGGAGGCCACAGGCGCATCAAGTACGCGGATTTGGTTGAGTTCATGCAACGCCAGGGTATTCCCATTCCTGCGGATGAACCTGACAACGGCCGCAAAAAGATCCTGGTGGTGGATGATGATCCCATTATTGTTGAAACCATTGTGCAAGCCCTGGAAGAGGATGAACACGACTATGAAGTGATATCTGCGGCCGATGGATTTGAAGCCGGATTGCAGGTGAATCACTTTTGCCCGGATTTGATGATCCTGGACATTATGATGCCGGATATCAAAGGCAATGAGGTCTGCAAAAAAGTCAAAACCAATCCCGATACCACCAACACCAAAATCATTGTGCTATCCGCCTATCTCGATGAGGAAAAGTTTAAGGAGATGAAGTCCTATGGTGCAGACATGTGCTTTTCCAAACCGTTGCCGCTGCCTCAACTTAAAGATGAGGTGGCCCGGCTTCTGGAGCTTATGTAGTCTCGTCGCTCTTGACGGATCCATGAAAGGAGGCACGTTGTGAAACTTAATGAAGCCCTGGAGGCCAAAAAGTTTGTCGTCACCTCAGAGGTACAGGCACCCGTCTTTGACGCCCAGCCGGAAGATCTGGTGGCGTGCTTGAAACGTGTTCGCGGTCGGGTGGACGGCGTTTCCGTCACCGATGTGGAACTGGAAGGTGTGGTGGGAGATACTATCCGCACCTGCGAACTGCTTCAATCCAACCGCTTCAACTCCATTTATCAGACCACCACGCGAGACAAAAACCGCATCCAGCTTCAAAAGGATCTGACCAACGCACATTCAGCCGGTGTGGAAAACCTGCTGGTCTTTACCGAAGACTACCGCATCTCGGGCGATAGCTTGCAAGAGACCATGTTTTTTCATGTGGATTCAGGCAAACTGGCGTCCGTGCTGAAACACATCCGCGATGGCCGTTCCGTAGACGGTGAAGCATTGCCCCATCCGGTGGACTTCACCCTGGGCTCGGGTGTGGAATCCTTGTGGGGCAAAAACGTGCCGAAAACCGGCATGCAGGAGATGGAGGCCATGCGCGGCATCGGCGCCGGTTATTTTCTGACCACACCGATTTTCGATATCGATCAATTTGAAAAGTTTATTCGCCAGGTGGGTACGTTTGATGTCCCGGTGATCGCAGAAGTCTTGCTGCTGAGAAATCCCGCCATGGCACGGTTTATCAACCGCCACTTCAAATCAGGCCTGGTGCCGGATTGGGTGGTGGAAAAACTGGACAAAGCCACCGACAAAAAGCAAGCCAGCATCGAGCTGTTTTCCGACCTGGTTAAAGGGCTCAAAGAACTTTGCCAGGGCGTGCACATCATCACCATGGGGGGTGAAGATAAACTACAGCCGTATCTGGATGCCGCCGGGCTGAGGTAGTATACGGCGCCAAACGGTATCCTGCGGTCCGAACCGACAATTCGGTTCTTGCAACTAGCCACCAGCATCGTTTTTTGCGGCAATGCGAATGGACGGACACTCATCTTCAAACGCTTCAAGGGGACGCCTGGGTCAGCCGGTGCCGTTCCCGTTTCCAGATTCGATCCCCGTTGTATCGGAACGCCCATTTTGCGGATCAATCGGTTCTTGGTTTGTACAACCCTTGCCCTGTTCGACGGACCCTACCCACCATAGTGCGGTATGCATAGCAACTGGGCGGGCATAAACAGGCTTTAATTCTCGAGCATTTTAGTAGGATATATAAACCAAGCGTTTTTTGGATAACCCTTTGATCAAGGAGGATATCCCGATGACTGTTCCCATTGAACTCAATGAGACAAGTCCTGATTTCAAGATGGAGGTCTTGGATAAGATCCCTGCGGCCAACTTTGACCTGTGCTTGACCTGCGGGACCTGCACCGGCGGTTGCCCGGCTTCGGAGTTGTTCGATATGGACCCGCGCAAATTGATCCGCATGCTGGTGCTGGGGTTGGATGATGAGATTAAAAAGACACCCTGGGCCTGGGTCTGCACCATGTGTGCGCGCTGCGTCAAGCAGTGCCCCATGCAGATCGACATTCCCAAGCTGGTGTACAACATGCGCAATAGCTGGCCAAGGCAAGATCGGCCCAAAGGCATTCGCAATTCGTGCGACCAGCATATTCGCGCCGGCAACGCCATGGGAGTGCCCACCGAAGATTTCACCTGGACGGTGGAAGATGTGGCCGAAGAGATCCGCGAAACCCAACCCATGTTTAAAGAGATGCAGGTAACCGTGGACCGCAAAGGGGCCTACATGGCCATCAACCAGAACTCGCGCGAGCCGGTCACCGAGCCCGACGAGATGTCCCCGCTGTGGAAGGTTTTGCATCTGGTGGGCGCCGACTGGACTTATCCTTCGGTGATGTGGGCCGGAGAGAACTACTGCCTCTTTCTAGCGGACGAGGAGGGCTGGCGCTATATCCTGGAAGAGTTCGTCATCCATATCGACAACAACCTGGGATGCAAGCAGGTGGTCAATACCGAGTGAGGGCACTCCTTCTTTGCAATCCTGGAAGGATTGAAAAAATTCAACATCAAGCACAATTTCGAATTTGTCAGCATCATCACCCTTTACGCGCAATGGATCCGCGAGGGCTTACTCAAGGTCAATTCGGATTGGAACAAAGAGCTGGGCATCAAGTTTACCTGTCAGGACCCGTGCAACATCGTACGCAAAACCGTGGGCGAGCAGATGGCCGAGGACATGCGCTTTGTCATTAAAAGCATTGTGGGTGAAGAAAACTTTGTCGACATGGTGCCCAGCGGCACCAACAACTACTGCTGCGGCGGCGGCGGCGGCGCGCTCCAGGGCGGCTATCCCGAACAGCGCCGGGCTTACGGCAAGGTCAAGTTCGATCAGATCATGACCACCGGCGCGCAGTATGTGCTGGCCCCCTGTCACAATTGCCACGCCCAGATCGAAGATATCTGCGAGCATTACGGCGGTAAATACCACGTGGCCCATATCTGGACCATCATGTGCTTGTCGATGGGTATTTTGGGTGAAAACGAACGTGCTTATCTGGGGCCGGATCTTCAAAATTTCGGTCTGAAAAAGGAGAAATAATCATGGCACAATCAACCACCGGAGCCGTTATGGTGGTCGGCGGCGGCATCGCCGGGATTCAAGCCGCCTTGGATCTGGCCGAGTCCGGATACAAAGTCTATATCGTTGAGGCCGAATCGGCTATCGGCGGCAAAATGGCTCAACTGGACAAGACCTTTCCCACCAATGACTGCTCCATGTGTATTATCTCCCCCAAGCTGGTGGAAGCCGGCCGGCATCTCAACATCGAACTACTCACTCTGTCCCGGGTCAAGGAGGTTCAGGGCGAGCCGGGCAATTTCAAAGTCACGCTTCAAGAGAAACCGCGTTTTATCGACACGGAAAAATGCACGGCGTGCGGCGAATGCGCCAAGGTATGCCCCATCGAGATTCCCAATCTGTTCGATATGGGGCTGCGCGAGCGCAAAGCCGCCTACAAACTCTACCCCCAGGCCATGCCCGGCGCTTATGCCATCGAAAAGAGAGGCACCGCCCCGTGCAAGGCCACCTGCCCGGCCCATGTGAGCGTGCAGGGCTGGATCGCCCTGATGAACCAGGGCAAATACGATGAGGCCCTTAAACTGTTCAAACAGGAACATCCTTTACCCGGCGTTTGCGGGCGTGTCTGTCACCATCCGTGTGAAGGGGCTTGCACCCGCGGCCAACTGGAGGACCCACTGGCCATCATGCACCTGCATCGCTATCTGGCCGATCTGGACATGAAGTCGGATAAGCCCTACGTGCCGGAGAAAAAAGAGGCCAAAAACCAAAAGGTCGCCATCATCGGCTCCGGCCCGGCCGGCCTGACCTGCGCCTACTTTTTGGCCATCGAAGGTTACCCGGTCACGGTTTTTGAAAAGCATGACGTGCTGGGCGGCATGTTGCGCATCGGCATTCCCGAATACCGCCTGCCGCGGGAGGTCATCGATGCAGAGATTCAGACCATCCGTGATCTGGGCGTCACGTTCAAAACCGGTGTGGATATCGGCAAAGACGTTACCATCGGACAATTGCGCGATGAAGGCTTTAAAGCCTTTTTCATGGGCATCGGGTCCCAGGAGTGCAAGTCGTTGGGCATCGAAGGTGAAGCGTATGAAGGGGCCGTACCGGGGGTGGACTACCTGCGCCGCGTCAATTTGGGCGAAAACGTCGAGTTGGGCGATCGTGTAGCGGTTATCGGCGGCGGCAACGTGGCCATGGACGCCGTGCGCACGGCCCTGCGCAAGGGTTCAAAAAAGGCCTTCATCATCTATCGTCGCAGCGAAGCCGAGATGCCGGCCAGCAGCGACGAGATTAAAGAGTGCCGCGATGAAGGCATCGAGATCATGACCCTGACCAATCCGGTTCGGGTGATGGAGAAAAACGGCCGCGTCACCGGGGTGGAGTGCATCAAAATGGAGCTGGGCGAACCGGATAAGAGCGGTCGGCGGCGCCCCGAACCTGTTGCCGGCAGCGAGTTTACCATCGAGATCGATGCGCTGGTACCGGCCATCGGCCAGGAGAGCGACTGGGCCTGTTTGACCGATGAGTGCGCCTGCACCCTGAGCGACTGGGGCACCATGAACGTGAACCCGATCAGCCTGCAAACGGACGATCAGGATATCTTTGCCGGAGGCGACGCCGTCACCGGTCCGGCCACGGTAGTGGAAGCCATTGAAGCCGGCAAACAGGCTGCCATCTCCATGGATCGCTACATCCGGGGGGTGGACCTGACCGAAGACCGTGACCTGGACTTCGAAGCGGTGACGGACGTTCCCTTGGAAGGATATACCATCCGGCCACGCAACAAAATGCGCCACCTGGCAGTCAAAAAACGCGTCGCCGGCTTTGAAGAGGTTCAGTTGGGTTTTGGCAAAAAGCTGGCCCAGCAGGAAGCCGAACGCTGCATGGCCTGCGGTTTGTGCTCGGAGTGCTACCAGTGTGTGGACGCCTGCCTGGCCGGGGCCGTGGAACATCAAATTCAGACCCGAGAAAGCACCCTTGAGGTGGGCGCTGTTATTTTGGCCCCGGGATTTACCCCGTATGATCCGACCCGGTACGCGCCATACAGCTACGCCAACCATCCCAATGTGGTCACCAGTCTGGAGTTTGAACGCATGCTGTCGGCTTCGGGTCCATACGCGGGACACCTGGTCCGTCCCTCGGATCACCAGGAGCCCAAAAAAATCGCCTGGCTGCAATGCGTCGGCTCAAGGGATATCAACCATTGCGACAACGGCTACTGTTCGTCGGTGTGCTGCATGTACGCCAACAAGCAGGCGGTCATCGCCAAGGAACACAGTGACGGCTCCCTGGATACGGCCATCTTTTTCATGGACATGCGCACCTTCGGAAAAGACTTTGACAAGTACAACCTGCGCGCTGAAGATGACCACGGCGTGCGTTTTGTACGCTCGCGCATCCATTCGGTCTTTCCGGACAAGGACGACAGGCTTCGCATCGTCTATGCCACTGAAGCGGGCACATCGGTGGAAGAGATCTTTGACCTCGTCATCTTGTCGGTGGGCCTTGTGGCCGACAAAGCCGCAGTGGCGTTGGCCGACCAATTGGGCGTGGATATCAATGAATATGGATTTGCGCAAACCAGCAGTCTGACACCGGTGGTCACTTCCAAAGAGGGCATCTATGTCTGCGGCGCTTTCCAAGAGCCCAAAGACATTCCGCACTCGGTAATGGAAGCGTCGGCCGCAGCCGCCTGCGCCACCCAAAGCTTGGGCGACTCCCGCTGGTCCTTAACCCAGGACAAAAGCCTGCCGCCTGAGACCGACATCACCGGCCAGGAACCCCGCATTGGTGTGTTTGTGTGCAATTGCGGCATCAACATCGGCGGAGTGGCCGATGTGCCGGCTGTGCGCGAATACGCGCGCACCCTGCCGCAGGTAGTGCATGTGGAAGACAACCTGTTCTCTTGCTCCCAAGACACCCAGGTGCACCTCAAAGAAGTGATCGTCGAGAAAAAAATCAACCGGGTGGTGGTGGCCTCTTGCTCGCCGCGCACCCACGAGCCCCTGTTCCAGGAGACCATTCGCGAAGCAGGGCTCAACAAATACCTGTTCGAGATGGCCAACATCCGGGACCAGAATACCTGGGTGCATATGAACAACCCGGATCAAGCCACCGCCAAAGCCAAGGATCTGGTGCGCATGGCGGTTGCCAAAGCCGCCTTCATCGAGCCGCTCTACAGCGTATCGGTGCCCATCACCAAGTCGGCTCTGGTGGTCGGTGGCGGCGTTGCCGGCATGGAAGCGGCTTTGGGGGTCGCCGATCAGGGCAGTCAGGTCCACCTGGTCGAAAAAACGTCCCAACTGGGGGGTAATGCGCGTTCGCTGCGCACCACCTGGCAAGGGGAAGATTTGAAGGCCTACCTGGAGTCCGTCATCGCCAGGACCGAGGGCCATCCCAACATCGAGCTGCATCTGAACAGCGAGGTGGTGGCTTCCCACGGATCTTTGGGCAATTTTGAAACCACATACGCCGACGGCGATGGCAAAAAAGAGAGCCTCTTTCATGGGGTGACCATCCTGGCCACCGGCGGTCAGGAGCACAAGCCCGATGAGTTCCTCTACGGTAAGCACCCCAATGTGCTGACCCATCTGGACATGGATGCCGCGCTGACCCAAAACGATCCGCGCATCGGAAATGCCAAGAGCGCGGTCTTTATCCAGTGTGTGGGGTCACGCAATGCCGACCGGCCCTATTGCAGTAAAATCTGCTGCACCCACAGCCTCAAAGGCGCTTTGGCGCTTAAAGAAAAAAATCCCAGAATGAAGGTCTTTATTCTATATCGGGACATCCGCGCCTATGGATTCCGCGAAACCCTGTACCAAAAGGCCAGACAAACGGGCGTCATTTTCATCCGCTACGATCTGGACCATCAACCCAGTGTGGCCATGGATGCGGATGACACCTTATTGCTGACCGTCATCGATCATGTCTTGCGGCGCCCGGTGCGCATCAAACCGGATCTGCTGATCCTGGCAGCCGGTATTGTCTCCCGGCCCAACCAAGACTTGTACGAACAGTTCAAGGTGCCGGTCAATGCAGAAGGCTTTCTGGTGGAAGCCCATGCCAAACTGCGACCGGTGGACTTTGCTTCCGAAGGCATCTTTTTGGCGGGATTGGCGCATTATCCCAAGCCCATAGAAGAGAGCATTGCCCAGGCCAAGGCCGCTGCGAGCCGCGCCATGACGGTGCTGTCCAAAGAGGTCCTTCATGTGGGCGGGGTGGTGGCCACTGTGGAAGAGGGGCGCTGTGCCGCCTGCCTGACCTGCGTGCGGACATGTCCCTATAACATTCCGCACGTGGATGAACACTCCCATGCGGTGATCGATCCGGCACAGTGCCATGGTTGCGGCACCTGCGCTGCCGAATGCCCCGGAAAGGCCATTACCCTGCGGCACTTTACCGATGAGCAGTTGAATGCCAAGGCAGAGGCGTTGTTTGTAAAGGGATAGAACCGGCTTCAGCATGTGTAAATACTGCTTAAACCGGTAGATCAACAGTAGGCGATTATGAACCTCTAAAGTGTTTCGTGTTTGGTATTTGGTGTTTGGAAACAGCTTAACATCCAGCACCCGTACCCAAACACGAAACACCAAAAAGGAAAGCAACATGAGTCAAGCATTTGAACCCCAAATCATTGCTTTTTGCTGCAAGTATTGCGCGTATGCGGCTGGGGATTTGGCAGGCTCCATGCGTCTGAACTACCCGTCCAATGTCAAGATCGTCCAGGTGCCCTGCAGTGGACGCGTGGATATTGTCCATTTGCTAAGGGCGGTGGAGAGCGGCGCCGATGCCGTCTATGTGGCGGGGTGACTGGAGGGCGAATGTCATTTCCTGGAAGGAAATATCAGAACCCGTAAAAAAGTGGAATACGTCCAAAACACTTTGAAAGAGTTGGGCATCGAACCGGAAAGGGTCCGGATGTTTAATCTCTCTTCGGCCATGGGCCCCAGGTTTGCGGAAATCGCTACCGAGATGACGGCACAAACAGCAGCTATGGGAAGCAGCCCGGTCAATACGACAAAAAGCGCATAGAAAAGCCAACCCCCAAGCATCCAATGTACGACTGAAAGTGCTTGTTTATAACTTATTGGGGTTGGTGGCCGGGGCCTCCAAGATGTCACGCAGCCGCTGAGACAAAACATCCATATCAAAGGGCTTTTGAATAAAACCATCACAGCCGCGGGCCATGATTTCAGATGCTTTACCGTCCAAACTGTACCCGCTGCACAACAATACCGGTAATTGAGGATGCATCTTGCGCAACACCTCAAAGGTCTCAGCGCCCCCCATCTCCGGCATAATCATATCCAATATCACTAAATTGATCTCTTCGCCGCGATCTTCTACGATGGAAATAGCTTTTTGCCCACTGAGCGCAACAATCACCTTATAGCCCAAATACTCAAGCATCTCCTGGCCCACAGCGGTGACCATCTCTTCGTCATCCACCAACAAAATGGTCTCTGAGTTGGCTTGGGTGTCTTGATTGATGATACTTTCCTGAACACCCTCCGGAACCGGCATTTTATCCGACTTGGGCAGATAAATAAAAAAGCTGGTCCCTTTATTTTCTTCACTCCGGCAAATTATACTGCCGCCATGATTGTGAACAATCCCGTAGGCGGACGCCAAACCTAAGCCGGTGCCCCGTTCCCGTTGTTTGGTGGTAAAAAAAGGATCAAATATCTTGTGTACGGCTTCTTTGCCTATGCCAATGCCGGTATCGGTAACCTCGATGTAGACATAGCTTCCGTTGGGTAGCTGCAAATGCGATGTTTCGCCCGCTTCGATCACGACATGGTCCGTTTTCAAGAAAAGATCGCCGCCACCCGGCATGGCCTGCCAGGCATTGACATACAGGTTGAGCAGCACTTGTTCAATTTGGCCCCGGTCCGCTTCCACCGCCCACAGGTCCGGATGTAGATCGGTATGAATAACCACCTCTTTTTTGGTACGGCCAAACATTCGTGAGGATTGGAGGACCAAGTCATTGACTTGAATGGGGTGCACTTCATATTTCCCGCCGCGAGCATACCCTAACAACTGCCTTGTAAGCTCGGCGCCGTTCTTGACATATTTTTGCACATTGTGCAGTCGTTCATAATTGGCACTATCTTTGGGCACATCCAGGTGAATCATCGAGATATTGCCCTGAATCCCCATGAGCAAGTTGTTAAAATCATGGGCGATACCACCGGCCAAGGTGCCGATGGCTTCCATCTTTTGGGCTTGCCGTAACTTGGTTTCCAAGCGCTGCTGCTCTTCAAAGGCCGCTTTGCGTTCTGTGACATCGGTACCATGGATTAAAAGGACATTCTCTCCTTGATAGGCAACCGGCACAATGGTCAACTCCGTCCAGCGAACAGCTCCGGACTTGGTAATATAACGAACTTCCTTGGTGCCGGAGAAGGGTCGTTTGGCCAGACGCTCACGAATTAGTTTCCGAACAACTTGCTGATCATCGGGAAAAATAAACTTGATGGCAGCTTCTCCCATGAGCTCAGGCATGGCATATCCTGAGTCATTCAAAGCCCGCTGGTTGGAAAAAACGATCTCACCCCGGTGCACCAGCAAAATTTGGGACATACCGTTTTCGGTGACCACACGGTATAGCTCTTCGGATTCCCGCAAGGCTGATAGAATTTCATCTATTCTTTGATAGCCGGCCTCCAGGCTGGTCACCATGGAATTAAAAGCTGAAGTGACTTGACCGATCTCATCCTTACCCACTATATGAACTTTTTGGAACTCACCGCGCGCAACCTTGCCGGCCGCCAAGATGATGCGTTTAAGCGGTTGGTTGACGCGAAAGTAGAAGGCCATCCCGGCCGTGGTCGTAATAGCCAAGAGAATTGAAAAAATACCGATAAAGATGACCCGGCGGGCCATTTCCAGTGGGGCCGAATAGTCCTTTTCAAATACATAACCCACCACATACCAGCGCCAAAACGGGAAATAATAAGCTACAATCCGCGCCGGCTGGTTAAAAATATTTTGTTTGACGATGGACCCGCTGATATCAAGCTGATTCATCACCATGGCGGGCAATCTTGCTGAGCTCTGTTGGCTGCTGAGGACTTGCCCATCGACATCGAGAACCACTAGATTAATTTTATCGAATTGCGCACTGAGGCTTCTGACAGCCGACAGAGTTTCACGTTTTGAAGATTTTATCATGCGCTCATCTTCTTCAAGACTTAAATCGAGAAGATAATTAAAACTGTTCTCGCATTTTGCAAGACCCAGTTCAGTCACCAGTTCAAGGCTGGCATCCGTGCGCTTTTGGATATATCTCAATAGAGGCGGGACCAGGCCGGTAGCAGCCCATATCGCAATAATCACCGCAACTGCAACCGCAGGCAATAAAATGGAAATGAGGATCCGATTTTTCATTCAACCTAGTCTCCGCATGAGATCGTCGCTTGAACAACAGTAGTGCGGTTTACACTTTACTGGGTCAGATGACCTCTTTCTCGCCTTTTTGCCACTGCATAATCCTGGTTTATCAGGTATAGGGCGGGCTGTCGGAATGGGCACGGGCATTTGCGTTTGAATCGATGACGCGTTGTACAATGGTCCATTAAACGTGCCGATGCTATAGCAGCGCCTGCTCAAATTACCTGCCAACAAAATTCAGTTTTACAACATACCTTATTTACATGGGTTTCGTCAATTTAAGAGACACAAAGCGATATACGGCTGCGGCACATGGACCTGGCCTATTTTCAAAAGTCGTCCTCTTTTACGCGAATACATCCCAGAATGAATAGAATCCCAATTAAACAGAAAATCGTGAATGCGGCAACCACCAGACCAACCGGGCTGATCAACAGGGCAATCCATACCAACAGCCCGATGACCAGGCTAAGGGGGATAAAACATTTGCGGATACGTTGATACTTTTGATGCAGGTGCATTGAGACCTCTGGGACATATCAAGTAACATCGTCACCATAAGCCATAAACTTAACCCTCTTGTGGTCCGACCAGTGGAAATCAACATCTTTGGTATCCGTTTTTATAAGATAAACAATTAGTTGCCTGCACCGTTTTTTATTTTAATTTACAGGCAGTAGAACCGGGACATTAACGTCGTGTCGATAGGAAACAGCCGCCACCCGAGCCACCGCTCGAGCCGCCGACTTCTCCACTGCCTGAGGTGGTTGCCGAGACCTGATTTGAAGGCGGGCTCAGATTGCCGGCCGCATCAAAGGCCTTGACGGTATAAACATATGAGGTGGCGGATCGGCAACCGCTATCGCTGAAAACGGTGCCCGTCGTTGCGCCGATCTGCTCGTCGTCGCGGTAGATCCGATACCCGGCCACACCCGTATTGTCCGTGGCCACGGACCAGGTCAGATCCACCCGGCTGGAAGAGATGGCAGCCGCCTCAAGGTTCGACGGAGCCGTTGGCGATTCCGCGTCCACCGTCGAACTGATAAACTCCACCGCTCCCACATCCGGGGACAGGTCCCTGACATTTCCATGATAGTCCAGTGCGGCTCCGGTAAAGTCTCCGGCGTTGATCAGCGGGCTGCCTTCCAAGGGAAGGGCAAAGTTGGCACTATCCGGATCCAGACCCGCCAGGGCCGGATTTAGCAGCCGGCTGTCAAGGTCCTGTCCGGATGCCGCCTGCCAAGCGTCCAGATCATAGGTATTAAACAGCACCATGCCGGCATTCCAATCGGCCCCGTAAAAAATGTTATGGTTGGATGTGCCCAGGAAAGTATTCCCGCCGCTGCGGTCACGCAGAATGCGGGTATACATGGCTGTACTTCCGGCATTGTCCAGAATCGCGTTGTTCTTCACAACGATGTCGGAACAGGCCGGGTCGATGCTGGCAAAATAGAACGAGCTATCCGCGGTCATGTTGATGAACGTGTTGTTGTAGACCTTGATGCGCTGGGACGGACCCACCACCGTATCATTTTCAATGCTAACGCCGAGCCTGTAGTTGAAGATGATGTTGTTTCGAATCACGATGTCCTTGGAGTGAAGGCCGATGGCCGTCGACCTTGAGTTGGGATCACTGTAATTTCGCCCCATAAACAGATTCGCATCCAGAATGCAATGGTGCTGATACTCCTCGAAACTGTTGCGGACCTGCGGCCAGATGCCGGTCACACGGTCCAGTGTGTTTTTATAGACGACCACCTTGTCGCTGTTGCCCCGTATGGTCAGGCTGTCATAATTGACAATATTGCCCTCCAGGTTGTTAAAAGCGATAAAATACCGTGTACCGCCCTGCAGACGGAAGGTATGCTCGGGATCCTGAGTGCATTTGTCATGCACCCAATTGCCGATCAATGCCCCTCCCTGACCACCGGAACTGTAACCCGTGCCGGAAACATCATGGATGTTGCATTCAGCTACCGTGTTATAGGTGCCGTAAGGCGCCATCCATGCCCCGGAGAGTTGGTCCTGCTCCAGCCGGTACATCAGGCTGTGGGTGGTATTGCTGCCGAAGGCCACGCCACCGGGATACCGCGGGCTGCCCTCTTCGCCGGCAGTACAGCCACCGGATCTGATCCTTAAATCCATTATCCGCCAGTCATTGCCGGGGGTGAGGGTCGCCCAGGCGCCGTCTTCATCAGTATTGTAAATAATCGGTGCCTGATCCGAAGAATCGGCAGGATCTTCGTAAGCCGCCACGATCACCGGCCCCGGGCGCTCGTAAGCACTGACGTATTGAGTATAAAACGTGTCACCTTTTTTGAACAGGATCCGGGTGTTGGGCTGGGCCAGGGTGCGCAGGGCATATTCCACCGTCCGTACCGGCGCATCCATGGACAAACCGTCATTGTCGTTCGATCCGTCCTCGGCCACATAATAAGTGGTTCCGGAAAACTGCCGGACCGTGATGTTCACCTCTTCCCAGGCCTGCCGACCGAGCGTATCGTAAACATTCACCTGTACGCGGTAAGTGCCGGGATTCTCGAATACATGGGCCGCGACGAATCCGCTGGCTTTGCGATATTTGGCGGACGGATCGATGTTGTCCGCATCGAAATCCCAGACAAAAGTTGCGTCCACATACGTCCCATCCGTCAGATCAGGCGTTCCCGTCGCATCGAAAAACACCGAAAGCGGGGCCACCCCGTCGGTGCGCGATGCAGCGATGGCGACATCAAAATCCCCGGCGCAATAACATGGTTCCGTTGCGGCAAAGCAAACGGCCGAAACCACCAGGCCGATAAATAGAATTCTGCAAGCAGCGGGCATTACCGGCAGCATAGGTATCTCCGTAGGGGTTGCGGAATGATGTGGAATTCAGATAATAGCATATCAAGAATCGTACCAGATTAATTTTATTATAACTTCATGAAATTATAATAATTTTTGACAGATCGGATTTTCTGCAAAATTTCATGATTATAATTTTGTATACAGTATATCCCCTTAATAATACCCAAATACCATTTCGCATACTATTTACAAAAGTTCAAATCTCTGTTTTCCCACATTCCAATCCGGGTAAATAATACTGGCTTGGGGTAGCATAACTGTGAGCTCACCGTGTTACTTCCGGATGTCAATGGTTTTTTGTAGACGCCGTTGGAGGCACAAATTGAAAAAGGCCCTGCTTTTAAGGGCCTTTTGACTTAGTCGGACTAAGCTGGATGGTGTTTTGGTGGCGATGCAGGGACTTGAACCCCGGACACTGCGGATATGAGCCGCATGCTCTAACCAGCTGAGCTACATCGCCAAGTTTTGTTTCCGATGCGTTTTTTGTGATGCGCTCTGCGAAACAATCGGCTCTACTAACAGCTCTGATTTTCTAAGTCAAGCCGAAACACAAATCACTTGGCTGGCATGGAGCTTATCACTTCGATGGCGAATTCATCCAAATCATCCGGAAGTTCGGAAAATACGATGATAAACTTCGCCGTACTGCCCGGCGTCACATTGGTTGAACCGCCTTGGGCAATCCCTGAATTCAAGCGCTTTTTAATGTCGGTCACCGACAGGTGGGCCAACTCTGTATCTGAAACATCAACCCCGGCGTAGGCAAATTCACTTTTTGCCAGCACTTTGCCTTTAGTGAACAATTTTCCTTGCAAACGAATCATCTTGCGGGATGCTGAATAACCATTGCGCACCTTGCCTTCGATTACAAAGAGCCGGCCACTGTTTTCCGTTTCAACGAACTTGCTGTTAATATCTGTTGTGGTGAGCTTTAGGATACCGGAAGGGTCTTTGGCTTGAGGATTGAGATACTGGCTGACATAAGGGATCTCCAACCCTTGGTAGGTCACGGCATAGTAAACATAGCCCGCCCCGCCCAAAAGAACCAATATAAAGAAGAAAAGGAGCCCTTTACTGGTAGATTTTTTGGCTTTTACCGGCTTGGCAGCGCCACCCGACCCTGTCTCCAAACTTGACGCCGGCACAGTCTTTTCTACCGTAAACTCTTCTTCGGCCTCCAGCGCTGTGGTGTCTGCAGCTTGGTCCATTTCATAAGGTGCGCCGGGCTCATCCTCTTCAATCTGGAATTCCAGTTCAATATCACCTGCATCGATAACTTCGGCGCTTTCTTGGGTGTCTTGATCCTGGTCCATATCCATATCAAGATCCGACAGGTCAAATTCGTCATCATCTTCTAGTTCCGGCATTTGCACGGCTTCAGCATCAGGTTCGGAATCCCCATTTTCCAGCTCAAGCTCGAGATCTTCCTCCAGTTCGATCTCAAGACCATCATCCGGTGCAGATGATTCGTCAAGCGACAACTCCTCGTCCGTCAACTCCTCCATTTCGATGCCACCTGTGGCAGCGTCCTTATCCGCCATATCAATGGCAGCCTCAATTTCGCCTAAATCTATTTCATCGGTGTCATCGATATCCAGCTCAGGTGCATCTCCCTTGGCCCACTTTTCGCCGCCTTCACCATCCAATCCAAGAAAATCGGCTTCAAGTTGTTGAGTATCCAGGACCTCGTCATCGTCCTCCAGCATCTGCTCAATATCGGCTAAGTCGAGTTCTTCGTCTTGTGCTGCAGCCGTATCCACCGGGTCTTGCACTGAAGCCGCATCATTTTTAACTTCTGAAGTTTGGGCAACGGGTTTATCTTCAAATTCAGCATCCAGTTCGAAGTCCAGATCTTCTAATTCCAATTCCATATCATCATCGGATGCCGGCTCAAGTTCAAGCTCACCTTGATCAAGTGCAGGCTGTCCTTCATCCACATCCAACATCGCATCCAATTCCGATAAATCGAGATCATCTTCATCTTCCGGAAGTTCAACGTCCAAAGCGGGTTCATCGGCTGCCTCCAGTTTTTCTGCAGGCGCCTCATCGAGTGAAAGCTCAGCATCCTCATCGATCATTTCGCGCTCTTTGCCGGCAGAAACTTTTCCTGTATCATCGGTGGCGCCCAGCATGTCGTCCAATTCCTTAAGGTCAAAATCATCGGCTTGCTCAGCTGCTTCGGCTGGCAACTCATCCCCCTCGTCCATGTCAAGCGACAGACCGTCATCTTCTTCTAAACTTAATTCCTGATCTTTTACTGCGGGTTCCGCCTCAATTGGGGCGTCATCAAAATCAAGGTCGAGATCGGTCAAATCCGGCTCTTCTGATGCAGGCGCTGTACTGCCAACAGCTTCGGGTTCTTCTGCTGCATCTGTTTCCAATGTAAAGTCTGTATCTCCTACATCCTCCAAGTCCAGCTCAAGCTCTTCTGATAAAGCGCCTGAATCCTCAGGCGCTGTTTCCGGTACCACTGCAGCGGCATCATCGCCGTCACCGGCTGCCTCTAAATCGAAATCCATATCCATATCCAGATCCAGGTCCAGATTATCGATCTCCTCTTCCGATGTTGCGTCCGATGCGCCGACGGGTGGCTCAATTTCCGGTTCAACATCCAAGCTGAAATCCATTTCAAGGTCAGCTTCATTGAAGTCGGCCAATGCGTCATCACCTGGCTCGGGTGTTTGCAGGGCCAGATCATCCTCCGGATCCGATTCCGTTAAATCACTTTGTTCAAGGATGGCGTCCAATTCATCAAGGTCAATACCTTCCAGTTCTTGATCAACAGCCGCTTTGGAAGGTTGCTCGGAACCGTTTTGAAACGCAGCAGCACCCGTCAAAGCCGATTCATCTGCTTCAACCGATGGCGGATATTCAACAAACACATTTTTGCATTGGCAACACCGGACTTTAGATCCAGTGGGTTTTAATAGGCTTTCATCCAAACGAAAGATAGTGCTACACTGCTGGCAGGTAATATACATGGCACACCTTTATTGGTTACAAGTGACGATTAAAGGTTCAATTTATAAATCCCAGGCAAATTCCGATATGCTCCGGCGCAATCCAAGCCGTAGCCCACCAGAAAGCCTTGTTCAACCGTATGGCACACATAATCCGGCTTTATTTCAATTTGCCGCCGTTCCCGTTTATCAATAAAGACACAAATTTTGATGGTGCGTGCACCTTTGGCTTTAAAATGTTCAGATAAAAAAGCCAGGCTGTTTCCCGTATCGAGAATATCCTCGACGATCAGCACATCTTTGTCCGCAACATCCACCTCGGTATCCATCAGCAAGCACATGTTTGCGGAAGTTGATGTACCCTTGCCGTAACTTGATAAACGCACGAAATCAATGGCAACCGTTTTCAGCGTGAGCTGTCGGACCAGATCAGCCATAAATATAAATGCACCTTTGAGAACACCGACCAGTAAGACTTCGGTGCTTTGATAATCGGCAGAAATCTGCTTGGCAGCATTGGCAACACAGCGTGCTATCGTATCTTTGTCAATAACAGGGATAAGTTTAGGCATCTTTCGTGAGGCAGATGTTCCACCCAGCGGCAAATTAGCTGGATGCAATAACCACCATGCAACCTCCTTGGCCGTCTTTATGGGGCCCTGTTACTTCATGGTGCAACATTTTAATTACTTCCCATGATACAGGATAGCTACCGCAAGATGGTGCTCTTGTCAATAAATTTAATTCCTTACAAGCCTGTATCGGCTAATTTGGTCACTAGTTTTTTCTGTTCAGCGGTGAGTTTTTTTGGAAGGTCGACTAGGACAAGGACATATAGATCGCCACGACCACTGCCTTTCATGTGGGGTAGACCGTGTCCCGCCAGTCGTAACTTGGTTTTATGACGGGTGCCGGGTGGTATTTTTAAGCTTAATTCTCTTCCATCAATTGTGGGTACTCCAATCCGTACCCCCAGCAGCACTTGGCTCAGTTTCAGGCTTTGGGGGACAGTGAGATCATAGCCGTCCCGCTGGAATACGGGATCGTCTATCACCTTGACTTTAATATATAAATCTCCAGAATGGCCGCCATATGCGCTGGCTTCTCCCTTGCCGGACAGACGCAGTTTTTTCCCATCGATCATCCCTTTTGGAATCTTGACCGAAATGTTTTCCGATCGACCTTTGTGTTGAAAAGCGATCTGTTTTTCAGCACCCTTGGCCACATCAAGCAAGCTGACGGGCAGTTCATAAACCAGATCCGATCCCTTCGCCACCCGTTGTTGTGCCTGCTGACCGCCGAATGGAGAGCCACCGCCACCAAAAGAGAAACGAAAGCCGCCATCACCCGTGCGCCGGCCGCCACCGGTAAATCCAAACTCTTTAAAAATATCATTAAAATCAAAGTTGCGAAAGATATCTTCCTGGCTGAACCGTTGGTGAAAATCGGTTGAACCGTATGTGTCATATTCTTTTCGCTTTTGAGGATCGCTCAACACTGCATAAGCTTCGCTTATTTTCTTAAACTTCTCTTCATCTGACTTGTTGCCTTTTGTATGATCGGGATGATATTTCATAGCCAGTTTCCGGTAGGCTTTTTTGATTTCGTCTGCACTGGCATTTTTACTCACACCTAGGGTTTCGTAGTATTCATTTCCCGCCATAATAAAATTGTCCTGTTGTTAAAATTGTAGTGGGCAAAATAAAGCTGATCCACTGTAAGCGACTATATTTTCGACAAAAAGATAGTAAGCTGACCTTTGCATGTCAAGGATGGAAATGGGAGTTGGTGTTTTGTGTTGGGTGTTTGATATTGGGTTTCCGGGAATGGCATTCATTTCCGACAATAGACTTCACCCCCAAAACTCGAAACACCAAATACGAAACACCAGACAACAACCACCTACGTTAGCCGGTCCAGTCGAAGCCGCTGCCGATGGTCAAACAGCCTGCGGGAACCCATCCATACGGCAAATATAGTTCCCAATCCTGTACCGCCTGCAATCAAAAACATGATCAGGATTTGATATTTCACCGCCACCAGGGGTGGGTTGCCCCCTAAGATCTGACCGGTCATCATGCCGGGAAGGCTGACCAAACCGGCCGCCATCATGGAATTGATAATAGGAATTAAGCCGCTGCGAATGCTCTCTTTGCGGATGGCACCGATGGCTTGCGACCAATTGGCCCCTAAAATCAAGCGCGCTTCAATGATGGAGCGTTGCTCATACGCGCTGCTGGTCAACCGCTCTAAACTGATGGAAATCCCATTCATGGTGTTGCCCAAAAGCATCCCCAGCAATGGTATGGCATACTGAGGCGTATACCATGGATCCATCGCAATGATCGCTTTTAAAGCAAAAACAGCCACACCAAATGAAGAGATGAACATCGACAAAGTACCCATGCCAAATCCCCACCAACCCATAAACTTGCGCTTTTGACGCCCCATGACCTCACGGCCGGCAGCCACCAGCATCACCATGGCAATCAATACCATCCATCCCAAATGAATGTTGTCAAACAATGCTTTTAGGATCAGGCCGATAAGCAACAGCTGCACGGTAGTTCGCAAGGCCGCAACGATCAGCAACCCGGATAACCCCAAGCGCATCCCCCACGAACAAACCGCCAGAGTTACAATCAGCAAAGCCGCCAGCAGCAAATCCCCAGGTGTTAATGCGGCAACCGTCATTTTGGCTCCGATGCCGGCGACGGCTGCGCTGATACAAGGCGCAATTGATGGTTATGAAAGGTGTAAATAAACTCACAGTTTCGACGGAGTTGCTCCGAATCATGGCTGACCCAAAGGGTTACCGGTTGGCGCCTCTTTTGGTATCTTTCAATGACAGCCTCTACCCGAGCGATATTGTCGGCATCCAAATTGGCCGTGGGCTCATCCAGCAGCAGGACACGGGGTCCATTCGACAATAGACGCAATAGGGCCAGCCTTTGGCGTTCACCGCTGGAAAGGCGATTGATTTGCCAATCCAGTACCGCGTCCTCGAATCCAAGGGCATGGAGATCTTGAGGCGGCACGTTTTCGAAATGGGGCCCTACTGTGTCATGCCACCAAGCGCTTTCAGCAGGCAACAGTCCCATTTGGTGTCGCCATTGTGGGGCAGGCACTTTATCGCGGTCAACCCCATCAAGCCACACTTTTCCCTGGTGGGGATCCAAATCAGCCAGGGCTCTCAGGAAAAGTGTTTTGCCGGCACCCGATGGACCGGTCAGCCCCACGCACTGACCTGCCGTCACTTCTAACGAAATACCTTGGCACGTGTGAATGCCCAAATCGACAATGCTAAGCCCTTTTCCCACCAGGGACCCTCCCTTTAAACGCGCGCAAGGCCACCATGAGCACGGAAATAGCCGCCGGAGTTATGCCTGGGATACGTGAAGCCTGACCCAGGGATGAGGGGCGTATGGCTGCCAATTTTTCCTTGAGCTCGTTGGATAGCCCGTGAACTGCGCTGTAGTCCATATCTTCAGCCAGCTTGATCTGCTCTAGATGTTTAAAACGTTCAATTTCGGCGAGTTGGCGCTGGATGTACCCTTCATATTTGATCTCGATCTCCACCTGCCGGGCCACCTTCGGGTCCAGGGGTTCCGTTGGAGGCGCCAATTGATTCACGGCATCATAACCCAGTTCAGACCGTTTGAGCAATCTTTCCAAATGGATACCGTTAGAGAGGGGGCTGCTGCCTTTTGCGCTCAAATAGTTATTCACTTCAAGCTGGGGTTTAATTACCACGTGCCGCACCCGTTCAATTTCCTTTGCAATTTGTACTTTGCGCGCCGCTGCATCTTTTGCCGCATCAGCCGATACGAGTCCCAATTCGCAACCGATCTGCATCAAGCGCAAGTCAGCGTTATCTTCCCGAAGCATCAAGCGATATTCGGCCCGCGAGGTAAACATACGATAAGGTTCCTGGGTCCCCCGGGTTACCAAATCGTCTATCATAACAGCCATATAAGCCTGGGACCGATCGAGGATAAATGGGGGGCGTTTTTGAATCCGACAGGCCGCATTGACACCCGCCCATAATCCCTGGGCCGCGGCTTCTTCATAGCCGGAAGTGCCATTGATCTGGCCGGCCAGATAGAGCCCGGTCACAGCTTTGGTCTCCAATGTGGATTTAAGCTGGATGGGATCCACAAAGTCGTACTCGATAGCATAGGCCGGACGCATAATTTCAGCGGCTTCCAACCCCTTGACCGAATGCACGACCTTGATCTGGACCTCCAGCGGCAGACTGTTACCCAGGCCACTGGCATAGATCTCTTCGGTATCCAGCCCTTCGGGTTCCAGAATCACCTGATGCCGGTCCTTGTCGGGGAAACGAACAATTTTATCTTCAAAAGAGGGGCAGTAACGTGCCGGTACGCCCTTGATGATCCCACTGTGAAGCGCTGAAAGATGCAGATGTTCACGCACGATTTGATGCACGCACTTATTGGTATGGCCGATGTAGCTGGTCATTTGAGGCAGTGGGAAGTTATGGTTTGAAAATGAGAAGGGCCTTGGATGGCCGTCCAACCGTTGGGCCTCAAATTTAGAAAAATCAATGCTGCCGCGCGCCAGCCGCGGCGGTGTTCCGGTTTTCATACGGCCGAGCTGAAAACCCATCCGGCGCAAACTGTCGGCCAAACCATAAGCGGCAAACTCCCCCGCACGACCGGACTTGATGGAGTTAAAGCCAATATGCACCAACCCGCTGAGAAAGGTGCCGGTCGCCAGAATGATCGCGTTGGCAAGGTAACCATAGCCCGTGTTATCCTCCAGCCCCACAATATGGTGATTTTCAACGACCAGTTTTTCCACCAAGGCTTGCTTAACATCCAAATTGGGTTGGCGCTCGATCACCTTTTTCATGGCCATATGATAACGCTGTTTGTCGTTTTGGGTCCGTGAAGATTGAACGGCCGGCCCCTTTTTGGTGTTGAGCATTTTGTATTGGATGGCCGTCAGGTCGGTGATCTTGGCCATCTCACCACCCAGTGCATCGATCTCACGCACCAGTTGCCCTTTGGCCATGCCGCCAATGGAAGGGCTGCAGGGCATGGCGGCAATTTTATCTAGATCGATTGCCATCAACAGGACACGGCAACCCATGCGAGATGCAGCCAGAGCAGCTTCGCAACCCGCATGGCCACCTCCCACCACAATGATGTCGTATGTTTTCAGATAGGCTGTCATTTTTAAGTATTATCGCCCAGACCTTTACTTAATCGCGGCTTTTCCCTATTATAAGCGTCCTTTGCAAAGGTCAATAACCCTATTCATAGAGAGAATACACCCTACAGTTGCATTAAAAAATGATGAATAATCGATTCTATGATTTAAATACTTATTTTCGCAAGCGATTCGGCGGACGGGTGCATAAAATTGCCGTTGATGCGGGATTCACCTGTCCCAACCGGGACGGGAGCATCGGCAGCCAGGGCTGTATCTATTGCAATGCCAAAGGATCGGGAACCGGCAATTTTGCCAAGGGCTACTCGATTACCCAGCAATTGGAAGGCAGCAAGGGGCCCGTGATCAAAAGGTTTAAAGCCAAGAAATTCATCGCCTATTTTCAGTCCTTCACCAATACATATGCCCCTTTGGCCACCTTGAAGCGGCTGTACGACGAAGCCTTGGCTGTACCGGATGTGATCGGAATGGCCATCGGCACCCGGCCCGACTGCGTCTCTTCCGACGTGCTGGATTTGCTGCAATCCTACGCTAAAAAGCATTTGATCTGGATCGAATATGGAATGCAATCGTGCCATAATGACACCTTGGCAAGAATCCGACGCGGCCATACAGCAGAAACCTTTGAAAAAGCCGTGGCAGCCACCACCGGGAGAGGCATCATGATTAGCGCCCACAGCATTTTAGGATTGCCCGGAGAGACGCGCGCGCACATGCTGGCCACCGCCGATTTTCTGGCCCATCTGCCCATCGACGGCATTAAGCTGCACCTGCTTTATGTGATCAAAGGGACTCCCATGGAACAACTCTATCGATCAGGGCGTTATACCTGTTTAGAACGGGATGCATATATAGATTTGGTGTGCGACGTGCTCGAACGATTGCCCGAGCAGATGGTCATCCAACGGCTGACCGGTGATCCCCACAAACATGAACTGGTCGCGCCCCTATGGGCTTTGGAAAAAAATGAAACCGTGGCTTTAATTCGGAAGCGAATGGCTGAAAGGGACACCTGGCAAGGCAAGAAACAGGGCGCGCCCATGCCGTCGGCATGACCCGGTTTGAGTTTAAGATGTGCAATTTGTTTTTTGTCCTGCGCTCAACGGCACCTTTTACATTGTTCATGCAATGATTATTTTCAGCATGATCAAATTAAATTAGAGGAGAAGACAATGAAAACCGCCGAGGATATTTTAAACAACAAAACGCGCGCGCCCATAATCTCCGTGACACCCGAAACCACCATCGCGCAAGCCATAAGAACGATGGTAGATGCCAATATTGGCGCGATTTTGATAAAAAAGGACGATGACATCGTCGGTATTTGGTCGGAACGCGATCTTTTAAAGTCCACGGGTCTGGATGACTTTGATCCCCATACAGCCATCATCGGGGAACACATGAAAACCCATCTGCATTGTGCGGCCCACGACACACCGTTGATCAAATTGGAAGAGATGTTCTTGGGACTTTATGTCCGGCACATCGTCATCAAAAAGGAGGAGCGGCATGTCGGCCTGCTCTCCATCGGTGATGTCGTGCGAGAGAGCCTTCTGGAAAAGGACAAACAGCTCAAAGAACTCAACTCCATCGCCAGCTGGCAGTACTACGAAAATTGGGGATGGGATAGAAAAAAGTCTGAGAAAAAGTAGGTTTTTATTTAAAAATCTGAGATTCCCAGATTTGCGGCGCTTTGTCTCTATTTACCGGTTGTGGATCAGGATCGGAAGGGTGCATCGGCGGCGACACTTTGTTTGGGTAAGCCCACGCATAGACCGGGCTTTGATTGAAATAATAAATGACCGTATTTCCTTTGGCATCCCGGCAATTCCACACCTCGATAGGGCGCCCCTCCAATTCATGCCGGGCCATGGGCTCAACTTTAAAAAGCTTCAAATACTCGTGAGATTGAACCACGGAGGTCACCGGTATCGCATCTTTAGCGCTACGGCCCATTTGAGGGGTAATCTTGTTTTGGAATACCAGATGCCGGGCATCCACCCGGCTTAAATACTCACGCGCTTTAAAATTATAAGGATCCAGTTCAATGGCTGTTGTCAGATGGGCTTTGATCTTAGCTGCCGGGCCACCGGTGTAAAATCCGACGATACCCATCACCGCGTGCCAATCACTGTAATGATCTCCGCCGATGGCAGACGCTTGATGAAGCTTTTTCAGGGCCTGGTCAAAATGGCGGGCGCGCACTTCGGCATCGGCGGCTTCAACCCAGTTGGTAATGGTGGTCAGATGGGGATCATCCGGTCCATAAACCCTTTTTGGACGCCTTAGGGCAGCATTGGCCAGATAGATCTCAGCGCGCCGGTTTTGAGCCCGGCCTTTGCGCTGACTATTGTCGGCCACTGGATTTTCATACCCTTTGCCCAGGGCCATGACGACCGTTGCATCGATGCCGAAAGAACTGATGATCTCGCGTCGAACCGAATGCGCCCGTTTGCGGGAAAGCTCATAATTGCCTTCTTTGGTGCCTTGGTTGTCAGTGAAACCCAATACAAAGACCCGGCCGGCACCGCTGACGTCATAGGTCTGAAACAGCCGGCGCAATTTGGCTTTTTGTGCGGCATGCAGATGGGCTTGTCCCGTATCGAAATGCAATACCACGGAAGGACCTGCATCGGCCCCCAAGGCCACGCAGACCCACCAGCAGAAAGCAAAACAGCCCGTCATCAAAAATAAATATTTATTTCGCATTCCTTCCCACCCCAAGGATATGGTTCATGCATCACCATAGGTATCGGTCCAATGGACCCGGATCTTTACCCAATTGCAGCAATTGCAAGCCAGGCGACGGGTACAATGGGTCTATCTACCAAACAAAGGTGAGATAACGGCTGTTAGTTTCTGCTGTGCAAATTGTGTTTATGCGCAATCAGTTTAAAGATTTACGGGCCTATAACCCATAATAAGGGTTTGGTGATCAAGCCGGTTTCTGATCCAAAAAAGCTGTTTCGATACGCCTTGTTTTGGGTTATAGGTCCGAAGATTTCAGTGTAAAGTTTAAAGTGAAGGTATTGGATCTATTGGAAATAGGTTTGGCGGTGGGTCTCAACATGATTCGGATTCCGGCTACTTGCTTGGGTGGTGACAGCTTGTCGATTAGACGCCAACAAAACCTTTAGGTGTCTGCCTGAAAACATTTTTCGCGAATCGCTGGGGCGAGGCGATGGGTTTGAAGGATGACAATTGCCGCGATGGCATTAGAATAAAGGATAAATTCAAGCTTTCGCATTCAGTTATCTGAACGATGACCGTCGGAATGTTGGTCCGGTTCGGGCCTCTGATGGGGGTGGCCGCCATGGGAGCCAATCTATGAAAACGCGTCCGCAAAGCATATGGACCCTTCGATGGCATAATGCCATGGCAGAAGTGGATCAGCAACAATGGGATCGCCTGGCCGCCCCTTTGCAGACGCCTTTGATGGAGTGGCAATGGCTACACCATCTGGAGGCTTCAGGAAGCATTGCACCGCGTTATGGGTGGCGCCCCTGCCATCTGACACTATGGGATCAACAACGGCTAATCGCCGCCGCACCTTTGTATATCAAAACCCACAGTGAAGGGGAGTTTGTGTTTGATCACTGGTGGGCCAAGCTATCCAAAGATTTTGGCATCGCCTACTATCCCAAACTGGTGGGCATGAGCCCGGCGACGCCTGCTGTGGGCTACCGTTTTTTAATGGATCCTGAGCTTGCGCCGGATGTTGTAACCGAGGCCCTGTTGGGAGCCATCGATGAGCGTTGCAGGGCATTGGCCCTGACGGCCTGTCAGTTCAACTTTGTGGACCCCCAATGGCAGAGCAGTTTGCCGGCCGATGGGTTCCTGTCATGGGACCACCAGAGTTTTCTATGGGCCAATCCCGGTTGGGAGACTTTTGAGGATTATTTAGATATTTTCAAGTCATCTCAGCGGCGCAACATTCGCCGCGAACGGGCCCGCATGGAAAAAATGGGACTCAACCTGCAAGCCCTCACGGGTGACCAGCTTGAACCCGATCTTGCTGAATTAATGTACCGCTATTATCTGAACACCAACGCTCAATATGGTCCGTGGGCGGCCCGCTTTCTCAACGCCGATTTTTTCAGAGCCATTTTTCGCCATTACCGCCATAGGCTGTTGCTTATGGCAGCCTATCAGGGAACAAACGGACGGGAGCCGGTTGCACTTTCGATGCTTATGTTCAAAAAGCGCCATCTTATCGGACGTTACTGGGGCACAGCCGTGCCGATTAAAGACCTGCATTTTAACATGTGCTTTTATGCCCCCATCCAGTGGGCCATTGACAATAAGATCCAAACTTTTGATCCGGGCGCAGGTTCCGATCACAAAATTCAACGTGGTTTTAAAGCCGTATCCAATACAAGCCTGCACCGCTTTTATGACCCTCGCCTGAAAGCCATGTTCCGACACTTGATCCAGGAGGTCAACCATATGGAACAGGCCAACATTCGAGCCTTGAACGCCCGCCTGCCCTTTGCGAACAAGGGATAGTTTTAAGTTTCAGTTGTCGGGTTCAAAAGTTATTTTGAGCGGGAATTCATTTTCGCGCGCCAGAGCCCTTGCCGTGATCACTTTGGTTTCAGCAATCTCACGGGGATAGACGCCGGCCACTCCCCTTTTACCCTGGTGCACGCGCCACATCAACTCTGTGGCCTCAGCCGGGCTCTTGTGGAACAGGCTAACCAGAATCTCCACCACAAAAGCCTTGGGGGTGAAGTCGTCATTGTACAACAGCACGCGGTACATGGGAGGCTCTTCGACGCGGGTATCCTGTTCTTCCTGGATCAACAATCCCACATCGTGTTTGTTTTGGCCCATGAGTTTCTCTCAAATATCGTAGTTGCTTTAGCTCTACTTAAGTGCAATCCGCCATGTATACCGGATCGCACTTCTATGTCACGAGATAAAATAACGCCATTCCAGCCCTTATCAACCCTTTGTTCGCCAAATCGATGTGCTTTGACAAAATGTCAGGAACCGCATAGGAAAAAACATTATGGCATTGATCACTCTAAAAGATGTCAGCTGGGGACTTGGCGGCACCCCCTTGATTGAAACCCTCACCTTTCGCATTGAAAAAGGTGAACGTATCGGTCTGGTGGGACGAAACGGGGTGGGCAAATCCACATTGCTCAAGCTCATCAAAGGAACCCTTTTGCCCGACAGCGGCGATATTTGGCGACAGCAAGGGACCATCATCAGCTCCCTGACCCAGGATATGGTTCAGGAGTATCGGTTGCGGGTATTTGATGTCGTCGCCGGCGGCCTGGATAAAATGGGGATTGGAAAGGAAGAGGGTTGGAAACGCATACAGCGAGTTGAAAGCATGCTGTCGCGGGCCGGCTTGGATCCGAATCACAGGTTCAGTGATCTATCCGTCGGCCTGAAACGGCGTGCACTTTTCTGCCGGGCCATGGTGCCGAAACCAGACTTGCTGCTGTTGGATGAACCCACCAACCATTTGGATATCGATACCATCATCTGGATGGAGGAGCACATCCGGCGCCATGCCGGCACGTTGCTGTTTGTCACCCATGACAGGGCCTTTCTGCAAAAAACAGCCAATCGCATTATCGAGCTGGACCGGGGTCGGCTATATGCATACCTGTGTGATTACCCCACCTATTTGGAGCGCAAAGCAGCGGTTGACCTGAGCAGGGCCAACCAGGAAAAGCAGTTTGACCAGAAGCTGTCACGGGAAGAGAATTGGATTCGCCAGGGCGTAAAAGCCCGTCGCACCCGGAACCAGGGGAGAGTCAGGAACCTGCTGAAACTGCGTGAGGCCTACCGGCGACGACGACGTCAAACCGGCGATGTCAAAATGCAGCTCCAAACAACAGCGCGTTCGGGCAAGCTGGTCATCGAAGCCCGGGGGATCAACTTCGCTTATGATGGCATCACGTATATCCATGATTTTTCGGTGAATGTCATGCGCGGGGATAAACTGGGTCTCATCGGTCCAAATGGTGTGGGAAAAACCACCCTGCTGAAAATCCTTTTAAAAGAGCTTGCCCCCCTTTCCGGCAGGGTACGGCACGGCACCCAACTTGAAGTGGCCTATTTTGATCAGCTGCGCAACCAATTGGATATGCAAAAAACGGTTGCCCAGAATATTGGGGAAGGCAATGATTATATTGTTTTTAATGACCAGAAACGCCATGTGATCAGCTATCTGCAGGACTTTCTTTTTCCTCCCGAGCGCTGCCGTACACCGGTTCATATCCTTTCGGGTGGAGAAAAAAACCGCCTGTTGTTGGCCAAGTTATTTACCCGGCCGGCCAATGTATTGGTACTGGACGAACCCACCAATGACCTGGATTTAGAGACGTTAGAACTGCTGGAAGAGTTGCTCCTGGATTATGCGGGCACCCTATTGTTGGTGAGCCATGACCGCACCTTTTTAAACCATGTGGTCACTGCCAGCCTGGCTTTCGAGGGCAATGGCCGGATCATTGCTTATGCCGGCGGATACGATGATTGGGTGTCTCAACGCAGGGGCGCGCATGCTCCCCTGCCGCCCCAAAAACCCAAAACCACCCGGTCGAAGCGGCCGTCTCCAAAACCCAAAAAACTGGGCTACATGGAAATGCGAGAGCTTGAAAGCTTACCCGGGTTGATCGAAGCCCTGGAAAAGGAACAGGACCAATTGGTTGCCGATGTATCGGATCCCGGCTTCTACCAAAAAGAGAAGTGCGACATTACGGCCGTCACTGCCCGGCTCGAACAGGTGCAGGCCGATATCGAGAAAGCGTATCAAAGATGGGAAGCATTGGAAACTATCGATCAACAGGAAAAACCCCGGCGCATGGATCAACACGCAGCCGACGCTTCAACAGTAAAGAACGATATGCTCGAGCAAGAAATTGCTGAGGGTCTTAAGGTCATTTGCAAATGCCACAGCATCAACAAAAAATCATTTCTCAAACACATTGCCGCAGGCCGGAATTCCATTGCTGAACTGCAGCACATCACCGGGGCCGGATCCGGGCCCTGCGGGGGCAAACAGTGCACGCCAAGGCTTGAGGCCTTGCTGCCATCGGGCAAAAGCAGAAGTTCTAGTCAATCGGATTGAACTGCTTTGCCAGTGGATAGCGACGACCTTCACCAAAAGCTTTAACCGTCACCTTCAACCCTGGGGCCGCTTGGTGCCGTTTGTATTCGTTTTGATCCACACGGCGAATGATTTCGGTTACGGCTTGGGCGTCAAACCCTTCCGCGGCCAACTCCTGCAAGCTTTTATTTTGCTCCACATAGCCCTCCAGAATGGGATCCATCACCTCGTAGGAGGGCAGATCGTCCTGATCGGTCTGGTCCGGAGCCAACTCTGCGGACGGCGATTTGTCGATAATCCGCCGGGGAATAATTTCTCGATCCGAATTGATATGTCGACAGATGTCGTAAACCAGGGTTTTGGGCACATCGGAGATCACCGCCAGCCCACCGTTCATATCGCCGTATAAGGTGCAATACCCAACGGCCAATTCGGATTTGTTGCCGGTGGTGAGCACCAGACTGCCATCGCGGTTGGAGATACCCATCAACAAGGTGCCCCGGATGCGCGCTTGCAGGTTCTGCTCGGTCAATCCGGGATGACGGGGATCGGCGTTGGGAACCAAATGACCCACGAACTGTTGGAAAATGGCATCAATGGGTATTTGCGTGCAGGCAATGCCTAAATTATGGGCCAAGGTTTGGGTGTCCTCAAAATTATGTTTAGCCGTATACTTTGAGGGCATAAATACAGTGGCCACTTTTGCGCTGCCCAAAGCTTGTTGCGCAATATAGGCGGTAAGGGCTGAATCGACGCCGCCGGAAAGCCCGATAACCGCTTTATCGAATCCGCATTTGATCACATAGTCCCGGGTACCCATAATCAATGCCTTGAGTACCGAGGCCACCGGGGTTGCCGCCAAGCTGTGTATGTCGCCGACGCCGCTTTGCGTGTCGAACATCACCAGGTCTTCTTCAAAATCCGTACCACGGGCCTTTACCCGGCCCCGGGCATCAAATACGGTGCTGGCGCCGTCGAACAGGACATGGTCATTGCCGCCCACCTGGTTGACAAAAATCACCGGCACTTGATACTTGCGGGCGATGGTGGACAGCATCCGGTCACGAAAATCAATTTTGCCCCGGTGAAAAGGCGAAGCCGCAATATTGATGATGACATCGGCCCCTGCATCGATCAATGTTTGCACCGGATCCACGTCGTAGATCCTCTTGGGAAAAATGGATTTATCGTTCCACACATCTTCGCAGATGGTCAATCCAATACGATGACCTTTGTAATCAATCGGTATCGTCGCCCTTCCCGGTTCAAAATGGCGGCGTTCGTCAAAAACATCATAGGTGGGCAACAACTGTTTGGCTACTTGCGCCAACACCTCGCCATTTTCAAATAACACGGCTGAGTTGATAAGTTTTTTGCCCGTATCATCGGGATTATTGGCCACAAATCCAAGCACCACACCAATGTCCCGGATGGTATCGATAAGGTGGGCCAGAGCCCTTTGGCCGGCATCGATGAAAGCCGGTTGCTCCAAAAGATCCCGGGGAGGGTATCCGCACAATACCAATTCAGGAAAAATCACCAACGCACAGCCTGCAGCTTTGGCGCGACCGGCAAAATCGATAATACGCCGGCATTGGCGCTGAAAATCGCCAATGCGTGGATTGATTTGAACAAGGGCTATCTTCATTGCTGTCCCCTTTGCATTAGGAGCTCAGCATTAGCTTATTTTTTCAAAAGTTGTCAACAAAGGGTCTGTGTAAAGGACCGCTTATGATCCCGGCTTGCAATGACCGGCGGACTTCTTATCTTGATAGCATTGAAAATCTCAATAAAAAAATAAGCGGGAAAGGATAACCGTCATGAGTGAAAGAATGGATGTCATTACCATGAAAGGCAATCCCCTTACCCTGGTGGGTAATGAGTTTAAAATGGGCCATGCGGCCCCGGAGGCTGTCTTGTTGGACAACGATCTTAAGCCGGTCAAGCTGTCCGACTACCGGGGCAAAGTGGTGGTGGTCTCAACAGTGCCATCTCTTGATACGCCTGTATGCGACATGCAGACCCGGCGATTTAACAATGAGGCAAGCAATCTGAGTGACAAGGTGGTCATCCTGACCATCAGCACGGACTTGCCCTTCGCTCAAAAACGCTGGTGTGGTGCTGCCGGAGTTGAACGCGTCACGACCCTATCCGACCATCGTGAAACCGCTTTTGGTTTGGCCTATGGCCTGTTGATCAAAGAGCTGCGCCTCCTGGCCCGGTCGGTGCTGGTGATAGATGGCGACGGCAATTTACGCTATTGCCAGCTGGTCAAAGAGACATCTGAAGAGCCGGATTACGATGCCGTCATCGAAGCGGTAAAGGGCTTGGTCTAAAATTTAATATATTTTGCGGGGGCATGATCTGCCCCCGCCCTGTATACCCTGTTGTTGCGAAAGTCGGAGGACTCCAGAGCCAAGACGCCAAGGGCGCAGCTGTAGTCAACCTACTGCAAGTCCTTGGCAACGCGGGATCCGGAGTCCTCAGGCTTTCCCGACGGACCGCTATCGCGGTAGCCGTAGGCGTGAAAAAATGGCATAAAATGGACCCGATCCTCTAGTCCACCATTGGTTTATTGCTCGAACTGGTTCCAAATATGCCAATTGTTCAATGCTCATATGGCTCTGCAACCTTTTTGCCATCTTTTTTATGCAACTATAGGGTTCACTGCAGGCCATAGGCTTCGTTCTTGTCAATGGAATCCGCCCCCTCCCATCCAAACAGGTCACACTCGCATAGCCGAACCTATTGCACTGACCGTGAGAAAATGAGAAGATCATAAACGGCTCTTGGCCTGGCTCGGTGTTGAGCGCTTGGCTTAGAGCAGTATAAGTTCCAGTACAATTTATGATATTAGAAAGAAATACCATGCGCAATTTACTGATAATTGGTCTGGGTGGGTTCTGCGGTGCCATCTTGCGCTATGTCGTCGGTGGTGGTGTTCAAAAATTGAGCCAAAGCGTAGATTTCCCTTACGGTACCTTGGCGGTCAATTTAATGGGATGCTTGATGATCGGCATGCTGACACGATTGGATGAAATCCGCACCGTCCTGTCGCCGGAGATGCGCGCCCTGATCCTGATTGGTTTGTTGGGCGCTTTCACCACCTATTCCACCTTCAGCAACGAAGCCGTTAGCCTGATCAATGATCGTCGCTTTCTTTCGGCCGCTCTCTATGTAAGCATCCACATGGTGGTCGGTTTGGGCGCTGTTTTTTTAGGGCGTCTGACAACCTATACGATCTGGAGATAAACCATGAAAATACCCGAAGAGGGCCAACTGCTGCGCATTTTCATCGGCGAAAGAAACCGCTACAAGGGCAAACCCTTGTACGAATGGATCGTTTTTCAAGCCAAAAAACACGGCCTGGCCGGCGCCACGGTTTTGCGGGGCATGATGGGGTTTGGTGCCAACTCACGCATTCACACATCAAAAATTATGCGCTTGAGCGAAGACCTGCCCGTTATCATAGAAATTGTTGACACCTATGATAAATTGACCCAATTTTTGTCCCATATCGACGATGCCATAGGAGAAGGACTAGCCACCTTGGAAAAAGCGGACATTCAATTTTACCGCAGTAGCCAGTAGGATCGAAAAATGGCCATGGATGAGCGCGATAACCAATTGGAACACAACGAAAGTTCAGCGCCACCCAAGATTTTGGTGGTTGATGACGACAAGTTTCAAATTCAACTGGTTAAGAGCATATTATCGGACACGCCCTACGAGGTGTTCAGCTATTGTGAAAGCCGGCAGGCACTCAAAGAAGTCGCCCGCATCGATCCGGACCTAATCTTGTTGGATTTGATCATGCCGGACATGGATGGCTTGGAGTTTTGCCAAAGGCTCCAGGAAAATGAACAGACGGAACACATCCCGATTATATTTCTAACCGCTAAAAAAGACAAAAAAACTGAACAAAAAGTATTCGAGCTGGGAGCGGTGGATTATATCACCAAACCCTACAATCCCATCATTGCTAAGGCCAGAATCCGCAACCTGCTCACCTTAAAACGCCAACGCGATGCATTGGAAGCGCTGGTGCAACAGCGCACCTTGGAGCGCGATAAAAGTCAACAGCAATTTAAAGATCTGGTCGAGAAATCTCTGGTGGGTATTGCCATTGTGCAAAGCGGCGAGATCGTTTATCAAAATCCGGAACTGATCCGAACCCTGCCGGATCTGGCCCATAAAATCGTGGCCAAAAACTTTTCTTTTATCCATCCGGATGATCAACCCCAGCTCATTCAAGCCTATCAGAGTTTGGTGGATCAAAAGGCCCCTAGCGTCAAAGCCGATATACGTATATTACCCCAGGGACAAGATGCAGTTGCCATGCCGATCAAATGGCTCAACTGCCGCGCCAGCGCTTTCAAGTATCAAGGTGCAGATGCCATTCTAATCAATCTGGTGGATATTACCCACAGCAAAGAGTTGGAGCAATTGCTATTGATCCGAAATAAAATGGCGTCTTTGGGTCGCGTTGCCTCCGGTATGGCCCACGAAATCCGAAATCCGCTTACCGGCATCACGTCCTATTTATACACTTTGGAACAGATGTGTGAACTGAACACATTACTGCCCAAAGACATTGACCTGATAAAACAAATCGTCAGCCAACTGAAATTGGCATCGCACAAAGTGGACGCGGTGATCAAACGCGTGCTGGATTTTTCCAAGCCCACCGCACCCCACATGGTGGCCATCGACATCAACGTCTGCCTTGACAATGTTCTGCAATTGACTGCCGTCACGATGCGCAAAGCGGGCATTAAAATAACCCGCACGTTGACCGAAGGGCTGCCCCGTTGCTATGGCGATGCCGCCTTGATCGAACAGGTCTTTTTAAACCTGATCCAAAATGCCGGGCGCGCAGTCAAAAAATCAACACAAGCAAAAAAGATAGAGGTCGCCACCTGCGCAGAGGACAATCAAATTCATATCAGCATTTCAGACTCAGGTCCCGGGGTACCCGATGAACTTTCAGAGAAGATATTCGATCCGTTCTTCACCACCAGTTCCGATGGATCCGGTATTGGCTTGAGCATCGCCCAACGCATCATCGCCGATCACAACGGCGCCATCGCCATGCAAAACGGCCCACTGGGAGGAGCCCGGTTCACGGTAACACTTCCCATTGAAAAGAGGAAAATAAAACGATGATGTCCTATTGTCTATTTATCGTGGATGACGAAGATATCGCCAGAGACGGTATCAGCTTGGCCCTTAGCAATCAATACCAGGTGCATGCTTTTGCTGCGGCAGAAGCAGCCCTAGACGC
Source organism: Desulfobacteraceae bacterium (assembly GCA_050291605.1). Lineage (GTDB taxonomy): Bacteria > Desulfobacterota > Desulfobacteria > Desulfobacterales > Desulfosarcinaceae > JARRKU01. Next base: position 33,538 of record JBNKKB010000053.1, on the reverse strand, counting down.
GCTGCCGAAACATCGCCCCGATCTTATCTTGCTGGACATCGGCCTGCCCGGCATCAGCGGCATCGAAGCTTTGGAACGAATCAAAAAGGACTTTCCCGAAATCCTGGTCATCATGATTACGGCCTATGAAGATGTGCAGACGGTTGTATCGGCCATGAAGCTGGGGGCCTATGATTATATTGTCAAACCGCTGGATATGAACGGATTGATTATCACCGTGCGCAACGCCCTTGAAACCATCGCCCTGAAAAAAGAGTTTCAGTTGCTGCAGGAAAAATTTATCCAAAAAAATCTGCCTGTCATCGTGGGCGAAAGTGAAAAGATCCAAAAGGTCTTGATGCAGGTCAACATGGTGGCGCAAAGTGTGGATACCCCCGTCCTCATATTGGGGCAGACCGGATCCGGTAAAGAGCTGATCGCCCAAACCATCCACTATCGCAGCCCGGCGTTTAAAGGACCGTTGATTACGGTCAACTGTGCGGCCATTCCCAAAGCGCTCATCGAGAGTGAGTTGTTCGGTTACGAAAAAGGTGCCTTTAGCGGCGCCGACAAGGGCGGCAAAGCCGGGTTGGTGGAAAAAGCCGCCAATGGCACGTTGTTTCTGGACGAAGTGGGTGATCTGAGCACCGAGGCCCAGGCCAAGTTGTTGCGTTTTTTAGAGTCCGGAGAGTACTTTCGCGTGGGTGGCACCCGCAAATATCAGGTCAGCACAAGGGTCATATCGGCCACCAACAAAAATCTTCTGGATTTGGCCCAGCAAGGCGAATACCGAATGGATCTATACTACCGCCTGGCCGTGGTTAAAATGGAAGTGCCGTCTTTAAATCAACGCCAGGAGGATATTTCACCACTGGCCAAGTTTTTTTTAGACAGGTTTACCAATAAATTCCAAAAAACATTTTCCGGTTTCACCCCTGAGGCCATTGAGGCACTGAAGCATCACCATTGGACCGGCAATGTGCGTGAACTTCGCAATATTATTGAGCGTGCGGTGCTGCTCGGCAGTGGTTCTCAACTCGGTTTAGATCAGCTCGGCCTGGACGAAGGCGGCACCATCCCGGGTGTGCAGCCGCCCAATCGGTCCGCTGGGGATACGCAAGCCCTGCCGCCATTAACCGAAGCGGGCATTGATTTTCCTGCCGTCATCCATTCCATCGAAAAGCAATACTTTGAACAAGCCCTGGCGCTGGCCAAAAACAACACCTCCAAGGCCGCCAATTTGCTTAATTTGAGCCGCGACAAATTCAGGTACCGTCAACAAAAGCTTTAGCTTGTGACTGCCCTGTTGGGGCATTTAACCCTTAATAATTGGGGCATTTGCCCCATTTTGCTGCCTTTGGTCCAGATTCCTGGTTATCCATATACTCATAACGCACGGTTATTTTAGCTTTTTTATCAAATGTATCGTGTTGGCATCGTTTCTGCAATATTAGCCCGCATGCATTAATGTGCCCTATTGAATTTCAGTATCGAACTGTGATCGACTTTGCTGTGAATATGAATATGGAGTGGAAATAACATGATGCAGGATTACCATATATTGATCATCGAAGATAATGCCTACGTGCGCGAAGCGTTTGATCTGACCTTAAAGAGCTGCGGTTTGAAAGCCCTTGTGGTCACGACTGCCGAGGAAGGATTAGATGCGGTCCGCAAGCAACCTTTCAACGTCATTATCAGCGACTACCGTCTGCCGGGAATGAGTGGCGTCGAGTTCTTCACCGAAGCAAAAGCGTACACACCTGAAACCATCAAAGTCCTTATCTCTGCTTATGGGTTCGACGATATTGGCTCTGATGCCAAGTCGATTGGTGTGGATCATCTGTTCATCAAGCCGTTTTCCATCCAGAAATTGCTATCTCGACTCAACCTTTATACCGATGAGGCGGAGGCCTTCTCTGACACCTGCAACACGCACAATTGAGGGTCATGGATTCAATTTTAACGGCACGCCGGCCGCAATACAACGGCTGCCGTATGGGATAGCTGTTACATGGCCAAGGCCGGTATCAGCATACGCGGCCGGAAGAATTGCGAAGTTAACGGCTTTCAACAAACATCTCTTTTTGGGCGTCAACGTGGTGAGATAAAAATGGCTGATGCACTAAACCTTTTGATTGTAGATGACAAAGAGATCATCCGTACCACTTTATCCTTTGCTTTGGAAGACCATGGTTACGCTGTGGCCACAGCGACCAATGGCGCCGAAGGGCTAGCGCTTTATGAAAAAGAGCACTTTGACATTGTCATCACCGACATCTATATGCCCGAAATGAATGGCCTGGAGCTGCTGAAGGCCATCAAAGCCATTGATCCGGACACCCAGGTAATCGTCATGACCCGATGGGTCTCGATCGATACGGCGATTGCTACCCTGAGGGCGGGTGCTTATGACTACGTAACCAAACCCTTTGAGGATGTCGAAGCCATTTTAAGTGTGGTGCGGCGAGCCGCCCGGAAAATTCAAATAGAACGGGAAGCTTATAAATTTATAGAGGTACTCAATAAAAAAGCCGGCATGCTTAAATCGGCCAATCGGCAACTTAAGGAGCTCGCCCATCGAGACGGCCTTACCGGTTTATACAACCATCGCTTCTTTCAAGAGAGTCTTGAGTCCGAGCTTAGACGAGCGGAGCGCTATAAGCGGCCATTTTCGCTGCTGTTTATCGACTTAGATTACTTTAAGATTTATAACGACGCCCATGGACACCTTAGCGGAAACAAGCTATTGACAGAATTGTCGGATCTTTTGAGAAGCTACTTTCGCAAAACTGATGTGGTCTGTCGCTTCGGAGGAGATGAGTTTGTTGTCATTCTGCCGGAGGCCTCCAAAAAACAAACCCGCATGAAGGCCGCCAAACTGCACGAGCAGGTGGCCGATCACCCCTTTGAAGGGCGCACAGCATTGCCCGGCAATCGTGTAACCATCAGCATCGGTTTTGCGACTTTCCCGCAAGACGGCGGCGATGCCGCAGCCCTGCTTGAACATGCCGATCAAGTGATGTTTGCCGCAAAAAAAAATAGGGGCCGGTTTGACGAGCCGGACAACATTTATAATGCCATCGGAAATTTATAGTTAGATAGGATCGTTTACAGGTTTGGCGAGGGTCTGGAGAAAATGATGTATCTCATCCGCCGCCTGATCGATTTGATGCGGCGCCAGCCATTGAATGCCAACCACAGCGTTGAACCATGTCAACTGGCGTTTGGCGTAACGTCGGTGGTCACGCTTCAGCGTGCGTATCGCTTCATCCCATGTCATGCGGCCCTGAATATAATCCACCATGTGGCGATAGCCCAGGGCCTGCATCGATTTGAGCGATGGTGCATAGCCTTGTTTCAAAAGTCGTCGCACCTCATCCTCTAAACCCGCGGCCAGCATCATATCAACCCGTTGGTCGATACGAGCATACAGCTGGTCACGCGGCAGCTTCAAACCCAATTGAAGGGTATCATAGGCGGCTTGGGAAAAGCGGTGATCCTTATGAAGCTCGGAGATGGTATGGCCGGTGATCTCCAACACCTCCAAAGCGCGAATGATCCGGTAACTGTCATTGGGATGTATGCGATCAGCTGACTCCGGATCAACTGCTGAGAGTCGCTGGTGCATAGCGCCCGATCCCGATTGCGCCATGTCCCGTTGCAATCGTGCCCGCACATCAGGCGACGAAGGCGCCCCTTGGGTCAAACCGTGCAGCAGCGCTTTGATATAAAGCCCGGTACCGCCCACCACCAAAGTCAATTTACCGGCAGTATCGATACGGGTAATGGCTTGGCGTGCTTGAAAAGCATATGCAACAGCATCGAATCCTTCCCGTGGGTCCGCCACATCCACCATATGGTGAGGAACTGCCGCCTGCTCATCGGCCGATGGCTTGGCCGTACCGATATTCATCTCTCTAAAAATCTGCATGGAATCAGCCCCGACGATTTCAGCGCTAAAGCGCTGGGCCAGGGCAACGGCAAAACTCGTCTTGCCGACACCCGTGGGGCCGCAAATCACGACTATTTTAATAGGATGGGTTTGATTCAAGATAGAAAAAAGAAAGTGTTAAGTATTAAGCGTTAAGTAAAGGATGGTTGCCAATTAGAGTTTTGCCGAAGGATTACCGATGAAGGCGGAGCCTTATCCAACCATAAAATCAGACAGTATTCCAGCGACTTAAAACATAACACTTAAAATTTGAAACTGTATTTATGCTTAATCCCCCATCTCCGCCAGATAATCATCCAACATCGTCTCCAAGGCCAGCTTGTGTTTGGCCTCCTCCTGGCAAAGGATCTTAAAAACTTTCTTGGCATCGTCGGTCTCTGCCTTGACCTGTAAATCGTTGTAAAGTTTCAAGGCTTTTTCTTCACGTTTGCTGGCCAGCATTAAGATCTCCTGATATGCCATGCCAGGTTGGTAAGCCACCTCATGGACATAGTTGCTGCGCTTGATATCCGTAATCCATTTAAATTTGTAATCTTCCATATTCTTGCCCAATTTGCCGGCCTTCAGTTCCTCAAGCAGCGTCTGGTGCTTTTTCTCTTCAGCCGCATACTCTAAAAGCATCGCTTTTTTCCCGCTGAAAGATTCCTGCTCAGCAACACTTCGATAAAATTCCTCTGATTCGACTTCACTGGCAATGGCAAAGTCGATAATCTCGTTAAGATTGTTGAAATCCATGTGATGTCCTCTCTTTGGTCGGGCGACAATGCCGGGTTCCTATTGAATGTTGAATTCAAACTTGGCCGTGCCGGATGGTTTTGGATCTCACCCCGATATTTGGTGATGGATCAAACATGGGATGCCGATCTGTTGAATTTAAGCCAGGATTTTTACCATAATAACGCCCAAAAGGATCAAGTCAACCTAAATTTAGGCCTGTCAGCTATCGGTCCCGAAGCTGCACTTTGCGTCATCCTGGCGAAACACCGCCACCGCCAATTGTTGACGGCCGAACCTGCATGTATCTTAAAGGCAAGACCGGACCCGCAAAGCGAACGACGGCGAAAATGTATTGCAATCTTATGATTTCAGAAACTTTCCAATTTTCAAATCGGCAATGCGGGTGCCGGACCATTTGCCCAGCCTTACCCAACCATGCCGCCGTTCATCCGGTTCTCTTCTATGCTCGTGCGTACGTCTTTCTTTGCCCCGGAAGCATAACTTTTTTAAACCAAACTTTCGGCGACGATCTTTGCCGGTACGCCTGTCTTTCATCGAACGTCTCTCTTCGTGCATGAGTTCTGCCTATCGGTGGTAGTGGATTTGCCACAATACACGATTGAATGTGCCGTGTACCCTTCTAAAGTACATGCAAAATTGATGCAATCTAGTCCGCATTTTACGAATTGGGCCTATTTAGACGTCAATCCAACAGGTTGTGCCCTGCCCCCACCGGCATAACCTCTGGTTTAGGATATCAAATACCCATTTTCCGGGAAACAAATTACCTATACCCTTCTATGGCCGCTGGATCGGTGAATCGCCGCTTTAGCATACAAAGGCATCGCAAAAAGGTGTGGCCGGCCAGCTTGATTGATAGATTTTAGGCCTTATAGTTTATGCCATATCAAACATTCGGCCGATGGAATAACCCGAGCAGTGCCAAAGGTTTGGCCAATATATCGGCCAAGGACAGACTATGGAGGCCCTATCTATAAGCGTCTCAATTTGGGCATTGCGTCTATAACACCAAAAACAGGGAGACAACGAAAATGAAGGTACTCATTGTATTTTATTCGACCTATGGACACGTTCATGCGATGGCCCAGGCAGTCGCCGAAGGGGCCGGACAGGTAAACGGCGCTGAAGTGGAGCTAAGACGCGTACCGGAAACCCTTCCCGACAAAGTCATCGCCCAGATGGGCGCGACGGAGGCTCAGCAATCGATGGCCCAAATACCTGTCGCCAGCGTTGAAGAATTGGCTTCAGCCGATGCCGTCATTTTCGGCACACCCACCCGTTTTGGCAACATGTGCGGCCAGATGCGTCAGTTTCTGGATGCCACCGGCCAGCTCTGGGCCAGCGGTTCTCTGGTGGGAAAAGTGGGCGGTGTGTTTGTCAGTACGGCCACCCAGCACGGCGGACAGGAGTCCACGATTCTCTCCTTTCATACCACCTTGCTGCATCACGGTTTTATAGTGGTGGGACTGCCCTATGCCTTCCAGGGCCAGATGCGCAACGATGAAATTACCGGCGGCTCACCCTACGGCGCTTCAACCATAGCGGGCACCCAGGGCGAGCGCACCCCCACTGAAAATGAACTGGAAGGGGCCCGCTTTCAAGGGCAGCATATTGCCGCTATTGCCTCAAAATTGACCGCTGCAAAATAGTGAAGATCGTGCACCGTTTGAACGCCGCACGCCCCATCGGACCAGGAGGTAAAGCTCATGCTGCAAAATAAAATCGTTGCACATTATAGAGATCATCAAGTGGTTAAAGGAATTTCCAACAATTTTTTCCCGAACAAATTAACTTTTAATCTGGAAGCCCCCTCCGGCGAGTCTTCCAGAGTAGATATGGAAAAGCTCAAAGCTGTTTTTTTTACCAAGGACTTTAAGGGCAATAAGCATCACCAGCCTGACTATTCGAATGAAGTTCGCGGCGCCGGCCGAAGGATGCGGGTCGAATTTTTTGACGGGGAGGTGATTATCGGTTATTCATTGGGCTACTCACCGGACCGGCAAGGCTTTTTTCTGACACCGGCAGATGTGGAAGGCAACAATGAGCGCATCTTTGTAATCACCGAATCCACTAAAGAGGTGACGTTTGTTTAACGACCTTTACCCATACCCAAACCAGCAGGAGGTCTAAAAGGAAACCATGGGTCATCAACACAGCGGCAACTACAGTGCTAAACATCCTCCGGGCACCCAGGTACCGGACGCTCTTATAGAAGCAATCAAAGGGGGTATCCGGAAAGGCGCGATCACTTGCACCCGGGCGCATGCCATCGCTGAAGATCTGGGTGTTACCCCGCAACAGGTGGGTGTCGGCATTGATCTGATCGATGCGCGGATCATGGCCTGTCAACTGGGGCTGTTTGGCAAAGACGAAGCAAGCCGGAACGATAAGCCGGCCACACCGGTTGAAATGACTGAACTGGAACAGGCCATTAAAGCGGCCCTGACAAACAACCGCCTGACCTGCATTCAGGCATGGAACATCGGGGCTGATCTTGATCTTGCCCGACCGGTGGTGGGCCGTGCTTGTGACGCCATGGGCGTAAAAATCGGTCCGTGTCAACTGGGCGCATTTTAAAATTACAATCGGCTGCCGCTCCAGCGTAGTTTGGTCTTTAAGACATCAAAAAAATCGCGATCCGGCAACTGAATCATTTTTACGGCTATGGGATCTTTACGTACGATGATGATATACTCCTCGTTAATATGAAAACCCACCTGCCCGTCAAAGGTCAGGATGATATCGGCTGACTTTTCAGCCAGCTGTATTTTGATGCACGCTGTATCCGGTACGATCAAGGGCCGATTGGTTAACGTAAAAGGACAGATGGGTGTCACCAAGATCCCCTGGACCGTGGGATGCATGATGGGACCGCCGGCAGCCAGCGAATAGGCCGTTGATCCGGTAGGCGTAGCAACGATCAGCCCATCCGCACGGTAGTCGGTCAAAAAACGATCATCAACATGGGTTTGAATACAGGCAAGACGGGCCAGGGCCCCTCTGTTGATCACGACATCATTTAAAATGGCCTCTGTGGCCACCAACTCTTTTTGCCGCCGGATCTCGACGCGCAGGCGCATCCGCGGACGCGTGTGAAACGGTTCGTTAAGAATATGCTCGACAACGGCGAAAAGGCTCTCTTCAGCCGCTTCAGCCATAAAACCCACCGCACCAAATTTTACACCCAATATAGGCACCTGTTGATCGCCCATCCATCGCACGGCGCTTAAGAATGTCCCATCCCCTCCCAGGACCACCACACAAAACAAATTCTGCGGTGCAATATTGCTGCGGGTCCGGGGCAGGCCATTCTGAGGTTTGGTCGTGGTGTGGCGCACCACCCCGCACCCCTGATCCTTCAGCCACTTTTCCAAATCCCCGGCCTTTTCCAATGCACGGGCATCGTTTTTTACGACCAAGCCGATGGTCTTTTTCACATCCTGCTCCTTTGCGGACCCCATCGATCCATATCAGCAGAAACTTCAGCGGAAAATATTTTGAAAAAAACTGATCCATCATACACAAATCAAATTATCCGCTACAAGGAAATTTTCTGCATCGTTGCTTATCCGTTTTGATATCCAATCGGTCCCCATCCGTCATTTGACAGTTGGTTTTTGGCATTTGATATTTGGGTCGAAACGATAACAAAAAAAATATCATCTAGTTCTGGGACACTACACTAGTATTTCCTGTTGTTCGCCAACACGGGCCAGATTTCTGCCACCAGCATTCCCATAACAATCAGCGCGCCGCCTGCCCAGCCAACCCCCGTTAAGCGTTCGCCGGCGTAAAAGACCGCCATCAGAGCCCCGAAAACCGGCTCCAGGGTATAGATCAAGGCAGCCCGGGTGGGGGTTGTCCTTTTTTGGAATACCGTCATGGCCCAGAAAGCATATACCGTGGCAAAGATGCTGCAAACAATCACGGCCCCATAGATGGTGGGCGTCCAGGCGTGGGGCCAGCTCACGGGTTCAAAAAGCAAACTGCCAATCAGCGACAGCGCCGCCATGGTGCCGATCTGCACGAAGGCCAAGGCGCGGCCATCGAAGCCATGGGTCCAGGCATCCAGCCCCAGGATATGAAATGCCACAAACAGAGAGCACACCAATACAAGCGCGTCACCGGGATTGAGTCGCCAGGGCGAATGGTAGGTCAGCATGAACAGGCCGAACAAGGCACAGATCACTCCGATTCGCGATCCCGGGGCCGCCGGTTTGCTTAGGATGGGACCGGCCAGCAGCGGCACCCAGACGACGTTGAGCCCGGTCACGAAAGCGGCATTGGCCGACGAGGTCAGGGCCAATCCAAAAGTCTGGAACGCATAGGAGCCAAAAAGCAAAACACCCAGGGCCACGCCCCTGGTCCATCCTGATCTGCCGAGGCGACGCACCTGATTCGGGCCGGCCCATAAGAACAAAATCGCCGCAGCCAGTGCAAAACGTATCCAAAGAAAAGCCATCACCGGCATCTCCCGGATGGCATCTTTGACCAAAGGAAAAGTACCGCCCCAGAAAACGGTCACGGTCACCAGTATCAATTCAGCCAGATATTGGCGCCGGTGTTTGCGCAGTTTAGCTAAGGTTGCACCCATAATGCCACAATCTATTTATGCGCCGTTTTCGGTTTACACCCCGCCAGCAATCATCTTGATCTTTGAAAAATACCCCAATTGAAAAAATCCAGGTATGGAGAAATTCCACTGTTTGTTATCCCCTTAGACCTGTGCTATAAGGGGAATTCGGTCAACAGGCCGTACAATGCATCTTCCGTTTAGGCGTGTCAACTATGAAGCGCGGTCAAAACGAACCGATTCAGATCAAATGCCCCGCATGCGGCAAGCGGGCCATTGTGTCGCTGCCGCTGGATGATCTGCCCGCGTGTGCCAACCCCGACTGCCAAGGGAGCCGCATGATCATCGAAGAGTTGCTTGATGAAGGAAAATCCTTTTAAACGACACAAGCCAAGACCGGGTTTCCGGTCTTTTTTTTTATATAAACTGGAAAAGGAGGCTTCCATGAAAAGAGGGTTTTTAGTTTTAATGGCGACATTTGCACTGGTGGGCATGATCTTCAATCTGGCATCCGCCGGCGCGCTGGATGACATTCAAAAACGCGGCACCTTGCGCGTGGGCATGGAACCCGGGTACATGCCTTTCGAACTGACCAACCAGAAGGGTGAAATCATCGGATTCGATGTGGACATGGCCAAACGCATGGCCAAAGCCATGGGGGTGAAGCTGGAACTGGTCTCCACGGCCTGGGACGGCATCATCCCGGCCCTGCTGACCAAAAAATTCGATATCCTCATGTCGGGCATGACCCTGACCCAGGAGCGTAATCTTAAAATCAATTTTGCCCAGCCCTATATCGTCATCGGCCAATCCCTCTTGATGAGCAAGAAGCTGGTGGGCAAAGTCAAATCATATAAAGATCTAAACAACGCCAAATTCACTGTCGGCTCCAAACTGGGCACCACCGGTGAGCAGGCCACCAAACGCATGATCCCCAGGGCCAAATATATCTCCTACGAAACCGAGCAGGAAGGTGTGCTGGAGGCCGTCAACGGCAAAATCGACGCCTTTATTTATGATATGCCCTACAATGCGGTGGCCATCTCCCAACGCGGCCAGGGCAAATTGGTCCATCTGGATACCCCCTTTACCTATGAGCCCCTGGCATGGGCCATTCGCAAGGGCGATTTCGATTTCGTCAATTGGTTGAACAACTTTCTCTTCCAAGTCAAAAACGACGGCACTTATGATAAAATCTATAAAAAATGGTTTGTCAGTGACACCTGGATGAAAGAGCTGCAATAAATGGGCGCAACATGGACTGCGTCTCAAAAAAATCTCTTCTGGAAACTTGTGCTGGCGGTCGTCCTTGTCGCCCTGGCCGCCGGCATTGGAGGAGCGGTAAAAAAGATCGATTATGCGTGGCGCTGGAATCGGGTGCCCCAGTACTTTGCCTACAAAGGTGAAAATGCCGTTAAAATCCCCTTCGATGGCAAAGTGGCTGCTATCAAGGATCAAAAAGGGAAACTGGCCGTCCAGCTGGTATCGGAAAAGAACGAAACCATCACCGTCAAGGTAGACAAAGGGTTTCTCAACGTCGCCCGAGGAGAAGATCTTTTCCAGGGTGATACCGTCGGTTTTATCAATGAGTGGCGCTTAGGCCCGCTGATGTTCGGTCTCTGGACCACCATGTGGATTTCGGTGGTGGCCAGTGTGCTGGCCATATTTATCGGATTGGCTGCGGGCTTGTGCCGAACATCCGGCAACCCGGCACTGCGCGGCGGGGCGGCCATTTATGTGGAGTTCATCCGCGGCACACCGCTGTTGGTGCAGATTTTTATCGCCTATTTTTTTATCGGTACGGTGTTCAATCTCAACCGCAATGTCGCCGGCGTGGGGGCCTTGGCGGTCTTTGCCGGCGCCTATGTGGCCGAAATCGTGCGCGCCGGCATTCAGTCCATCTCCAAAGGCCAGATGGAAGCCGCTCGTTCGCTGGGCATGAGCATGCTGCAATCGATGCAATACATTATTTTACCCCAGGCGTTTAAACGCATCTTGCCGCCGCTGGCCGGTCAATTCATCAGTTTGATCAAGGATTCTTCTCTGGTTTCGGTCATCGCCATCACCGACCTGACCAAATCCGGCCGGGAGATCATTACCTCCACCTTTGCCACTTTTGAGGTGTGGCTGACGGTGGCGGCCATGTACTTGATTGTCACCTCCGTGTTGTCTCAGGTGGTTTTTTACCTGGAGCGCAAACTTGCGGTGAGCGATTGACCCTGACGTTGCATCGACAACAATGGGGTAACGAGGCTTATAATAATGATCAAAACGGAAAATGTCGTAAAATTATTCACGGGCAGAGGCATCACCGTACGAGCCGTAGACGGCGTTTCGACTGAAGTCGCCAAAGGAGAAGTGGTTGTCGTGATTGGACCTTCGGGTTCGGGCAAATCCACATTCCTGAGATGCATCAACGGGCTGGAGACATTCGATGAGGGACACATTTACATTGAAGAGGTGGACCTGGCCCACCGCAAAACAGACCTGAATAAAGTCCGCGCCGAAGTGGGCATGGTGTTTCAACAGTTCAACCTGTTCCCGCACCTCACCGTATTGGGCAATGTGGCTTTGGCCCAACGGGTCGTACGTAAACGCCCGCGCCAGGAGGCGGAAAACAAGGCCAATGCGTTGCTGGCCAAGGTGGGCATTGCCGAAAAAGCGAATGAGTACCCTTCCCGGCTTTCCGGTGGGCAGCAACAACGCGTGGCCATTGCACGCGCCCTGGCCATGGATCCGAAGATCATGCTTTTTGATGAACCCACCTCTGCCCTGGATCCGGAGATGGTCGGCGAAGTGCTGGATGTAATGAAACAGTTGGCGCGTGAAGGCATGACCATGTGCGTGGTGACCCATGAGATGGGGTTCGCCCGTGAGGTGGCCGACCGGGTGCTGTTTATGGATGAAGGTAAAATGGTGGAAGAAGGCACCCCTGAACACTTTTTTAAAGAACCCCGTGAGGACCGCACCAAACTGTTTCTCAAGCAAGTGCTCTAATATCGGGCTCAACAATCAAAGGTGAACAATAGCATAATTATAAAACAATGATTGCAGGTGGTACTTGACTCACATCGCAAATTAGAGTTAAAAATCCGCAAGCTAAAACTATCAGGTGCATGTTTTCTTGAGAGAGGATCATGCTGCGGTTTTTATAACAAACAGAGGTGAAAAGGGAGGGATATGATGAATTGTAGAAATGTTAAACGGGTGATCACTATTGCAGCGGTACTGGTTCTGGCGATGGCATTGTGCAGTCCGGTTTCAGCAGCCGATACCATCAAAATGGGTGTGGCCGGTCCCCATAGCGGCGACTTGGCCTCTTATGGACTTCCCACAGTAAATGCCGCCAAGCTGGTTGTAGCGGATTGGAATGCCAAAGGAGGGGTACTGGGCAAACAAATTGAACTGGTCATCGAGGATGATGTCTGCAAACCCGAGGTGGCCACCAGCACCGCGACCAAACTGATCGGCGAAGATGTGGCGGTGGTATTGGGTCACATCTGCAGCGGGGCCACCAAAGCGGCTCTGGGTATTTATAAAGATTCCAAAAAAGTGGTCATGTCGCCGTCGGCCACCAATCCAGCACTGACCCAAAGTGGCGACTATCCCAACTTTTTCCGCACCATCGCCTCGGACGATGCCCAGGCGCGGTTGGAAGTGGATTTTGCGCTGGATGTGCTGAAGGTTAAAAAAATAGCTGTCCTGCACGACAAAGGCGATTACGGCAAGGGTCTGGCTGAGTTTGCCAAAGCTTTCCTGGAAAAAGATCCGCGGGCGGAACTGGTCCTCTATGAAGGCATTACGCCCGGCGCGGTCGACTATTCGGCAGTGGTCCAAAAAATCAAAAGAAACAAGGCCGAAGCGGTTATTTTCGGTGGCTACCACCCCGAAGCCTCCAAGATCGTCACGCTGATGCGCAAAAAGAAAATGAAAACCATCTTCATCTCCGACGACGGCGTCAAAGACGACACCTTCATCAAGGTGGCAAAAAAATACGCCGAAGGTGTTTATGCCACCGGCCCCAAAGACGTGAGCAGCAACCCATTGACTAAAGCGTATAATGACAAACACAAAGCCCAATTCAAAGCCGATGCCGGTGCATTTTATGACAATGCCGTGTCTGCGGCCATTGCGCTTTTAACAGCCATTAAAAATGCCGGCTCCACCGATTATGATGCCATTGTCAAGGCACTGCAAACCAAGGCGGCCGATACCCCTGTGGGCAGCATCAAGTTTGATGCGCGCGGCGATGCCATCGGTGTTGGATTTACCGTGTACCAGGTGAAAAACGGCAAGTATGTGGAATTAAAATAGCCCATATGAATTTTCGTTATACAGGGAACAGGTCGATCCAGGACCTGTTCCCTGGTTTTTAGGAAAAAACCATTTTTATTGATTGATACCCTTTGGGGGTAAGATCGGCAGTTGGCGATAGCACAAACCGGGCACAACGTGCATCATCTATAAAGGCGGTCGCACCATGGACTTAGAATACTTTTTCGAGCTGTTTCTCGGCGGGCTGACACGGGGCAGCATTTACGCACTGATTGCACTGGGCTACACCATGGTATACGGCATCATCGAGTTGATCAACTTCGCCCATGGTGAAATTTACATGATTGGTGCATTTACCGGACTGATCGTGGCCGGGCTACTGACTTTACTGGGTTGGAATACCCTGGCCATATTGGTGATCGCATCCATCGTCGCCGTGATTTACTCCTCGGCCTATGGCTGGACCATCGAAAAGATCGCCTACAAGCCGCTTCGTAACGCCCCGCGGCTTTCGGCGCTGATCAGCGCCATCGGCATGTCGCTTTTTTTGCAAAACTATGTATTGATCGCACAAACATCTGATTTTCTTCCATTTCCAAGCCTTATTCCAGATTTTAAATTTCTGGAGCCCATAGAGCATATCGTGCGCTCTTCGGAAATTCTCATATACCTGATCACTGCCCTGGTGATGGTGGCGCTGACCGTAATGATTAAATTCACCCGGGTCGGCAAGGCCATGCGCGCTACCAGCCAGGATCGAGAGATGGCGCAACTGGTGGGCGTGGATGTCAACCGTGTCATCTCCATGACCTTTGTGATTGGTTCAGCCACCGCTGCATTGGGTGGCGTCCTGATCGCTTCCCACATCGGGCAGATCAACTACTATATTGGTTTTTTAGCCGGCATCAAAGCGTTTGTGGCGGCCGTTCTGGGGGGTATTGGAAGTATGCCGGGCGCCGTATTGGGCAGTTTGGTGCTGGGCTGGTCCGAAAGTTTTTTTACAGGCTATATATCCAGTGACTACGAAGATGTATTTGCCTTTCTGTTTCTGGTTTTCATTCTGATTTTCCGCCCATCCGGTCTTCTGGGGCGCAAAGAGACCGACAAGGTTTAAGCATTCATGGCCTGAAATGTCGACACAAGGGGAAAATGGCACTCATGTTGAATAAGGAACCGGCCGGCAACCTCATAAGCTGGGAAGAACTCAAAAAATCACTGTTGGTATGTGTATGGTTTATGTTCCTGACCTTTCCGATCATGGTGATTCAGGTCAACACCATCTATCGCACGGTGGAGTGGCGCTGGGACCGAATGTACATGGTGGGAATCGGTGCCTTCGTTCTTTCGTTTGTATGGCGATATTTTATTCGCCGTAAAGAAGCAGGTATCCAAAAAGCTGAGAGCAGCAGCGACGATACCCTATCCCTGTCTCAAAAATTTTTGACCAATCCGCATTTTTCGCGTCCGGCGTCTGTTCTGGCCGCGCTTTTCTTTGTCGCCTACCCGTTTATGTTTTCCCTTTATCAAATCGACATCATGACAACGGCACTGATTTATGTGGTGGTCGCCCTGGGATTGAATATCGTGGTTGGCCTGGCCGGACTTCTCGATTTGGGATATGTGGCCTTTTTTGCCGTGGGCTCTTACACGTATGCACTTTTGAATTATCATTTCGGCCTGAATTTCTGGATATGCCTTCCCATCGGTGGCGCCCTATCGTTTATCTTCGGCATCTTGCTGGGTTTTCCGGTCCTACGCCTGCGCGGTGACTATTTGGCCATCGTGACCCTGGGATTTGGCGAAATCATTCGACTGGTGCTTGAAAACTGGAATGATTTCTCTTTTGGTCCCAGCGGCATCGCCAATATCCCCCGCCCCGGCTTTTTCGGCATGGAATTTTCCTTGCATCAAAACCATACTTATATTTACTTCCTGATGATTCTGTTGGCGCTGTTCACCATTTTCGTGGTGCGTCGCCTTCAAAACTCCCGCATCGGCAGGGCTTGGATGGCCTTGCGTGAGGATGAGATCGCGTGCCAGGCCATGGGCATCAACAAAACGCGCACCAAGCTGAGCGCTTTTGCCCTGGGAGCCACCTGGGCCGGTATGGGCGGCGTGATGTTTGCCGCTAAAACCACCTTTATCAATCCGGCCAGCTTCACCATCTGGGAGTCTGTGATTATTCTGTGCTGTGTCGTTCTGGGCGGCATGGGCAGTATTGTAGGGGTCATCGTAGGGGCATTGGCACTCAAACTACTGCCCGAATACTTCCGAGCATTTTCCGAATATCGCATGCTCGCCTTTGGGGCCGTCCTGGTTCTCATGATGGTCTTTCGTCCCGGCGGGATAATCTCCGACGTGCGCAAAATCTATCGTTTTGAAAAATAGCAAGGAACTCCACCAGCATGACAACGCCGACATTAGCAGTCTCTAAATTGACCATGGATTTTGGCGGCCTACGGGCCTTGGACACCCTGGACTTGACCGTTGGAAAAGAGGAAATTGTCGCGCTGATTGGACCCAATGGTGCCGGCAAAACCACGCTGTTCAATTGCATCACCGGCATCTATCCCCCCACCGGCGGCACCATCGATTTGGCCGACCCAAAAGGCAATCGCCATCGTCTCAACGGCTTGAAACCGGATAGAGTGACCGCCCTCGGAATGGCCCGCACGTTTCAAAATATCAGGCTTTTTCAAAACATGACCGTTCTGGAAAATGTCATGATCGGCAGACACTGCCGTATGAAAACGGGTATTCCCGGTGCCATCTTGCGCCCCCCAAAAGCCCGCAGAGAAGAAAAAGAGGTGATCCGGGACAGCTATGCGACTTTGGAAAAATTCGGACTGGCCCAGCATGTCAATGAATTTGCCAAAAACCTGCCATACGGCGCTCAGCGTCGCCTGGAAATTGCGCGCGCCATGGCGACGGAACCATTTCTGCTGCTGCTGGATGAACCGGCCGCCGGGATGAATGCCCAGGAAACCAAGGAATTGGATGAACTGATTGTGCGTCTGCGGGACAAAGAGCATATCGCCATTCTGCTCATCGAGCATGACATGAAATTGGTCATGAGCCTGTCCGACCGGATTTATGTGGTGGACTACGGCCGTAAAATCGCTGAAGGCACACCCGATCAAGTGAGTCAGAACCCGGATGTCATCAAAGCCTATCTCGGAGAAGAAGTTGATGCTTAAGCTGAACGATATTCATACCTATTACGGCAATATCCAAGCTCTCAAAGGCGTTACCCTTGAGATTGAAAATGGGGAAATCGTCACCCTGATTGGTGCCAACGGCGCCGGCAAAAGCACCACATTGATGTCCATCTGCGGTCTGGTACCCCCGCGCAGCGGAGAGGTCTTGTTTGAAGGCCGATCCATCTATCGGATGAAAGCCAACGAAATTGTGGCCCAGGGCATCTGCCAGGTGCCCGAAGGGCGTCGCATCTTCCCGTATTTGTCGGTAGTGGAGAACCTCGATATGGGAGCTTTTTTACGCAAGGACACCTCAAAGATCGCCAAGGACCTGGAATACGTTTTTGAACTGTTCCCCATATTGGCGGAGCGCCGGCATCAAGCCGGGGGCACCCTCAGCGGCGGTGAGCAACAGATGCTGGCCATCTCCAGGGCGTTGATGGCACGCCCGCGCCTGCTGCTCCTGGATGAGCCCTCTCTGGGGCTGGCTCCCCTGGTGGTCAAGCGCATCTTTGAAATCATAAAAAAAATCAATACAGAGAACAACACCACCATTTTCCTGGTGGAACAAAACGCCAACCTGGCGCTGAAGGTGGCACACCGCGGCTATGTCATGGAAAACGGCCGCATCACCTTGGCGGACAGCGCACCCAATCTGCTGGCCAACGAAGCGGTGCGCAAAGCCTACCTGGGGATATAGGTGCTTGGGGGAGACTTATTTGCGGAGGAACCATAGCCAAACCTCTCTATTCGGACTTCTCATTACCCCAGAGTTTAAAGTTTTAAGTGTTAAGTTTTAAGTTGTGGCTTCGCTGCGCTCAACCTATCCTAGATTAACAGTGTACTGGGCCTGCATCGCATGGTCTCAGGTGGGGTTATGTCTTTCTTGCCGCTTCCCATCCGATGAGCGCTTTCTTTCTTTCAGCTCCCCACCGATATCGATCTATTTTTCCGGATTTGGCAATCACGCGATGGCAGGGAATCAAATAGGCCACCGGATTGATGGCGACCGCATTGGCGACCGCACGAAAGGCGTTTGGATGGCCGATGTAGGTCGCAATGTCCTGGTAGCTGACCACATGACCTTGGGGAATGTTCAACAATGCCCGCCAAACATTGATCTGAAAATTGGTGCCTTTAAGCTGCAGGTTGAACTGACGTGCACGCTTTTGGCGGTCTAAATTGAATATGTGCTTCACAATGGCATTTGCTTCTGCGAAATTTTCAGCAAACTGTGAACCGGGCCATGTCTTGAATAACTGGTCAAGGGTTTCGGTTTGTTTACCCTGCGCCACAAACCCCAGATAACAGATACCGCGTTGGGTCTTTGCGACCAAGCATTCCCCGAAAGGAGTTTCTGAAAACCCATACGATATATGCAATCCCGCCCCGTGTTTTTTAAATTCCCCAGGCGTCATCCCTTCGAAAGTGACAAACAGGTCATGCAGTCGGCTGGGTCCGGAGAGCCCGCTCTTATAGGAAGTTTCAAGAAGGTTTTTGGATGCGATCAATTGCTGCTTTGTGTAATCCAGAGTCATGTATTGCATGAATTGGATGGGACTTATGCCGGCCCAACGTTTAAACAAGCGATTAAAATGGAACCGGCTCAAACATACGCTTTGGGCAATTTGTTCAAGTCTGGGCTGGGATTTGAAATTGTCCGCGATGAATTGAATCGCTTTTTCAATCCTGTAAAAATCCGCTGACTGCTGCGAGTGATCAGTCGTATACATAAGGTCACCTCGATATTCGCTTGCCATCATTGTAATGACATAAACCAAAGATGACCACCCGAATCTTGCTGAATGATGCATTGCGATTCAGGTCGCGACACTATCGTAAGGCGGGTCATTTCCCAATCTTTGTAATTTCGCAGCTAAGCAGCGTCTACAAGATGCTCAACAGACCCTGCCATAGGGCAAAGCCTACCATTCCACCCACAATGGTGAGAAGCATGTGTTTGCCAAACCAACCGATCAATACCGTTAACACAGCACCCACCAGGTATGGATTGGTCCAGGTCAATTGCAGTGTCCGGCCATCCGGGATCAGGGCCGCCGGCACGATGATGGCGGTGAGCACCGCAGGCGGGACGTATCTCAGAGCCCGCTGCATGCTGTCCGAAAACTGGATCCGGCCGGACAACGGCAACAGCACATAGCGGATTGAAAATGTGACGCCGGCCATCCCTGCAACGAGATATAATGTCTCCATATCAACCGCCTCCGGCTTTGGGCGCTTCGGACACCTTATGTCGACCCATTTGGGTATCGATGATCACCCCCGCAGCAATGCCCAGAACCGCGGACGCCATAAGGCCCAGCTTGTGCGGCAAGCCATATAGAAGTATGGCGCTGACACCCGACACCAGTACGCAAGCATAACTGGGCCTATCCTTTAAATACGGCAGCACCATACCGATAAAAGCAGCCACCATGGCAAAATCGAGCCCCCAGCCGCCGATATCACTCATGACCCGACCGGCAAGCAACCCGACCAGGGTGCAGATATTCCAGTTGGTATACATAAATACCATGGAGCCCAATTGGTACCAGTGCTTGTAAGGATGTGCATCGGGTTCATCCCACCGCCGCACGGCGACAGCAAAGGTCTCATCGGTCAAGCCGAAAGCCAAAATAACCTGCCAGATACGTGGCAATCGCTTTAAATGAAGCAACAGCGTGGCCGTATAAAGCAAATGCCGAAAGTTCACCACGAATGTCGTCAACACGATAATGGGCCAGACCGTACCTGCACCCACAAGCCCCATGGCGATAAACTGGGCGGATCCGGCAAAGACAAAAAGGGACATACCCATGGTGCCTGCGGCTGACAGTCCCGCATTACCGGAGAGGGTGCCGAAAATGATACCAAAGGGCACTGCCCCGATGACCAAGGGCAGTGAGTCGCGGACGCCCCTCCAGAATTCAGATCGACGGCTTTTTATTTCTGGATTGTCTTTTACTTGCATGCTGTGGATATATCATATTTGACAGGGTTCTTGCTTTAGAATGATGCGGGCATCGACAATGCTCAATCCCTTTTCATGCACAATCACGGGATTGAGATCCATTTCAATTATCTCCGGGTAGGATTCAATGACTTCGGAACATTTTAGCAACAATCGACGCAGTGCTTTCTGGTCGCAGGGTGGAACGCCGCGAAATCCTTTCAACAGCGTAGAGGCATTGGTTTCCCGGGTTAATGACTTGGCCGAATTGTAGGAGATGGGCAACACGCGAAATGAGACATCTTTAAGAATTTCGACCATTATCCCACCCAGACCGTACATAATCACCGGCCCGAACTGATCGTCCAACTTGGTTCCGATAATCACCTCAATGCCTTCGCGGGCCATGGGGGCCACCAACACGCCGCGGATATCCGCATCGGGTTTATACTTTTTTGCATGGGCCATGATATCGGTAAACGCCTGGCGCACCGGCTTTTCGCCTTTCAGGCGAATCTTTACACCGCCGGCATCGCTTTTATGGAGAATATCGGGAGAGACAATTTTCAATACGACTTCAGTGCCCAAGCTGAGGGCGATATCAACGGCCTCATCAGCGGTCCGGGCCAATGTTTCCTGTTGGGCGGGAACGTTATGGAGTTTGAGCAGTTGTTTGGCCTCATGTTCCAGAAGGTGACAGCGCGATTCGGCCAGGGCTTGCTGAATAATGGCCTTGCCGGCAGGTTTGGCTTTTGCGCCCCAGTCGAAAACAAAATTGGTCTTAGCGTGATATGAGTTGATGTAGGTGCCGTATTGGGCTAGCACGCCCATGCATTTGCAGGCCACCTCCACAGAGTCGTAAACCGGAATGTTGTAGTAGCGCAAAAGCTCTAGGGGATGCGAATGGGCTGAAGCAAATAGGCTGTGTACGATAATGGGTTTACGCTTTTTGTGAACCATTTTACCCATGCGATGGGCGGCATCTTCTTCGGCCAACGACAGGCTCTGATCAAACCGGATACCGTAACCGCCGAACAGGCCCACCAATAACAGGCCGCCCACTTCATGGTCATTGAGTATGATTTGAACACAATCGGCAAAAATGGTCGGATCGGCGTCGGTGCCGCCGGCCACGTCGACCGGATTGGGAACCGATGCGGCATTGGGAAGAATTTCGCGCAGTTTCTTCTGAGTGGTTTCACTCAGTTCCGGAATTTCAAGGCCCAGATCGGTCAACACATCCGCCGCAATGGTGGCATGGCCTCCGCCGTCGGCCAGAATGGCGACTTTGTTGTTTTTGATGGGCGGCAGGCTGGACAAAGCTTCGGCAGCCGAAAACAGTTCGTCGGAATTTTCGATCACCACAATGCCTGCGCGCTCAAAGGCGGATTGCGCCACTTTTGAGATACCCGCCAGCGCACCGGTGTGCGATCCAGCCGAGCGTTTACCCGTAGCGGAGCGTCCGCTTTTAAGCAGAATCACCGGCTTTTCGATGGTGGTCTTATAAGCTTGCTGCAAAAACTTGCGCCCGTTGCGCATCCCTTCGACGTACATCAATACAGCACGGGTATTGGGGTCTTGCCTGAAAAATTCCAGGTATTCGTGAAAGCGGATGTCTGCTTCGTTGCCCACACCGACATAATAGGAAAACCCCTTGTTGCCCTTTAGCTTGGCCTCGGTGATCAAAGACAAAGCCATATTCCCGCTCTGGGACAACAGGGCGATATCGCCTTTGGGCGCATCCTGGATGCCCACCAGGTTCATATTGTTGTTTAAATTCATCATCCCCGAGGTATTCGGACCGATGAGTCGAATGCCGTTTTTGCGGGCCACGCGAACAATTTCATCTTCAAGTTTTTTGCCATCCCTGCCGGTTTCACCAAAACCACCGGCCAATATCACGGCACCGCTGATCTTTTTGCGGCCGCAATCCTCCAGTACACCAGGCACCGTCTTCGATGGTGTTGCAATGAGGGCAAGGTCCACCGCATCTTCTATTTCAGAAATGGTTTGGTAGCATCGCAATCCCAAAATACGCTTCTCTTTGGGATTGACCGGATAGATGCGCCCCTCATAGTTTCCCTCAAGAAGCGTGCGAATGGACTGATACCCGCGTTTGGTTTCATTTCTTGAAGCGCCCACCACAGCTACCGATTCGGCGTTGAAGACTTGCTCAAGAGACATGGTCATTCACCTTTGGGTTTTCATATTCGCCAATGGCCTCGCCCGCTTATTTGCTTTTTTTGCGATTTTCAAACGCTTGCAGGGATGCCTGGCGCTCACGGGTCGCGACACAGGCCAAACAGGCCTCTATCTCAAAATCCATGATCGCATCCAGACTGGCTTCACCCTGGGCCATGTGCAAGCCTTTTTTGATCATTTTAATAGAGAAGCCGGAATTGGCTGCAATTTTTTTGGCCCAGGATCGGGCTTCATCCAGCAATTGGCCGGCAGGCACGGCCTTGTTCACCAACCCAATCCGCTCGGCTTCCTTTCCGGTTACATTTTCTCCGGTAAATAAGAGCTCCTTGGCCTTGGCGGGACCGACCAAATCCTGTAACAGACGCAGGGCTCCCCCTGTGACCGAAGAGTTGACTTTGACCTCGGGCGAACCGATCAAGGCATCCTCCGCCGCGATGCGCAAATCACAAGCCAAGGCCAGCTCATAGCCTGATCCCAGCGCATAACCATTGATGGCTGCGATAAGCGGTTTCTCAAGATGAATGAGTTGTCGAGAAATGGATTGAAGCGATTCCAAATAGCGGCGGTAAGCGGATAAGGTGCGGTCTTTGGATTCTTTCAGATCGGCACCCGATGAAAAGGCTCGACCCTTACCGGTGATGATGATGGCTTTGATCTCCTGGGCGGCGGTGGCTGTGTCTAAGGCACGCTTCAAATCGACCCAGAGTTGGGCGTTCATGGCGTTGAGTGTTTGAGGGCGGTTGAATTGAATGGTTGCAATGCCCTCCGCATGGTCGACGATAAGGGTTTCAAAGTCCATGGCAGGCTCCTTGTAAACGGATTCAAACAGGCGTCCCCATCCAATTGTTTATTTGAAGGGCTCGGATACCGCGCATCACAATAACGCAATCTAGTAAAAAAAACCAGGGGCCTTTCTGTATCATATCTTCGCAACCTGCCTGCCCTCGCTCAAATGAAACCTGTGGGTGATGCAACAAGGCATCTCATCCGGACGGTGGCTCACATAAAGCAAGTTGGTATGTCCACTGGAACCGATGACGTCCAGGATATCGAGCAACTGTCGCCGGTGGGCCACATCCAATCCATTGCACGGCTCGTCCAGGATAAGCAAGGGGGGTTTTTTGACCATGGCCCGCACGATAAGCAACATGCGTTGTTGTCCGAACGAAAGTCTGCAAAAGAGTCGCGATGCCAACTGTACGATACCCGTGCGCTCAAACCATTGCCGGGCCGCCGCTTTCTGCCCAGGGGTGCAATGCCGATACAGACCGACCGAATCGAAGAAACCGGAGCATACCACGTCGAAACCCTTCATCTTCTTTTGATACCGTATTTGCAAATCATCCGCCACATAGCCGATCTGCTGTTTAATATCCCAAACCGATTCACCACTGCCTTTGGGACGGCCGAAGAGGATCAAATCATTGGCATACCCCTGCAGATTGTCTCCGGTAATAAGTTTTAACAAAGTGGATTTGCCTGCGCCGTTGGGGCCGACAAGCGCCCAATTTTCTCCGCGGTGCACCGTCCAGCGAATATCGGACAGCACTTTTTCCTCACCATAAGCCACGTTGACACCGCGCATTTCGATGATCGGTGCGCCGCGCTGAGACTGCCGGCGATTCGACACGGCAAGCGGCCTGTCGGCATCCGCCGGGCTTGTCTCGAAACTGGGTGTAAATTGATCCATGGTACCGCGCCAAACGGCCCGACCTTGGTCAAGATGCAGCAGGTGGGTGAAGGCCTTTGGGATTTCTGCGGGCCGATGGGTGATCAGCACCATCTGCGTCCCGGTACCCGCCAGTTGATTCAAGATAGGCATCAGTTCATCGCGGGTGTCGGCATCCAATCCGTTAAAGGGTTCATCTAAAATCAACAAACGCGGATCTTGCATTAATGCACTGCCGATCAGCAAACGGCGCATTTCACCGGCGGAAAGCGCATGCAGGGGCTTGGCCAACAGGGATTCCACACGCAGTAATTTTGCACAATCATTGTCAAAATCAGGTAGGGTGGTCCACACTGCGGCGGCACGGGTGACATCGTTGATTTGACCGCTGAAGTGTCGCATCTGCTCCAGCATCAGCTCGCGACGGAATAAATCGAACTGCTGATCGGCAGATACGAAGGCCATGTCGATCTGCCCTTCCCGAACAGGCGCCGCTTTTTGGTAGTGACGCTGAATCTTTCCCTGGACCACCTGGGCTTCACCCAGCAGTGCTTTCGCCAGGGTAGTCTTGCCGGCGCCATTGGCACCCCATATCACCCAGTTTTCACCGCAGCGCATCTCCCAGCTCACTTTGTGCAGCGGCCAGGCGCCGCCCAGACGAACGGTGACCTGATCTAACGTTATAAAACTTTGGGTACGCATCTTTTAAAAATCTACTACCATTGGCTGTATAACAACACAACAACCGAATGAATTCACTTGCGAAAATTGCATAAGCCTGGTACTAAACCACCATACTTTCTTAGCCGGATGGGCGCGTCATCTCAATCAAAACGCGCTGATAATATGAGGAGAAACTGGAGACGCACAGGGCTTTGTTGAAAGCCTGCGTGCAGGCAATTAATCTGCAATTGAGGGGGAAACAGATGAGAGCTTTAAAAATCAGCATTGTAACAGCCATTTTAGTCACATTTTCCATCGCCTGCGCTGTTGCAGGAACGTTACAGGATGTAAAAGCAAAGGGATTCATCTCTGTGGGTGTCAATGAAGGTCTGTTTGGTTTTTCCAAACCCGATGAAAAAGGCGTATGGCGGGGTCTGGATGTGGACACGGCCCGGGCCGTATCCGTGGCGGTATTTGGATCACCCACCAAGATCAAATGGGTTCCGCTGACGGCCAAAACCCGCTTCACCGCTCTGCAATCCGGTGAAATCGATGTATTGACCCGTAACGCCACAAGGACGTTGACCCGCGAGACCGCCCTGGGTCTGAATTTTGTCCAAACCAATTACTACGATGGGCAAGGTTTTCTGATTCCCAAGAAATTGGGAGTTAAAAGTGCCAAGGAACTGGATGGCGCCACGGTATGTGTACTTCCAGGTACCACCACGGAGCTCAATGCCGCTGATTATTTTAGGGCCAACAACATGAAGATGAAACCGGTGGTGATTGAAAGCACGCCTGAACTGGCCAAGGCCTACTTCGCCGGTCGCTGCGACTGTCTGACATCCGATGCTTCCCAACTGGCGGGCACCCGTGCCATCGCCCCCAATCCGGACGATCATATGATCCTTCCGGAAATCATCTCTCGCGAGCCTCTGGGTCCGGCTGTTCGTCATGGCGATGACCAGTGGTATGACATTGTCAACTTTGCCACCATGGCATTGATCGAAGCTGAATTTTTGGGCATCACTTCAAAAAACGTTGATCAAATGCTCAAGAGCAAAGATCCTAAAATCCAAAGGTTCCTGGGTGTCAGCAAGGGCAACGGTAAATCCCTGGGGCTGGATGAAAAATGGGCCTATAAAATTGTTAAGATGGTCGGCAATTACGGCGAAGTGTTTGAACGCAACGTGGGCAAAAATACCCCGCTTAAACTTGAACGCGGCCTCAATGCACTGTGGACCAATGGCGGCCTCATGTATACGCCACCGTTTAAATAGACGTTAGATTGTCGCGTGACAGAAGCCTGTGTGCTGATGGCAGCGGCAGTTCAAGACGTTGTTTCCTTTTAGGGATCCAAGCTCCTTGCTTTCCGGTAAGGGGCTTGGTCCACTCCGGGTGTTTCGGCCAAATGCACCGCAACCCGTGAATGGATGCTTTGGGCCCGTGACCGCGCAGGCTTGCCTGCACACCGGCCGGCTTTGATACAGTGACCCATTTGGGGCTTCGGTACCAGCGTCGTCCATTGAATCTGGCATCGCATGCCAGGTACCTTTAGCGATGAACCTGTAAGTAGCCAGACCGATCCTTATGCCGCAATCAGAAAAGCTATCTTTCTGGTACGATCCTGACAAGCGTGCGCTGATTTACCAGGTGATCACTCTGGGGCTGTTCGCCCTGTTGAGCTATTATCTGATTTCCAATACCCTTTCCAATCTCGAACGCCAATCCATCGCCACAGGGTTTGGTTTCATCCAAAAAGAGGCCTCTTTTGAAATCGGTGAGTCCCTGATCTCCTATTCTGCTGCCGATACCTATGGTCGCGCCTTGGTGGTGGGTGCCATAAACACCCTGTTGGTATCATTCATCGGGATTGTGCTTACTGTTCTGCTGGGAACGATACTCGGTGTGGCCCGCCTGTCCACCAACTGGCTGGTCTCAAAGATCGCCGCCATCTATATTGAGGTCTTTCAAGATGTACCGGTATTGCTGCAATTGTTTTTCTGGTATGCTTTTTTTTACGAGATGCTGCCCTCCCCTCGCCAGGCCCTCAATCCCTTCGAGGGGGTGTTCCTGTGCAACCGAGGCTTAATATTAACTGTACCGGCTGCGCACCCGGTTTATGGGTATATGGCGCTTGCGCTTTTCGCCGCAGTGGCCATCATTATCGTCTTGAAAAAATGGGCCCGAAATCGACAGGCCCAAACCGGCCGGCATTTTCCTGTAGCTCGCGTCGGCATGGCCATTCTGATCGGATTGCCGCTGATAACGTGGGCGCTGGGTGGCGCGCCCACACAAATGAGTGTTCCCGAGCTAGTCGGGTTTAACTTTCGTGGAGGGATGAGCGTCAGCCCTGAGTTTACAGCCTTGCTGTTGGGCTTGGTGCTTTATACAGCCGCCTTTGTGGCTGAAGTGGTGCGTGCCGGCATCCAGGCGGTGAGCAAAGGACAGACCGAAGCGGCCAAGGCGATTGGATTAAAACCGGGCCAGATCCTCAACCTGGTTATCCTGCCCCAAGCCCTGCGGGTCATTATTCCCCCGCTGACCAGCCAGATGTTGAACTTGACCAAAAACAGTTCTCTGGCGGTGGCCATTGGCTATCCCGATTTTGTCTCGGTGGCGGGCACTACGATCAACCAGACCGGACAGGCCATTGAGGGCGTCATGCTCATCATGGCCGTATACCTGATCTTCAGCTTGAGCACTTCAGCTTTTATGAACTGGTATAATAAAAAGATGAAGCTCGTTGAAAGATAAACGCGCCGACAGGTTTCACAGATGTTGCTCTCGGTACGGAAAAGCACGGCGCTACAAGTGGCAAACCAGAAGCTGACCATTAGATTATGACGGATGCATCGACTATAGATAGCGCAACCCTATCCGAAATCAGGCCTCCTGTAACCAGTATTGGTGTGGTGGGCTGGATCAAGGCCAATCTTTTCAATTCGTGGTACAATTCCCTGCTGACCATCATCACGCTGATTATTTTGTGGAATTCCATCATTCCATTTGTCCGTTGGGCATTTATCGACAGCCTGTGGTTTTCAACCGGAAAAGAGTGCCAGGCCGCGAACGGTGCCTGCTGGTCGGTCGTTACCGCCAACATACGGTTCGTCCTGTTCGGCTTTTATCCTTATGAACTGCAATGGCGCCCCGGCCTTGCCATCGTCCTGTTGGTGGGGCTGCTGGTCATCAGCCAATACCGCCGGTTCTGGTCCAAAACCCTAGCCTACATCTGGCTGGCAGGGCTGGTCACCATGGGTGTGTTGCTCAAAGGCGGCATCCTGGGTTTGGCATCGGTGGAAAGCACCCAATGGGGCGGCCTCCCGCTGACATTGCTTCTATCGGTTTTCGGACTTACGGCGGCCTATCCACTGGGCATTGCCTTGGCCCTGGGGCGACAGTCCAAGATGCCGGCCATCAAGTCGCTGTGTATCGTGTACATTGAGTTGATACGCGGTGTCCCGCTGATCAGCCTGCTCTTTATGTCTTCAGTGGTTTTCCCGCTCTTTCTGCCCGAAGGGGTGACCATCAATAGTATATTGCGCGCCCAGGTCGCCATTATTCTATTTACCGCCGCCTATATCGCTGAAGTGGTGCGGGGCGGGTTACAAGGTATGAGCAAGGGGCAGTATGAGGCGGCCGATTCTTTAGGGCTCAACTACTTTCAGACCATGCGGTTGATCATCTTGCCCCAGGCCCTGAAAATCGTCATTCCGCCTTCCGTCAGCATTTTGATTTCAGCCTTCAAAGACACCTCCCTGGTGGTGATCATTGCGTTGTACGATCTGCTAAAAACCACCCAGAGCACTTTGCAGGATCCCCGCTGGATGGGTTTTTCAGCTGAAGCGTATATTTTTATCGCCTTGGTCTATTTTGTCTGTTGTTTTTACTTGAGTAATTTCAGCAGAAGGATTGAGCGCGACTTAGATACGGGGCACTAATATAGTGGGACCCAATCAAGGACAGGACACATGAACGAAATAGCGACACCCGTCGATAAAGAGCTGGAGAGCAATGACGCCATTATCCAGATCGTCAATATGCACAAATGGTATGGTGAGTTCCATGTGCTTCAAGACATCAATCTGGAAGTCAAACGTAAGGAACGAATCGTCATCTGCGGCCCTTCGGGTTCGGGCAAGTCCACCTTGATCCGCTGCATCAACCGCTTGGAAGAACATCAGCGCGGAGATATTATCGTCGATGGCGTTGAATTGACCAATGATCTGAAAAATATCGAAAAGATTCGCGCGGAAGTGGGCATGGTGTTCCAGCACTTCAATCTCTTTCCGCATTTAACCATCCTTGAGAATTTAACCTTAGGCCCCATTTGGGTACGCAAGACCCCCAAGCGAGAAGCTGAAGAGGCAGCCATGCACTATCTGGAAAAAGTCCAGATTGCCGAGCAAGCCAAAAAATTTCCCGGACAGCTCTCCGGCGGTCAACAACAGCGGGTGGCCATAGCGCGCAGTTTGTGCATGGCGCCCAACGTCATGCTTTTTGACGAACCCACATCGGCGCTGGACCCCGAGATGATCAAAGAGGTTCTGGATGTCATGATCGAATTGGCAAGAGAAGGGATGACCATGCTGGTGGTCACCCATGAAATGGGTTTTGCCAAAAGCGTTGCCCACCGCGTGCTTTTTATGGATGCAGGTCAAATTGTAGAACAGAACGCACCGGATCAATTTTTCGACAATCCCCAAAACGACCGGACCAAGCTTTTCCTCAGCCAAATACTGCACTAGACATGAAGGAGAAGAAACACCAACACCTCAGGGCTTCTTTTTGTGGTGGGTCTGCAGCAGGTCTAGGCTCGTCTTAAGATATTGAAGGCACCCTAAAATACCACGGGAGAGATTGCTTTCTTCAGGAAAAATGTCTTGATATTTGTCCAACTAATTTTGACTGCCGTTTTCTGGGGCGGCACCTTCATAGCCGGAAAGATGATTTCCCCAAGCGTCCATCCCGTGAATGCATCTTTTTTGCGTTTCAGCATCGCCGCATTGTGCCTATGTATTCTAATTGTTAAAAGAGAGGGCCGTCTTCCGGCCCTTTCCAAAAAACAGATGCTGCCCGTCCTGCTACTGGGTCTGACCGGAGTGTTTGCCTATAACATTTTATTCTTCTCAGGACTCCGTTTCATCGAGGCCGGCAAGGCATCCCTTATCATTGCCACCAATCCCATTCTTATAAGTCTCTTGTCGGCTCTGATATTCAAAGAAGCGTTGAACTGGATCAAAGGCGCGGGCATATGCATCTCAGTGGCCGGAGCAATGATTGTCATATCCAATGGTCAATTTACGCATATGGCCGCATATACCATGGGTACCGGGGAGCTATTGATTTTTGGATGTGTGTTCAGTTGGGTGGCCTATTCCCTCATTGGGAAAGTCGCCATGCAAAGCTTATCTGCCCTGGCGGCAGTAACTTACTCTGCCATCGTGGGCGCCGGTCTATTGCTGGTTCCCGCGCTCTACTATGGTCTGGCTGAAGAAATTGTTGCCTATACACTTCGGGACTGGTCTTGCCTTTTCTACTTGGGATTGTTCGGAACGGTTCTCGGATTTTTTTGGTACTACCAAGGAATTGAACGAATTGGGCCGATGCGGGCCAGCGTCTTTATCAATATTGTACCGATGAGTGCGGTCCTCTTCGCATTTTTGATACTGGATGAGCCATTGGCCCTATCTTTGTTGGCCGGCGGCGCGATGGTACTCCTTGGTGTTTATCTGACCAACGCATCCGATATGGCCAAACGATTCGCCATCCAATGGTGGCGGCATTTCCAACCGAACCCTTAGCGGCTTTATGGGATATCAACGGTGGAGTTTTCGCCTTTACTTTTTGTGTTTCTTTTTGCAGGGGGACTTCTATCGGGATTTGTAGATGCCGTTGCCGGTGGTGGTGGTTTGATTTCGCTCCCTGTGCTGCTTTCGGCCGGTCTGCCACCCCAATTGGCGTTGGGAACCAATAAGTTACAAGGCACCTTCGGCACCTTCGCATCTTCGGCCAACTATATCCACAAGGGAAAAGCAGACCTAAAAAAATCCTTTGCAGGTATCTTGTTTACCCTGATCGGCGCGATGATCGGCGCCTGGGTGATTCAACAGCTTAACCCGGGTTTCTTAAAGCCGATCATTCCCATTCTTCTGGCCATCGTTTTTGTATATACCCTCTTTAGCCCGCAACTGGGTTTTACACCACGTCATGGATTGATGCCCAAAAACCTGTTCTTTATTTTATTCGGCCTGCTGTTCGGGTTTTATGACGGTTTTTTTGGACCGGGAACCGGTTCATTCTGGACTGCTGCATTGATGATTCTTCTTGGATACGATATAACGCATGCGGCAGGCACGACACGGATTATGAATTTCACCAGCAACCTGATTGCGCTAATTGTATTTATCAGCAGCGGCAACGTATTGTACAGTGCTGGATTTTGCATGGCGACCGGACAGGTGATCGGCGCCAGGATGGGATCCGGTATGGCCATTCGCAAAGGGGCCGGATTCATCCGACCTATATTTTTGACGGTGGTGTTTTTAACCATCGTTCGACTCATTTATGTCTATACATTTACCGCTGCTTTTCATTTAACTTAGTACCAGACATTAGGATCAAGGAAGTAACACATGA
The DNA here is from genome assembly GCA_050291605.1 of Desulfobacteraceae bacterium. Lineage (GTDB taxonomy): Bacteria > Desulfobacterota > Desulfobacteria > Desulfobacterales > Desulfosarcinaceae > JARRKU01. The sequence goes on along the minus strand of JBNKKB010000053.1, from coordinate 2,695 downwards.
AATTAAGAATCATTACCACCGGGGGCACCATCGACAAAATCTATTTTGATCAAAAAAGCCGATATGAGGTGGGAGATCCCCAAGCCGGCGGACTCCTGGAACGGGCCAATGTAGTAGTTGATTATCAAGTGCAATCGGTTCTTCGCCAAGACAGCCTTGATCTGAATGACCAGGACCGCTTAATCATCCGCAATGCAGTGATCGGCGCTCCTGAAAAGCATATCATTGTCACACACGGCACGGACACCATGCTTGCTACAGCCAAAACCCTGAGCACCGTTAAAGGCAAGACCATTGTCTTAACCGGTTCTATGTATCCAGCCCGATTTCATGAAAGTGATGCCGTTTTTAATATGGGCTGTGCCGTAATCGCTTCACAATTACTCAATCCAGGCATCTACATTGCTATGAACGGACGCATTTTCGATCCACGCCATTCCCGCAAAAATGTTGAATTGAATCGATTTGAAGATCTCGCTGCCGACCCTTCACCTGCCGTATAGAGCACCTGCGTCGGGAAATACGCCGCCCGGCAGCCTGCGACGGGTCCAGATCGCTTCCGAGCATGTAAGCTGTGCAAACAAATGGAGTTTAAAAGATGCCGGAACAGCTTTTTGATAAGTGGCCGTGCAAATATGAACAATGGTTTAAAACGCCATTGGGGCAACTGATCCAGTCCATTGAGCAGGACCATATCATGGAACTACTTGCGCCCAGTCCCCATGATCGCATATTGGATGTCGGCTGCGGTACCGGTATCTTTACAAACACCTATCGCCAGGCAGGCGCACGCGTTACCGGCATCGATCTGTCGCTGCCCATGCTCAGGGTTGCCGTTCAAAAACAGCCTCTTGCCGACATGGCCCCGACCGTGGCCGACATGAGCGCCCTGCCCTTTGCGGACGGCCGCTTTGATAAAACGGTCAGCATCAATGCACTGGAATTTGTTGCCGACGCGTCTGCGGCTGTTGGTGAGCTGCTGCGGGTCACGCGAAACGGGGGGTGCCTGGTTCTGGCAACCCTGAACAGTTTGAGCCCGTGGGCTGAGAAACGTCGCCTGGAGGCACAAGCGGATCCGGCTTCGGTATTTGGAAAGGCATATTTTCGATCACCCGACGAGTTGGTAAAGCTGGTGGGTATGCAAGGGCATGTTCGTACGGCAATCCATTTTCCGAAGAAGGCAACCCCTAAACAAGCGTTGGTCATTGAAAACCGCTACCGGGATAGGAATTCTCTCCATGGGGCATTTGTGGTTGGTGCATGGACTGTGCCGTAAAACACTGTATTTTCAGGCGCTGTTTGATTCATTGAAAAACAGTTCTATCTGCCAACGGATCTGATAAAAACCGGCAATGGTGTTGGCAGATAACTTCTGCTCAACCATCGGCACGCCTTTGAATTGACTTCAGGTCGATAATTTAATATTAAAATGCAACAGATCCTGCTGCCGCGGACAATCTGGATTATCATTGCACGGGCCCCCCAGCTGCACAATGTAATGGATCCTTGGGACCATTACTTGTTCATTCCAGCTCACCTGGAGCGATACAATCCAAAAAAACATCAAATGTTTACGTCGGGGCGGACGGCTCCGCAGAAAATGCACAATATCAAACACGATTAGGAGGCAAGGACATGTTTACCATTCTCAAACGAGAGGAAATGGCGGAAGGCACTGTCATTTTGAACGAAATCGAGGCGCCCTTGATCGCCCGCAAGGCCAAACCCGGGCAGTTCGTTATCTTAAGGGCCAACGAAACCGGCGAACGCATACCGCTGACCATGGCCGACACCGATCCTCAAAAAGGGACCATCACGATTATCTACATGGTGGTGGGCAAGTCCACCGCCCTGTTCCGGGATCTGAAAGTTGGCGATCATTACCAGGATGTCATCGGACCACTGGGAAAGCCCACCCACCTGGAGAAATTGGGAACCGTCGTTTGCGTGGGCGGCGGTACCGGCATTGCCGTCTTGCATCCCATTGCGCGGGCCCTGAAACAGATGGGCAACAACGTCATCGCCATCGTGGGGTCGCGCAGCAAAGAGTTGTTAATCATGGAACGGCAAATGGCGGAAGCTTCAAACACGCTGCATATCTGCACCGATGATGGTTCCTATGGCATTAAAGGCTTTGTCACTGAAGTCCTAAAAACGGTTTTAGACCAGGAAAAGGTCAGCCAGGTGGTGGCTATCGGTCCGGTGCCCATGATGAAATTTGTTTCCAAAATGACCAAAGATTATCAAGTGCCGACCCTGGTCAGTCTCAATCCGATTATGGTGGATGGCACCGGCATGTGCGGCGGCTGTCGCGTCAGTGTGGGCGGTAAAACTCGATTTGCATGTGTGGACGGTCCGGAATTTGATGGCCACCAAGTCGACTATGATGAACTCATGCTGCGACTGCAAGCCTATGGCGAAGAAGAAAAGGAGTGCTACGAAGACTATTGTGTCCTTCGGGATGCCCAATAGACTTTTACCAAGAAGCCATCTCAAAAAATGAATTTTGATTCAAGATCAAGGCGGAGCCGAGGTTCAACCCGCAGGCATACTTTGGTATGTCGAGGACTTGAAGCGAGGGTCCAACACAGAGATTGGGCCAAAAAACTTTTTTTGAGATCGTTTTTAAAAGACCTCTCGAAAATTTTCATGAGATATTCGGGATAGGTTGATTTTTTTTCTCCATAGAAAGGAA